>CAZWSY010000016.1:0-52436 GCA_964636775.1 uncultured Lishizhenia sp.
GGTCAGCGTTTTGGTGAGATGGAGGTATGGGCATTGGAGGCGTTCGGTGCATCGAATATCCTTCAAGAAATCTTGACTGTGAAATCTGATGATGTTATGGGTAGAGCAAAAGCTTACGAGGCAATTGTGAAAGGTGATAACATTCCAGAACCAGGAATTCCTGAATCATTCAATGTATTGTTGCACGAACTTCGTGGATTGTGCTTGAATGTATCAATGGACTAATTGAATTAACTAACGAATAGTTTCTATAAAAATGGCTTTCAAAAAAGAAACACCAAAAAAGCAAAGTAGCTTCAACAAAATTACCATTTCACTTGCATCTCCTGAAGTAATTCTTGAGAATTCAAGTGGTGAGGTATTGAAGCCAGAAACCATTAATTACCGTACGTACAAACCTGAAAGAGATGGTTTGTTTTGCGAGCGAATTTTTGGACCAGTTAAAGATTATGAGTGTCATTGTGGTAAATACAAACGTATCCGATACAAAGGAATTGTTTGTGACCGATGTGGTGTAGAAGTTACTGAAAAGAAAGTACGCCGAGAAAGAATGGGGCATATTTCTTTAGTAGTTCCTGTTGCTCATATTTGGTACTTCCGTTCGCTTCCGAATAAAATCGGTTATATGCTTGGTTTACCAACCAAAAAGTTGGATCAAATCATTTATTACGAACGTTATGTGGTAATTCAACCGGGTATGGCGAATACTTTGGATGGGGTTAGTCTAAAGAAAATGGACTTCCTTTCTGAAGAGGAATACCTTGACATTATAGATAATCCTGCACTTAAAGACAATTCTTACTTAGAAGATACTGACCCGAATAAGTTTGTTGCCAAAATGGGTGCTGAGGCACTTTACGACTTGTTGCGTGGATTGAATTTGGAGGAATTATCTTATGAATTACGTGACCAAGCAGAAAATGAAACCTCTGTTCAACGTAAAAATGAGGCTTTAAAGAGATTACAAGTTGTTGAGGCGATGAAAGATTCTCAAACGAGAATTGACAACCGTCCTGAATGGATGATTGTACGCGTTGTTCCTGTAATACCACCTGAATTGCGTCCGTTGGTTCCACTTGATGGCGGTCGTTTTGCAACATCAGACTTGAATGATTTGTACAGACGTGTTATTATTCGTAACAACCGTTTGAAAAGATTAATAGAGATTAAAGCTCCTGAGGTTATCTTACGTAATGAGAAAAGGATGCTTCAAGAATCTGTTGATTCCTTATTTGACAACTCGAGAAAATCCTCAGCTGTTAAAACAGAATCAAATAGAGCTTTGAAGTCATTATCTGATTCATTAAAAGGTAAACAAGGACGTTTCCGTCAAAACCTTCTTGGTAAACGTGTTGACTATTCTGCACGTTCGGTAATTGTGGTTGGTCCAGATTTAAAATTGCATGAATGTGGTTTACCAAAAGACATGGCAGCGGAACTTTACAAACCGTTCATTATTCGCAAGATGATTGAGCGTGGTATCGTGAAAACTGTTAAGTCTGCGAAGAAGATAGTTGACCGTAAAGAGCCAGTTGTTTGGGATATTTTGGAAAACGTATTGAAAGGACATCCAGTTCTACTCAACCGTGCTCCTACACTTCACCGTTTAGGTATTCAAGCATTCCAACCTAAATTGATTGAAGGAAAAGCAATCCGTCTTCATCCACTCGTAACAACGGCATTCAACGCCGATTTCGACGGTGACCAAATGGCGGTGCATTTGCCATTAGGTAATGCGGCAATTCTGGAAGCTCAGATGTTAATGCTTGCTTCCCACAACATTTTGAACCCTGCTAACGGTGCACCAATTGCTGTACCTTCTCAGGACATGGTTCTTGGTTTGTATTACATTACTAAGGGTAAACGAACTACTGAAACTGAAGTAGTGAAAGGTGAGGGAAGTATTTTCTATTCTCCAGAAGAAGTGATTATCGCTTACAATGAAGGAAAATTAGATTTACACGCACATATTAAAGTTAAAACTTACGATAAAGTCAATGGTGAAATCGTTAAAACATTGCTAGAAACCACTTGTGGTCGTGTAATGTTTAATGAAAAAGTTCCTAGAGAAGTTGGATATATCAATGATGTATTAACTAAAAAGGCTTTGAGAGACATCATTGGTGAGGTATTAAAAGTTTGTGGAACTTCCAAAACAGCAAAATTCTTGGATGATATCAAAGGTTTGGGTTACGAGATGGCATTCAAAGGCGGTCTTTCATTCAATCTTGACGATATTATTATTCCAAAGGAGAAGGAGCAATTGGTTCTTAAGGCTGAGAACGAGGTGAAAGAAGTAATGATGAACTATAACATGGGACTCATTACGAATAACGAGCGTTACAACCAAATTATTGATATTTGGACACATACTAACTCAAGATTGACTGCAACGTTGATGGATCAATTAAAAACTGACCGTCAAGGGTTCAACTCTATCTATATGATGTTTGACTCTGGTGCGCGTGGTTCAAAAGAGCAGATTCGTCAGTTGTCAGGAATGAGGGGATTGATGGCGAAACCACAAAAATCTGGGGCAAGTGTTCAAGAAATTATCGAGAATCCGATTTTGTCCAACTTTAAAGAAGGTCTTTCGATTTTAGAGTACTTCATTTCTACACACGGTGCTCGTAAAGGTTTGGCGGATACGGCTTTGAAAACTGCGGATGCGGGATATTTGACTCGTCGTTTGGTTGACGTAGCACAAGATGTTGTTATCAACTCACAAGATTGTGGAACACTTCGAGGAATTGTTGCTACGGCGTTGAAGAAAAATGACGAGGTTGTTGAACCACTTTACGATAGAATTTTAGGAAGAACATCTGTACATGATGTTTATCATCCTGAAACTGAAGCGTTAATTGTTTCAGCTGGTGAATTGATTATTGAAGACGTAGCCAAAGCAATTGAAGCTGCGGGTATTGACGAAGTAGAGATTCGTTCGGTATTGACCTGTGAAATGAGAAAAGGGGTTTGTGCTAAATGTTACGGACGTAACCTTTCCAATCACCGACTTGCACAAATTGGTGATTCTGTTGGTGTAATTGCGGCACAGTCTATCGGTGAGCCAGGTACACAGTTGACACTTCGTACATTCCACGTGGGTGGTACTGCATCGAATATTGCGGATATATCTGATTTGAAAGCTAAGGCGAATGGTGTTGTTGAAATTGATGAATTAAGAACAATTGATTTCAAAAATGCGGACGGTTCAAACAAGGTTATTGTAGTAGGTCGTTCAGCTGAATTGAAAATTTCAGATGAAAAAACAGGTATTGTTGTCATGACGGCAAACATCCCTTACGGTGCTGAATTAGTTATAGAAAATGGTGCAAGCATCAAGAAAGGTGACGTAATCTGTAAGTGGGATCCATACAATGCTTTAATTATTTCTGAAGTTTCAGGTAAGGTTCGTTTTGACAACATTATTGAAAATGTAACTTACCGTGAAGAAGTCGATGAGCAAACTGGATTTACAGAAAAGGTAATTATCGAAACACGAGACAAAAAGAAAAGCCCTGCAATTCATATTTACGATCCAGTTTCCAAAGAGCGTTTACGTGAGTATTCAATTCCTGTGAATTCACACATTTCAGTGAACGAAGGAGACACAATTGAAGCCGGTGTTATTCTTGTGAAAATTCCGAGAATGGCAGGTAAAACAGGGGATATTACGGGTGGTCTTCCACGTGTAACGGAATTATTCGAAGCGCGTAATCCATCTAATCCTGCCGTAGTTTCCGAAATAGACGGAACTGCAACTTTTGGCGCTATTAAACGTGGTAACCGTGAAATTATCATCACCTCTAAATTAGGTGAGGTAAGAAAGTATCTTGTTCCTCTTTCGAAACACATTCTCGTTCAGCAAAATGACTTCGTTCGTGCTGGTCAGCCAATGTCGGATGGAGCAATTACGCCGAATGATATTTTGAACATCGAAGGTCCTACTAAAGTACAAGAATACATTGTAAATGAAATCCAAGAGGTTTACCGTTTACAAGGGGTAAAAATCAACGATAAGCATTTTGAAGTAATCGTACGTCAAATGATGTTGAAGGCAGAAATAATTGAATCTGGTGATACTCGTTTCCTTGAAGGACAATCTGTTCACAAAGCGGATATTATGGAGGCTAATGATGCCCTATACGGAATGATGTTCGTAAAAGACGCGGGTGATTCTACAGAATTGAAAAAAGGTCAGTTGGTAAGTGTGCGTCGCTTGAGAGATGAGAATTCCAAGTTGAAAAGAGAAGATAAGCAATTGGTTGAGGCTCGTGAGGCTATTCCAGCAACATCAACTCCACTTCTTCAAGGTATTACAAGAGCATCACTTCAAACGCAATCGTTTATTCCTGCTGCATCCTTCCAGGAAACAACTAACGTTTTGAACGAAGCGGCAATTTGTGGTACAGAAGATCACTTATTAGGTTTGAAAGAAAACGTAATCGTAGGTCACCTAATTCCTGCTGGAACAGGTGTTAGAGCTTTCCAAAAAATGATAGTTGGTTCTCAAGAGGCTTTTGAAAGTCTTACCGAAGAATAAATGGTTTAATGAAATATTTGAAAAATGGTCGGGTTTATACTCGACCATTTTTTTGTTCAAACAATTAGGGAAAAATTTCAAACTTTGACATGAGTTGTACAAGTGAAAATTTTAATTTGCTACCTGAAAAATTCTGTCTGTTACAACAGATGTAAAGTGCAAAAAACACGGAAAAGGATTTAATTGAAATTTTCAAGTATCTTTTGAAACCTTCGTTGATGTTGTTACTGATATTTTGAGATTATTTTCTCCAAATGTCCAAGAGCATCTTAAACTCCTCATGAACAGAACTCAATAGGCGTTTTCTTTTTGTGTCTTTTTCGACTAATTGGCTAAATGTTAGGGCATCGTGCTTTGTTTTGTCCTTTCATTCGCATTGTCGGTTTTGTCGGCGTGAGGAAAGACACACTCTTTGATAAGCTTGGGCTTGCTAAGATTTTGAACTGAATATGACTGCTGCTTGGGTTCATTAGTTCTGATTTTTCTTAAAGTTTTCTGCTTGTTCAAATATCTCAACATATACTTCGTCTCTCTCGACTGGTGGATAACCGTATTCGTCTAGTAGCAGAATTAAACCAACTTTAAGCGCTGATTTGATGTCGTCGCGTTTGTTCCAATCAGGGAATTTGGCTTGACCGTCAACAAGGTCTTTCACGGCTTTTGCCAATTCAATCATTTTGTCGTCTGGATATTTGAAGTCGTATTTGATGCAAAGCTCATTTAGAATGTCATAGAAGGCTTTTTCTTCGAAATTTATTCCTAATTCATCTCCCGCTTTAAATTCTTTATGGGCTTCCCAAATCAACTCTGTTAAGGCGTTTGCCATTTCTTCATATACCTCACTTCGTAGAATATCGTTTTCATCACGTTGGTTGTATCGTTCAACCAATGCTTGCATCTTTTTTGAAAAATCAATTCCTTTTACTTTGTTTACCTTTTTGATTTCTCCAATTACTCTTGCCAATAACTGTTGTAGTAATTTGATTTTTGTGTTAGGTAATTTGATTTTATCAATTTTGGCTAAATAGTCTTCGTCAAAAATGTCTTGTTCGGTTTTTGCTTCATCACCGAGTTTAAAGATTTCCTCTACACCGTCGCTTTGTAAGGCCTCTTTTATCATTTCACGAACTTTGGCGTTCATTTGTGCTGTGTCGGGTGCATTTCCTTTGGTTAGTTTAAAAATAATGGAACGAATAGCCAAATAGAAATGTGTGTAATCTCTATCGGATTGGGTTAGTTTTTCACTCCCTGCACATATATCATAAGCCGCTTTTAGTCGCTTCACCAAGCCCATAAATCGGGTTTCCAATTCTTTGGTTTGCTGCACATACTCCGCAGCCAAATTCAAGGTATTTAATTGCTGAATGGTTGTGCCTTTGAAATACTTTGAACTGTCAAAAGTGTGGAACAGTTTAGCCAATAGGTCTAAATGATTTCTTACAATTATGATGGATTCTGCAATGTCTTCAAAATTGTCTTTGTCGCCTTCGCTGTATTGCTTCAAGGCCAAATTCATTTGGTTTTTGATGCCAATGTAATCCACTACCAAACCTTTGTTTTTTCCTTCAAACTTTCGGTTTACTCTTGAAATGGTCTGAATTAAATTGTGTCGTTGTATTGGTTTGTCAATGTAAATGCTGTCCAAGAAAGGCACATCAAAACCTGTCAGCCACATATCAACTACAATAGCAATTTTGAAGTTTGATTTTTCATTTTTGAATTGTCTGTCCAATTCTTTGCGTTGTTCTTTCGTGCCCAACAAATCATACATTTCTTTCGGGTCGTCTTGATCTCTCGTGGCAATGAGTTTGATTCGTTCTATGGGTTTTAGCTCTCGTTTGTCTTTTTCTGTAAGGATTGCACCTTCTTCGGCTGCTCGTATTTCGTTCCATTCAGGTCTTAATTCCAAAATGTTTTTATACAACTCATACGCAATTTCACGAGTGCTGCACACAAACATTGCTTTTCCTTTTACGGTTGCACCCTCTGAAATTCTATTTTCGTAATGGTTTATAAAATCTTCTGCCACAGCACGTAAACGGTCTGGGTCGCCCAAAATGGTGTACATATTAGCCGTTTCTAACTTGCTTTTGTCTATTTGATAGTCATTAGCACCTAATGCGGCTGCTTCTTCGTAGTATTTTTCAATTTTTTCTAACTCACTGTTTTTTAACGCCACTTTGGCAGCTCTGCCTTCATAAACAATTCTTACGGTGATTTCATCTTTCACTGATTCCGTCATTGTGTAGGCATCCACCACTTTTCCAAACACATCAAGCGTTGCATCTATTGGCGTTCCTGTGAAACCTACAAATGTGGCATTGGGCAATGAATCGTGAAGATATTTGGCGAAACCATAGGTTTTGGTAACGCCTTTTTCGGTGACTTTTACTTTTTGGTCTAGGTTGGTTTGACTTCTGTGGGCTTCATCTGAAATACAAATTACGTTTGACCGTTCTGTAAGTAATTGGGTGTCTTCTGTAAATTTGTGTATGGTGGTTAAAAATACACCGCCGCTTTGTCTTCCTTGCACCAATTCTCTCAAATGTGCCCGACTTTCCACACTTACAATAGTGCTATCGCCAATAAAGTTTTTGGCGTTTGTAAATTGTCCTGAAAGTTGGTCGTCTAAATCTGTTCTATCCGTAATTAAAACAATGGTTGGACTTTCAAAATATTCGCTTTTCATCAACAAACGAGTGAGGTAAAGCATGGTGAAACTCTTTCCGCAACCTGTGGCACCAAAATAAGTTCCGCCTTTTCCGTTTCCTTCGGGTTTTTGGGCTTTCTTGATATTGTCATACAATGTTCGTGCAGCATAGTATTGCGGATAGCGACAAACAATTTTCTCGTTTTTCTTTGAGCTGTCAGGTATGTAAATGAAGTTGCGAATGATGTCACGCAAACGGTTTTTGTGAAACATTCCCTGAATCAGTGTGAACATTGAATCTATACCGTCAACCTCCTTGGCAAGTCCAGCAACACGTCTCCAGGCATAGAAAAACTCATACGGAGCAAAGAATGAACCTGCTTTGTTGTTTACTCCATCACTGATGACACAAAAAGCATTGTATTTGAAAAGTTCAGGAATGTCTCTGCGATAGCGAACAGTTAACTGCTTGTAAGCATCATAAATAGTCGCTTCTTCACGAATGGCAGATTTGAATTCAAACACCACCAATGGCAAACCGTTGATATACACGATGCCGTCCGGTATGCGTTTTTCTGAACCAATAATTTCCAATTGGTTGACAAACTTGTAAATGTTGTTGTCTTTGCCGTATTTAATACCAGGCTCTGCAACAATGGTCAAAACTTCATCTTTAGTTGGTATTCTATGGTTGTTAAGACCTGAATAATCAATTAACTGAATGTAAATGTCTTTTTGGTTGCGGTCTTCACGTTTAAGGATGAAACCGTCTGAAAGCATTTTTAAAAATGTTTTGTTGCTCTCGTAAAGGTCAGAATATGAAAGTGATTTGAGTTGAAGAATGATAGATTTAATTTCGTTTACGGTAATGCCTTGCCCCGCGTATTGAGCTAACAGAAAGTTTTGCAAATCTTCTTCTATCAATACGTCTTCGGGCTTTCGACTTATCGTAATGCCTAAATAATGGGGAAATCCTTCTTGCCCCAACAACTCGGTAAACGCTTTTTCTAATTTTTCTTCGGTGAATTTCATCTCTTTGGCTTCTTCAACTTTTTGATGTCTTCCTCTATCTCTTTTAAACTTAGTTCTTTCTCAATAGCTTTTTGGGCAATTTTGTATTTTTCAAATTCTGCTTCTGATTTTTGAAGTGCTTTTTCGTGGCTTATTTTTCCTGCGTGTGTCAGCAATTCTCTTCCGTTTAATTGCAAAATAGTATCCAAACGTTCTATCCAGTCTTTCATATACATGGGTGTGCGTTGCTGTGCCATTGTTTCGGCAAATGCTAAATATTGCTCCACCAATAAGCCAAGCAACTTTATTTCGTCTTCATTCAGGTAGTTTTTGGCTATGCTTACGTCAGATTTTTTGATGGAAATCGAATTTTTCTTATCATAAGATTGCATACCCAATAAAGGTAAAGCAGCATCCACTCTGCGATACACCAACTCTGCTGCTGTTTGCTCGCTGATGGCCCACAATAGCTTGTTTTGGACCACTTTGAAAAACTCAATTGTTTTCTCATCTTTAGGGTCATAATCTATGCTAGTAGTGTAGATGTCTTTGATTTTTTGATAAAAGAAGCGCTCCGATAGTCGTATTTCCCGAATGCGTTCTTGCAATTCGTTGAAATAGTTCATCGATGTGCCACTCTTAAAACGGTCGTCATTCAGGGCAAAACCTTTGATAATGTATTCTTTAAGCCGTTGAGTAGCCCAGATGCGAAACTGTGTGCCTTGGGTGGATTTTACCCGGTAGCCTACGGAAATGATAACATCCAGATTGTAGTGGTCAATCTCTCTTTCGACTTCACGATTTCCTTCCATTCGAACCTGTCGGAATTTCCGACAAGTTCGAATTTGCTCCAATTCGCCTTCTTCAAACACGTTGGCAATATGTTCTGCTACTGTGCTTCTGCCTTTGCCAAAAAGCGTTGCCATTTGTTCTTGTGTAAGCCAAACGGTTTCATCCTCTAAACGCACATCTATTTTAATGTTACCGTCTGGGTTTTGGTATATAAGTATTTCGCTGTTCATTCTGATTTCATTCTTTTTAATACTTCGTCTGGCTTTCGCACAATTGTAATGCCTAAATAATGGGGAAATCCTTCTTGCCCTAACAACTCGGTAAACGCTTTTTCTAATTTTTCTTCAGTGAATTTCATGTTGTATAAAATTTATCTTCTGCCCATTTTGCAGGATTGTTTAGTATATAATTTGATATGGTTTCATAGGATTTTTCGTTGCGTATGATGTGTTCATAATAGTTGCGTTGCCATAATTTACCGTTGAACGGTGTCCAACCCAATGTTTTAACCCCACGGATATATTCCACCGTAACAATGGATTGAAACGCCCCAACCATATCGCCAACGGTTTTATTTTTTTGGGTATCATCATCATTTTGGGCGTTGCCATCATTTTGGGCGTTGTCATCATTTTGGGCGTTGCCATTATTTTGGGCGACCGTAGGGGCAATCCCTTGTGGTTGCCCTTTTTGCAAATCATCATCATTTGTGGCGTTGCCATCATTTTGGGCGTTGCCATCATTTTGGGCGACCGTAGGGGCAATCCCTTGTGGTTGCCCTTTTTGCAAATCATCATCATTTGTGGCGTTGCCATCATTTTGGGCGACCACAAGGGTCGCCCCTACGATTTCCAATATGGCGTGGAAATGGTTGGGCATCACCACATATTCGTGTAATTGGATATTTTTAAATCGTTCGGGCAATTTCAACCATTTATTTTCAACCATATTGCCCGCATCATTCAATATCATTTCCCCATTAACCACATGACCAAAACGGCAAATCCTATCCTGACAACAAATGGTAATAAAATATAATCCTGCCTGCGAATAATCGTATCCTTTCAGACGGATAGACCTGCGGTGGTGGATATTGGGATTGTATTTATTCATCATCATTAACCATTATTCTACTGTTGCCAACCTCGAAAGCAACAACTCTTTCATTTCCGTTAGCTTTTGGTTTTCAAATGATTTCAAATCCTTATGAGAAAATATTTTACTCATTTCGTTTTCAAACTTTTTGAGTGTTAAATCATCTGGTACTATGATTTCGAATTCTTCAATTTCAGATTTTGTAATTGCTTCTCTGGTTGAACCTGATTGACTTATTCCTAATAAAGCATTTTTACTATCTGTTGAGCATAGGTTCGATAAGAGGTAATATGAAATATTCAAATTAGATTCAGGTCTTATAATCATTACGTGTTGATTAACCCTCGCTGGCAATATGTTTTTAGGCACCATACAACATCTTGCAACTGAAACACCAGTTATATTGAAAAGAATGTCATTTTCTTTGACTTCAACATTTTTCAACTTATCGGCTTGTTCATCACTTATAAAAGCTAAATCTTCAAATGAAAAATTATAGTCAAACACATTCGTGCTTCGTATCAATGAAATACCAGTAGTGAAATAACTTTCTTTTCCTCCAGTTGGTGTTGAACCACTCCCGATTTTTTCACAAAGTGTTTTAAGTTTCTCAATCCTCCAACCCTCAGGCAAATTCTCCACATCAATTCCCTCTACAAACCACTCCCTATAAATCGCCTGTGCGCTTTCTTCGAGTTTTTGAATGAGTGTTTGGTTGAGTTGGATGCGGTTTTGGATAACGTTGTATTCTTTTACGATTTCTCGTTGTTTTTCGATGGATGGAACTGGAAGAGTAACATTGCACATTTCTTCCCAATCAAAGATTTCTCTTGCGCTTCCTTGGCTTTTGAAGCGTGCATAACGGTCAAATTCTGGTCTCCTAAACCACATCATTAAATATTCAGGGTCAAGTTCGTTTTTGTCTTTTACTTCAAAAGGAATATAAGCCTGAGAAATCAATCCTTTTTCATGCTCAGTAAAATGAGCTATTGTAATTTTATCACCATTTCTCGAGGTTACGGGGCCGTAAGCGAATTGATTATTCTCAATTATTCTGTATGTTGACATATCCGTTCCAATTGTATTGGCAATCGAAGGAATGAACTTTTTCTGAATGCTCAAGCCCATTAATGGTATGTCATTCAGTTCACTGTTTCTGCCTCTCACAAGCTGAATGTAATCACCGAGGCGTTTATATATTTTTTGCATACTCCTCCGCTGTTTTGTACCCTTGTTCAGGGTGATTGTGGGTAAATGGAAAGCGCTTTTCTAATTTTCCGTCTTTTATCATTTTTGGAAAAATCTTGTTTTTCAAATAATCGACCGACTTACCAAGTATAATTGCTACTTCATCCATTTTAACGTATTCGCTTTTGCAAATTTTCATTATTTCTTCCTCTAATTGCGTTTTAGATAATTTCGTTCGGAATGCAACCTTTGTGTCAGAGGTGTCAACCTTTGCGTTTGAGGTGTCAACCTTTGTGTTGGAGGTGTCAACCTTTTTCGTTGAGCTTGCAACCTTTGTGTTTGAGGTTGCAACCTTTTTCTCTGAGGTGTCAACCTTTTCTGTTAAGGTTGCAACCTTTTCCGTTGAGGTGTCAACCTTTGGATTAGAGGTGTCAACCTTTTGCTTTAACTTGTACGTTGTCCATCGACCATTGTTGTCAGATTCTAGGTACTCAAGGTCACAGAGTTTTTTGAGTAAAGTAGTTATATCCGAACTGTGAATATTCAAAACATATTGTAGGCGCTGATTAGAAATAGAGCCTTCAATTTGGCAAAAAGATAGCACTGTAAGTTCATCAGGTGTTAAATTGCTAACGTCTCCATAAATGGCATTTAGGTTATTTAAAACGACATCAGGAATAACACTAAACATAGGCAAGGTAAGTTTTACCCGATCAGGCTGGTTCTCAATTTCTAGAAATGGTCTCCGCCAATGTGATTCTTGCCAACCCGTCATGATTTTATCAACACCACTTCCTGCCTTTTCCGCACGCCCAATCAGCATAAACATTTGTTGCAATGAAGGATTACGACACTCACTTATGCCACCTGCATAATATTGATGAATAGAAAGAAGTAGTGTGCCTGGATTAGAAAATACAAATTTTTCAGTATCCAATTCTATGACAATATTTCCACTAAGGGAGTAATCTGTATGAACCAAGGCGTTCACAAAAGCTTCCCTTAAAGCAATATGAGTTGGCGTTTCATCTACACGTTGATCTTTATCCAATTGGAAAGGTTTAGGCAAAGTAGATGATAACTTTGGCCAAACCTTTAAGTAAAACTGGAGTAAATTATTTTCCCAAGTACCATCGGGATAAATTCTATCTGTCCAACGGATTTTGGGTTCAGTTGAAAGTCTTTCTCTGAAATCAGGAAAAAAATCAGGTAATTGATCTTGGTCTTTGATACTTTCAGCTTTTCCAAACATCAATAAACCAGCAAGTGTTATGCCTTCTTGTTTTGTTTTTCGATCTATACGAAACGCTCCAATTTTTTTGAATAACTCCATGTCATCTAATGCATGCCATGGATGGTCTGGTTTAGATGAAATAAATAATTGTCTGAATTGTCGTACTGATTTAGAATCGAAATCATCAATTGTAAAATTTTCCAGAATGACACCATCTCTTTTCAGTTCAGCACTGGAATCGGCCAGCATGCGTTTTACTTCATCATCGGTACAACGATAATCCCCTTCGTGATTTCTTTTATAAGTGTTACCAAATGGATTTCTAGTTAAAAAAACAGGTCTTTCTGTTCTCGTTGCAAAAGGAATTCTAAACGTCAATAGGTTCTTATCTTTTACTTCAACAACATGAATGTCTGTATTAGACAATAGGTTTATATTGACTGTATTTGGATTATTACACTCATCCCAAAACTGTTTTTGATATTTAGAAATTTGTTCATCTGTTAAACCTTCAATAATAAATTCCTCTTTTTTTTCTTTAACACCTAGAACAATGATTCCAGTAGCAGTATTAGCAAATGCTGAATATGATTTCCAGAAATCTCTTGGAAAACCTAATGAAGCAGATTTATATTCCACTTCAAAATTTTCGTTGGGCAATATATTGGAAACAAGTAATGAATAGATTGATAATTCATCATCTAAGTCAAAAAGATTAAGTTGATTACTCGTCATGGAAGTTCAATTTTAAAACCGAGGTTGTTGAATACTTCTAGCAAGTCCTGCTTACTTTCTTCTTCTACTTTCAATAAGTCAGCAAATTCAAGTTTTAGAGCGTTCATTTTCTCCTCAAAGTCAATGTTTTCGTCACGATTTACAAACTCAATGTATTTGCTAGGGACAAGCGAAAAATCTTTTTTGATTACTTCCTCTAAAGTTGCTGCGTAACAAAACTCAGGAATGTTTTCAATTTCATTGGTTTGCCACTGGTGATAGGTTTGCACTACCTTTTGAATATCTGATTCAGAAAACTGCGTAAACTTCTTTTCGAAAGGTTCGCCTAACTGACGTAAATCCATGAATAAAATTTCATTTACTCTATCACGATAATTGCGTTGGATATCGCCAACATACTTATTCTGTGCTTTCTTGTTTTTGTTTACAATCCAAAGCGTGACGCTAATATCAGTCGTATAAAACAAGTTACGAGGTAAAACCAAAATAGCTTCCACCAACTTATTTTCAATGAGCTTTCTTCGAATTTTATATTCTTCTCCACCTCCAGAAAGTGCTCCGTTGGCAAGAATGAAACCTGCTACACCGTTATCGGAAAGTTTGCTTACCATGTTCAAAATCCAACCGTAGTTTGCATTGCTTTTGGGCGGAACATCATAGCCCATCCATCGTGGGTCATCAATAAGCTCATTTTCGGCTCGCCAGTCTTTTTGGTTAAAAGGGGGATTTGCCATTATGAAGTCTGCTTTCAAGTCTTTGTGTTGGTCGTCAAGAAAAGTATCAGCGGCCTTTTCTCCTAGATTTCCTGAAATACCCCGAATTGCTAAATTCATTTTAGCTAGTTTGTACGTGGTGTTGGTGTATTCTTGACCGTATATAGAAACTTCTTTTTTATTTCCATTGTGTGCCTCAATGAATTTGATAGACTGAACGAACATACCACCCGAACCACAAGCAGGGTCATAAATGATTCCTTTGTAGGGTTCAATCATTTCTGCAATGAGGTTTACAATGCTTTTTGGTGTATAAAATTCTCCCTTTCCTTTTCCTTCGGCTAAGGCAAATTTGGATAGGAAATATTCATACACTCTTCCAACTAAATCGTTTTGTGGGTCTTTCGTGGTGTCAATGTCGTTAATAGTGTCTAATAAAGAGGCGAGTTTAGTTACATCTAATCCTAATCGAGAAAAATAGTTGTCAGGTAAAGCACCTTTCAAAGCATTGTTGTTTTTTTCTATGGTATGTAGCGCAGTATCAATTATGAGAGCAATGTCGTTTTGTTTCGACTTTTTAATGATATAACTCCATCGGCTAGTTTCCTCCAAGAAGAAAACGTTGTTCATATTATAGAACTCGGGAATTTCAATGTATTTCTCTTTGCCTTCAGCGATGAGTTTGGCTCGGTGTTCTTCAAACTTGTCGCTGGCAAACTTCAAGAAAATCAGTCCTAATACCACGTGTTTGTATTCGGCAGGCTCAACGCTTCCTCTTAATTTGTTGGCTGCATCCCAAAGTGTTACTTCAATTGCTTTTTCTTTATTGTCTTTTTTTGCCATGTTTAAATCTATGATGCATTTCGTAATACAATAATTTCAATACCACCCCATCTCTTAATGTTCTGAGAAAATTGGGCATAGGTAGAATGTTTTGTAGTTAGGTTTCCCAAAGATAAATTTAATTCCCACATTTCCAAACCCTCTTCCGTGCTTATCCGCTATCGAATTTTGTAGGGCTGTTGCTCGTGGAAATTTTCTTTTTCGCCCTTTAATGCTGCTGTGTCCGCTGTATGTTAAGTTGTTGAAAATTAGTTATAACATCGCTTATTTTGCCGCCAGCAACCTCTCTACACTATTCCTCGAAATGGGGTGGTAATGGTTTTTTGATTGGGCAAAAACGACTTCAATCCATTCGCGGTGTTGAGGAAGTTTTGTGGCGGTTTTGTAAATGGGTAAAAGGAATTTGCGGCGTCCAATTTTACCTAAGAATTTTTCAATCGCAGGTTTGATTTCGTCGTAGTCGTTTTTTAAGGCTAACACAAACCATTCCGACATTAACTCGGCATTTCCAGAGTTGAAAAAACCAAGATTTTTGTCCACAAGGCGCATTTTGTCTTTTCCGATATTTTCAGGTAAGGCGCGGATAAAGGTTTGCCATTCTTGGGTAGTGAAATTACCTCGCTCCATTTTTTCAATGCGAATTTTGCGTTTTCTTCCTACTTTTTCAATGATTCGTTTTGGTTTAAAAACATCCACTCCTTTCGCAAAATCTGCTGCCATCATTTCCATTCGTTGCAAGCGTTCGGAACGGATGTTGATCAATTTTTTGGGTAAACCTGTTTTGTGAATCCAATCGTTTAATGGGAATTTCTTGCCGTTTGGTTCAAACAATTCTGTGGTGATGTACTGCTCAAAATCTTGTGTGGCAATACTTTTGAAGGCGAAATGTTTAAAATATTTGTTCAAAAAAACATCAAAATTTGCACGTCCGTATTGACTTTCAATGGTTTTCAATAAGTACGCACCTTTCACGTAAGCAATTTGAGTCATGCCGGCGTCGGGGTCTCTGCCACGCAAAGAAAGTTGCAACTTGCTGTCCTCGGGAAACTTAGATTTTTCCATTTCTTCCAATTCGTGTTGCAATTCCTGAAACTCAATAATGGAAAGAATATCAGCGACTTCTTTTCCGTATAATTCCTCCATAATGCGGTGTTCGAAGTAAACGGTAAAGCCCTCGTTCAACCAGAAGTCGTTCCAAGTGCGATTGGTGACCAAATTCCCCGACCACGAATGCGCTAATTCATGTGCTACAACCGAGGTCAAACTTTTGTCGCCGGTTATTACTGTTGGATTGAGAAAAGTGAGTTTTGGATTTTCCATTCCTCCGAAAGGAAAAGAATACGGCAGCAACAATACATCGTAACGTCCCCATTTGTAAGCACCGTAAAGTTTTTCAGCAGCACGCATCATTTTTGGTAAGTCATTCAATTCCCAAGAAGCTGCATTGAGCAATTCAGGTTCGGCGTAAACACCGCAACGGTGATTGTAGGGATAATAGGCTATATCTCCTACCGCAAGTGCAATTAAATAGGAGGGAATCGCTTGTTTCATCTGAAAATGATAATTGCCGTCCTCACTTTTCGCTTTCGGATTTTGCGCACTCATCAAAGCCATTAATTCACTTGGAACTTTTACATCCGCCGAATAGGTCAAACGATTGGAAGGGCTATCTTGAATTGGAATCCATGTACGAGCTAGAATGGCCTGTCCTTGTGTGTAGAGAAACGGAAATTTTTTAGAAGTGGTCAGTTCGGCATCCAACCAATCCAAGGCAGCAGACGATTCTGTTGTTTCGTAATAGATGTTGACTTTGGTGGAGTTTTGTTCCACAGAAACCAATAGCGGTTGTCCGAGAATGGAGTCTTTGTCCATGTTTCCAACCACAAAATCCGTTTCCCTTTCATTGTTGCGTTCGCCAAGTGTAATTTTCTTGATTCTCAATCCCTTAATATCAAAGATTGCGGTGTCGGTGCCGTTGTTGTGCATGGTGTGGCGCGCAACTCCGTAAATGGTTTTATTATTAAAATTTACGTCCAACTCCAAATGAAGGTGGGTGGTGTAAATTTCGTCCAAGTTGGAATAAGAGTGATTGTCAAAGGTTGAATCGGCGAGCTGTTCTGTTTTGGTTACAGGGATTTTAGGTGGTGTGTCGCATGAGTAATTACAACATAAAACCCAAAAAGTGAGTAGGATGTAGATTGAAAATTTCAAAGTATTATTTAAAGTTTAAAAGTCCGAATTTTTCTCTTGTTCCGAGGATGGAGTACAACAAAATTTCCTTTGTTTCCAAGTTGATTTTAAAAAGTTTCGGGATTACCAACGCACCAATTTCTTTTCGCGAGAACATCGTTTTTCTGGTAGTTGCGCCTGAATTTACATCAATTTGAACAATCGCACCGACATTGTTACGACGGCTTAAATTAAAGGAGAAAATTCGTCTTCCTTCGACGTTGAACAGACCTTCATCGCTGTAATTGCGTTGGTTATCGTTGAAAATGAAGTTCAAGTATTTTCCGTCCGAAAAACTGCTGTAAGAGCTGTAAGGTCCGCCATCGTTCATGGAAACTTGCGATTTTGGAATGCGTTGTTGCCAAGCTAATCGTCCGTTTGGATCAAGTTTGAATGCGATGATGTCGTCGTAATAATAGTAGGTAATGTTGGAGGTCATTCCCGTTCTATTGTCGTAATTCACGCGTCGATAAACGTAGTATTGCTCCATCGAACCAACCACTGAACCGTCTTCCAAAACAAACAAATCCCGCAACAAATAATCGTAGAATGTATTGTTATTGTTCTGATTGAAAGCGCGATTGTTCCAATTTGGGTTGTTCATGTTGTTTTGATTCCAGTCGTTCGCGGTCATTCCGTTCCAACGTTCCATAGTAATTTCACTTCCAAAAACTACGGTGCCTTTTGATAGGATTGAATCGGTTTTGGTGTCAATTTTTACGGTAACAATTCCTTCAATTCCGTTTCGTATTCCTCGACCATACAAGCCTGTGAGCGTCAAATAATTGTTTTCGGACGAATTGAGTTGCAGGTCATCAATACGCAAACCTTCCACTTGAACGGAAAATTCTTTGAGTATATCGTTTTGAATTTTGTAGAGGTGTAAAGCTTTATAATTGTCAAAATTTCTTGTGAACATCCTATCGTTCGGGCGATTGTGTTCCGTAATACTTAAAAAGTAGGCACCATTATTTGAAATGTGATGTTCGTTGATAGTTGCCAAATTTCCTTCAAATGGTACGACATATTCGCCACTTTGAACTACACTTCTTGTTTCATCAATCACTTTGTAGCCAAACACATCCGCTGTTGCACGTCTTCCTGGAATTTCCCAAACAATGCCAATGTATTTACGGTTAGGTGATTGAATGATTTTAAAATTCGCTGTTCCACCGATTCTTGGATTCGTGTAAGTCGCCAATAATTCTGTTTCTCCTTCACTCACCAACATTTCGTCGTAACTCTGCACGTAAAGCGACATTTCATTGTTGTTTCTGTCGGAAAGAAAAACAAGTAATTTGTTCCCAAAATAGAACGCTGTTTCGAAGTTTGCGAGACCATTCTGCGCGACCGTTTTTATCCGCTTTTGTTGGATAAGGCTTAAATTTTCATGTTCTGCTATTCGATAGCTCCCGAAAGTTGAACTTCCTTGCCAACGAAGTGTGTAGAAATCCACATTGCTTTTAGGAAGTATTTCAATCAAGGAGCCCGAACTTCGGCCTTCATCGCCCCAAAGTATCGGATAATCGCGCTGTGCCCAAGTATTTAGGACGGCAAGAAATAAGAAAATGGTGAGGAGTTTATTCATGTTTTAGAAAACCATTTGAATCCCCAAATAGTTCGTTGGAGAAATTGATTTGAGTTGTGTTTTAAGTGTTTCATCCAGTGATAATTCATCAATAAAGGCGTGCACACTTTCACGGGTAACTTTCTCATTTTTTCGGGTCAAACCTTTGAGGGCTTCGTAAGGTTTTTCAAATCCCTCGCGGCGGAGTACGGTTTGAATCGCTTCTGCAACAACTACCCAATTTTGTTCCAAATCGTCAATGAGTTTTTGTTCGTTTAACAGCAACTTGTTGAGTCCGGTCATTGTGGCTTTCAATGCAATTAAAGTGTGAGCAAAAGGCAAACCGACGGTTCTCAAAACGGTGGAATCGGTTAAATCGCGCTGAAGTCGTGAAACGGGAAGTTTAGCGGCTAAATGTTCTAAAAGGGCATTTGCGATACCAATATTTCCTTCCGAATTTTCAAAGTCGATTGGGTTTACTTTGTGCGGCATTGCTGAGGAACCAATTTCACCTTCTTTTAATTGTTGTTTGAAATAGTCCATTGAAATGTAAGTCCAACAATCGCGGTTGAGGTCGAGAATGATAGTGTTGATTCTCTTCATCGCATCAAAAAGCGCGGCGAGATTGTCGTAATGTTCTATCTGTGTGGTGGTTTGACTTCTGTTGAGGTTTAAAATGTCATTTACAAAATGATTTGAAAATGTCACCCAATCTTGTTCGGGGTAAGCAACAAAGTGAGCGTTGAAGTTACCCGTTGCACCACCAAATTTGGCGGAATAGGGAATGCTTAACAAGAGGTCTCTTTGTAATTTTAAACGTTCAGAAAATACCTGAAATTCCTTTCCTAGACGTGTGGGTGAAGCGGGTTGTCCGTGGGTACGAGCGAGCAGCGGAACATCTTTCCATTCTACTTTCAACGCATCAATTTTTTCAATCAATTCATGGAGTGAAGGCAAATAAACTTGCTCAACAGCTTCCTTAATAGAAAGAGGAATAGCAGTATTGTTGACATCTTGGGACGTTAAACCGAAGTGAACAAATTCCAAATATTTTTCAAGTCCAAGTTGTGTGAGTGCTTCTTTTAAAAAGTATTCAACCGCTTTGACGTCATGGTTGGTAGTTTTTTCCGTTTCCTTAATCCACAATGCTTCTTTGGTGGAAAAATTGCGGTAAAGATTTCGAAGCGTTTCGTGATGCTCCGTCGGAAAACCTTCAAAACCTTTCAATTGCAGATTTGAAAGTGCGATGAAATATTCAATTTCCACCAAAACACGGTAGCGTATCAAACCAAATTCTGAAAAGAAAGCTTGCAGTTCTTTTGTTTTACTGTAATACCTCCCATCAACAGGAGAAATGGCGAATAAAGGATCAAATGTCATTTCACAAAGCTAAGGATTTAGTACAATTCTCAAATAGAAGGAATGATGCTTTATAATTCTTTAGAAATTATCAATTAATTCGGAAATTACTAAATCACTGAAACGACATGAAATTGGTGAGTACATTCACTGAAAAAAGTTAAAATTGGTGAATGTAATCACTGAATTAACGTAATATTGGTGAATAAGTGCACTTGAAATACGAAATATTGATTCATAAATTCACTGAAAATAGGTGATTTTGGTGAATATAATCACTGAATTAATGTATATTTGGTGAAAATATGAAGTATGTACCCGCGAATAATAGCAGATCGGATAAGAAAAAAGTTGGGTAGCGGTGAGGCGATAATTATTACTGGACCACGTCAAGTAGGAAAAACGACATTGATTCGAAGTGTAATCGAGGAACAATCCTTTTTATTTCTTGACGGGGATGATCCAAAAACAAGAGAAGAGCTTACTAATCCAAATACAGAAGAGCTTAAATCCTTAATTGGCTTAAATAAACTCCTAATTATTGATGAAGCTCAACGTATAGAGAACATCGGCTTAACAATGAAGATTATCACCGATCAGTTTAAAGATGTTCAACTTATTGTAAGTGGATCTTCAGCCTTAGACCTTAGTAACAAATTAAACGAGCCACCAACAGGAAGAAAATGGGAATACCATTTGTTACCTATTTCTTATGAGGAAATGGAACTAAAACATGGCAAACTCATCACTTCAAGTAAACTGGAAAAATTACTTCTACACGGAATGTATCCTGATGTTTTGAACAGTCCTGGGGATGAACGAGAAACTTTAAATGCACTAACGGACAATTATCTTTACAAAGATTTATTGGCATTTAATGGAATTAGAAAATCAAAAATTCTCGAAAATTTATTACGTGCATTGGCATTTCAAATAGGAAATGAAGTCAGTTACAATGAATTATCAAGACTAATTGGCGTGGATAAGAATACTATTTCAAATTACATTAAACTACTGGAAATGAGTTATGTGATTTTTAGTGTTCCCAGCTATAGCAGAAACTTACGGAAAGAAATAAAGAACAATCAAAAGATATATTTCTACGACGTGGGGGTCAGAAATGCCATCATACAAAATTTTAATCCTTTAGATTTTCGTGATGATATTGGCGCTTTATGGGAAAATTTCCTCATAGTGGAGAGAATGAAGTACAATGCCTACCATCAAACCTACGCCAAGGGATATTTTTGGAGAACTACTGACCAACAAGAGATTGACTATATCGAAGAAAAGGATGGGTACATTTCTGCTTACGAATTCAAGTGGAACCCGCTTAAAAAATTCAAAACCCCAACTGCATTTTTAAAGACCTATGGAGTCGAATTTCAATTAATTAACAAAGATAATTTTAGGTCTTTTATTATGAAGTGACCTTTGGTTATTTTTGTCGCCATGTTATTAATTGCAACCCTTTTTGAATCCAATCCGCTTTTGCTGGTAGTATTCGCTATCGCTATCGTCTTTATGTTGATTTTGGATCTTGGAATTTTCAACAAAAAAGCACATACTGTCTCCAACAAAGAAGCCGCAACTTGGACAGTGATTTGGATTTCTTTATCCATGATATTTAGCGGTTTGATTTGGTGGGGAGCAGGATTTGAAAAGTTCGCACAATTCCAATCAGCCTATTGGATTGAGAAAGCACTTTCGGTGGATAACTTGTTTGTGTTCATCTTGGTGTTCACTTTTTTTAAACTCGATAACAAACTGCAACATCGGGTGCTTTTTTGGGGAATTATTGGCGCTTTGGTTTTCCGTGCGATTTTTATTTTCTCGGGAATAGGACTTATCAAAATGACTTATCTTCCTTCCTTTGAACTGTTTGGTTGGCAATTTACTTTGTCTGACGCGGCAACACAACATGCTGATTTTCAAAACAAAATATTTTTCCGTCCAAATGCAGTATTAACACTTTTCGGCTTGTTTTTAGTTTGGGCAGGTATCAAGTCTATTGGTGGGGGAGAGGAGGAAGAAAAGGAGGATTACGATAAAAGTTTTGGCGCAAGGTTGCTTGGAAAATTTTTACCTATACACAATGAGTATGTTGAAAATCATTTTGTTACACGTATAAACGGCAAGCTTTTCGCCACACGATTAATGTTGGTATTGGTGGTTATTGAATCAACCGACCTTATTTTCGCGGTGGACTCCATTCCAGCCATATTTGCTATTGCACCTGACGATCCGTTTATCCTTTACACCTCTAATATTTTCGCGATTTTAGGTTTGCGTTCCATGTATTTTTTACTGGCAAATTCCATTGATATGTTCTCCAAACTTAAATACGGGCTTGCGATTGTTTTAACTTTTATCGGTGTAAAAATGCTCATTGCACCATTTTATCATTTCCCTTCAACCATTTCTTTGTCCATTGTTGTAGGTATTTTGGCTGTTTCAATTTTACTTTCAGTGCTGTCGAAAAAGGAAGGGTAGGAAGATTTGTACCTTGTTCGAAACGTTTAATCGTAAAGAAATTTTTACCTCAAAACTGAGTCGTATGAAGGTCTGATTGTTAGTTGAAACCTGTGTAAATCTCAGTCTATTTTCTTTGTAGTTTTTGCTTTGGACGTCATGTAAACACCGAGAAAAATCACAAGCATATACAGGATTTTTTCAGCAGTTATTGTACTACGGTAATCGTCCGACCACCCCAGAAATGCAAAAAGAAAAGTGAACCCAACCACAAGTATTGGTTGAGTATAAATGTATGAACTTGAAACAGTAGCACTTAAAAAATTCAATCCATACATCGTGAGTAAATAGGTTAGAAAGGTCACACCAACAATGACATACGCTATTTTTCCTAAGATTTCGGCAGGAAAGGAAGCAAAATTCGTTTTTAAAAATTCAGGTATTGTTAAGGGAAACAGTAAAACGAAAATCAACCCGAAAGTGAAGACGTAGGTGATAACTGTAAAGGGTTTGTAGCGTTGCATCAAAGGTTTTGCAATCACAAGGTAAATGGCGTAGCTCAAGGAATTTACCAACAACAGAAAATCTCCTAAAAGTGAAGAGCTAGAAGCTGTCGCACTTTTCCAGGATAACAAAATTGCACCAATAGCTCCAAGAACAATTCCCACAATTTTAATGGCATTTAAACGCTCTTTGACCAAGAAAAAAGACAAGATAACCACCATTATCGGATTCATACTCATGATAACACCCGAATTGAACGCAGAGGAAAGATGTAATCCGTGAAAGAAGCACAACTGATTTATGGCTACACCAAAAAGTCCGCAAAGTGCAAGTAACCCAAAATCCCTTCGGGCTACTTTTTCGTATTTCCAAATTCTAAAAATGAACCAAAAAAGTAATGTTGCACCAGTAACTCGAAGAAAAATAAAAACAGTTGGCGTGAGGAAATTCGGCATTACCCCTTTGGCAAGTACGTGATTTGCACCGTAAAGCACATTCACCATCAACAAAGCAAAATGCGCTTTCCACAATGGAAATTGATTTAACCGAAGAAATTCCATCGTGTTTTCAAAACAGTTTTCCTGAAATCATCGAGTTGTTCAGAAACACCCGCATTTTTCATTTTTTCTTCCAACTTTTTTGTTCCTTTTCCTTGTTTGTAATCCATTTCGTCGCCAAAAATTGGAACAACACTCAAGAAATGAACTTGTTTTCCGTCGATTTCGATGGGTTTTAAATCCGCTGAAACAAGATTAGGACGTAAAAGAAAAAAGTGGTTTTGTAGCATCGTTTCTGAAAGCGGTTTCATTTCCGCGCCACAAGGCATAGTATGTCCGTGTCCGAACCAAGTATTTTTCTCAACGACGTACTTTTTTAAACGATTAAGCCAACTAAACACCCAATTAAACTTGGGATTATCATTCGACAAGTCCCAATAACTCGGCAACAAAAAATAGAGTTCGTTGAACTCTTCGCCGGTATGTTTTTCATGCACTTGCATTCTGAAGTCAGACAATCCAACTGTCATTAAAACACGTGCTGTTGGTGCGGATTCTGGTCTGAAGAGAATGAAATTTTGTCCTTCGAATTCTAATGTATTGAAACTTTCGGGATACTTTTCTGAGAAATATTGGGCGATTGAGTGCATTGTGGCAAAGGTGCGAAAACTTATCGTTTGTTCTTATTTTCTAAGCATCTAATTAAATGTCAAATTGTAATAAGGACTATGCTGTTTAGTGTCTAAACTGCGGAAATTTGAGTTTCAATTGAAGGTTATTCCAAACGTTATGAATTTTTTCATTCAATTATCTGAAATTTTGTTTTCGCATCCAACTCAGATTAATAAATGTCTTGGAGTACAAATCAATTTTAGGAAAACAAACTTCCTGGCGACCAACCCAACTCTAATCCTAGATGCTTGAAACTTTTTTCGGTCGCTTTTCTGCCTCGTGGTGTACGCATTAGAAATCCTTCTTGAATCAAGAAAGGCTCATAAACCTCTTCAATTGTACCTGCATTTTCACCGATAGCCGTTGCGATTGTCGTTAAACCAACTGGACCTCCACCAAATTTTTCAATCAATACTTTTAAAATTCGGATGTCCATTTCGTCGAGTCCGCTTGCGTCAACATTCAAGGCTTTGAGTGCGATTTCACTGATTTCCTCGTCAATTCTACCGCTCCCTTTGATTTGTGCAAAGTCGCGAACTCGTCGCAGCAAAGCATTGGCAATACGCGGTGTACCTCGACTTCTACTTGCAATTTTGAACGCAGCAGCTTCATCAATTTCAATTCCCAAAAGTCCAGCAGAACGCTCCAAAATTGCGGTTAGTGTTTTTGCGTCGTAGTATTCTAATCGCGAATTGATACCAAATCGAGCGCGTAAGGGAGAGGTTAATAATCCCGAACGAGTGGTCGCACCGATTAGTGTAAATGGATTGAGTGTAATTTGAATACTTCTGGCATTTGCACCTGAATCTAACATAATATCAATAACATAATCCTCCATTGCGGAATATAAATACTCCTCAACTACCGGACTAAGTCTGTGAATTTCATCAATAAACAAAACATCGCCAATTCCGAGATTGGTGAGTAAACCTGCCAAATCTCCTGGCTTGTCTAAAACAGGGCCGCTTGTCACCTTAAATCCAACCCCTAGTTCGTTGGCAATAATATTAGCTAAAGTTGTTTTTCCAAGACCTGGAGGGCCATGCAAAAGGACGTGGTCTAATGGTTCCTTTCTTAGTTTAGCGGCCTTTACAAAAATTTCAAGATTTTCCACCACCGTAGGTTGACCGGCAAAATCAGTTAAGGATTTAGGTCTCAGAACCTTGTCATATTCTTGTTCGCCTGAGTTTTCTGCTTCTTCACGGTAATCGAAAGATTCTTCCACTTTTTTAATTTGATTCAAAATTAACGAATAAGACGAAACAACCACCTTTGACAGATTGTTTCAGCAACCTAAATACTTAGTCAAACAGTTTTTTAGGATAAAATTTCCCTTGCTAAATCTTTCGCTTGTTGGCGTAATTCATTCACCGCTGTGCTTTCCCATAATTCGCCTTTGAGATGGCTTCCGAGTGTGTAAAATGGGTGATTAGTACGTCCGAATTTATCTTTCAATCGAAAATTGGTTAAATCCGTTTGTAGCCCAAGTTTCAGTGAATCTTGTTCAATTAATCCTTTATTAAGACAACTTTTCAAGAGATTTTCGGACATTTTTTCTATGTCTGTTTCTGGACCTGTGCAGTTAATTATTCTTCCGACTAAAAGTTCTTTGCTTGCTCCATTTTTGACCATAAATTGAACTTGAGCAGTGTTTTCTTTTATAGAAATAGCTTGAATTCTTCCTGCCAAGACTTTTAATTTTCCCGAAAGTCGGAGATGCACAATTTTATCGTGAATATGCGGTGGGATTCGATGTCGCGCCACTCCCCAAAGATGTCTGAATCTACTCATGAATAGGCGTTTATCTTCATCTGAAAAATGTTGCCATAATTGTTGTGTGAAAGGACGAAGGGCGTCAACCACAGGTTCTGCTGAAACACCAAATCTTCTAACTTTTCGGATGTGTTTGAGTAGAATTGGAACTAGTTCGCGCAAGGAAATTCCGACTTTTATTTCATTCTCTAATTCTTTGTAAATTAATCCGTTATGACGATGAGGGAGAATGTTGAATCCGTTTGGTGATAACGAAATTATTTCACCTTTAAACCCGTTCTCCAACAAACCAATAACCGTATCAATCATCGTCAATCCGTTACCAATTATAAGGACTGGAAGTTTTTGATTGAGTTCTGAAACAGCATTTTTAGTCCAAGGATTTTGAAAGTACATAAGTGAATGGATAAATTCTTGGTTTTGGATGGTTGGATTACCCGGAACTTGATTTCCAGTTGCAAGCACGCAATGGTGAACACAGAAATTCCTTGTTTCACAAACTAATTTAACTTCTGAATCTAGAAACTCAATTTCATTAACAATTTCATGAATTTCAACTATATGTATTCCTTTTTCAATCGCTGTTTCCTTTGAAATTTCCCACAAATCTTCCAAATATTCCCCATACAAGTTTCTTGATAAGTAGGCTGATGCAAGTAGCTTTCGGTCTGTATCCTTGAAATTTATGTGATTAGTAACCCAATCTAAAAAATGATCGGGTTCATCGGGAAAAGCACTCATTTTTCCAGCAGAAACGTTTAGAATATGTTTGTTGGAATAACTGTTGTAGGCGATACCTCTACCAGTAGGTCCTTTACCGAAAATGAATATTTCTAACTCTGCTCTCGACTGACGAATCAATTGAATTGCTGTTAGAGCGCCTGAAAATCCGTTGCCGATAATTCCAATTTTTGACATTGTTGAGTTCAAGTAGAGGAGGTTACATTCTACAATAGTTGACAAAAGTACAATTTCAAAAGGTGGTAGTCGAAAAGTGTTTCTTCCTATTTACTCTTGAGCAAGATACACTGTGTTTCATTTATTTGGGAATGGATTGCTGCTAACCTTTATTTTATTGAAAAACAATTGAATTGTTGCTGCGAGATAATTTTGGTTAACAAAAAATGATGTTATATTCGTGCCTCATGACAAATGAAAAACCAATTGACTTAAGTGTTGTTGTCCCCGTTTTTAATAGTGAAAACGGTTTAAGGGATTTGTATGGAGCATTGAAAGAAAATTTTCCACAACATCGAGTGGAGTTTATTTTTGTGGACGACTCGAGTGTTGATGGGAGTTGGTCTGTTTTACAAGAAATCAAAACGCAAGATGAACGTGTAAAGATTTTCAGACTAGCCAAAAACTTCGGGCAACATGCAGCAACTCTCTGTGGTTTCGCGGAAAGTTCAGGAAAATGGGTACTTACTTTGGACGACGACATGGAAGTTTTACCCCAAGAAGCGAGTAAATTATTGGCGCACGCATCGGACAATGTTGATTTGATTTACGGAGAATTTCAGGCCGAAGAACCGTTGAAAAGACGTGTAATGAAAGCAATTTACCGCAAATTGTCGAAGTGGGAAGGCCCGAATAAAGGAAGAGGAAGTAGTTTTCGGTTAATTCGCGGAAATCTGGCAAGAACAGTGGCTGAGCGTCACCATCACTTCGTTTTTATTGATGAATTTTTGTTGTGGTACACCGATAAACTACATTTTGTAAAGGTGAATAATAATCCTTCACCGCTCAGAAAATCAAGGTATGCAACGCGAAATTTAGTGGTTACCACCTCAAAGTTAATGATGTACTCAACAGCTATTCCACTCAAACTTGTAACACGATTTGGATTCAGTTTAGCCTTCGTGAATTTAGTGATTGGTTTTTGGTTTTTGCGCAAATATTTGATTGACAAAATTGAGGTTAAAGGGTACACTTCTTTGATAATTAGTGTACTTTTTTCAACTGGAGTAATTCTTTTCTGTTTGGGTATCATCGCGCAGTATCTCCGAAATGTTTTGATGAATTTGAATAATGCACCAAGCTATTATGTAAAAGACAAATCATGTTGATTTTAAAGCAATTTGACGTTGAATTGGTACGCCTACAAAAAGAGGACATTGAATTGGTACGTCAATGGCGAAATGCGGCTCACATCACCAACAACATGATTTACAGGGATTTTATCACACCCGAAATGCAAGAAAGTTGGTTTCATTCTATCAATAATCCTTACAATTATTATTTTTTGATTGTCTTTGAAGGTAAAAAAGTGGGCTTGATAAATGCCAAAAATTATGATCCAAAAACTGGATTTGGAGAAGGTGGAATATTCATTGGCGAACAAGAATTTGAACCTTCTTTTGCTGCGGCTTATGCTTCACTAACACTTTTGAATTTTGTCTTTTACATGTTACCGCAGATCCAACTGTCGAAAATTAGGATTCTAAAGGAAAATAGTAGAGCAATTCAATACAACAAACTTTTGGGTTATGAATGTATTGGCGAGAGTGAGAACGGTTATGATTTGATTTTTGAATTGACAAAAGAACGTTTCCAAAGTAAAGGTTTAAAACTCAATCAAGCGGCCGCTCTTTTCGCAAATGGTAGTTCGGATATGACGTTAATCGGACAACAATCGAAAACGCTTTTACCTGAAATCAATCGTTTGTTGGAAAACAATCCTAGCCCAATGGCAATTCCCGGGCTTCAAAAGCTTTGAGCCAAATCGGCTGGGGTGCAAGCGCTAAAAGGGTTTCGTCTTTTAGATTTTCCAACTTGTATCTGCAAATTTCTTCGGCTGAATAACCATAATTTGGATTTGGGAAATCGAGCATTAATACAAGTCTTGATTCTGTACTATTGTTCCATGCTTCGTGTTCAAAAGAATCGTCAAAGATCAAAAATTCACCCGTTTTCCAATGCCGTATTTCATTTCCCACACGGATACCACAATGCTCTCCGTCCGGAACAATCAAGGGTAGATGACAACGTAAAATCATTTTTGAAAAGCCGTGGTGAGGCAAAATGTGAGTTCCACCAGAAAGTTGAGAAAATTCGGCGGCGATAATTTCAGAATTCAAAAGTGTTTTGATTTTTGGGAAAAATTCAAGAAGCGGTTTGTTGTCCATCAAGAAAAAACGCAAAGTCTGTAAAGTCCATTTTGAATTTGGATTAGACTTATTGGTGTAATGCTCAAAGGATTGATGTGTACCAATTTCTTGATTTTGTTGCCATTCTAAAAGAATTTCCTGCCATATCGCCTGCCATTTTTTTAGAAAAGGAAATGCTTCAATTTCGTAGAAAAACTTTGGATTTTGGTTGGACCTACTTGTCATTTTGCCTTTTCTGTAAATTTCAAACTAATCAGATAAAAAAGCAATAATCCCATTGGACCGAACATAAATGTAAAAGGCAAACAAAGGGTGTAAAGCCATCTTGGGATATTTTTAAGTTGCCCTTTTTCAACGATGTAAGTCCCTGCAAGTAAGTCAAACGCCAAATAGTGAATCCAACCCAAAACCACAGCATTATCACTCGCAAAAAGTGCTTTCACACCCGCAAGTGAACCGAAGTCCATTGGATTAAGTTGACCTAGAGCGGGCAGCAATAGCTTTACATAAGCTAAAGCAAGCAGACCGATAAATACAAAACGAACGATTGAAAACAACTTGCGATTTTCAGGAAATCCTATCAACAAAACCCAGCCAACAAAGGCAAAAGTGTTTGCAATTTGAAAAATTTGTGCTGCGTCCATATTTGAGGTTTAGAGTTCTCCGCAATATAAACTGAATTCCTCCAACTCTTTCGGAAGAATCACTGACTTTTCAAAAATCCCAAAAACAGACGAACCACTTCCCGACATTGCCGCGTAATCTGCTTCTAGTTGGTAAAGTTTATCTTTCAATTGACCAATTGCTGGAAACTGATGAAAAACACTTGTTTCAAAATCATTCACCACCTGATTGTGCCAGTTTTTTATTGGAGTATTGAGTAAAATCCCTAAAGAACTTTCTTGCCATTGGGGAACTACGCCTGAATAAGCTTCTTTTGTTCCAACATGAATTCCAGGATTCAATAAAACGAAAAATTTCCCTTTTAAAGTCAAGTTAAACGGCGTTAAAACTTCACCTCTTCCTGTAGCAATTTGTGGACAGTTTTTTACAAAAAAAGCGCAGTCAGAACCCAATTTAGCGGCGTAAGTTTCCAGTAATTCCGTATCCAAATTCAGCTCAAATAAATCGTTTAAACCTTTCAATACAAAAGCAGCGTCAGATGAACCACCACCCAAACCTGCTCCCATCGGAATTTGTTTACGGAGATGTAAGTAAACATTTGGAATCCCGTGCTTTTCTTTCATTAAGTGAAATGCTTTTTCACACAAATTCGTTCCAGGAGCGCTATCGACTTGTAAACCAGTTTGTTTAAAAACGAACTCGTCGCTAGGTAACAATTCCAAAATGTCGTAAACAGGAATAGGAAACATTACACTTTCAATGTCATGGAAACCATCCTCACGCTTTCGCAAAATGCGCAAACCGATGTTGATTTTGGCGTTTGGAAAAAGAATCATAGCGGAAAATTAGGCATTAAACTGCTTCCATTTTTCTTCCAACAAAGCAATTTTGGAAAGTGCATCCGCTTCTTTTTTCTTTTCCATTTCCACTACTTTTTCAGGAGCGCCTGCTATGAATTTTTCATTGTGCAACTTGGCATGAACACTCTTCAAGAATCCTTTGGTATATTCCAATTCCTCTTTTATTTTCGCTTTTTCCGCTTCAATGTCAATGCTGTCACCAAGTGGGATGAAGTATTCGCTTCCGTTTACAATAAAGCCACTTGCACGTTCAACTTTTTCGTTAACCTTCTCAAAACGAGATAGATTTCCCATTTTGATAATCACTGAATCAAACGTTGAATTGTAGTTTGCAGATGGTTTTACGAATAAATCCAACTTCACTTTTTGGGCTATATTGCTGTTTTTGCGCTCGTTACGAATGGCAGCAATAACCTCTTCGGCAATTTTGAAATCGTTCAAAACTTGGGAATCGTGATTTTGAAGTTTTGGCCACGGAGCAAGGATGATATCGACTCCTGTTTCCCTTTCCGCTAATAAATGCCAAATTTCTTCAGCGATAAAAGGAGTAAATGGTTGAATCAGTTTTAGAATGGTTTCAAAAAACGAGATAGTGGATTTTAAAGTTTTTTTGTCGATTGGTTGTTCGTAGCCCGGTTTTACAATTTCCAAATACCACGAACAGAAATCGTCCCAAACCAATTTATAAGTGGACATTAATGCCTCAGAAATTCTAAACTTGTCGAAAGAATCATTTATTTCAGAAAGCACCAATTGCAAACGATTTTCGAACCAAGAAACAGCCATTCTTGCTGATTCGGGCTGCTCAAAATCCATTGATTCCCAAGAAGAAACCAAACGGAAAGCGTTCCAAACTTTATTGGCAAAATTTCTTCCTTGCTCGCACTGTGAACTATCAAAAGGCAGGTCATTTCCGGCAGGAGAAGAAATTAAAATCCCTACACGAACTCCGTCTGCACCGAATTGTTCAATCAAATCAATTGGATCAGGAGAATTGCCCAAAGATTTAGACATTTTTCTTCCTAATTTATCCCTAACAATTCCAGTGTAATAAACATTTTTGAAAGGCAAATCCCCCAAATATTCATAACCAGCAATTATCATTCGCGCTACCCAAAAGAACATAATTTCTGGAGCAGTAACGAGGTCATTCGTTGGGTAATAGTATTTAATTTCTTCGTTTCCGGGTTGAGTTAAACCATTGAAAACTGAAATTGGCCACAACCAACTTGAAAACCAAGTGTCTAGTACATCCTCGTCTTGTTTTAAAACAATATTTTCAGGGAGTTCACCCAATTTTTCTTTCACTAAAACTAAGGCTTCTTCCTCCGTTTTGGCAACAACATAATCATTAGCACCTTCACCAAAATACCAAGCAGGAATACGATGTCCCCACCACAATTGACGCGAAATACACCAGTCTTTCACGTTTTCCATCCAATGACGGTAGGTATTCTTGAATTTCTCTGGGTGAAACTGAATGTTTCCGTTCATTACATTGTCCAAAGCAGGTTGAGCCAATTCTTTCATGGCCACAAACCATTGTAAACTTAAACGCGGTTCGATTACAGCATTGGTTCTTTCAGAATATCCTACTTTGTTAACAATATCCTCGGTTTTAACCAAGTAACCTTTGTCATTAAGTTCTTTTTCAATTTGTTTCCTAACTTCAAAACGGTCAGAATTGGCGTAATGTAAACCGTGTTCATTCAAAGTTCCGTTTGCGTTGAAAAGATCAATTGTTTGAAGTTGGTGTTTTTTACCTAATTCGTAGTCGTTAATGTCGTGAGCTGGAGTTACTTTTAAACAACCTGTTCCAAATTCACGTTCCACGTATTCATCGGCAATAATTGGAATTTCACGGTTTGCAATCGGAACAATAGCCATTTTACCTTGAAGGTGCTTATATCGTTCGTCTTCTGGATGAACACATATTGCAGTATCACCCAAAATTGTTTCAGGTCGAGTGGTTGCGATGGTAATCCATTCATCGGAAGTTCCAGCGATTTTGTAACGAACATAGAAAAGTCTGGAGTTCACCTCTTTGTAGAGAACTTCTTCGTCAGAAACAGCAGTAAGTGCTTCGGGGTCCCAATTCACCATACGAACACCGCGGTAAATTTTTCCTTTTTTGTAAAGGTCAATAAACACGTCAATTACAGACGCTGAATATTCTTTGTCCATCGTGAAATGTGTACGTTCCCAATCACAAGAAGCCCCCAGTTTTTTCAATTGTTCAAGTATAATTCCGCCGTGTTTGTCTTTCCATTCAAAAGCATGTTTGAGGAAATCTTCGCGGGATAAATCAGATTTTTTAATGCCTTCGGCGCGCAGTTTCTGAACCACTTTGGCTTCAGTTGCAATGGAGGCGTGGTCTGTACCCGGAACCCAACAAGCATTTTTACCCAACATTCGCGCGCGACGAACCAAAACATCTTGAATGGTATTGTTGAGCATGTGTCCCATGTGCAAAACGCCTGTAACATTTGGTGGAGGAATGACGATTGTGTAAGGTTCTCTGTGGTCGGGAACAGAGTGAAAATAGCCTTTATTCATCCAATGTTGATACCATTTTTCTTCCGCCTTTCTTGGCTCGTACGTTTTTGGGATTTCCATTTGCTTTAAAAAATTGAGGTGCAAAGATAGCAAAAAGCCAACGGCGAAAAGGGGGAAGACTTGTTCAATTGACACATACAAAATGTTGTATCTTTGCAATATGCCAATTCAAAAATATCCTATTGGACTGCAAGATTTTAGCGAAGTAATCGGAAGAGAATGCGTTTATGTGGACAAAACTAAATTGGTTTATGATGTCGTTACGCGATACAAGTACAACTTTCTATCTCGCCCAAGAAGATTCGGTAAATCATTATTTTTGAGTACTATTCACTATCTCTATCAAGGGAAAAAGGAGTTATTTAAAGGGCTTTACATTGAGGATAAGTGGAATTTCGAGGAGTATCCAGTAATTAAAATTTCATTTTCAAACATTTATTATAATGTAGGTCTTCTTGAAAATTCATTAATTCAAGAGCTTTTAAGAATTGCTAACACTTACGAAATTAAGTTAAATCCTCGAGAAGAAATAAAAACTTTGTTTCGAGATTTAATCATTGGTCTTAACCAACAATTTCAAAGAAAAGTTGTAATTCTGATAGACGAATACGATAAGCCACTAATAGATTTTTTGGATAAAGAAAACATCCATAAAGCTATTGAAAATCGCGCGATTTTAAAAACTTTTTACAGTGTTTTGAAAGATGCCGATCCTTATTTACAATTGGTTTTCATTACAGGTGTAAGTAAGTTTAGTCAGGTGAGTATTTTTTCAGATTTGAATAACTTATTTGACTTAACGATTCAAAAAGACTTCAACGAAATTTGTGGGCTAACTCAAGTCGAACTCGAAAAATATTTCCCTGAAGAGCTAAAAGTTTATAGTAAAGAAGATATCAAAAATTGGTATAACGGTTATCGCTGGAATGCTGATGGAACGACACTTTATAATCCCTTTTCCATTCTCAATTTTTTTGCTGGGCACGGTGAATTCAGAAACTATTGGTACTCCACTGGAACACCAACCTTTTTGTTGAAGAAAAGCAGAGAAGAACGTTTTTATCAACTTGAAATGTTGACTTTTGATTTTGATGAACTTCAAAGTTTTGACATCGAAAAATTGCAAACGATTCCCATTCTTTTTCAAACGGGCTACCTAACCATCAAAGAAAAAGATGATATTTCCGGAAACGTGGTACTTGATTTTCCAAATAAAGAGGTTAGACTATCTTATTACCGTGGCTTGGCTGACCAGTACATCCAATCAAGTTGTTATTCATCTTCAACTATATTAAGTCAACTTATAAAGTCGATTAAAAATGAAAATCAAGAGGATTTTAAAAATGCGCTCAACCTAGCTTTTGCTCAAATTCCTTATGACCTTTGGCAAAAAGAGAACGAGCATTTTTACCATGCGATCGTACATTTATTGTTTAGTTTATTGGGCTTACACATTCAAAGTGAAGTGCATACCAAAAACGGACGCGCTGATATCCTGATTTTTTACGAAGCAAAAATCTTCTGTTTGGAATTTAAGTTAGACAAATCTGCGGAAGAAGCCATCCAACAAATCAAAAGTAGAGGGTACTTAGAGCAATACCAATCCTCCGAAAAGCAACTTCAACTCATCGGCGTCAACTTTAGTTCATCCGAGAAAAAAGTCGATAAAGTGATTTGGGAAACGATTTGAGATTACTCTTTCTTCTTCACATCCTTGAAAAAATCATCTGAAATTCCTTTGTTCACCTTATAATTTGACAAAGTGATAATGATAGTACCGTTTTTACGCTCGTCTTTTTTCTTTGCCTTGTCATCCGTATTGTGCATATCGGCAGCTACACTTTTCGGCATTTTGAATTTTTTGACATCTACGGTGAAAGTGATTGTTGATGGTAATCCAAATTCGATTTGGTCTCCATATTTGTAATCTACAAGGACAGTTCCACTTGAACGAGTGGTTATTTCAGATTGTAAAATCACCTCTTTCTTGGGGTCAATCCAAAGTTTGGCCAAAACAAATTCGCTATTTTCAACAGTTGGAATTACAGTAACCAAATTCGCAATTACACTTCCAATTTGTTTTGTACCACCGTCAACCGCCATGTAAGAATTTTTCTTTGCCAACAGAGCGTTAACATCAGTAAAACCTTGCTTTGGAAGAATGGCAATGCCTTTGGAAACGACCTTGAATTTGTCTTTTTGCTTAAAATAAAGCGTTGCATTTACGGGTAGAACTTTAATCAATGGAATGTCCGCTTTAATGTGTGCGTCAACAGAATAATCTTTCACGCTGTTCATTCTCGCAACGACTTTATCTAGGAGAACAGTTGCGTCTTGTGCATTAATCGATAATGTAAAAAATCCAATCAAAAAGGTGAAAATTGTTTTCATTAGGCGGTAATATCTTTTTTGTTAAAACGGAAAATAGCAAGTGCAATCAATACCACATTGTGGGCAACGAGGACTACAATCGACTCGTAAATTCGAGCCATTGGAACGGGATCGTTGAAAAAACTTCGCCACGACGCCATGTGAGTGGTAAAGAGAAACGGTTTGATGTGGTCGAACACGGAAACGTCCAAGGAACCAATTATTGAAAACAAAATGATAATCGCCATTGTGCTTACAATAGGTCCGATTGAATTGTCTGCAAAAGCACTTAGGGTAATGGACAACGAGGAAACTGTTAGCAACGATAAGAAGGCTACCAAAAATGCCATCGCGTAACGCCAGAAAATGTCAGCTTCCTGTAAAATCACTAAACCATCTGAATTAAGGACAATTAAGTCGCCTGAACCAAAAATCCATTTGGCGACAATAAGTGCAAGAAAGCCCATCCAAACTGTGATAATTAAGGTATAAACAGCACCGGCGATGAATTTTGACAAAACAATCTGTGTTCTTGAAATGGGTTTAGTTGCCAACATTCGTATAGTTCCCATTGCTGCCTCACCCGAAATTAAATCACCCGTAACGAGTGCAATTAAAAGCGGAATATGGATAATAAGCATTTGCAAAATAATGAACGCAATCAAATTGCCATTCAAAATGTTGCCATTAAAAGAAAGTGTTTGTTCAAAGGATTGAGTTACGAAAGAAATGAATGAACTTCCGTCAGCTTTCATGGCGAACAAAATCACTCCAATTAGTAAGGTTAAGGCACCAATTCCGAGATAGGATCTAGGTTTGGCAAGAATTTTCACAAATTCGTTATAGGTGTTTTTAAGTAGCATAATTATTCGTTCACGATTTTCATAAAAAAGTCTTCTAATCTTCGTTTCGGCTCTAAAGCAGCAACTGAAACTCCTGCTCGAACAAGGTCTTGGTTCAAGGTCGCTACTTGTTGTTTTTCCAATGTCAATTCCAATACGTTTTCCTTGATAGATAAAATTTGAGCGTTTGCATAATTATTTTGAATAATTCCTCTAGTCAATTCCAATTGGTCAACTTCTAAGGTTAGAACAAGTTCTTGTGCGTTCATCAAATCCTGAACAGAACCTTCAACGATAGATCGACCTTTATTGATAATCACCATTCTATTGGCAATCAGTTCAATCTCAGATAATTGATGCGACGATAGAACAATGGTTTTGTTTTGTTCATTTTTTAGACGCAAAATCAAATTTCGAATTTCAATAATTCCTTGTGGGTCAAGACCTGTTGTTGGTTCGTCAAGGATAATGAGGTCGGGTTTATGAAGTAAGGTTTGTGCGATTCCAAGTCGTTGTTTCATTCCGTGAGAAAAACCGCCAATTTTATCTCCACCTCGTCCTCCTAAACCAACGAACTCAAGCATTTCTTCAATCTCTTTTTTGGAAACATTAGCACCCGAGATTCTCGCAAAGATTTCGAGATTTTTTCTTGCAGAAAGATATTTGTAAAAATCTGGTTTTTCGATAATGGAACCAATTTTCGATAGGATTCCGATTCGGTCTTCGGTATATGTCTTTCCGAAAAGTTTAACTGTTCCCGCGTTGGGTGTAATCAATGAAAGCATACAACGAATGGTCGTACTTTTTCCAGCTCCGTTTGGTCCAAGAAAGCCAAAAACATCACCTTGATTAACAGTAAAAGAAACATCTTTCACCGCTTCGAAGGTTCCGAATTTCTTGGCAAGTTGTCGAACTTCTATAATGGGTTGACTCATAAATTAAAGGTCAAATGATGTGATAAAATGGTGGTCGTACAAAACAAAATTATGGGAAAGATTCTCCTTTGAATGTAACCAAGTTACCATAAGGTTTATATTTGATTTGAAAGGAAGAATTTTCATGTATTGGGTTTAGAACATTTGGATTCAGGTTTGGTTCGGGTGGGAAACTTTTTGTCATTTTGGACAATAAAAACTTTTGAAAGGTCAAAACCTATATTTAATACCAACGAAGTTTTCATCCGCCGTGGCGAAGACGCATTTGAATTTCATTTATAACCTTTCTGTCGTAGTGGCGAAATTATACCTACGTGGAGGAAGGAATTTTTGTGTGAAAAAATAAATCTTAATTGTTACAACTCTAAATTACCTTGCTAATTCAACTCATAAATAATTTAGAATCCATTTCGCACTCGGGATTTTTGAAAGTTGAGCCGTATTTAAAACGAGTTCAAATGCTTGACCTTGTCCTTCGAAAAAGTAGAGTTTGACTCCCTCTTTGTGAAACGAAAATTGTGTCGCCCCCGAAAATAAAATATCGGATCGGTTGCAATCAATTCTTATATCGGGATTCTCTTGAATGGCCTCGACAATTACTTTCTGGTAAATAGGACTAGATGCGTTGAAGAGGTCATTAAATGCAACTTTTTTACTCGTTCCATCCGCTTGGAAAATCCAATTGCTCACCTCAAAACTACCTGAATTAGAACCGCTATAATTTTCAAAGTCCAATTGAACTTTTAAGGGTTCCGAAATGGAAAGACTCAGCGTTTTGGTGGAAACATATTCCGCTTTGAAAAATTTGTTGTCCGAATAACTTTTTCCTCTTTCACCGTTGATGACGGCACTTTTGTTTCTTTGTATTTGACTCCAGTAAGTAGGGTAGAAATAGTCGTAAACCAATTCTTTATGATTTTGAAGAAGCAATTTTTGGGTATATTCTGTACATTGTACATGGAAAAAATTATAGCTACTTTCCTCCGTCCAATGGTTCATTAAAATTTCCTTTTTCGATTGAGAAACTGGCTTTCCATCTTTATCAAAACAAGTCGTTTTTCCGTTTTTTTCCAAGCTGTAATAAACCATGTTGCCGTCGCTTGAAAAATACAAGGGAATAAAACTCGTGTAGGAAGAATCGATTTGGGTAAGATTATTACGGTTGATTACGGCTACTTTTCCTGATAATGTAATTCCAACATATAAACTTTTAGTGAATAAAAACAAATCCGAAAAAAGCGGTTGAATCACCCAATTACAATTTTCGTCTAGAAGCCCTTTTTTCCACTTTTCTTGTACAATTAACGCCTCCCAATCATAAGAAATAACATCAAACTCAGAAGCAACGCGTTGCACACCAAGTGTGTCGTAAATGCGCCATTTTCCTTTCAAAGTCTGAGCCCAAATACGATTTTTACTAGCAAATTGCTGGTTGATTTGTGTGTGACTTTCTTTGAAAAGTAAGCCCTTTTTCGGGTGAATTAAGTTCATTCCGTCCTCTAATTGTACCGTTGGAAGTCCGCCGTTTAAAAGGTCAATATGCCTTACTTTGGTTACACTACTGGTGTTTTTGTCAAAAATAAATCCTCCCATATTTCCACTGATTAACAAAAGATTACCAAAACTTTTTGGGAGGTTATACCCATACATTTCTTGTCGCCACATCTTTTGAGTTTTATCGTAGATGATTGGATAAAATTGCTGTTCATGTTGAAAAAGATAAATGCTGTCCAATTTTGCCTTAAAGGAAACGGGTTGCATTTTGAAACCTGCGGCATTAGCTTCACTTAAAAGCACTCGATTCACTTGTGGAATGTCATTATTTGCAGGTTCAACCAATAAGCCCTCGAAGTTGTTGGTGATAAGAATTGTTGCATTGGTGGCCGGAACCAAAACAACGCCTTTTTCATCCATGATTCCCCAATTGTAACCTTTAGCTTGTCGTTTGCCGAAGAAAAAATAAACACGATAAGCATCTTGAGCGTAGTAATCCGTTTTTGGAACGCGAATATTCTTCGTTATAAACGTGTCAGCTTCAGCGAGTTTTTTGCCATTCACATCGATTAAATCGTAGGAATTAGTTTCGGACAAATATCCAAAATAGCGCGCACTTGAAACAGTTTGAACTTGCGCATAGATCGTAATTAGTTTTTCGTAAATAGGAGCTAAATGAACTTTCCAATCGCCGTTTAAGATTCCTTTTTTGCCGCTTTCTATGAAAACAAATTGATGATGCGAGTGTAAACAAGATAAGGCGCTACTGTAATTATACAAGTTTTTTTCGAAGGTATATTTTGGCCAAACAATTGGTTTTCCTTCTGCGCTGAAAAGTCCGTATTTGTTGTTTTTGAGTACGGTGTAATTTTCTCCACAAGGAGTTACTTTATCAAAAGTACTGTCTGAAAGTTGTTTGCCTTCGGGAGTGAAAAAGCGCACATTTCCTACGAGTGTACTTGATTCCGCCATATTATCGCCCACAACAAAAACAGATTGCTCATTGTATTTGTAGAGAATAATGCCATCAAAATATGGTACAAGTGGGGTTCCGTTTCCGTCTAAAATGGTCGATTGGTGTTTTGGAAGACCCGTTTTTGGGTAGCTTGTTTTAACCACTAAAAATCGTCCTTTGATTAATTCTTGAATGGAACTAAATTCCTGTGGAAGCACCCAAGCTTTAGAAGTGTCCATAATTCCCATCAGGTTTTGGGTGTAGCTGTTTTCCACTTTTTTGTTCACCAAAACAAAGCGATCAGCCGTCAGCATGGAGATTTGATCGTATTTTGCACCGACGAAAACTTTTCCCGTTCGTGTTAAAATCCCCCATTTTTCACCTTCTTTAAAAGTAAAAAATCCGCTTTGTTGAACTTGAATCTCTTGATATTGCGCAGGAACCACCCATTTTTTGTCAGCGTTTTTCAATCCATACGCACACGCAATCGGGTCGCGAACGATTTGTAATTGTGAAAAGGCAAAAGCGTTGAACAACAATGCTAAGAACAGCAAGATTACTTTCATAAAACTAATGTACACCTATGAGGGCAAAAGGTTTAATTTATTTTACTCGCTTCCAGAACACAATTTTATCTTCTCCCTCGTTCCAAAAGTCCCTGATGATTGCTTCTTGGTGGTAACCTATTTTATTGTACAAGCTTCTTGCTGGAAATTGTGCATCATCACTTGAAGTTTCAACTATTAATATTCGTGCGCCTTTATCTTTCAAAAGTTGTTCGATGCAATGCATCATTTCTTTTGCAATACCTTTTCCCTGCATATCTCTGCTTACACCAATTGCAAGTAAATTGAATGTTCCTTCTGTTAATTTTTCGGGTTTACAATAGCCTACAGCAACTGGAACATCTTCGGAGGTAGCAGTAAACCAAATGTCTTCTGTCTCCGGATTGTTGAAATAATCGTAAATCATTTCGTCCAAAAGTTCAGAAGGGAAAAGTTCACAAGAGTCAAGAACCAATTTTAAATCATCAGAATCAGTTGTTTGTATAGGTCTTATAGAAATGGACATTTTTGTAGAATTAAGTGATTGCATTAAAAATATAAAAGTATGAAAACCAAAACGGTTTTAGAAATTCAAAACTGAAAGATATTGACTAAGCGAAAAATCCCTTCAAATCTCAACCATTTTTAACTTCCAATTCTTTTTATGAAAAACAAATCCTAAAACCACAATTGAAATGCAAAGTTTTGCTACAATTTTACCGCAGCAGAAACCGTCAATTGCAGAAAATGCGGACTATTTTGATTCAGATTTATAAAATTCAAATACCTCAAATCAGCTCGAAACCAAAGATGCTTCTGGAATTTAAAATCAATATTGGTTGAACCACCCAAAGTTGTTCGCCAAGGTTCAAAAACTCGCGGCATTCGCCATTCATTTCCTGAATAAAATTCACCTCGAATTGCACTTGTCCATTTCGGTGACCAATCGTGGCGAAAAACAAGTGATGCACCTCCAAAATTCTTTTGTCCAATGTCATAATTTACTTTTTGTTGACCGTAATCAACGCCAAAAATCAAACCGTTTTTCTGATTTATCAACCACTTCAGATAAAAACTGTGAAACCATACAGGCCCCGACCAATTCTCCAATTTTCTCCAATGTAACAAGGCACTAGAATTCAACATCAACTTTTCACCATTTCGTTGAATTTGCCATCCAAAAGCTGGTAATTTTTCCTGTGGGTCATATTGTATTTTTTGCCATCCATTCAAAACCAATCCTGCTAATTGCCACTTTTTTATCTTCCAATTTAATTTTGCTCCAGTCATAAAATACGGGCTATTGTCTGCCATCAATGAACGCGTAAGTGTCCAATTGTCCATGGAAATGGCATTTTCATATCCAATGTGGGAAGGCATAATTCCAACTTGTAAATCAACCTTTTTTTGCTTGTCTAAGTCAATCAAAATATTTGCCTCAGAAAAATACTTGATGCTCTCATCGCGGTAATTATCGTTCACATAAGTTCCGCCGTGAACGCCTAAATTAACTTTAAAACGGTCATAGGAAAAACTTCCTTGAATCAAAGCTTGATTGATGTGAATTCCCTTTCTGCGATTGTGTGAAACCAAATTAGGGTGAATTTCATCTGTGTAATTGTTCCAAGGCTCCCACACATTTAGAGGAATTCTTTCATTCGAATAACTACTAAAAACATCCATAAAACCATTCCATTCAAAAACAACTTTCTTGGAGGTGTCTTTGAAAATTTGTGCGTTTATGTTCACTAAATAAAGGGTAAAAAGTATGGAAAGGAAAGTTGGGATTTTGTTCATTAGAATCGCATTAAAATCCAAAAGTATGAACTTTCGCACCTCTTCAATTCATGGCAGACCAATATTTCGAAATGCAGTCTTTGTATTTTTAATTTTCCCCCAAACTTTGTAAATAGTATGTTTACCTTTGCCATCCTATTTCAAAAATTATGTCAGACGATAAAAAAATCATTTTTTCTATGGTTGGGGTTTCCAAAAACACTCCTACCGGAAAACAAATCATCAAAAATATTTACTTGTCCTTTTTTTATGGGGCTAAAATCGGTATCATCGGTTTAAACGGCTCGGGTAAATCCACCGTTATGAAAATCATTGCTGGACTTGACCAATCATATCAAGGAGAGGTTGTTTTTGCACCAGGATATTCTGTTGGTTACTTACCACAAGAGCCAGAATTGGATTTGAAGAAAACGGTGAAAGAAATCGTGATGGAGGGTGCTCAAGAGACAGTTGATGTTTTGCGTGAGTACGAGGAAATCAATGCAGCATTCATGGATGAAGAGGTTTTGAACGACCCTGACAAAATGGACAAACTCATTGCTCGCCAAGGTGAGGTTCAAGATAAAATTGACGCACTTGACGCTTGGGAATTGGATGCAAAATTGGAAAGAGCAATGGATGCTTTGCGCTGTCCTCCAGACGACCAATTAATTGAAACGCTTTCAGGAGGTGAGAAACGCAGGGTTGCTTTGTGTCGTTTATTGCTTCAAAATCCCGATGTTTTACTTTTGGATGAGCCTACCAACCACCTTGATGCTGAATCAATTGATTGGTTAGAACAACATTTACAACAATATAAAGGAACCGTTATTGCAGTCACCCACGACCGTTACTTCTTGGATAATGTGGCAGGCTGGATTTTAGAGTTGGATCGTGGAGAAGGAATTCCATGGAAAGGAAATTATTCTTCTTGGTTGGAGCAGAAAGGAAAACGTTTGAAAGAAGAAGAAAAACAAGAGTCGAAACGCCAAAAAATGCTAGCCCGAGAATTGGATTGGGTGAGAATGAACCCAAAAGCACGTCAAGCAAAAAGTAAAGCCCGTTTACAGAACTACGATAAAATGTTGTCGGAGGAATTGAAGGAAAAAGAAGCGAAACTTGAAATTCCAATTCCGAACGGTCCACGACTCGGGCAAAATGTTATCGAGGCAGTTCATGTAGCAAAAGCATTTGGCGATAAATTGTTGTACGACGATTTGAATTTCAAACTTCCACCCGCAGGAATTGTTGGGGTTATCGGACCAAATGGAGCTGGAAAAACCACCATTTTCAAAATGATTATGGACGAACTTCAACCGGATAAAGGTGAATTCTTGGTTGGTGATACAGTGAAAATCGGATATGTTGACCAAACACACAAAGACATTCATCCAGAAAAAACAGTTTTTGATGTCGTTTCAAACGGTTTGGAATATGTTGAAATCGGAAATCAAAAAATCAACTCACGTGCTTATTTGTCGAAATTCAATTTCATGGGAGCTGACCAAAACAAAAAAGTTGGAGTGCTTTCAGGAGGTGAAAGAAACCGCTTGCATTTAGCGATGACCTTGAAAACAGAAGCCAATGTTCTCTTGCTGGATGAGCCGACGAACGACATCGATGTTAACACCTTACGCGCTTTGGAAGAAGGAATAGAAAATTTTGCTGGTTGTGCAGTAGTTATTTCCCATGACCGCTGGTTCTTAGATAGAATTTGTACGCATATTCTTGCTTTTGAGGGTGATTCTCAAGTTTATTGGTTTGAAGGTTCATATTCTGAATACGAGGAAAATAAGCGCAAACGTTTGGGTGATTCTGGTCCTAAAAGAATTAGATACAGGAAGTTGATGTAGTTCCTTTCGAAAATAGTCGGACTATTCGTTTCTTCATAGGTAATTGATTTGAATTTTCAATAAACGAGGCATTTAATCGTTTAACGACCTAGTCACAAGTTATTCCTATGCGGATTTTATTCCTTTCCCTGCTATTTCTCTCAACTTTTTCATGGTCGCAAAACACAAAACGCACCATTTCGGGCTATGTTACCGACGAAAAATCGGGAGAGAAACTTTTTGGAGCAGTTGTTTATGATACCATACATCGCCTCGGTGCGGTCACTAACGAGTATGGTTTTTATTCGCTCACGGGACCAAATGAGGCGATGGTTCTTCGATTTTCCTACAGTGGACTGGAAACGGTTTACAAATCAGTTGATGTAGGAACTGAAAAAATCGACGTTTCACTTTCAACAATTAAAGAACTCGCCGAGGTTACCGTCACTGCTAATCGTTCAATTGAACAATCGTCAAGCGGAACAATTGAACTTCAGATGGACAAGGTGGATAAGTTGCCAATCATTCTCGGTGAAAAGGACGTGATGCGGGTTTTGCAACTTTTACCAGGGGTAAAATCCGGTGGTGAAGCATCAAGTGGAATTTATGTGAGAGGAGGTAGCCCCGACCAAAATTTGATTTTATTGGACGGTGTTCCAATTTACAACGCTTCCCATTTGTTTGGTTTTTTCTCCACTTTCAATTCTGACGCTATTTCTGGAGTTACCTTAATTAAGGGAGGATTTCCTTCAAGATATGGAGGAAGGGTATCATCGGTTTTGGATATGCGAATGAAAGAAGGAAACATGAAGCACTACAATGTGGAAGGTTCAGTTGGTGTAATTGCAAGTCGTTTGTTGGTGGAAGGGCCTATTATAGAAAACAAAACATCCTTTGCTATAAGCGGACGACGTACCTACATTGATGCGCTCTACAGACCCTTCTTGATTGCAATGGAAGACACTGATGCAGGTTACTTTTTTCATGATTTTAATGCAAAAATTCAACATAAAATCAACGATAAGCACCACCTTTATCTTAGTGGATATTTTGGGTTGGATAAAATCTTTATCCGTGAAAAGCCTGACATTTATTACAATGGTGATGGAACCTCCTATAAAGATGTAACACGTTCAGCTTTGGAATGGGGAAATTCCATTGGTGCTTTGCGTTGGAATTATCGCATTGGTCCGAAGTTGTTTATGAATACCACGGCAACAGTTTCGCGTTATCATTTCAATATAGGATTGGACAGTCAAACTGACATTAAATATACCGATGGCTCAAGCAAGAAAGACGTTATAAAATTTGGTTATAATTCAGGAATTTTGGATTATGCCCTAAAATCTGACCTTTCCTATTTACCGAATACAAAACATACCATTCGTTTTGGAGCGTCTGAGACGTATCACACGTTTACGCCAGGAATAAATTATCTAACTATTCAAAGTGGAAACCAAAATCAAAGTGAAAAGACAGGTTCAGATATTCAACATTCACATGAGTTATCCATTTACATAGAGGACGATTTTCAAGTTACAGAAAAATTGAAAGTAAATTATGGGATTCATCACAGTTCATTTTTGAGTAATGGTACTTTTTACCACGTTCCTCAGCCCCGTTTGAGTGGGAATTTTCAGTTGGATACCAAGTCAAGTGTAAAGTTTGGTGCTTCAAGAATGGCGCAATTCCTTCACTTACTTTCCAATACAGGAATTGGTCTCCCAACTGATTTATGGGTTCCTGCTACTAACCAAACAAAACCAGTTTTAGCACATCAGTACAGTCTTGGTTACTATCGTGAATTGCCCAAGGATATGCTTTTCTCGGTTGAAGGATATTACAAAAAAATGAACAACCTCATACAATACAAAGAAGGCGTAAGTTTCATCGGTGGTTCACAAGACTGGCAAGAACGGGTAACTGTCGGACAAGGTTGGGCTTATGGGGTTGAATTTTTTGTCGAAAAAAGACGAGGGGATTGGACAGGATGGCTCGGTTATACCTTAAGTTGGTCGGAAAGACAATTTGACGAATTGAATCAGGGGAAAAAGTTCTTTCACCGCTATGATCGGAGACATGATATGAGTTTTGTTTTGACCTACACCATAAACGAAACTTGGGACGTTGGGATGGTCTTTGTTTTTGGAACAGGCAACGCAATGACACTTGGAACCCAAGTATATAGTGCCGACCCTAACAACGTATTATTGGATTACTTCTATGAACCCGATGTGACCAATTTTGACCAAATGAACGATTACCGAATGCCTGCTTATCACCGTATGGATTTGGGGGCAAATAGGAAAAAGAATAAAAAGTATGGAACCTCTGTAACTTCCTTTTCCATTTACAATGTTTACAACCGTCAAAATCCTTTTATGATTACGAGAAGTTACGTGAACAACAATCCGGCATTAACCCAAATCTCACTTTTTCCAATAATTCCATCGGTAAGCTGGAAATTCCAATTCGACTTTGAAAAAATTAAACAAAACAAATCCAATGAAAAGAAGTAATCTATTTTTCGTTTTCTTCGCTTTACTGCTTTTTTCTTGTGAAAAGGTTATTGAATATAAAGGGCCTGGTGGAACACCTCGATTGGTTTTGAACGCCATTATAGAAAATGATTCTGCTTTTGTGGTGAGATTAGAGCGTACTGTTTTCTTTCTCAGTCCAACCAACACGAATCGATTCATAGAGTCAGGTGCTGTAATTACGCTAAAAGACGAAACAAACAACATAAGCTACACCAATCCTGTTTACTTAGATTCAGGAAGGTATCAATTCCCGATTTCAGTCAATCCGAATATAAAATACAGTATAAAAGTTACGCATCCGGATTTTCCTGAAATTAGTTCAGTAATGACAACTCAGCCTAAAGTAACCTTGCTTGGTGTTGATACTTCTAGTTTCGTAAAGAATCAAGAACGTTGGCTACGCGTCAAATACAAATTCAATGACCCGAGCGGTGAGAATTTTTACATCATTAAAGGAAAGATATTTTATTCTTCACCAGATTGGGAAGGTGAATATCCTATTTCATTTTTGAGTAATGATCCTTCGGTGGATAATTCTGAAAATCAAGATATTGATGGTTCAATTTATCCAAACAATAACATTTTCGTCTATGACACCAAGTTTAATGGACAGTACAAAGAGTTAGAGTTAACATTTTCACATCCAGGGGATGATCAACCTGCTTGGGAAATCAACAATGACTTGCAATTCGAGCTTTATGCCATGGATAAAGCTACGTTCTTATATAACCGATCTGTTATAAAAAATATGTTCACTGATGAGTTTAGCGAGCCAGTAAAAGTTTACACAAATATCAGTGGAGGGTTCGGTATTTTTGGGACGATGAGCCGCTCTATAATTAAGTTCTAATCGTGGTTCGATAATTCGATGAATTAAGAAATCAATAAGAAATTAATTAGGATTTACTGAAGAACGAAAAAAAATTGATTTACAATCGGTTAGGCTAGTTAAATTGAATACAAGTGCAAGTTTTTTTTTCGGTAGATCCTTGAATTTCCATGCATCTGATGTACAAAAAATCAACAATTTTAAAATTTCGTTTGCCTGTCCATTATAGCACATCATCGACTTGTAAACTGTTTTTTTCGCCTTCACGGCTTGTATACCCTCCACGGCGTGTAAACCCACCTCGGTGGGCGGTCCCGCCTCGGCGGTTAAACCCACCTCCGCGGGCGGGCTTTGTATTTGTATTCATCTTCAAACACCTCAAGGATACAAAAGAAATTTCGTCAGTATTATTTCGAATCTGTACGCCGCGGCGGACACTTATGACTTTTTCAGCAGACCCTATTGACAAATCGTTAAATTAGATTTTTTGAGTACAATTGTTTGTTTCAGGAAAATCGTTACTCACGTGCCTTTATTTTACTAAGAAGCAATTTTTTTATTTAACCAATTGGAACTTTCCTGTAATAAAACAAGGTTTTCAAAGAGGGTTAAAAAAATTGGTTCAAAATACATCAGATTTTCTGTGGATTTTCTTGTTGCTTTTAATTATAAATCGCTTCTTTGCGCGATAAAAACGAATTTGTATGTTAATCGATTTCCGAAGTGATACTGTGACCAAACCAACGAAGGAAATGTTGGATTTTATGTTTTCCGCTGCCGTTGGCGATGATGTTTTTGGAGAAGATCCAACAGTAAATGAATTGGAAAGTTTTGCAGCTGAATTGTTTGGTAAAGAAGCTGCTTTATTTTGCTCATCCGGAACACAAACAAATCAAATTGCCATTAATGTGCACGTTCAACCCGGAGGCGAAGTGATTTGTCACAAGGAAAGTCATGTTTTTAAGTACGAAGGCGGAGGGATTGCACGAAATTCGGGTGCGTCCATTCGAACATTAGACGGTGATAGAGGGAGGATTACAGCGGAACAAGTTAAAGCATATATCAATCCCGAACACGATGTACATTTTCCAATCACTCAGCTTGTGTCTTTGGAAGATACTGCGAATAGGGGAGGAGGAGCAATATATGATTTTCAGGAAATTTTGCGCATCAAGGAGATTTGTGAGCAACACCAACTGCCTTTGCATTTAGACGGCGCTCGTTTGATGAACGCATTGGTGGAGACGGGAATGGATTATAAAACTTATGCTCAACCTTTTGATAGTATTTCAATTTGTTTGTCGAAGGGTTTAGGTGCACCGGTTGGTTCTGTATTATTGGGAACAAAGTCATTTATTACCAAGGCGCGTAGGGTTCGTAAAGTTTTTGGTGGAGGAATGCGCCAAGCGGGAATAATTGCGGCAGGAGGTTTGTTTGCGCTTAAAAACAATGTCGAAAGACTAAAAGACGATCATCGAAGAGCAAAGTTGTTGGGTGAAATTTGGCTTGCTCAACCATATACTTTAGATGTTCTTCCTGTCGAAACAAATATTGTGGTCGCCCGAGTGGAGAACGATGAGGTAAGGGATAAAATCATTGAAAAGTTAAAAAGTCATCTCATTTTGTGTATGCCTTTCGGTCCGGGAATGATTCGAATGGTAACGCATTTGGATATTAGTGATGAGCATGTTGAAAGGGTGAGGGATGTGCTAATGTACTAATGTGCTAATGTACTAATGTGCTAATGTAATAATGTGCTAATGTGCTAATGTACTAATGTGCTAATTTCTGAATGTGCTTCTGCCGCGGCGGAGAGCTAAAGTCCTAATCCCGATAGGAATCGAGTACGAACATCCTCATCCAACAGAAAAAAAATTACTCGGTCAACCCTTACTTTTATTCAAACAAATAAATTTAATATTCAATTAATATTATTTTTGAGCGTTATGATTGCAAGGCCTGTAACTTCAGGTAGCTTCAAATTGTTTTAACTGCAAACCAAAAAGTTTGAATCGTAAAGAATACAATGTTATTGTTATGAGTTGGAGTGACGGTTTATACCGCTTCGCACTCAATTTCCTCAAAAATCAGGAGGAAGCAAAGGACATTGTGCAAGACGTATTCGAAAAACTTTGGTTAAACAAAGACAAGGTTGAAACGGAAAAAGCAAAATCATGGTTGTTCACTTGTGCACACAATGCCATGATTAATTTCGTTCACAAAAGGGCAAGAACCACATTTATGGACAGTAATTTGTTGCCAGAACGTACGGAAATTGTTCGTTTTCAGTATGAGTCGGCGCAAGTAATTGACCACATTGTTGGGATTTTGCCTCCTCTTCAAAAGAGTATCATTTTGCTCCGCGATTTGGAAGGTTATTCCTACGACGAAATTGGCGACATCCTCAACCTTTCTCCTTCCCAAGTGAAAGTTTATCTTTTCCGCGCAAGGATTAAAATTAAAAAGCAGTTAAAAGGTTTGAACGAAACAGCATGAAATTTCCCAATCGAGACAATATAGACCGTTGGCTTTTCGATTTTTCGGAAGGAAATCTTTCTGCTGAACAAGAAGCCTTACTCGAAAACTACCTCCTCAACAACCCCGACCTCGAAATCGATTTAGACGCCTGGCAAGAAGCAAAAGTCCCTCAACATCAAGTCGTTTACACCGAAAAAGAATCACTTTTAAAGAAGCGTCGAATTGCTCCATTCTTTTGGTTTTCAGCAGCATCAGTTCTATTGATTGTTTCGATTAGCCTTTTTCTCAACAGTGACTCAAACGATTTAGGTAATTCTACTTTGACATCGAACATCGCCAAGAAAGCAGTAAAGGCATCTCGCACTGCAAAGAAATCGCACAAGTCAAATGTTGAACTAGAAAACGCAATCGTTGATAAAAAGCAATTTTCAACTGTTGAAAATGAAATTTATGCAACAAATTACAACGAGGAACCTCTTGCTTTACAGGATTTAGGCAATTCTAATAAAGTTGATGAAGTGGGTGGGGTGGAAAATAACAGTTCCAATCCAACTTCAAATTCTTGGGATCGATTAGCTGATTTGAAATTGAAAACCCCAGAAAATTTAGACTTTTATCAAATTCGTGGACAAGAGTTAATCACCTCAGAAGATATTGCTGCAGCGAAAGAAAAGGCAGGAATAAATTTCAATTCACCAAAAATCATACAGAAAATAGAACGCGTTTTGAGCAAAGAAACCGCATTGTCCAATGTGCCGGATTACCAATACGCATTACCTGAAATCTCAGCAGTTGACGCCAATTTCAGCAGCATTGGTTCTACTTCACAAACACGTTTTCTTTCAACCTCACGAGCAAGATGGCTCGAAAATACCGCGCAACAAAAACTATCTCAACAAATCAGTTTGGACGGTTACGCGCGTGAATTGCGATCTGGTTTGGGAATGCAAGCCAATTATGATCATTTCGGAAACGGAGTAATTCAAAATTGGAATGTGGCATTACTTTACTCACCAAAAATTGCCTTGGGACGTTTTCTTTCGTTCGAACCTACTATGCGATTCAAAATGGGAAATAAGTTGTTGAATAGCGATAGAGTGGTGAATCAAAGCCAGGTTGAATTTCAAACCGGACAAGTTAATCAATTCAATTTTGATACAAGTGTTACGCTCGGACGAAGACTTTGGTACAGAGATGTTGATCTTGGTTTCACTATGAACGCTCCGATGTTCTACCTCGGTTTTCAAGCAAACAACCTGATGCGTCACGACCAATACATTTACTCTAATCTACCCAACAACGACGAACGACGAATTGCCATACAGTACAATGCCGTTTTGGGAACGCAATACCTGTCGAAAAGTGGAAAATTTACTTTTTCGCCCTACATTTTTGCAAATTGGTCAGGTAGTAACCATGAAATTTTTGGTGGATTCAGTTCCAAATTCAAAAAATTCATGATTGGAGGTTCCTACAGTACGCGTGGAAACCTTACCGGATTGATTGGATTAACCGGTAAGCACGTGTCCTTGTTTGCACAAACTGCCTACCTCACCACCGCAACAGAAACAACGAAATCCTTAACGCATCAATTGACTTTGCGTTATAACTCAAAAATGAGCAGAAAAGCTCGCAGATATATAACATTATGAAGATGAAAAGATTATTGTTTATCGCATTTGGCTTATTGGTCGCTATGAAGATTCAGGCGCAGGATCCAACTTTCACGCAGTTTTACGCCAACCCGGTTTATTTGAATCCAGCTTTGGCAGGTTCAAGCGGTTGTCCACGTATTGCATTGAACTACCGAAATGAATGGCCTCAATTATCTGGGAATTATGTAACCTACAGTGGTGCATTTGATACTTATGCCAAGTCGGTTTCGGGTGGAATTGGTTTGTTGGCCATGCACGATATGCAAGGACAAGGAACAATTCAAACTACAATGATTGGAGGGGTTTATTCCTACAACTTGCGTGTGAACAGGAAGTTTTCATTGATGTTCGGTGCACGTGCTGCTTATTTTCAAAAGTTTTTGGATTGGAGTCAGTTAACTTTTGGCGATATGATTGACCCTCGTCGCGGTTTTATTTACCAAACAGGTGATGTTCCTCGCGGAAACGGACGTCGTGGATTTTTTGATGCATCTGCAGGATTTATTGGTTTCAGTAAATATTTCTATTTCGGAGGTGCGGTTCACCATTTGAACCGTCCGGATGAATCCTTAATTTTAGGACAGTCGCGTTTGCCAATGCGATTTACAGGACATGCGGGTGCGAGTATTCCTGTTGGAACAAAAGGGCGATATGGTAGCACAACAAGTATTTCTCCAAACATCATTTACCAATACCAAAACGGTTTCCAAGAATTAAACATTGGTGCTTATGTGAAATACGGAACTTTTACCGTTGGAGCATGGTACAGAAATCGTGATGCTTTTATTCTACTTTTCGGGATTCAAACGGATAAATTCAAATTGGGCTACAGCTACGATTTAACTGTTTCGAAATTAGGCAATGGCATTTCAGGAGGTTCACATGAAGTTTCGATGGGCTTGAATTTGAAGTGTAAGAAAAAAGCTAAAAACTTCCGTAAAATCTCTTGTCCGTCGTTTTAAGACGAAATAACCTTTGAGCAAAAAGCGGCCAACAATCCATTTGACGAAAAAGAATGGATGAATCTTAAACAACCGTGCGGGGGGGAATCCATATTTTGGTAGGAGTTTGTTCCTCAAGGCGCTAGCCGAAGAGGGATAAAATCCTACCAAAAGTTGTGATTTGCTATCAGTTCTTTTACATTTGTGGATAAGACACAAC
>CAZWSY010000017.1:0-47903 GCA_964636775.1 uncultured Lishizhenia sp.
TGTAAACACCCATTGCACCGCCTAAGGCCTTACCTAAAGGACCTGTAATGATGTCCACTTTATCCATTACACCAAAATGTTCAGGAACTCCACGACCAGTTTTACCTATAAATCCAGCAGAGTGACATTCATCTGTCATTACCAAAGCATCATACTTTTCTGCCAAGGCGCAAATTTCATCCATCTTCGCCAAATCACCATCCATGGAAAATACACCATCGGTAACGATAATTCTAAATCTTTGGTCCTGTGCTTTAATCAATTGCGCTTCAAGATTCGACATGTCAGAATGTTTATATCGGTATCGCTGAGCTTTACATAAACGAATTCCATCAATAATTGATGCGTGATTTAATTCATCAGAAATAATTGCATCCTCTTCCGTAAACAAAGGCTCGAAAACACCACCGTTTGCATCAAAAGCCGCAGCGTAGAGTATCGTATCTTCAGTGCCATAGAACTCAGCAATTTTTCGTTCCAATTCTTTATGAATATCTTGAGTTCCACAAATAAAACGTACAGATGACATACCAAAACCGTGTGTGTCCAAAGCATCTTTTGCTGCTTGAATCACAGCAGGATGCGAGGACAAACCCAAGTAATTATTCGCACACATGATTACCACTTCATCGCCGGATGAAACTTTTACGTTTGCACCTTGAGGTGTTACGATTACACGTTCTTTTTTCAATAAACCATTGGATTCAATAGCTTGCAATTCTGCTTGAAGGGTGTCTTTGATTTTGCTGTACATAATTATTTTCTTTTAAGTCGCTCTTTGATTTGCTTGTCCAAAAATACAAACAATTGTTTGGCCTCACTTTCGTCCAATTTTCTTCCGAAACGAATTAATTTTCCAAAATAGTCAAATTGCATTCTGTCGCCACCACTAATCCACGGTGAAGCTTCCCAAACTGCTTGAATTGAACCTTTTTCGGGTTGATGAACTGAAAATTGGTGGATATTCTCAAAAAAATACTCTTTTGCCTTGCCGAAAGTTCCCACAGATTTTTTAATGGTCAAGCGTGTTCCATCGATTTTCATCCATTCTTTTCCTTTCAAAACCCAAAGGAAAGTGTATGTTATTCGAGCTGCATAATACAGCCAAAAAACAAGGAAAATATAAAGAATAATGCGTTCTTGTTCAGTAAGTTTTAATTGAAATAAGGACCAAATTACCGTTCCTCCAACGGCATACCACATCGCCAACCACATTCCCATTGCTGCATTTGTCCAAGCACTTTGATGCGGTAAAATAACTATTGTTGTTTTGTCTTTTGCTTCGTTAATACTTATGCGCGAACCAATGTATTTCATTTTCCAAAGTTATACCAATTGAGTTTCAATTCACCTCTTCCCAAAGTTTTTGATACGTTCCAAATTCATCGTAATGCTTCGCTTGCCAATCGACGTCAAATTTTCTTCCACCTTTTGGGTCGGCACCTGCTCCAACAATGTACTGCCAATTTCCTTGATTGGAAAATACATCGTAATCCAATAAAGCATGTTCAAACCATGCCGCTCCTGCTCTCCAGTCAATTCCTAAATCATGAAATAAAAAGGAAGCGGTGTTTTGTCTCCCCCGATTGGACTGAAAGCCTGTTTCTTTCAATTCAGTCATGTTTGCGTCAATGAATGAATTTCCTGTTTGACCATTCTTCCATTTATCGAACGATTTTTGGTGAAAACCACATTTTTTCACACGGTTACCACTGTATCCCGAATAATAAAAAATATGATTTCCATACCATTTCGCACATAATCGGAAATAATCGCGCCACAACAATTCCACAAAAATCCAATGTGATCCTTCATTTTTATCAAAAAATTCCTCAAAATCTTTAATTGCACGGAAGATTGTTCTTGCGCTCAAGGTGCCGTTTGCCAGAAAAACACTGAATTTACTTGAGAAATCTTTGCCGATTAAGCCATTTCGGTCTTTCTTGTATTGCTTCACCAAATTTTCATTGGCAAAATAGGCATTCAAGTGTTCTAAAGCACTGTTTTCTCCACCGACAAAAGGAACCGCGGTTTTCGGATGAAGGCTGCGTTTGGAAACTTTTATTGTAGGTGCAACAAGTGGCGATTTTGGAAGAACTTCGACTTTTTCAGTTGGATCGGGGATTAGTTTTTCTACATCCTTTTCGACAAAAAACCGAAACTTCGTGAAATTAGAAAAAGCCTTTATGATCAAATTTTCATCCACTAACGAACCTGAGGAAAATTTAAAAATCTTAGCAGTATCTAATTTTGAATGAAGCTGTTTTTCAACCTCCATTTCTTCACTTGCAGGAATACTTGAATAGGACAATGAGGCATCAAAACGCGTTACCAATTCAGGAAGAATGGAATGTGGATTGCCGTTCAAAACAAGTAATTCACTTCCTTTTAATCGTAGATTTTGTTGGAGACACAGCAAACTTTCGCGCAACCATTGTAAACGAAGAAGTCCTGTTTTCCGAAAACCGAATTGCGTCAAAGCAAAATCTGCTGGATTTAAAATGTAAACTCCCAAAAATTGGTTTTTGTCTTTAAGTAAATGAATGAACTCTTGGTCATGAAGTCGTAAATCGTTTCTAAACCAATGAATGTGCGTTGAATTTTCCAAGGTGTTTTTTGGAAAAACATAAGAAATGAGGGGAATGTTTTAATTGTCTTAATCCTATTTCAATACCCAACCACTCCATCCGCTGTTATTCGCTTTTTGAGTCAATGCGTTTAGGCTTTCTTGGTTATTTGCTGCGCCAGCACTCACACGAATTAAGTTTCCACCAGGAACAATTTGTCCATCAAAACCTTTTGCTTTTAGTTGCGCCACCAAATTATTTGCATTTGCTTCACTTGCGAAACAACCCACAATAAAGTGAAATTTAACGTTTGAAACAGCAGGTTTTGTTGATTCAACAATTTTAACCTCCGCTACTTCATCTGGAATTTCTATTGCTTTCACGGCTTGTTCTTCCTTTTCAACTTCAATTTTTTCAGGAAGAGTTATTTTCTTTTTGGTGTAAACCGTTACTTCTTTGCTTGAAAAGGGATTGAAATCTTTAAGACTAATCATTTTTCCTTCTAAAGCACTTGTTTGTGTTGGAATCCAAAAACTGTAAAAGGCTATTGGTAAAACGATTGCGGCCGCCGCTGCATATTTCGCTAACTTTTTGAAATTTACTTTTCTAACCTTTTGGTCATTGGAAATAGTATCGCCAACTCGTTCGTTTTCTAAAACGATTTCAGGTTCGTTTGACGGAATTTCTTCCTGTTTTATCGCTGCTTTCGGAATGAAAACCAACATTTGTTTTAAACCATGAGCGCTAAGCAAAAAGTTGAAATATCTGTTTTGTTCAAATCGCAAAATTCCGTCTGCATCCAACTGAAAAGTTCCAATTTGACCAAACTCTAACACTTTACTACGTTGAATTTGATTGTTAATTTGTTGAATTTGAATTTGAACTTGCGTTTGTGCGTCAGCGAAATTTATTTGATTTTTTGTTGCAAAATGATGAACCAAAAGACCGTCATTTTGAATCAAATTTTTGTTGAAAAGCACTTTCTTTGAAGGCGGATACATCATGCCTGTCGTAATGTCAATCGTTGCGCTAACAGGCTGTGTTACAAAACCTCCAAAATCAGGAAGAATAACACAAGGGTGTTGAATAACCAATTCCAATACTAGCTCCTCGAGTGACATCATGGCACAAAATTAACTAAAGGTTACGCATAAAATCGAATTTCGTTACCAAGAAACCATTTAATCTTCTCAAACATCCATCGAACTCAAGTCCTTTCCAACACGAGCATAAGAAAAACGATCTAAAATTTTAGGTTGCGCATAAGCGTCCAGTCCATTTATGGCAACTGTATCTGCTTTTTCAAGGTTCAACCACATATCATTCGTTAAAAATGATTCTTCCGCCACAATAATTTTTTCAATTTGGGCAATGATGTGAATTGTATCGTTTTCGTGAATGGGGTATTCATTCAAGTATTTACAAAGCAACTGAATCTTACTTTCAGCAACGAAGGGAACCTCACAGTTCTCGATGTAATGAGGTGTAAGACCGACTGCGTCAAATTCTGAAATATCGGCTTCATAATTCGCGGAAGTTTGGTGAGCCTTGTCAATTATGGAGGAAGAAATATGATTGACCGTAAAATAAGGACAAGTTTTTAAATTAGAATAAGTATGTCGAGGAACTGTTGTGGGACGTAAAATGAAACCCAACATGGCAGGATTGCTCCCCAAATGTGTAACGCTCGAAAAAACAGCCAAATTTGGAATACCCTCGGGTGAAATAGTGGCGATTAGATTGGCTGACTTGAATCCTGTGCAAGAATTAACGAGGTTTAAACGTTTGATTTTATCGAGTTCTTGTAGGTCGGTTTGGTCGAAAATGGTCATCTTTTAGAAATTTTGTTATTGGAAATTGTGCGTTGACGGTCGCATTTAAATCGATTGATTTCTGTGCTTCTTGTCTTCAAGTGTTTGGTTTTACAATTTTCAACCCGTTCGCGCCAACGTTGGTAACTTTTTAAAGTCAATTCGCGCTTCATCAATTGTTTAACCTCATCTTCCCTCAAGCCAAATTGACTAAAGATCGCATCAAAAGGCGTTCGGTCTTCCCAAGCCATTTCGATAATTCTATCTATTTTCTGTTCGTCTAATAATGCATTTTCATCAGTAGGTCGCACCTCTATATTTCTGTAAGCATCTGGCGACGGCAAATCGCTGTAATGACAATAATTTTCACTCATCTTATTTTTCCTTTTTTACAAGCATCTGAACAATATTTCACGTTTTCCCAATCGCGTTCCCATTTTTTTCTCCACGAAAACGGACGTTGACAATGAAGACATATTTTTTCTGGAAGATTGGCTTTCTTCACCCCTTTCATTACCCCACTTTCAAGGTTGACATACCCCCGTCTACTTTCAAAATTTGTCCTGTTATCCAAGCAGACTCCTCGCCCAATAGAAAGGAAACAGCGTTAGCAAGGTCTTGGGGATCACCTACTTTTTTCAATGGATGACGATTAGCAGATGCCGTCATTTTTTCTTCTGAATTTAACAGTCGGTTGGCTAATGGAGTGTTAGTCAAAGAAGGTGCAACGGCATTCACACGGATTTTTGGTGCAAATTCCGCTGCCAAAGAACGCGTTAAACCTTCAATCGCACCTTTTGAAGACGCAACAAGGCTGTGAAAAGGCATTCCAACTTGCACTGCAACCGTACTAAAAAACACCACCGAAGCCATTTCTGACAACAATAAATTCGGCAAAAAATGTTGCACTGATTTTATTGCACCTAAAACTTGAAATTCATAATCTGCTATAAAATCGACGGTTTTCAAGGACTTAAAAGGCTTCAAGGCAATCGAACCAGGAAAGAAAACGAGTCCATCTATTGCGCCTTCAATTTTTGGGAAATTGTCAAAATTTTCAATTGGATAGTAAGAACTGAATGGGGCGTCTGGCTCAGTACGAGAAAAACTCAACACTTCAATTCCTTTGTTATTCAATATTTTGGCAACTTCAAGGGCAACAGCGGACGAAGCGCCAATTAAAACTACTTTTTTCATTGCAGATTAACAGTTGAAAAGAGGGAATGTTTTTTTTGAATGAAGAGCGATGCCCTGCAACGCACTGAGCGGAGCCGAAGTGAGCGGAGCCGAAGAGGGAAGCAAGACTAAAAGTGAATACAAGATAGTACCATATATTTCTTCTTTTTGCTTCCATTACAATATCCATCACCAACAAGAAAGAAAAAACCTTTTTTTGAAAAATCCGATTATCCTAAAAAATGTTATTACTCACAACGAAAATAGTTTTACTATTACTTTTGGTGACCGTTACTAACATGTCAACCTTTTTACACAGTATAAACATCCCTGTAAATGAGCATCTTCGCTTAAAAGATCCTCTAACCTCTGAATTGGGTATGCGGATTTTGAAAGGAAGTATTTCCATGATTAATGAATTGGGGTTTGAAGATTTTACCTTTAAGAAGTTGGCTGCACAAATCGAAACCACTGAAGCGTCGGTTTATCGCTATTTTGAGAGTAAACACAAACTTCTGTTATACCTCATCAATTGGTATTGGGGAATGATTGAATACCGATTAATTCTGGCAACCAATAACATCGACGACCCTGAAAAAAGATTAAAGCGAGCCATAGAATTACTCGTTTCATTACCTTCTCCTGAAAGTTCAGATGTTTTTTCTATCGAACCGGATTTAAAGCAAATAGTTATTCAAGAAGCTCCCAAAGTTTACCTTCACAAACAAGTCGATAGTGAAAACAAGTTGGGTGTTTTTTCGGCTTACAAATCCGTTGTGGCGCGTGTAGTAGAAATGGTAAAAGCTGTCAATCCGCGCTATTCATTTCCTAATATGTTAGTTTCTACAATTATAGAGGGAAGTAATCAGCAGCGTTTTTTTGCAGACCATTTACCAAGATTAACCAACCATACATCCAAAAAAGATAGTGTGAAAACTTTTTTTATTGAATTGATATTTAAGACCTTAAAATCAAATGACTGAAAATCCGAATATTACAGCCGCATCACGTTTCATTTCTTTATTGAAGCCCGACAGACAAGAAATTAGGAACATTTACATTTTCGCCATATTTAGTGGTTTGATGAGTATGGCCTTGCCTTTAGGAATCCAAGCAATCATCAATTTTATACAAATGGGTCAGGTGAGTACATCTTGGTTTATTTTGGTCGGATTAGTAGTTGTTGCAATTGGGTTCGCTGGCTTTATGAATATTGCACAATTAAGAATTACTGAAAACCTCCAACAACGTATTTTTTCACGTGCTGCCTTTGAGTTTGCGGACAGAATTCCAAAAATTAAATTGATGGAATTTGTGAAGAATTATGCGCCTGAATTGACTAACAGATTTTTCGATACGCTTACAATTCAAAAAGGTCTTGCCAAACTTTTAATTGATTTCACAGCGGCAACACTTCAAATCATTTTCGGCTTAGTATTATTGTCCTTCTACCATTCCTTCTTCATTTTCTTCGGGTTGTTTTTGGTGTTGTTGTTGCTATTTATTTTCTGGTTAACTGCTCAAAAAGGCTTCAAGAGTAGTTTAGAAGAATCAAAATACAAGTATAAAATTGCTCATTGGCTAGAAGAAATTGCTCATTCTCGTATAAGTTTTAAATTGGCAGGAAGAAACCTGTTACCACTTAATAAGGTGGAAAGCTACCTTGACAATTACCTTAAAGCACGAAACACACACTTCAGAGTTTTGGTTACGCAATACGCTTTACTTATTGGTTTTAAAGTACTTATAGCTTTGTCGCTTCTGATTGTAGGAGGGATTCTAGTGCTTAACCAACAAATGAATATTGGTCAATTCGTTGCAGCAGAAATTATCATCGTTTTGGTTTTGAATTCAGTTGAGAAAATGATCTTAAGCCTTGAGGTAGTTTATGATGTTCTTACAGCAGTTGAGAAAATTGGACAAGTTACCGACCTCGAAATTGAACATTATGAAGGTCGATATTTATCTGAATGTTCTGAAAAAGGACTTGATGTCGTAGTAAAAGAAGTCACTTACGAAACAGAGATTTATCGCTCTCCAATTCTTGAAGATGTTTCTTTTGTTGTAGAGCCCGGTCAAAAAGTTTCATTTATTACCGATTCGAGTGTTTCAACAAACGTTCTCTTCTGTTTAATTGGTGGTTTATATGAACCAAATAAAGGTGGTATAGTTGTGAATGGTATTCCTCTTGGAAATATAAACCTTCAAAAGTTGCGCTACGATATTGGAAATATGCTCACCCAAGATAAACTGTTTAATGGTTCAATAGCGCAAAATATTTCATTAGGAAGAGAGAAAGTTGGTTTTGAGGAGGTCGTTCGAGTATCAAAACTTCTTCATTTAAATCAGTACCTTGATATGTTTTCAGATGGCTATGATACCATTGTCAACCCTGAATCTTATTTTGTGCCGAAAGATGTTGTTCGAAAAATATTACTCGCTCGTTCCATAGCAGGAAGCCCTAAACTTTTGTTACTTGAGAATCCAACTGATTCATTGAATCAAGAACAAATTGATACGGTAATCAATGCAATTACTCAACAAATCAACTCCACTATTTTATTAGATTCTCTTGATGACAGAATTCATCAAATTTCTGATAGAATCATAAAAATAGAACAAGGACGAATCATTTTCGATGGTTCTTACGATAATTATAAACGCCATTTTAATTGATTATGCTGAATTTATCTCCCGACAATATCAACTACATCAATGACAAAAAAATTGAAGTCATTGAAAAATTAGAGCGCAAAGAATCCACCACTAGACTGTTGCGTTTCATTTACATAATCTTCTTTTTGTTCTTTATTGTTTTGCTACTTCCTTGGACACAAAATATCCGTTCAAACGGGAATGTAACCACTTTGCGTCCAGAACAACGTCCGCAATCTATAAATGCTATAATTGATGGTAGAATCGAAAAATGGTACGTTAAAGATGGGGATAAAGTAAAAAAAGGCGACACTATTCTTTTCCTTTCGGAGATTAAAGATGGTTATTTCGATCCACTTTTGGTTGACAGAACCCAACAACAGTTAAAATCCAAAGAACTTTCAGTTGTTTCTTACAGCGATAAAATTCAAGCTTTAGACGCCAGAGTTGATGCTTTGATTGAGAACGGAAGATTGAAATTGCAGCAAGCTCAAATCAAACTTAAACAAACGCAATTAAAGGTAGTTAGTGATAGTATTGATAATCATGCTGCTCAAATCAACTTCAATATAGCTAAAGAACAGTTAGATCGTTTTGAGAAGCTATACAAAGAGGGGCTTAAGTCACAAACAGAATTAGAAACCAGGAAATTAACCTATCAACGTGCACAAGCAAGCCTCATTTCTTCTCAACAAAAATTAATGCAAAGTAGAAATGACGTGATTGATGCAAAAGTTGAATTAAACTCCATTCAAGCCAAATTTAGAGATGAAATTGCGAAAGCAGAATCCGATAAATTTACCGCTTTGTCGAGTATGTACGAGGCAGAGGTTGACGTGACAAAACTCCAAAATCAAGTAGCGAATTATTCCATAAGAAACGGCATGTATTATGTCCTGGCTCCACAAGACGGGATTATTACCAAAACAATAAGTACAGGTATTGGTGAGACTATCAAACAAGGTGACCCAATTGCAACGATTATGCCCTCGTTATATGATTTAGCGGTGGAAATGTATGTTCAACCAATGGACTTACCGTTGGTTCAAAAAGGACAGAAAGTAAGGGTAATGTTTGATGGCTGGCCAGCAATTGTATTTTCCGGATGGCCTAATACCAGCTATGGAACTTATGGTGGGGTGGTATTTGCTGTGGATAATTTTGCTGATGAAACAGGGAAGTTCCGTGTTCTCGTGTCTCCAGATAAAACACAAGACAAATGGCCGGACGCTCTACGCGTTGGTGGTGGAACGAATTCCATGTTGTTGCTAAACGATGTTCCAATTTGGTATGAATTGTGGCGAGTAATTAATGGTTTCCCTCCTGATTTTTATGAAAAAGAACCGAAAGAGGACAAAGACAAAGGAAAAGACAAGAAAAAATGAGAATATTAACCCTAATTTTCCTGCTGCTTTTTTCCAATTTTTCTTTCGGACAAAAAGCGTTCTCGGCGGATGATTTTCTTGGAGTTGTGTTGAGTAATCACCCAATGGCAAAGCGCGCCAACCTTCTACCTGAAATGGGAGAGAGAACCGTGCAAAAAGCTAGAGGTGGATTTGACCCAAAAGGTTATTATGCGATCAACCAAAAATATTTTGATAACAAGCAATATTTTAGCCTTAACGATTATGGACTTAAAGTTCCTACTTGGTTTGGAATTGAGGTGAAAACAGGTTTTGAGAATAATCGAGGTGATTTTTTGAGTCAACAAAACAAAACTCCAGCTAATGGTTTGTGGTACGGTGGAGTCGCCATGAATCTTGGACAAGGAATGTTTATCGACCAAAGACGAGCGGAATTGTTCAAAGCACGTGTATTCGAACAAAGTAGTTTGGCTGAACAAAACCTTCAACTCAATGAGCTGTGTTTTGAAGCCGGATATAATTATTGGGCTTGGTTTCTTTCTTACCATTCTCAACAAGTTATGACAGAGGCTTTAGAATTGGCAACGATTCGTTTTGAGGCGATAAAAAGAATGGCTGATTTGGGCGACCGACCGGGTATTGACAGTGTGGAAGCTCGAATTCAAGTACAAAATCGAACTGCGGCTCTTCGACAATTTGATGCGGATTTAACCAATAATCGCGCTTTGTTGTCCACATTTTTATGGACAGAAACCGACGAACCACTTGAAGTTTCTGAGGTAACCACTCCACCACAAGTTGACCAAGTTGAAATGACATTGGTTGAGTTGCCAACTGGTGCTGAGTTTGATTCTATCGTTAATAATCATCCTTATTTAAAAGTGAATGATTTCAAAATCGAAACGCTAGAAATCGAACGGAGGTTGAAACGAGAAATGCTTAAACCTCAAATTAATCTTCAATATAATTTACTTAATCAGCCAGTAAATTACAACCCTTGGGATGGAATCGCAGTTACAAACTACAAGTGGGGTTTAAACTTTGAAATGCCCTTGTTTCTAAGAAAAGAAAGAGGAGATTTGGCTTTGGCAGAACTAAAACTCCAAGATGCACAATATTTCAGAAACAATGTGAAAGCTGGTTTACAATACAAAATCAGCAGTGCATTAATCGACGCAGAGAACGCAAAAATGCAAGTTGAAATTTACCGAAATACTGTACAAGACACTAAAACACTTTTCGAAGCAGAAAAACAAATGTTTGATATTGGCGAAAGCACCTTGTTCTTGCTAAATATGCGAGAAACGGCCTACATCAATTCGCGCCTTAAACTGATAGAATTAATCGTAAAGCATCAACAAGCCCTACTCAAATTGAATTTTGCGCTTGCGACTTTGGTTCAGAGGTAGTAATCTCGGAGTAGTTCCTTGTTCAACAATATGTTTGTTGTTATTATTAACTTTTTCGAAACCTAAGTAAACGTTTTGCGTGTTATTTTCGCGGATTCATGGCGCGTTATTTTACTGAACTTAGTTACAACGGAGAAAATTACTGCGGTTGGCAAAAACAACCCAATGCGCCTTCAGTACAAAACGTCATTGAAGAAACACTCACAAAATTGAACGGAAATGAAACGATTGAAATTGTGGGGTGTGGTAGAACTGATGCTGGTGTGCATGCACAGGAATACTTTGTTCATTTTGACTTAGACAAAGAAATAGACGCAAAAAATTGGGCTTATAAACTCAATAAGATGCTTCCTAAGGATATTGCCATTCATGCCATTTTCCCCGTATCTGACGAATTACACGCAAGATTTTCGGCTGAAAAAAGAACATATCGTTATTTCATCCACCAAACTAAAAATCCATTTCGTTCAAATTTAAGTTGGTATTATCCACAAAAATTGGATTTAACGCAAATGAACAAGGCTGCTGAAAAATTAATTGGAACCAAGGATTTCACCTCTTTTTCAAAATTACATTCCGATGTGAAATCTAACATTTGTAGTGTTTACAACGCACAATGGAATGAGGATGAAAACGGAATTTACTTTGAAATTAGTGCCAACCGCTTTCTGAGAAATATGGTTCGTTCGATTGTTGGCACGTTGATGGAAGTTGGACTTGGAAAACAAAACTCGTCTTTCATTGAAATTGTATTAAACGCTCAAAACAGACAAGAAGCTGCGGTTTCAGTTCCAGCACATGGTTTGTATTTATGGAAAATTGAATACCCAACTTTATGAGGTTACTTTTGATTTTTGTGTTGCTCTACGCTTATGCAGCTATTCGATACCATGTTGCAAAAGAACAAGTTGATTTCATCCATTTCCCTTTTGTCTTAAACAAAGCCATTGCATGGACCGCAGGAACGCTATTTGTCTTGTCCATTTTACCTGATAAAATTTTACAAAAACTTCAACTTGGTCGTCGAGTTGTGGGACTCTGGGGGTATCGTTTAGCTGTTATTCATATATTGGCAAGTATCCTTTTGCTTTGCCCAGAATTGTATCCAAAGTTTTACACAGAAACAATACTCAATTCAGCGGGTTGGCGACATATTCTTTTTGGTGCAAGTTCAATTGCGCTGTTTACAGTCCCACTTTGGGCAAGTTGGAAAAATGCACCAAATAATGATTATCGTTATCGTTTTGGAAGATGGGGAATTCTGATGAATCTTGTGCATGTTGCGTCGATTGGTGCTTCGGGTTGGCTGAAAGTGGATACATGGCCTTGGTTGATGCCACCCATTACTTTGTTGTTTGTTGGTTTCGGTGTGTTTGTGGTGATTTTGAGATATACGCGTTATTCGAAAAGTTGAGCATACTTTTTGCAAGGTTGATTTCATTAAATCACACTTTTATGCATAAATACTTGTTTTACAGCTCCATTTTGTTGATGTCGCTATCCTTAATTTCATCAGATATTAGCAGTTTACCGGTTGTCAATAACAAGTCTTTTCAAGTTGGAGAAAAATTACGATACCGCATTACCTACGGATTTGTTGACGCTGGAGAAGCAATTCTTGAAGTGAAATCAACGACAAAAAAAGGAAACGGAAGAGAATTAATTCACGCCGTTGGAACAGGAAGAACATTAGGTGGATTCAATGCCTTTTACAAGGTAGAAGATGTTTATCAAACCTATCTGGACAAACAAGGAGTTTTTCCGTGGTTTTTTGTTCGACGCGTCAACGAAGGTGGTTATATCATTGAACAAGACTATAACTTTCTTCAAAACAAAGCGAAGGTGGACAACGGAAAAGGAAAACTTTTCAACATTCCCATTGGAGCACAAGATATGATTTCTTCCTTCTATTATGCAAGAACTTTAGATTTTGAAAAATGTAAAAAGGGGCAAATTTTCAGTTTTCCTTGTTTTATGGACGACGAACTTTATACCCTGAAAATAAAGTATGTAGGAGACGAAACGATCCACTTGCGAAAAGGAAAATTCATGTGTATGAAGTTTGTTCCGGTAGTACAAACAGGTCGTTATTTCAAAAGTGAAGAAGATGTGAATTTTTGGGTTACAAAAGATTTGAATAGAATTCCAATTTTAGTGAAGGCCAAAATTCCAGTTGGAGTAGTGAAAATGCACCTTGTTGAGTGGTCAGGATTAAAGAATCCATTTGAAAGTAAGAAATGAACAAGTGCGGATTCAATACAATTATCCTTTTCTAAGTCAAGTCCTATTAAATCCGTTTATTTCTCCTATCTTCGCCCCGCATTTTTTTAAACTATGTTGATTCAAGCCCTAAAGTCAAAAATTCATCGCGTAAAAGTTACTCAAGCAGATTTAAATTACATCGGAAGCATCACAATTGACGAAGATTTAATGGACGCAGCCAACCTTATTGAAGGTGAAAGGGTGCAAATTGTCAACATTAACAACGGCGAACGTTTTGAAACTTATGTAATCAAGGGCGACAGAAAAACGGGAACGATTTGCTTAAACGGTCCTGCTGCACGTAGAGTGGCTGTTGGTGACGTGATCATCATTATCGGCTATGGATTTATGGATTTTGAAGAGGCGAAAACATACAGACCTCATCTCGTTTTCCCGAACGAAGAAACCAATTTACTCGACTAAATGTCTGGCGCTCAAATTATAAAGGCGCTTAAAATTATTATTCCTTTACTTCTTGGCGTTTACCTAACTTGGTATTTCTTCTCCTCAATGGACGAAAACGCTTGGACGGCTTTTGTTCGTTCACTTAAAAACGCGAATTGGTGGGTTGTTGGTGTAACCATGATTCTTGGGCAAGCTGCCTACTTTTTCCGGGCTTGGCGTTGGAAATATCAACTTGAACCGATGGGGTTTCATACAAAATTCTGGTCGCGTTATCATGCTTTAATGATGGGGTACATTATCAATCTTACCGTTCCTCGTGCTGGTGAAGTCTCTCGTGCCTACATGCTACAACGATTTCATCCCGTTCCTTTTTCGGCTGGTTTTGGAACGATAATCACAGAAAGAATCATTGATGTTTTATTGCTTTTTACCTACATGGGAATAACAATTCTTCTTCTTTCCGACGACTTCAGTATTATTTTAAATCAAATTAAAACAGAATTTGGAAGCGAAAAAAGTTCTTCTAATTTGCTAGTATATCTTGCAATTGGTGGGATTTTTCTAAGCTCACTTTTGTTTTTAATAAAATCTGTAAGAAATAAAATTCTCGGTTTTTTAAAAACGTTAGCCGAAGGCGTTTTATCGATTTTTAAAATGAGGGAAACGGGTAAATTCATTGCATTCACCTTACTGATGTGGGGCAATTATTTCTTCATGTTTTGGTTAACCTTTTTTGCCTTTGAAACAACACAGCAAGTTCCAGTTGAAGGTGTATTGTGTGCCTTTATTGCAGGAGGACTAAGCATTTCAATTACCAATGGAGGTATTGGAACCTACCCGCTTGTTGTGGCTTGGGTAATAGATTTTTTCCTTAAAAAAGAAGGGATTCACACAGGAAAAACCGATGCTGATGCACTAGGAATGATCATTTGGCTCAGTCAAACTGTGGTGCTTTTAATTATGGGGCTTATTTCCTTTTTTTACATTCCATCAAAAACAACAACTCATGACGAGAATTGAATTTATCGAAAACAAAATTTGGACGATTGAAGATGCAAAACGCAAACGTGCGCTATTTGAATTCAAAAATGAAAAGGTGGTTTTTACAAACGGTTGTTTTGATATTCTTCATGTTGGACACCTCACCTACTTGGCTAAAGCCGCTCAATTGGGAAAGCGATTGATTATAGGACTAAATGCTGATGTTTCGGTGAAACAGTTAGGAAAAGGCGACAACCGACCTGTAAATCCTGAATTGGCGCGAGCGATGGTTATTGCTGCTTTGGGTATTGTGGACGGTGTGGTGATTTTCAATGAAATGACACCTGAAAATTTAATTCACACTTTGCATCCTGATGTGTTAGTGAAAGGTGGCGATTACGATGAAAATGAAATTAATCTTTCAAGCAAGCGATTTATTGTCGGTTCTGATTATGTGAAATCTTACGGTGGACAAGTAGTTACCATTCCGCTGGTTGAAGGTTTTTCTACAACAGGACTCATCGAGCGACTTCAGAAATAAGATAAGCTTTCTCAAATACTTAAATTCGCATAAAAAACCGCTGAAAAATATCATTCATATCATCAATCCGATTGCACTTCCTGAGGGTGCAGAATTGGCACGAGCACAAAAGATTACTTTTGAAAGTATCCAAAATGCCCTACAATTTTATTCGGGAGATTTTAAGGTAGAGGTAGTAATGACAGGTTTTACCGAGGACGAAAAAGTATTTCCGGCAAATTTTGTTGCCCTGAGTTCTTTGCAATCCTCTATGCAGGATAAATTACCCGATTCAAAAGGAAAAAAACTACCATTTATTGCTGAAATTCTCCAAAAAACTAATGAGATTCCACATCTTAAGGACGAAGATTTTATCATTTATACCAATATTGATATTGCTTTACAACCCTATTTCTACAACACTGTTTGTGCTTATTTAAAAGCCGGACACGACGCACTAATTATTAATAGACGTAGGTTGTCCAAGCATTTTTTTGATTTGACTTTAACAGAAATGTACGCCGAAATCGGATATTCTCACCCTGGCTTTGATTGTTTTGTATTCACTAAAAAAGCTTTAAAAAACTTTCTTTTGGAGGATATTTGTATTGGTATTCCTTTCCTTGAAGTGAGTTTATTGCACAACATTTTGTCCTTCGCTGAAAATCCGCTTTACGTTCCCGACAAACACCTAACTTTTCACCTTGGATTAGACGTTTTGCCCGATACACATAAAGCTTACTATCAACACAATCGCCAAACATTTTTCCGCAAAATCCAACCTCATCTTCAATCAAAATACAATTTGCTTAAATTTCCTTATGCCGAAGCTCCTTTGATTTTAAGGGCGTTTAAATGGGGTTTAAATCCGGGTATTTTCACTCGAAATTATTTGGAATTAGAAAGCAAAAACCAATTACAAAAAATCAAAAATTTCTTCAATGAATTAAGATGGCGATTTTTGGAAAGGTAAGAGAAATGACTCGTCACTGCCCCTCAAACAAAACCTCCATCGTAAAGCAATTCTCAACGATTTCGGGGTAATTGGCATTTTGTGTTACTACGAAAGTTGTTAGGAAAGTGAGTACAACAATAGCTTTGGTTTTCGTTTCATTTTTGAATAGGACGCCTTTTGTTTCTGTGCAGAATCAATACAATTTCATTATTTGCATTCAAATTATTCACTCCCCAAAAGTCCTATTTTTTGATAGATTTGGGGAGTGAATAAATAATTTTAACCCAATAGTTTCTTGAATAAAGTCAGTCGTTGAAAGTAGGTTTGGTCGGGTAATTCGTATTGCGAAAAGTCGTCATTCAACTTTGTTTGGAAACGAAATCCTAAAAGCTCATTGTAACGTATTGCCGCAATGTTGTCGTTTTTGACTTTTGCAAACAGTCGATTTAACTTCAACTGCTTGAAGGCTAAATCTAAAATAAATAAAGATGCTTCCAAGCTGATACCTGTGCCAATAAAATTTGCATCACCTACAAATAATCCAACTTCCGCTTCTTTTTTCTCCAAATCTAATTTTGAAAGATGGATGATTCCTACTGGAATACTTCCTGAAAAGAAAATAAAATAGCGCTGTGATGGGTCGTTTTGCAAACGTGAAAACCAAAGATGTTGAGCTTTTTCGGAAATTACAGCGTTGTATTCCATTTGTTGACGCACAAAATTTTGATTACGCCAAAATCGCACTTGTTCAATCCAAGTTTCGTTCAAGGGTTCGATACGGAAAATCCTATTTTGACTCATGAATTTTCCAATTTATCCGTTTCATGTTTTGTCCTTGCAACCAAATTTTCCTTAGATATTCACCCAAAACACTCATTGAAAACAACAATAAACCCGTGGAAAAGAATATTGAAACAATCAAAGAAGTGTAGCCTATCGCAACATCAGTGGTTAATTTTCGATAAATAAAAACCAGTCCCAAAACGAAGCAAAAAGCAGCGAGAAGTCCACCAACTCTACTCATAAACTTGAGTGGAAAGGACGAATGAAACATTAATATATTCCAAGCCATTCCCGCTAATTTCCAACTGGAATAATTGGATTTTCCAGCGATTCTTTCAAAGTGTTCAACTTCAACAAATCCCACTCGTTTTGCTTGTTCAAAAAGTGGTTCTTCAATGAATGAAACGACTTGCGAAAGACCCAGAAATTGCTGTGCCACCGAACGTGAAAGCAATCGAAATGCGGTAACATTGGTGTAATCATGACCTGTCCAACGCAAGAACAATTGGAGCGTTTTTGTACCTAAATTTCGAAGGAAATGATGTTTTTTCGCATGGAAACTACCATAAACGAGGTCGCAGTTTTCTGAAATAGCGTAATCCAATAATCGGTTAATTTCTTTCGGATGATGTTGCAAATCGTCGTCCATTGTCAATACCCAATCGGCGGTACTTTGTGCCAACCCAATTGCCGTTGCAGTATATTGTCCGTAATTCGTTTCTGATGAAATAAGTTTTATTGAAAGATTGCTTGATTTTTTAATGTCTTGCAAAACAGAAAGGGTATCATCCAAAGATGCATCGTCAATAAAAATAACGTGAACATCAAATGTTTGCACACCAACCCACGCTTCAATTTCGTTGACCAAAGCTACAAGTCCTTGTGCATTGTTATATGTTGGAATTACCAGGTCAATCGTCATAATGCAACAATTCTAAGCGAAGATTATTCGGCAAACGAAGCACGCAAGTACCAACGGAAAACCCCACTCCGAAACCCGAGAAAACAACCGATTGTCCAGAAATATTTTTTGCTTGTGAAATCAACGTAATTGGGATGCTTGCAACCGCGGTGTTACCGTAATCACCGATACTGTAAAGCAATTTGTTGTCCACAATCTTCAACTGTTTTTTAATGCTCTCAATTATCAATTTATTCGCTTGATGAAAAACAAAAAAATCAATATCATCTTTATTTCCAAGTTCTGAATACTGTCCAAACAAGTCAATAATACTTTTGGCAACATATTGAAACGAAAAATTGAAAACATCCAATCCCTGCATTTCCATGACAAATTGTTGATCCAAATTTTTTACTGCTTGTATAGCATTCGATCCTGCACCGTAAGACAGAAGGTTAAAAAAACTCGAAGGGCTTTCTACGTTTTGAGAAACAATTGTTGCCGCAACAGCATCGGAAAACAGTGGTCTTAAGTTTGTGTTGCTTGTTGGAATAAATGCAGTTGAAAGGTCTCCGGTGAGAAGTAATGCTTTTTTTCCTGCTGTTGAAGAAAGGAGTTGCATACACAAATGCAATCCATAAACGTAGCCCGAACAACCTAAGTTAATGTCCAAACAAATCGTTGAATTGGAAAGTCTAAGGGCATGTTGCAATCGATTGGACAAATTCGGAAAAGGAATGTCAGGAGTTTGTGTTATGCAAATAAGAACTGTAATTTCTTGTGATGGAGCTGTCAATTTTTCTAATGAACAACTTGCTGCTTTAAAGAAATAGTCAAAAATCGTTTTTCTACCCTCTTCCACCCAGCGATTTCGGATTCCTGTCCGTTCAAAAAACAAAGCTGCATCTGTACCCAAGAGCATCTCATTACTCTCCAATTTTGGTGCAAGTACGCCAACAATTTGTTCAACAGAATATCCTGAAATCTTACTAAATCCCATCCGTTTTCGCTGAAATCATCAAGTAAATATCCTCAAATGTCGTGCAAGAAGCCAGTTCAGAAGCAGAAAGCACAACGCCCCACTCTTCAGCAATTCTTGTCATTAAAAACAATGCATTTATAGAACTCCACATTCTAGAAGACCGGAATTGTTGGTTTGCAGAAATTTCAGATTCATCAAAGCCTAGTTCTTTTTCAACGAAAACTAGGAAGGAATTTAAAGGCGTTTCGGACACGGAATTTTTGATTTTTGTTGGGTAAATGTAAAAAAATCAAAAAGAATTGAACGATAAGAAAAAAGAACAAGCTCTGAAACCATAGTAGCACTTCAATTGTACAAGTCTTGAACCATTAATGATTACTTTTGTCGCCTATGAATGAAGAAGCGGTAACACGCCCAACCAAATTGAAGATTTATTTAATTTTTACCAAGTTCCGGCTTTCGGCTTTGGTAATTCTTTCGGCTTTATCAGGTTATTTGTTTGCAGGAGGAAAAGATGCCATGGAAATTTTCTACCTCATGCTCGGCGGTACTTTAGTTACAGCTGCTTCTAACGGAGCCAATCAAATTTGGGAAAAAGATCTTGATGTTATTATGAAACGTACAGCAAACCGACCTCTCCCTCGGGGCTGGATGTCCGTATCGGAAGGTTATGTTGTTGTGGTACTTTCATTAGTCATTGGAAGTGTTTTGCTTTACCTAATAAATTGGCAAAGTGCGGTTTTAGGTTTTTCGGCATTTGTCAGTTACGTTTTTATTTACACACCTATGAAACGTGTTTCAGCGTGGGCTGTGTTTGTGGGTGCTTTTCCTGGCGCGATTCCGCCATTTCTTGGTGCTATAGCGGCAACAGATAAGTTTGGTTTTCTTCCTGGAATTTTATTTTTTGTTCAATTTACGTGGCAATTCCCACATTTCTGGGCGATTGCGTGGGTACTTTATGATGATTATAAATCAGCAGGATTTTCATTGCTGCCGAGTGACGGTGGAAGAACAAAACAATCCGCATTTTTAATTATGCTTTATTCCTTAGCCTTAATTCCTTTTAGCTTGGTTCCATGGTTGTTGGGTTGGACAGGAAATCTCACCCTATTTGTAGCAGCCGCACTTGGGATTATATTCTTTCTTTACTCCTACAAACTATATTCAACCTGCGATGTGAAGGATGCACGCAAACTTATGTTCGCCTCATTTGTTTATTTACCAATTATTCAATTCGTTTATGTTTTTGACCGAATTGAAGAAATGATACCGAAATAAAATTCAAAAAAAATGGCAGAAATTCATGACATTGACCCTGTAGTCAAAGAAAAAATGAAAAAGAATCTCGTGTATGTGGGAATCTTTAGTATTGTAATGATGTTTGCTGGTTTCACCTCCGCATACATTGTATTGATGGGTGATTCTTTTTGGTTAAAATATCCAATGCCAACTGCGTTTTGGATTAGTACTGCAATTATTGTCCTTAGCAGTTTCACTTACATCCTTGGAATTGGAGCCGCAAGAAAGGATAATTTAGGTGCTGCAAAAGGTTTGATGGGCATCACAGTGATGTTGGGTGTGCTTTTCGCCTATTTTCAATTTAAAGGTTATGGCGAATTGATTGACAAGGGAATCAATCCATTTAACAATCACATCATCGTAACCGACGGTCGTTATGGCGATTACTTTGAAATTAAGTACAAAAATAATTTTGTTGAGGTGGATGGAAATAAGTTTCTGCTCAAAGGAAAGGAGATGTCAGAAGATGAATTCAATGATTTGAAAAATTTCACCAATCAATTTGTACCTGCAAAGCAAACAAAAGCCTTGACCGTTAAATCTGACAAAAATTTTGAGTTGTTTCTCAATTCTGAACCAGTTCTTATTAAAGGTGGTAAATTATTCAAGAACGACTCCACCGAATTTGAATTCATAGACGAGCTAAGATTAAGCCAACTTGCAATGAATATTCGTGACAAACGTGGAGATTTCTTTGCAAAGGGTAATTATGGTGAAGATTTTAAAATTTATTACAAAGGAGTAGAGCTATCTTACAAGAACAGAAAACTGGAATATCAAGGTAAAGAATTGAGTAATTTTCTGCAAATCAAAGCTACAGAAACAGCAGATAGTGCTTCTGCTATGTTGTTTATTATCACATTTTTACACCTTATTCACGTCATTATCGCTTTGATTTACTTAATAACGATGTTTTACAGAACTGTTCGTGGTGATTTCACTTCAAAAGACACGTTATCATTACGTTTGGGCGCCATCTTCTGGCACTTTTTAGGAATTTTGTGGCTATACTTGCTGCTGTTTTTAATATTTATTCATTAAACTTGCACAAAAAATCATAAAATGGCGGGACATTCAGCTCAGTTAGATGCCAAAACTTTGTGGGGAGGAAAGGAATCTCCATTTCAAACAAGTTATGGAAAGTTGATGATGTGGTTTTTCTTGGTTTCCGATGCTTTAACCTTTGGAGGTTTGTTGGTAGCATACGGATTTTCAAGACATAACACTCAAGAAGCATGGCCGATTGGTGAAGAAACTTTCAATTCTTTACCGTTTTTAGGTCACGGTTATCCACTAGTTTACGTGGCTTTAATGACATTCATTTTGATTGTTTCATCGGTTACAATGGTGTTGGCAGTTGAAGCTGGTCATAGAATGGATAGAAAAGGTGTTACTAAGTGGATGATTGCAACAATTATTGGTGGATTCTTCTTCTTGGGCTCTCAAGCTTGGGAATGGAGTCACTTTATTCACGGTTCTGAATTCGGTAAAGTTGAACTTGCGGATGGATCACAAGCAATTGTAAAAGGACATTTCGGTGAAATCGAAAATTTCACAGTTGTGGAAGCTGGTAAACACCATAAAAAAGGAGAGGTCATCACTGAAGATTTAATGCACACTTTCCAACATGCAGCCGAAAAAGGTCATTTACACGATGGTTTAATCAAACTTCACGATGGTTCTGTTGCTAAAATTAACAAAGCAAAAGATGAACACATGGAGCTAATTGTTAAAAAGGCTGGAAGCAAACACGAATTGAATTCTAAACTTGAGGGTGCAGAAGCTGAAAAAGCTTATTACGAAGCCATTTATTCAGGTGTTGCAAATAAAGTGATTTACGGTGCAAACTTGAAACAAAACGAATACGGACCTCAACAATATGGTCAGTTCTTTTTCTTCATTACTGGTTTCCACGGATTTCACGTATTCTCAGGAGTGGTTATTAATATTTTAATTCTTCTTGGTGTAATGGCCGGTACTTACCACAAAAGAGGACATTATGAAATGGTTGAGAAAACTGGTTTATACTGGCACTTCGTAGATTTAGTTTGGGTTTTTGTATTCACCTTCTTCTATTTGGTTTAATCCCTTTAAAAAATTATCATGGAAAGAGACGATTTAATTGAATATTCCTTGCATGCTCATCACTCCGAGGAGAAAGGAAAAGAAATTAGAAAAAAGATTTGGTTTGTAACGGGATTACTAACTGCAATAACTGTTGTTGAGGTTCTTTTAGGTGCATTCATTAAACAAAGTAGTGGAATGTGGCCTGTTGTTAAATGGTCATTTATCATTATGACTTTGTTTAAAGCAGGATACATTGTAATGGTCTTCATGCACTTGGGAGATGAAAAGAAAACCTTCAAATACGTTATTCTAGTTCCTTACATTCTATTCATGCTTTATTTGATTTTCATCGCGTTGTGGGAAGCTCTTGCTGTTGGCGAGGCTTGGGCAACTTACGGTGCTTAATCTTTGAAATATGTTAGCATTAGCCGGTCGAAGCAAAACAATAATTGCATTGTTACTTGTTTTCGGACCGGCTTTTTTATTGGTGTTTATTAGCACTAGAAGCTGCGAACATAAATTTTTTGAATTACCGAACTACGGGAAAGTAGAAAACATTCCGTTTAAGGTTTATGGCAAAGAGGCTTCTTTTGACATGAACGATTTTCGTGATGAGGTGGTTTTAATCACAACGCTTCAACCCACTTGCCCAACGGATTGTGCCGTTTCTTTTTGGCATATTGACCAAATGCACTTTCAACACATTCGAAAAAATAAGCGTAAAAAGCTGAAAAAAACAAGAATAATTTCCTTTGTAACAGACGGTAAAGGAAATCCGGCTAGTGAAGAACAAGTTCAAACGTTGTACGAAACAATGAAGGATCGTGTGGTTGAGTACGACCCCGAACTTTGGATGTTAGCGACTGGTGATGCAAAACAACTTTACAACATTCAACACAACGGACAAACTTTGCTCCAAGAAGGAAAGGATTTTTACGGAGGACAAGGTTTTCAGGAACTACTCTTACTCGTTGATAAAGATGGAAATCTTCGTATGGTTGGGAAAGCACAAACAGAAGGTCTTGTTCGAAAAATGAAGGAACACATGGCTTTATTGCACAAACAATACGACAAAGCGCGGAAGAAAAGTGGGGACAAATAAATTCTATTTCTTTTTTGTTTTATTGCTAACTTTTGGATGTTCGGAAAACGATAAACCAAAACTTCCTTACATTGGAAATTATGATGTAGAGTACAAAAAGGTTAATGGTAAAACAGTAACGGATACGATTTATCCTACTATCCCTGAATTTTTCTTTCAGGATGAGTATGGAAAAACAGTGAGCAACAAAGATTTTAAAAACAAAATTTGGATTGTAGAATTTTTCTTTGCGACCTGTCCTACTATTTGTCCAATAATGACCACCGAATTGAAAAGATTAAACAAAGAGTTGGCGAACATTCAGTCCGAAATTCAGTTTATATCTTTCACAATTGACCCAAAGAAAGATTCTTCTCTAGCATTGTTAGATTACAAAAAAAGAAATGGAATTAATGCTAAAAATTGGACTTTCTTAAGGGGCGATGAAGCGGAAACGCACCGTTTGGGAATTGAAAACTTTCAAACTTTTGCCGGACGGGATGATGAAGCGGAAGGTGGTTTTGCACACAGCGGAGCATTCACTTTAGTAGATAGAAAAGGATACGTAAGAGGAGTTTATGCTGTAACAGGATACGACGGATCCGTGAATAAAGAAGAATACGAAAGACTAAAAACAGATATAAAAACGTTATTGAAGTATGAGTACAATGTATCTATCCCCTGATAAACTTCCCCTTGTAAGGAAACTAATCATTATCGTTTCTGTGGCGGTACCCTTGGTGGTTGCTATTTTGTTCAGGGTTAAAATTGATGGTGTGGATTTAAGTTTTCTACCGCCAATTTACGCTACAATTAATGGCTTTACCGCGATTTTGTTGTTTGCAGCTCTATGGGCGGTTAAAAGCGGAAAAATTGTGTTACACCAAAGGCTTATACAAACATGCCTTTTGCTTTCGCTGGTTTTTCTTGGTTGTTACGTTGCGTATCACATGACCTCAGACCCAACATTATACGGCGACAGTAATGGAAATGGAACCGTTGAAGCAAATGAATCTGATGTTATTGGAGGAATTAAATACCTTTATTATTTCTTGTTGATTTCACATGTAATATTGAGCATTGTAGTAATCCCGATTGTACTATTTACCTATCTTTTTGCTTGGCAGGGTAATATTTCAAAGCACAAAAGATGGACGAAAATTGCCTTTCCAATTTGGTTTTATGTTGCCTCAACAGGAGTTATTGTTTACCTAATGATTTCTCCTTATTATGTCTGACTCCAAGCAACTACGCTACGATAGAGCCTACTTGAGATTAGCTGATAGCTGGGCGAAATTATCGTATTGCAAAAGAAAACAAGTAGGAGCAATTATCGTCAAAGATGCCATAATAATATCGGATGGTTACAATGGCACGCCAGCTGGATTTGATAATTGTTGTGAGAACGAAGATGGTGAAACTCACTGGTATGTTCTACATGCAGAAGCGAATGCAATTTTGAAAGTAGCGCGATCAACCAATAATTGTAAAGATGCAACACTATATCTCACACATTCACCTTGTAAAGATTGTAGCAAATTGGTTTTGCAATCTGGAATTAAACGCTTAGTCTATCAACACGCTTACAAAGATGATTCTGGATTAATTTTTCTTCGCGAAGCAGGGCTTGAGATTCAACAAATAGAAAACATTGATGATGTCTGAACCGTCAAAACACAACTATACCCTTCCGGTTTTACTCGCTGCATTTCTATGTGTAGGTTTAGCTATTGGTCATTTCATGGGTAAGCCTAAATCTTATTCTGTTGGCGGGAATAACGAAGTGAAGAAACTGGAAGACATCCTTAATCTCCTTGACGACCGATATGTTGACCGTGTTAACAAAGACAGCATTTTCGAAGCTACAATCAGTGAAATGTTGCACAAACTCGATCCGCATAGCAACTACATTCCAGCGCGTGATATGAAAGCTTTGAATGAATCCATTGAAGCAAAATTTGGTGGAGTTGGAATTCGCTTTTTCATTTTGAGAGACACCATTAGAGTTTCTAGCGTAATAGAAAATTCTCCATCCTCCAAAATTGGCATACTTGCAGGCGATAAAATAGTGAGCATTAACGGAAAGAACGTAGCAGGAAAGAAAATCAAAAACGACGACGTAATGTCTAAATTGAAAGGCGAACCTGGTACACCCGTGAAAGTGGACATTATTCGAAACGGAAAGAAAATTCCTTTTCAAATTCAACGAGGAATTATTCCAATTAGTACCGTGACTTGTGCATTTATGGTGGATGAGAAAACAGGTTATATTCTTATTGACCAATTTTCGATTCCGACAGCGAAAGAATTTAGAGACGCTGCTAAAAAATTGCTTTCCAAAGGTATGACCAAACTTATTTTAGATTTGCGTAATAATGGAGGTGGAGTTTTAACTGCTGCGACAGATATTGCTGACGAATTTTTGGAGGAAGGGAATGTAATTCTTAAAACGAAAGGTCGTAAAGCAGGCGAACAAGTTTACCGTGCGAAAAGTGGTGGGTTATTAGAAAAAATGAACGTTGTTGTACTTATCAATTCAGGTTCTGCGTCTGCAAGTGAAATTTTGGCTGGAGCGTTACAAGACAATGACCGCGCATACATAGTAGGAAGACGTTCATTCGGGAAAGGATTGGTACAAGAAGACCGACAATTGCGCGATGGAAGCAATCTAAGATTAACCATTGCACGTTATTACACTCCTTCGGGTAGATGTATCCAAAGACCGTACAAAGGAAATTACGAGGATTATATCAAGGATGAAGACCGTTATGACAGCGGTGAAATGTTCCAATTGGACACTTCATCTTACGGGAAAAAAGAGAAGTTTAAAACTAAAGGTGGAAGAATCGTTTATGGAGGTGGAGGAATTACGCCTGATGTTTTTGTTCCTTTCGATACTTCTGGTTCAAGTCTCTACATGAGTGCCTTGCGGTGGACGGGCGCAATTAATGCATTTGCTTTTGATTACGCATCGAAAAACCGAAAAACATGGACTTCCCCTGACAACTATCTCCAATCTTTCAAAGTGGACGACAAGTTGCTCAAGGATTTCACTAATTACGCAACGAAATTCTTTGAAGTACCTTTAAATTTAACTGATTTCAACACCAGTAAATCACTTCTTCAAACGATTTTAAAAGCAGAAATAGCACGCCAACTTTGGACAGAGGAAGGATTCTATAAAGTCTATAACAACTATGATGAAGAATTTAAAGCGGCGGTAAAAAGGTTGAAGTAAAAATCACAACGTTATTTTAAAAGTAATTATTAAATGTGACTCACCTTACTTTAGCACTCTGTGGTTGAATATTTAGAAATTTGAAAATTGGATCTTCTTTTTGAATTAACTCCTCCAACTTTAAGTCAATTAAAACGTCGGGTAGTATTCCGGTTTTCTGAATTTCACTTTGACTTTGTGGAGTAAACTTCAAAGATGAAATCATAACAGGAAAACCAGTGTTTTTTAAATAAATAGTTGCACTATTCCCAAATGTTCCACTCATTGTTCCCATGCAGGGGGTTCCTATTATCTTACCTTTTTCGTTTTCCTTGAACCAAGCCGCAAACATTGCAGACGCACTCATACTTAATCCGTTTATTATTAAGGTTGTGTTACCATTGTAGGAATATTCCAAACGATTGCGGGGAATGTAATCGTAAAGAATGGTATCAAGTTCACCGAATTCTTTTTTGTAAAAGTCGTACTCCTGAGAAATTATGCCCTTAGGATAAACTCTTTTCGCCCTTCTCACAAATTGTTTTTTTTGATAAAATGGCAACAATGAAAAGCGATCAAATTTGCTTCTTTTATACAAATAGTTAATCGGATGATTTTTCTGAGCTGTGTTAAAGAAGCTAATCAAATATTCTTGCGCTCGGATTAAGCCTCCGCGATTGTCTCTTAAATCAATTATTACCTCCTTGCAATTATTTGCTCTTACATTAGCAAAAAAAGCATCTAATTCACGTTTATATACTTTTAAACTTCTTGGTTCAAAGGTCGGAACAACCAAAATGCCTCTATTTTGAGTGTCAAAAAAGTGATACATTTTCTCCTCAGCATACCAGTTTTTTAATTTTTTAAATGCCTTTACGGTTATTGGTTTAAGTGTTTTCTTAACCGTGTCTCCTTGAAGCGTTTTGTATTTACATTCAACATCGTACTTGTTGTTCATTAAATTAAAAATCATCCCCATCATTTTGGAGGCTACTTCATTTCGAGCCTCAATTGATTCTCCTTCCATGAAGCTAAACTGTTGAGCAACTTTAAAAATAGAATCAACATGTAAATGATTTAAACTCAATATTTCAACGCCTAAAGGAATTTCATTTTGAACTGATTTTTGAAGATAAAACTTATCATCAATTCTTCTAACTGAAAAAGGGAATAAATAAGACTTACTGTGTTTCAAAAACACCAAATCACGAGGATTAATATTGGTGTGTGAATCTTGAATTCCGTGGAGAAACTGCGCGACACACAAAGAGAATTGGTAGGGCGTAAGTTCTTTAGAAACCATGGACAGTGTTAGCTTCAATGCATTATCATAAGCATCTTTAGAAACATAGATGTAGGGGTTTGGATGAATCTCTTGTATTCGTTGATGTAAAAATTGAATATCTTCAATCATGATATTTGGACACAGCTTAACGCTATGAAAATCCTCTTGACGAGAAGGCATAAATGGATAGCAACCTTGTCCAAACAAGAAAAAAACTTGCCATACAAAACCAAAAAACAAATAGATTCGCGTTGTCAAAAAATGATAATTGACGGTAAAATTAAACAAACAACAATATGAAATTCCCTTTATATTTTCTGATTTTCAGCACAATTTTGTTGAATGCTTGTACGAATAAAGACGAAAAGTTTTGTGAATGCCTTAAAGCTTCTGAAAGTTTTGAAGCAATAAACCGTGATGTCCTGAAAGGAAATAGAAATGAAAATACCATTGAAAAAGCAAAAACTTTAAAGAAAAATAAGGAAACAGCTTGCGCAGATTACCTACTCATGGACGGAAAAGAAATGTTGGAAAAGAAAAAGGCTTGCTTGGGAAACAACTAATAACCCGAGTTAATAAGAACTCAGACCGTGAAGTTGAGTCCAGAAACTTTATGGATGAGTCCACGCCAAACAATTTAAACGAGACTTAGAAATTAGCTCGCAAAACGAGTGAATTGCATTGGTCTTCCTATATTTGCGCAAATTTTCTCATGGATACTTCCTCAAAAATTTCAACAAACAAAGCACCAAAACCGGTTGGTCTTTATCCTCATGCACGCAAAGTAGGTAATCTCTTATTTCTTTCTGGTGTTGGACCACGTGTGGCTGGAAGCGACGCAACCGACTCAGGTGTTCCTGGTTTGAAGTTAGATAAAAACGGAAACTTTCTCGAATTTGATTTTGAAGCACAGTGCAGAAGCGTATTTGAAAATGTACGTGTGATTTTAGAGGAATCTGGTTCTAGCTGGAATAATTTGGTAGATGTTACGGTTTTCTTGGTTAATATGAAACGTGATTTTCACACATACAACCGTTTGTACGCTGAATATTTCAAAGACAATCAACCATGTAGAACAACCGTTGAAATCAATTCACTACCAACACCAATAGCGATTGAGTTGAAGTGTATTGCAACAATTTAATTGGTCGATTCGATTCGAAATTCAATCAATTTTGAAAGTAAATAGTCAATAAAACAATAATTTAAAGAATATGGTAGGTTTTGTAATTCGTATCGCTTTGGCGGTTTTATCGTTTGGGTTTAATGTATGGTTGTTTGCTACAGGACACTGGGGCTGGGGAATTACCTTTTTATTGGTTACAGCGTTGATTATTTTGTCCTTTTTTAGAAACGAAAACATGCTTTTAGCGCTCAACCAAATGAGAGTTGGAAACACAGACAAAGCAAAAAAATACATTGACAGAATCACTCATCCACAATTTTTACCAAAAACTCAACACGCTTACGTGTTGTACCTCAAAGCAGTGATGGGCGCACAAGAAATGGGTTTTTCAAAGAGCGAACAATTATTGCGTAAAGCATTAGAATTAGGTCTTCGTCAGCCAGAGGATAATGCTGTTGCGAGAATGCACTTAGCAGGAATTTGCGCGCAAACCGGCAGAAAAACAGAGGCGGTAAACCTATTGGCTGAGGCTAAAAAATTGGACAAAAACGGCATGATGAAGGAACAAATCAAAATGATGCAAAATCAACTACAAATGGCTCCTTCCAAAAACCAAATGCGAATGGCTCAAATGATGGGTGGACGTCGTAAAATGCCTAGAATGCGCTAATCACCTATCGCTTTTCACAACGAAGGTCAACGAAAATTAAGAATCTCATTTATTCACGAGGTTAATAGTTTTTGCATTCCTTACACCATCAGACTTTGGAAATTCTTAAAACCAAAGGATGTTTCTGTCTATCGTTTGGCAAAGTTTATCTTTCATCAACCATAAAACATCAAGTAAAATTATTATTGACTCGACGAACTCGACGAACTTTTTCTAAATTTGAGACATGATGCTGATTGATAAAAATATCGAAGCACTACAAAGACTTTGTGGTAAATATAATGTAGAGAAAATGTATCTATTTGGTTCCGCATTGACTTCAAATTTTTCGGAGAAAAGTGATATTGATTTTTTAGTGAAGTTCAAACCCATTGAGTTATCTAAATACTTTGAAAATTATATTGGTTTCAAAGAAAATTTACAATCTTTATTTGGTCGTCAGGTTGATTTACTTGAAGAACAAACTTTAAGAAATCCAATCTTAATTCAATCAATTGATAAATCGAAGCAGTTGATTTATGGATGAACGAATTTTAAAATGGTTATTTGACATTCGAATGTCCATCGAAGAAATTGACAGTTTCTCAGAAAATCATGAAAATGACTTCTTTAAATATCGTCAAAACTTGATGTTGAAACGTGCCGTTGAAAGAAATCTTGAAATTATTGGAGAGGCGATGAATAGAATTATAAAACGTGATTCAAGTTATGAAGTGAAAATTACCAACGCCAAAGCAATTATTGGTTTAAGAAATTATGTTATTCATACTTATGACAATATTTCAGATGAAAACATTTGGGCTATTTTGACCAATCATCTTCCTCAACTAAAACTAGAAATTGATAATCTCACAAAAGATTATATTAAAAACCAATAAATTACAAAACGAGGTTAATCCACTTCAATCCAACCAAATAACCATGAACAATAACCCCCGAACTATTGCCGAACCTTGGCAAGATTATGAACTTATCGATGCTGGAGGCGGAAAGAAACTAGAACGCTGGGGAAAAATTATCACCATCAGACCCGAACTTCAAGCTTATTTTCATAGCGGAATCCCTTTCACTGAATGGCGCAAAATGGCACATTGGGAATACGTTGACGACGCCAAAGGACAAAGTGGAAAATGGAAAAACTTGAAAAAAGATAGCCCAACACAATGGTCGATTACTTATGAACGTCTGAAATTTAATTTGGAATTATCACCATTCAAACATGTTGGACTTTTCCCCGAACAGCGCGTCAACTGGGATTTTTTATCCGCGAACTTAAACGCTGAAGAACGTTTTTTAAATCTTTTTGCCTACACCGGAGCTGCGTCTTGTGTTGCTCGAAATGCTGGTGCGGACACCATTCACGTTGATTCCTCCAAATCAGTCCTCAATTGGGCAAAGAAAAACATGGAAAGTTCCAGACTTTTAAATATTCGCTGGGTTCACGAAGATGCACTCAAATTTTTGCAACGTGAAGAAAAACGTCAACGTACCTACAATTGTATTATAATGGATCCTCCCGCTTGGGGAAACGGAGCAAAAGGCGAAAAATGGAAATTGGAAGACCAGATTGATAGTTTACTTGGAGCAGCTGCCAATGTTTTAGAACCCAATGGAAAATTGATTGTCAACACTTACTCGCTTGCTCTTCCGTTAGAATTGCTCCAAGAATTATCTGATTTATATTTTGGCGAACGGGAAAAACAACTAACCGAATTGTATTTGCCTTCAACTTCCGAAAAATTCATGTTCTGCGGAAATTTGCTGAGAGTTTTGTAAAAAGCATTTACAGATTTCGTTAATCTGTCCGACAAGTTCTTAATTTCGTTTCGTGAGAATCAAAACAATTCTACTTTTTCTTTTTACCATCGTTTTTCTTTCCTCGTGTTTTAACGTCGAAACGAGAAATGTCAAGGAATTGGAAGGTAATAAAATGCGTTTCAAAAATTGGAAAACCTTCTATGTTCAAGGTTCAGAATTTCGTGTTCCGTCCATGTTTTTGAATACCGAATGTTATGGGAATTTCACGATTTACCCGAATGAAGCTTTTCAAGGTTGTGCAAAGTCGGTCGAACTGTATTTGGGAATTGAAGCTTTTGACAAGGAGAAAGCAGCAGATTATCAGTATTTAGTTCAAGCAGAAAGCTTACTCGAAGGAGTTCAACAGCATTATGTGAATCGGAAAATTTATGACCGAAACGACCGCATTATTTCACAAATTGACCATTGGAAGTTAAAAAAGGGAAAGGCCCTATTTCAAGCAATTGTGCAACATCGAACAAAAACGTATGAGTTTGACGAAGAATATTCTTCAACTACCTTTTTAGCTAGTTTTCAACAAAACGAAAAATTCTATGTTGTTCAGCTTACGGGGCAATCCGACGTTATGCCCTACTTACTACAAGATTTTAAAAAAATTGTTTATAGCTGTAAATGAGTTTGTTTCTTGATCAAACATTTTGGAAAAATCGTCTAGCGGGAGAATTGCCGGGAAGAAAAAGTCATGAGGCATTTTATCCACTCCGTCAAAAAGAATTAACTGAAATTGATGTCACTAATTATCGTAAAGCTGCGGTTGGTATTCACCTCTTTCCAAGGAATGGCAAATGTTGTTTCCTTGTAATTGAACGAGCAGAATACGACGGAACACACAGTAAACAAATGGCATTTCCCGGCGGTAAGGTTGACTTAACAGACGAAAATACTATCCATACCGCGCGACGAGAAAGTTTTGAAGAAGTGGGAATTCCTCAGGAAAAAGGAAAGTTTTTGGGGAGTTTGACCACTGTACATATTCCTGTTTCCTCTTTTTCAGTTGATCCACACTTATTTTTTCATGAGGAATTGTTGGTTCTCATTCCAGATGAAAGAGAAGTTCATGCTTATTACTTATTTGACCTTGAAGACTTACTCGAACCAACAAATTGCAAGGAAGTTGACATTCCTATAAATGCACGAACAACCATGAAACGCGTACCTTGCTTTGAATTAAAAGGTAAAATCATTTGGGGAGCAACAGCTATTATTTTGAGTGAACTGAAGGATTTGATTCATTTTAGATAAACTCAAAGTCTACCCTTCTATTCTTTCTTTTTCCTTCTTCTGTTTTATTGTTACCAACAGGAATTTTTTCTCCTTTGTAGTCAATTACAATTCTGTCTTTTGCAAGACCGTTTTCTTCCAAAAATTTTGAAATAACAGCAGTTCTTCGTTGTGACAATTGAATGTTATAAGCATCTGATCCATCGCTATCAGTGTGTCCAATCAATCGAATTCGTAAATCTGAATGACTTTTTACCATTTTCACAACGGATAAAAGATAAGGGTGATAAATTACTTTTAAACTATCCTTGTCATAATCAAAATAAACGGGTTGAAAATCAAATTGTCTTAATTCTTGTTTACGTTTTTCTGGCGAGGATAACCCCGCCTTCAAGTCCTCAACCAAACGATTCACCCACTGATGTCCTTGGATGGTCTCTTTATCTTCATGCCACTCAAAATCACTTTTGAAAGCAATAATTTTAAAATTGTTACCATTGCATTTATTAGGCTTTACTTCACCAACAAAAAAACCAGTTGAGTCCTTGAATTGCCACGAAATAAGTTGAAAACAATTAATTTTTTCTTTTGAAGATTGTTTCAAAACTTTCACTTGTTGCATTTGAAAGTTTCTACTTTCTACAACGTTTCCCACCAATTTTGTAATAACAAAATCAGTAGTATTCTTTGTTTCAAATCTCATTTTTCCGTCAATTAATCCTTTTATAACTGTGATAGAAAAATAAACGGGATGAGCATCTGAATAATCTTTCTCGTCGCTGTAAATGATGGCTTGATAATGACCCGACAACTTCTTTTGTGACCAAGAAAATCCAATTAAAAGAAAAAAAGTAAAGACAATTAAGTTTTTCAACATAGCTTAAGGTATTCGTATCTTTACAAAAAAAGTTCCAAGAACATTAACCTTGTAAATTTGTTAAACAAAAAATAAATTATGAAAACATTTTTAATCATGGCTTTAGCAGCAATTATGGTAAGTTCTACCGAGAAGAAAGAAAGCATACATCAGTTTAAAGTTAAAGATATCGAGGGAAAAACTTTCGACCTATCTAGTTTAAAAGGAAAGAAAGTAATGGTTGTAAATACAGCCTCAAAATGCGGTTTAACTCCTCAATACGAAAAACTTGAAGCTCTATACGACAAATACAAAGCAAAGAATTTTGTAATAATCGGATTTCCTTCCAACGATTTTATGGGACAAGAACCAGGTTCAAATGAAGAAATTGCCTCTTTTTGTAAAAAAAATTATGGTGTTAGCTTTCCAATGATGGAAAAAATTACTGTCAAGGGAAAAAACATGCATCCTATTTACCAGTTTCTTACCCAAAAAAGCAAAAATGGTTTAGAGGATAATGACGTTCAATGGAATTTTCAAAAATATTTAATTGACGAAAACGGTTATTTAGTGAAAGTAATTGCTCCTCGTACACAACCTGATGATGCATCAGTTACAAATTGGATAGAAGGTAAATAAACGCAATTCTGGAATAAAACAAAAAACGTTCTCAAAATTTTGAGAACGTTTTTTTTTAATGGAATTCGTTGTTTTGGTAGAATCTTAATTCGACTATACAAATTGATACCTATCTACAAAAGTCTTTCTAATCGTTTTATTGAAACAACGTCATCTGTAAATGATATTCTTCCTAATTGCTTTATTGAAACAATGGCTTCTATATTTTTTTGGTATATTCTATTCGAATTTACGATTTGCTTCGATCAATTTTCTCGCTTCGGCGGATCTTAATTTTCTCCGCCGCGGGGGATTTCACTCTTCATTCAAACTCATTATCCCTATCTTCGCGCCCTTATGAATGAAAAAATCAAAAATTTGAGCTACGCCTTAGGAATGAATGTTGCTCACAGTCTAAAAAGTCAACAATTCAACGAAATTGACGTTGCAGCTTTTGCAGAAGCGATGCAAATTGTTCTTTCAAACGGTCAAACAAACATGGACGACCAAACTGCCAACCATCTGATTCAAAATTATTTGGAAGAAAAACAAAAAGAACGTTTTACAAAAAACCTTGAAGAGGGAACACAATTCTTGGCACAAAACGGACAACGTGAAAATGTAAAAACCACTGAATCGGGTTTGCAATATGAAGTTTTGGTAGATGGAAATGGCGCAAATCCAGCAGCACATAATCAAGTAACAGTTCATTACCACGGAACACTTATCGACGGAACTGTTTTTGATAGTTCTTACCAACGCGGAACACCCGCTACTTTTGGACTTACACAAGTAATTCGTGGTTGGACAGAAGGACTTCAATTGATGAATATTGGTGCGAAATACCGTTTTTATATTCCTCAAGAATTGGCTTACGGATCAAATCCTCGTCCAGGCGGACCAATAGAACCCTACGCAGCACTTATATTTGACGTTGAATTGTTAGAAATTCAGTAAATAACATGAAAAAACTAATCTTTGCAAGTACACTTTTACTTGCCCTATTTGCTTGTTCGGATGATGAAAAACAAGCTGAAACAATTTCCTTTAAAAACGAAAAAGAGAAATTATCTTACGTTCTAGGTGCAATGAATGCTCAAACCATCAGTCGTTCGCAAGAAAGTTCGTTCGCAAACTTGGATAAAGAAGAACTTATTAAAGGATTCAATTCTAATCTAAGTGATGTTAATGCCGACGCTTGTTTGGAGACTTTGAAAAAATTGTTTGGACCAACTTATCAAGATTTCAATAAAGCTTATGTCAAAGAAGGTTCACTTTGTATGGGGAGAATGACTGGACATGCATTTTATGTGGACATCAAAAAATTGGGTGGACTTGAAATGGTGGATTTAAACTTGGTGAAAAAGGGATACGCCGACGGTTTATATCGCCGAGACACAATCATCAAAGAGGCAGAAATGCGCAATATGATGCAAACATTTATGACTGGTTTAAATGTAAAAAACGGTGACAAAATGTTGGAAAGAGCAAGAAATCAAGCTGGAGCACAAGTTTTTGAAAACGGAATTGTGATGCGAACCATAAAAGAAGGAAAAGGTGCAATGCCAAGTCCTCAAAGTGACGTGAAGGTACATTATGTGCTTATGTCCGCTATGGGCGATACTATCCAAGATTCAAAGAAAATGAAGAATCAACAAGGTATTTCTGAACCAATTGCTTTGAAGCTAAACGGTGGAGTTATCCCAGGTTGGACATATTCCATTCCTAAAATGAAAAAAGGTGGGACTTACAGAATTTATATTCCGTGGAACTTAGCTTACGGCGAAGAAGCTGGAAAAGAATCACTTTGTTTTGATGTGGAATTAATAGATTTTGCTCCCGAAGGAACCTTTGTAAAAAACTGATTTTTTCGCTGATTAAAACCTTTGATTAACTTCGTGCATGCTTAAAAACATTCTCTCCCTCCAGTTCATTAAAATTCTCGTAATAGGAATTGTGCTTTTCTCTTCCAACGCTTGTAGTGAAAAAGTAAATTTGACAGGTGATTTTAAAGAAACTGCCGTAATCTTTGGTTTGCTAAATCACGCCGATTCTTTGCATTTCATAAAAATTACACGTGCATTTATTGGACCAGGAAGCGCTTTGGATTTAGCACAAATCCCTGATTCCAGCTACTTTAATCAAGTTGACGCAACTGTTCAAGAGGTTGTGAATGGAAACGTAACCAGAACTTGGACGCTAAAAGACACAATTGTTACCAATAAAAACACAAATGGAGCTTTCTATGCGCCTGAACAAAAGGTTTATTATTTCAAAACAAAACCAACTACAGGCGGTGGAACAATTCAAACTTCCCCTAACCCACTTTTAACTTCTTTAAATCCTGATGCGACCTACCGTTTACGTGCGGTGATTAACAATGGTGAATTTGAAGTTACGGGCCAAACAACTTTAGTCAAAGGTCTTGCAACAAACACTTCTTCACAAAATTTCACTTTCAAATTTGCTGATAACACGGGTACGCTAATTTCCTCAGGTTTTGCAGTTTCTAACACAGGAAATAGTTTTGTGGTTAATGCGTCTATGGGAATTAAAATTGCTGAGTTTAAGGGGACTACTTTTACAGAAAAAACCATTCCTTGGACATTGGGCGAAGCGGATGTTTTGCCAAACACCTCACGTACTTTTTCTGCTGTTGGACAAACTTTTTACGAAATTATAAGAGATAACGTGACAAATGACCCACAAATTACCAAAAGAACATTTAGTGGTTTAGAAATCTCCATAACTGCTGGTGCCGAAGAACTTTACAATTATATGACGGTAAACAAACCTAGTTCTTCTTTAGCTCAAAGTAAGCCAACGTACACCAACCTTTCAGTCACAAACGGAAAAAGGGTTGTAGGTATTTTTTCCTCTCGACAAACATTGAGTTTTTACAAACCGTTCTTTGTTTCTGCGCAGCAGGCTTTCATTCGAGCGATAGATAAAAACAGTACACGTGTTTTATGCATTGGAACTATTACTGGAAATTTATTGTTTTGTTCCAATCACCCAGGAGACAACGTCGCAACCAATCCTGAGCCATACGCTTGCCCATAATCTAAATTAAACATGGAGCGCATAACGCTTTTTGTCGATGTGTTGTTGCCAGTTCCTGTGCACACAACGTTTACTTATCGTGTGCCTTTTGATTTCAATGAACAAATAGCCATTGGTTTAAGGGTTATCGTTCCCTTTGGAAAAAGTAAATTTTTAACGGGAATTGTAGTTCGTGTGCATGAAAAAGTTCCTGAAGGTTACCAAGCAAAATACGTTGAACATATTCTTGACGCTCACGCAATTGTCAATTTACAACAACTCAAATTTTGGCATTGGTTGGCAACGTATTACATGGCACCAATTGGGGATGTTGTCAATGCAGCACTACCATCCAACTTTAAATTGGCAAGTGAAACCAAAATTCTTTTACATCCAGAATTTTCTTTCGACCACCACAAGCTAAGCGACCGTGAATCAGACGTCGTAGAACTGCTAAAAATAAACGAACAAATTGATTTGAGTGAGCTGGGTAAAGTTGCAGGTGTGGTTTCCGTTGTTCCGTTTTTGAAAAAATTGATTGAAAAACAGATTGTTATAACAGTAGATGAAATTAATCAGAAATACACGCCCAAAACCATTCTTGTAGTTTGTTTACATCCCAATTTACACGAGGAAGATGCCTTACAACAAACACTTATGGAATTGGAGGCTTCACCGCGAACCGAAAAACAAGTGGAAGCATTAATTGAAATGATTAAACGTTCTTCTGACTTGGGTGGATTAGATTTTCCAGTTCCAAAAAAAGATTTAGTTGAGGCAGGTATTAGTCCAAGTACGATTCAAACCTTGGAGAAAAAAGATATTTTTATTGTTGACCGTTACCAAATAGACCGATTAAAAATTGGTGAAGTAGCAGAAAAAACAATGCCGATTCTAACCCCACCTCAAAAAACAGCTTTGGAAGAAATACGAAGTGCTTTTGAAGAAAAACAAGTGGTACTCTTGAACGGAGTTACAGGCGCTGGAAAAACAGAAATTTATGTTCAGCTGATTCAAGAAGCTTTAGACAACGGTAAACAAGTTCTTTTTCTTCTTCCAGAAATTGCACTTACTACCCAATTAATTCAACGCTTGAAAAAGTTTTTCGGCGATTTGGTTGGGATTTACCATTCGCGATTTAACCAAAATGAACGTGTTGAAATCTGGAATAAGGTCTTGGAAAACGCACCTCATCGCTACCGTATTATTGTTGGTGCGCGTTCGTCTATTTTTTTACCATTTATTGATTTAGGGTTGATAATCGTGGACGAAGAACATGAAACCTCTTACAAGCAACAAGATCCTTCTCCCCGCTATAACGGACGCGATGCCGCCATATATCTCGGCGCTCTCCATAAAGCAAAAGTTCTTCTCGGAACAGCAACGCCTTCTATAGAAACACAACAAAACGCCTTGCAAGGGAAATTTGGTTTAGTCAATTTGACAGAACGATATCAAGGAATGGAAATGCCAGAAATTGTTTTTGCCGACCTGAAACGCGAACGAAAATTAGGCACGATGCTTTCCCACTTCAGTGAACTGCTGATGAAAGAAATGGATGAAAAACTAAAGAATGGAGAGCAAATTATACTTTTTCAAAACAGACGTGGTTACACCCCATATTGGACTTGTGAAGTATGCAGTAATTCACCAAAATGTGTCAATTGTGATGTTCATTTAACTTACCACAAACACAGCAATACACTAAAATGCCACTATTGTGGTTATGGAACTCCTCCTATCGGTACTTGTAGTTCTTGCGGAAGTAACCGTATTGTGATGATGGGATTTGGAACCGAAAAAATTGAAGATGAACTTCGAACGCTTTTTCCAAACCACAATATAAAACGGTTGGATTTAGATACCACTAGATCTAAAAATGCTTACGAAGAAATCTTAGAAGACTTTGACAATCAACGCATACACATTTTAGTAGGCACACAAATGATAACCAAAGGTCTAGATTTCGACAACGTGGGATTAGTTGGAGTTTTAGATGCTGACAATTTATTGAAACGTCCAGATTTTCGAGCAAACGAAAGAGCTTTTCAACTCTTTTCACAAGTCGCTGGTAGGGCTGGAAGAAAGGGAAAACAAGGAAGAGTGATTATTCAAACGACTGACCCAGAAAATTGGGTGCTTGGCTTAATTCAAAAACACGATTACACCTCCTTTTTCAATCATGAACTAATCGAAAGACGAAACTATTATTATCCACCGTTTTTCAAATTGATACACATCACCTTGAAACACAAAGAGGAAAATAAATTGGTGATCGCTTCAGTTGAACTTACAGGTTTGCTTCAGGATATTTTCAAGGAAAGAGTGATAGGACCTGAAAAACCAACTATTTCACGAATCAACAATTATTTCCTGCGTCAGATTTACCTCAAATACGAAAAGGAAGTTTCCGACAAAACCATAAAAGAAACTGTCGCAAACCTCCTCAATAAATTTTACGAAAAACCAGTAAATAAAGCGGTTAAAGTAATAGTAGATGTAGATCCAATATAAATTCCTGAATTAAAAATTACCCCAAATACGTTTTCAAATTTCGATTACGTGAAGTGTGTCTTAAACGACGGATAGCTTTTTCCTTAATTTGTCTTACACGCTCTCTAGTGAGATCAAATTTTGCCCCTATTTCCTCTAAGGATAAAGGCATTTTTCCATCTAATCCATAAAACATAGCCACAACCTCTGATTCTCGCGAAGTCAGGGTTTGAAGTGAGTTGTGAATATCCTTACGCAACGATTCTAAAACTAAGTTTTGATCTGGATTTGGCAAACTGTCACCAGTCATTAAATCATACATACTCGAAGAAGACTCATCACCATCAACTAAAGGCGCATCCATCGAAACATGACGACCAGAATGGGAAAGACTTTGTTTGATTTCCTCGGTTGTACAGTTCAACATTTCAGCTAATTCATCTGCTGACGGAGGTCGCTCAAATTTTTGTTCTAGTTCTGAAAACGCGCGATTGATTCGATTAATGTTTCCGATTTTATTAAGAGGTAATCTTACGATTCGGGCTTGTTCTGCTAAGGCTTGCAAAATAGACTGACGAATCCACCAAACAGCGTAAGAAATGAATTTAAAACCTCTTGTTTCATCAAATCTTTCCGCAGCTTTAATTAAACCCAAATTTCCCTCATTGATTAAATCGGGTAATGCTAATCCTTGATTTTGATATTGCTTTGCAACCGAAACGACAAACCTCAAATTGGCTTTTGTCAATCTTTCTAATGCCACACGATCACCCGCTTTTATGCGTCTAGCTAAATCCACTTCTTCATCTGCTGTAATCAAATCTACACGTCCAATTTCTTGAAGGTACTTATCCAACGACGCTGTTTCTCGGTTAGTAACTTGCTTGGCAATTTTAAGCTGTCTCATTTTTAAATTTTGATTGATAATCAAACGCATTACGCACGTTTGGTTAACATCTGACAACCAATAGAAACCAATACTTACTATCCTTTATAGATTTTTGGCTTTTTGTCGAATATTTATTGGCTACTGAAAAATAAAAAGGTGATAAAGGATTTTTCGGATTGGAGTCAGGTTATCGAATTAAAAATTCAAGTGCCCCGTTAAAAAAATCATCAGGACTTTCAGCATGCACCCAATGCCCAGCATTTTCTATTGTTAAAAACTGACTATCTGGAAAATAGGTTTCTAAAGTTTCGTAATCTGTCTCTACAATATAATTACTCAAAGCCCCTCGAATAAACAAGGTTGGTGTAAAAACTTCTCCCTCCGGAAGCGCTCCTAAAACTTCAGTCATTGCTGCGGAAAGAACGGGAAAATTAACACGCCATGCCAACTTACCTTTTTCTTTCCAGTAAAGGTTTTTCAACAAAAATTGTCGAACACCGTCTGAATCGATGAAAGTCGCAAGGATTCTTTCGGCTTCACTTCTTGCCGACATTTGAGATAAATCAATTGCTTCAAAAGCGGCTAGAATATGTTGGTGATGCATTGGATACTCCTTTACACCCATGTCCACCACAATTAGTTTTTCTAAACGATTTTCATATTGTTGAGCAAAATGCATTGCCACTTTTCCGCCCATTGAATGACCGATCAAACTGCATTTTTCAATACCTAAATCATCGAGTAGTTCAACTAAATCATCCACCATTAATTGATAAGAAAATTCATCAGACCAAGGTGAATAACCGTGATTTCGCATATCGCAAACAATCACTTGAAAATATTCTCCGAATTTTTTGGCGTGGGTTACCCAATTATCTGAAAAACCAAATAAACCATGAACAATAACAAGAGGTTTTCCTTCCCCGTAAATTTTATGTGCTAGTTTCATTTCGTCACAAAGATACCCAACAAGGCATCAAGAAACGAAGGGATTTCAAATGATTTTTCCGTCATTTTTATTGTGGCGTTTTCCGCCTTTCTAGAATTTGTTGAAGTAGAGCCTTCATCTTGTGTGCCGATTGCTTGTACTGAAAACTGTCCGTCATTTACCTTTTCCATTACAGCCACAAGATTACTTTCAGACATCAGTTTACTATCAAAATGAATACGCACTATTTGCTTTTCGCGTTCCTCTTCATAATCTACTTCTACAAGATTAACTGCACAAGTTCCTAATAATTCCTTTCTTATTGCACCTCCACAACCCATTTTACAGACCATTCCTTCCACTTCGGCAACTAAAACTCTATCTGATTTAATATCTTTTGCAGAACAGTTTTCTTGTTTGTTATCCTTTTTCGCTTTAGGTTCAGACCCTTGACTACAACCAAAGACAATTAATAAAATCAAGAGGTAGGTGAAATTTTTCATTTCCAAAAATTTTAACAAATGTAAAACCTTAATTTTCACTTTCTTTGCGCAAACTCAATTTTAACAAAAAATGATTAAAAATGTGCTTTTATTCGGTGTTATTGCTCTTGCTTTTGCTTGTGGTAAGTATGAAGAGGGTCCCAAATTTTCTTTAGAATCCAAAAAGTCAAGATTAGTAGGTGAATGGAAAGTTACCTCAATTACAAAAAATGGTTTTGACCAAAGTCTTCCCGGAACAACAGTTGAGTACAGCATTAAAGACGACGGAACCTATGTGCAGAATGTTATTTTTTCCGTATTTGGACAAAATTTCACAGACTCAAAAGCCGGAACTTGGAAATTCAGTCCTGACAAAAAATTCTTGTTAACCAAGGAAATAGTTTCTGGAAATGAAGCGAATTGGAGAATTCTTAAATTGATGAAAGAGGAATTAAAGTTCAGAAATATTAATAACTCGGACACCTTAATTCAAGTTCTTCAGCCAAAGTAACTTTATTCAGAACTACTCGTTTAACGTTATACCTTAACAGAAATTCATTAATTTCGACAAAATTTTATTTTCATGCGCATTTTAATCCTTTGTCTTTCAGCTTGTATAGTTCTCGTTTTTACTGGTTGTAGAAAATATAGTGATGGTCCTACGATTTCTCTTTTAACAAAAAAGAATCGACTTTGTAATGATTGGATTTTAAATTTTGCTCAAAAAAACGGTAACGACATTACAGATAAAGAAGAAACCGTGAAACTGGTTATTGAAAAAGATGGCACCTACTCCATGAGTAGAGTAATTAATGCTTTAGGTCAATTTCAAGGGACTTTTTCCAATGGAAAGTGGTTGTTCGATGAGGCAAAAACCAAACTTGTTCTTTACGAAAATGGTAGCGAAGATCCAACCAATACCTTCACCATTCGTGAGTTAAGAAGTAAATCACTTACGATTGAAGAGCGTTTTCCTTCAATTAACCTGACTTACACTTACAACTACGTAATTAAATAATTTACAAGGTCGGAAATTCACCGGCCTTTTTTTATTCCAAATGTTACCTCAACAAACAATTGTAGCTCTGACCATTATTGGTTTATTCGCAGGAATGTTGAGTGGTTTTGTAGGAGTTGGTGGTGGCGTAATTATAGTACCGGCTTTGGTTTTTTTCTTAGGTCTTACACAACACGAAGCACAAGGAACAAGTTTGTTTGTACTAATGATGCCTGTTGTTTTTCTAGCCGTTATGAATTATTGGAAGGCAGGAAATGTGAACTGGAAATTTGGGTTAATTATTGCCACAACTTTCTTTATCGGCGCATATTTTGGCTCCAAATTATCCCTTAAAATGTCAACCGGAATGGTAAAGTTGATTTTTGGGGTTTTCATGTTATATGTTTCTATTCGCTTAATTTCTACTGGTTATCAATCGGTTTATGGCAAGTGATTTAAGTATAGAATTTATTGCTCACATTAAAGCATTAATTCAACAAATTCATCCAGAAATTCAAGGTGTTCGCGAATATTTACACCAAAACCCTGAATTGTCATTTCAGGAATTTGAAACAATGGCTTTCGTTGCCCAACATTTATCGGATTGGGGAATTTCGTTTCAAAGCGGAGTTGCAGAAACAGGAATTGTTGCTTTGTTGGGTGAAGAAAAACTTGCGAATGGTTGTATTGCTTTACGTGCAGATCTTGATGCTCTTCCAATACACGAACAAAACGATTTACCTTTCAAATCAAAGAAAGAAGGCATAATGCACGCTTGTGGGCACGATGTTCACACTGCCGTTTTGTTGGGTGCAGGCAAAATATTAAAATCCCTTGAGAAAGATTTACCTTGCGCAGTAAAATTGATTTTCCAACCGGGAGAAGAAGAACATCCAGGAGGCGCAAGTTTGATGATAAAAGCAGGCGCATTAGAAAATCCACGAGTTGATGCGATTTTCGGTCTTCATGTTTTTCCTGAATTAAGATCGGGAAAAATTGGCTATCGCAAAGGCATGTACATGGCTTCGAGCGACGAAATCAAACTTGAAATAATAGGTAAAGGCGGACACGGAGCAATTCCCGATGCGTGTGTCAATCCTCTGTACATGGGATCTGAATTTATTCTTGAATGCAAGAAAGAACTGAATGAATGGTATCCAGAGGAAATTCCGCATGTGTTAACCTTCGGGTATTTCGAGGCAAAGGGTTCAACAAATGTGGTCCCAGAAAAAGCCTTTATCAAAGGAACATTTCGGACGATGAACGAAGAATTCCGTTTCAAAGCACATCAATTTTTTCGAATAAAAGCAAAGGAAATTGGTGAAAAGTATGGAGGACAAATTCTGCTTAATATTTCCGTTGGTTATCCATTTTTGAGTAATGACGAACAATTAACCGAAAACTGGAAAAACATTTTGTCAGAAGCAAATGGCGAAACAAACATGGTAGAATTACCTTTGAGAATGACCGCAGAAGATTTTGCATTTTACGGACAAAAAATACCAGCATCCTTTTTGCGACTTGGAGTTGGCTTTGAAGATAGCAATTTCAATTTCGGAGTTCATCATCCAAAATTCAACATCGACAATTCAGCACTTGATATTGGAATGCTTATGATGACTTTAGCACCATATTCATGGAAAAATTAATCCTTTTTTGTTTACTGATTTTGATAGGTTGCAGTAAAGACCAATTACTTCGCAAAACCGATGGTTCATGGAAAATCAATATGCTCGAACTTGAAGATGGGGAAGGTTTTATTTACTACACAAAAAATATTTCTGGAGAATTCACTATAAACTATGAAGCGAGAAAAATAAACTGCAACTTGGTTTTTAGTTATGTGAATATTCAAGGTACACAAATTACTGACAGTGTTGTATGGGATAATTTAAGTTTTGATTTAAAAAAAGAAAACTCAATAATTTTTGAAAAAAATGGAATGCAAATAGAATTAGGGATGCTTTTAGCCACTAAGAAATCACTAGTTATGGCTTATTACGACATAAATAAGTATCAATTATTTAAATTTGTTTTCAGTAGATAATTCTATCTAGTTTCTGCTTCTATTAATTCAAATACTTTTATAGAACCTTTTTCAAGAATTAAGTTATCCAGATAATTTCTTATTTCAACGTTATTTATAATCTGTTCTGAATCAGTGTATAAATATTTTGCCCCTTTATCAATCATTACTTTCAATTCAGCAGATGTCAGGTTGTTATCATGAAAACACCAACCTTTTTTGTCAATGTAATAGAAAAAAATAAAATGAGACTCGTCATTTCCAGCAACAACAAGTGCGTCTTTGGGTACTGCATTTCGTAATGCTTCCTTGTGTAACAGCAAGTCCTTATTAAAACCTGGTGAATCAAGATTCCATCTGTTTTGCATTCTTAAATAACAAGCTACTGGAATTGCGACAATTGAAACATAAGTTAAAATGCGGTTTATATTTAACCCAGAGTTGAAAAGATTATAAGCCCCGTAAGCAACAATAACAAACAGTAACGGGTAAAAAGGAAATAAGTAATAATCGTGAATTTTAGCGATAGCATTTGCCTCAAAAAAGTAATAAGCAAGAGCACTAATACTCAACGAAAGCAAAAGATAAAATTTTAGATTTCGGTAGGATTTATTTTTAAACAAATAGAAAAATCCAGCGATGAAAAATAAAAGTGAACCATATCCAACAAGTAATTCTGGAACTGTTGAAATTAAATTATGTTGAAAGTAATCCAACAGGGTTGATAGCGATTCTTGGTTGTCTAGCATTCCCTTCACAATCATATTTCCTTTCCAGTGAGGCATGACACTCAAATACCAAGTTAAAGGAAAAATTACAAAACTTAATGACAAAAAACTCTTTGCAAGATTATCCTTTGTAAAACCTTCACGCCAAAACAGATAAATGAAATAAATGAAAGGCACAATGAAATAAATAATAAAAGGCAGTTTACTTAAAGCACCTACACTAAATAATGCACTGCTTATCAATAAATAAACTGTTCGATGTTTGTTAAACCAATAAAAAAACATAGCCAAACCCCAAATGGAGCAACACAGTGCAAAATTGTCTGGTAGTGGATTTATTGTGTAATAGTAGAAACTTGGTGAGAAATTAAAAGCCCAAATACCAAAAACTGATAAAATCTCATTTGAGAATAATTCATTTAGTAGTTTGTAAAGTCCAAGTACTGACAACAAACCAATAAAAAACATAAACAACCTTGTAATAATCAAATGATTTCCAAAAACTTTATACAATGAAGCCACAAACCACTGCATTATGGGGAATTCCATTCTAAAAATCCCATCTGAATCTGCCCTATCATTTTTTCGAGGATTGAAAATATTCATGTCCTCTTCGTAAAAATTATTGATTGTAGATTGGGTCTGTGTTTGCCTCCACACATGCATACTTGATAAGTCTTTATTGAAATGTTTGAAATGCATTGCCACACTTATCAAAACAATTGAAATAAAGATGAGATATGTGCTTTTACTTTTCACTTTTAGTTTTTACCAGTTTTCAAATCTGCATCCAAACACTTTAATTCAACAAATTTGACCAAAACAAATGTAAATAAAGAGCCTCATTAAAAAGACTTTTCTTCATTCGTATTTACCAAAATCTACTGATAAGTAATTCGACTGAGAATAACAAAAAAACGAATTAAGAGAATAAAGGAAACTATTCCGACTTATACCTACATCTTCAATTAAGATAAACATTGCTATTACCCACTGAATCAGTCAATAAAATTCAATTTAGTTTCGTAATCAAAAATTCTATTTGAAACAATTTATAGTTATGAAAACAACGATAGCACATTGAATATCATTATATTTGCCTCACGATATGTACCTACTCAAATCTAACTTACTGACTTTTTGTGTTTTTACTCTATTTCAGATAGGTAATGCTTTCGGGCAATACGGATACAATAATCGTTGGTCTCTCGAACCGGGAGTTGGAATCAACAATGCAGTAAAACCTTACTCACCGGGTTATTGGTCTAACACAGTAGGCGTAATTCACGCCGGAATGGGTGTTCGATACATGTTTAATAATCGATACGGTTTGTTACTTGATGGAAGCTATGACAGAATCAAACATGACGAAGTAAGTATTTTTAGTAACACCGGTACAAGTTTGCCATTTAAGTCTCATTATTTTCGAACTTCTCTTCAATTAGTTTTGAACCTTGGAAGGCTTTTTACTTTCGAAAATTTCACTGATAAATACAGCTTATTATTTCATTTGGGCGGTGGAGCCTCGTTTTTAAAAAGTAAAGTAAATCCAAATACTGACCGAATGGTAAATTTTATGTTTGGACTTACCCCTCAAATAAAAATTAATAATCGCCTCGTTTTATTTGTTGATGCCTCTTTCATTTGGCACATTTATCAACAATATACCTTCGATATGTATAGCGGTGTTTTTGAGCGTGGATTTGACGGTTTTACAGCAAAGGGAGCTATTGGTACACACATTTATTTGGGTAAACATGCCACCCATTATGATTGGGTTTATACACCTTGTTTTCCTGATATGTCTTATTTAGAGGATGAAAACCGCAAGTTAGATAGTTTGAATCAAGCAATGCGTACACATTTACGGGATGACGACGGTGATGGTATTTTAAACATCATGGATGATGAGTTGGATACACCAATCGGGCATGCGGTGAATTGTAGAGGAGTTAGTTTAAGAAAAATTGATTCAGATGGTGACGGTATCCCAGACTTTTTTGATAAATGTATTGATATTCCTGGTTCAGCTGATTTTGATGGTTGTCCTGAGGATTTGTATACTGCCTATCAAAGAAACGAGAAAAATCGAGTTGGAAAAGATAGTACTGAACTTGCTGGTCGCGATGGGGTTGGAGGAAAAGACCCAGACGGTAATCCAATCGATGGATTAAATGGTGGTAAGGGCGGCGACGGTAGCCAAAACTCTAGTGGTGGAAAAGGCGGCGACGGTAGCCAAAACTCTAGTGGTGGGAAAGGTGGTGATGGTAGCCAAAACTCTGGTGGTGG
>CAZWSY010000017.1:48003-51323 GCA_964636775.1 uncultured Lishizhenia sp.
GCCAAAACTCTAGTGGTGGGAAAGGTGGTGATGGTAGCCAAAACTCTGGTGGTGGGAAAGGTGGTGACGGTAGCCAAAACTCTGGTGGTGGTAAAGGTGGTGATGGCAGTCAGAATTCAGGGACAGGTGGTAAAGGAGGAACAAATAACCAAGGGTCTGGAACGAACGGAAAAGGTGGTAGTGGCAACCAGAATTCAGGGACAGGTGGTAAAGGAGGAACTAACAATCAAGGAACTGGAACGAACGGAAGAGACGGAAACAATGGTGATGCTCAGGTTGTTACAAGTAAAGAAGGTTTAACAAGTCTTACTGATATCCACTTCCTATTAAATGAATCTAAAATTCAACAGAATTTATATCCTTTACTCAATGAGGTGGTTGCACTACTTAAAGCTAATCCAGATGCGAATATTGTTTTAGAGGGTCACGCAGATATTACTGGTGAAGACGACTACAACCAAGCACTGTCAGAAAGACGTTCTGAAGCATTAAGAAAGTATTTCTTATCTCAAGGTATTGACCCAAATAGAGTTCAAACAGGTGCATTTGGAGAATCAAAACCAAAATTCTTAAATACCTCACCGAAAGGTCGCGCTCTCAACAGACGTGTGGAAATTTATATCAAAATGAATTAATTCTAAAAACAGAATTTGTAATTCTTATTTCCTTGAATTTGGTTCTTTACTTTTGTAAACTTTAGAAATGAATTTACATACTCACGTTTTTACCTTCAATCCCTTTCAAGAAAACACGGTTTTAGTCTGGGACAACCAGAAAAACACACTGATTTTTGATCCAGGTTGCTATACCAAAGAAGAGGAGCTTACCCTAACAAATTTTATAGAAATTAACGAATTAAAACCGGTTGCGCTGTTAAACACACACGCCCACATAGACCATGTTTTGGGAAATCAATTTGTTAAATCGAAATTTGGTGTGCCATTTTTGTTGGGCGAGAATGAAGTTTCAACCTTGAATGCCGTGGCACAATATGCTCACCTTTATGGATTTGAAGGTTACAAACTTTCTCCGCAGCCTGATCAATTGGTAAAAAACGGCGAATGGTTGTTTTTTGGCGATATGTCCTTTCAAGTTAAATTTTGTCCTGGACATTCTGTTGGTCATGTTGTTTTTTATTTCGAATCGGAGCAGTTTGTCATCAATGGAGATGTTTTATTTCAAGGAAGCTTCGGACGTGTTGATTTACCTGGAGGTGATTTGGAAACATTAAAACACTCCATTCATACACAACTTTTTACACTTCCTGATGACACTGTTGTTTTCTGTGGACATGGTCCTAAAACCACGATTGGAAAAGAAAAAAGACACAATTATATCCTTCAGTTTTAGTCGATGAGAATCGGTATAAACGCAAGAAATATTTTGCCTACCAAACTCGAAGGATTTGGACATTATTCGGTTGAAATCATTCAGCGAATAATAAGAAATCATCCTGAACATCAGTTTGTCCTTTATTTTGACAGAAAAGTTGAGCTGCCTTTTGAACAAACAAAAAATGTAGAAATAATTCAGGTCTTCCCTCCTACTCGACATCCTTTACTTTGGATTCTTTGGTTTGAGTTTGCCTTGCCAAGACGTTTCAAAAAAGACAAAATAGACGCTTTTTGGTCTCCCGATGGGTATTTATCGTTACGTTCTAATACCCCCCAAATTGCAACTATCCATGACATCAATTTTGAGCATTATCCAGCAGATATGCCGAAATTGGTGAGTAACTATTTTCGTTACTTTTTTCCGAAATTTTCAAGAAAAGCGAAACATATTATTACTGTTTCAGAGTATTCCAAAACAGATTTAGTCAAAACTTATATGTTGTCTGAATCAAAAATAACTGCCATTCACAATGGGGTAAATGAAATTTATAAGCCATTAAATGAAGAGGAACAAGCAAGGATTAAATTTCAAATCACAAATGGCAAATCATATATTCTTTTTGTAGGCTCCTTACACCCAAGAAAAAATGTCCAGAGATTAATAACAGCTTTTGACCGCATTTCAGGAGAATTCCCTTTAATTGATTTGGTTATTGTTGGTAGTGCTATGTGGAAAGATAAATTCTTGCAAATCCCAACCAAATTAGAAAATAGGCTTCATTTCACAGGACACCTTCCCTTAACAGAATTAGCGAAAGTAATGGGTGCAGCAGATGTTTTTGCATTTGTTCCTTATTTCGAAGGATTTGGAATTCCATTGGTAGAGGCCATGAAATGCGGTGTACCAATTTTATCAGCTAAAACAACAAGTTTACCCGAAGTTGCTCAAGACGCTGCGATTTATTGCGATCCTTTTTCAGTTGAGGACATAACGAATTCTTTAAGATTACTACTTCAAAATCCAGACTTAAGGCGTGAATTATCTCAAAAAGGAATTCAAAGATCTCAAAGTTTCAGTTGGGATAAAGCGGCCGATTCCGTTTGGCAAGTTTTCGAAAGACAATTATTTGAAAATAACTAAATTCGCATTTCTTCTGGCTGTGTAGTTCAATGGATAGAATAGAAGTTTCCTAAACTTTAGATCCAGGTTCGATTCCTGGCATGGCTACTAATCCAACAATTCATCATCCACCAAATTTGGTAGCGTGACCTTTAATAATGGCTCCACTTCCATAGCGCGTTTGATGGCGAATATCGCATTTTCGTTACGCGCCCAATTTCGTCTTGCAATACCGTTGTTTACGTCCCAATGCAACATCATTTTCAAGTTTCTATCCGCATCAATACTTCCGTCCAACAACATTCCAAAACCACCATTGATAACTTCTCCCCAACCTACTCCACCGCCGTTGTGAATTGATACCCAAGTCGCGCCACGAAAACTATCTCCAATCACATTTTGAATGGCCATGTCTGCAGTGAACCGCGAGCCATCATAAATATTAGAGGTTTCGCGATAAGGAGAATCTGTACCTGAAACGTCATGGTGATCGCGACCTAAAACTACAGGTCCGATTTCACCTTTCGCAATCGCTTGATTAAATGCTTCAGCGATTTTCATTCGTCCTTCTGCGTCGGCATATAAAATACGTGCTTGAGAACCAACAACCAATTTATTTTCTTGTGCACCTTTTATCCATTGAATATTGTCGGCCATTTGCTGTTGAATTTCTTCTGGAGAATGTAGCATCATTTCTTCTAAAACTTGACAGGCAATGGTGTCGGTTTTAGCCAAATCTTCTGGTTTACCACTCGTACAAACCCAACGAAAAGGTCCAAAACCAAAGTCAAAACACATTGGGCCTAGAATATCTTGAATATAGGACGGATATTTGAAATCGATTCCATTTTGCGCCATCACCTCCG
>CAZWSY010000018.1:0-49871 GCA_964636775.1 uncultured Lishizhenia sp.
TAAACTCTTCTGTGACGAGTACGAAAAGGACACTTTCATTCCTCAACTCAATAATAGAATTGATGATTACATTGAAATTTCATCTCAACAAGGCATTGAACCACAAGATTTTGAATTCAACTTTCAAAGACTTAAAAAGGAAAAGCAATTAGTGGAAGTTTTCAACTCTAAGTCATTCATTCTTGACACATTTTATTATTCCTACCCTTACCTAACACCACCGTCTTTAGATTTTTTAGAGGAGTTGAGTCAATTATTTCAAAATACATTGGTTAATTCTCCCTTAGAAGGAACAAGATTAGTAGTAACATCTTTAACCCGTACAACAGAAACAGTTAAAAAATTAGTAAGGGTGAATCGAGCTGCATCCAGTAGAAGCTCTCACATGAACGGAAACAGCTTTGATATTTCACTGAAGCAATTTGATTTTCATCGACCGCTTTCCGACTGTGAACTAACATTTCTCAGGGAAACATTAGGCGAAGTTTTGCTCCATCAAAAAGAAAAAGAAAAATGTTGGGTTACCTTTGAGCGCTTTCAACAATGTTTGCACGTGGTTGTTAATCACCCGAAAAATGAAATAAACCCTCTCAACAATTGGAAAAAATTTTAAAACAGTCCATGGCTTATCGCTTGCTCTTCGCACTCCTTATACCTTTTTCAATTTTCGCTCAAACTAAGTACGAAATTACGAGTACGCCTTTTTCGGAGAAAATCACGATAGACGGAAATTTAACTGAATTGGGTTGGAAAGAAGCAAAATATGTCACCAATTTCACCCAATTAAAACCAATTCCAGGAAAAGCCTCTCGCAAACAAACGAAGGTTGCAATGGGACACACCGAAGAAGCCATTTATTTCGCTGCAATTTGTTATGATACAGGGGATTCTATTTCGCGCGTTCTTTCCCTTCGTGATGATTTGAACGCGAATCTCGACGTTTTTGGAATCTTTATTGACACCTACAACGACGATCAAAACGGGTTTTACTTTGGAATAACAAGTCGTGGGGTGCAAATGGATGCTAAAATTTTACCCAACGATTTTAATGATTTATTGAATTTGGTTTGGAGAAGTGCTGTAACAATTACAGATGATGCGTGGATTGCGGAAATCGAAATTCCTTTTTCGGCACTAAGATTCCCAAAAGTGGAAAAACAAGATTGGGGAATCAATTTCGCTCGTCAAATTAGTCGTTTTCGGGAGGAATCAACTTGGCATCCTGTAAATCCTGACTTGGAGAATTATGTTTTGGAAAGTGGAAATGTGGTAGGACTTCCAAAAATTGAACCACCTCTTCGACTTGCGTTAATGCCTTATCTTTCCGCTTACCTCGACCATTCCAAAAATTCAGGTTTTTCTCGTTCATACAATGGTGGAATGGACATAAAATACGGTTTAAATGAAGCTTTAACACTTGACATCACACTAATTCCCGACTTCGGACAAGTAGTTTTTGATCAAGAAATTTTGAATTTATCGCCTTTTGAAGTACAATTCAATGAAAATCGTCAATTTTTTACAGAAGGAACGGAATTGTTCAACAAAGCTGGTTTGTTTTACAGTCGTAGAATTGGCGTACAAGCTCCACCTTCTGTGACATTTGCACAAGTTCAGCCAGGTGATTCTTTAGCAAACCTCCCTCAACAACCCTTACTGTACAACGCAAGTAAACTTTCAGGAAGATTGAAAAATGGACTTGGAATTGGTGTTTTTAACGCTGTAACAGGTGAACAACAAGCAGATGCTTACAACGATAATCTTGGAGGAAAACGGAAAATAACAGTTGCTCCGTTAACGAATTTCAACGTTTTGGTATTGGATCAGAACCTTAAGAATAACAGTTCGATAACCTTCACCAACACAAACGTTTGGCGCGAGGGTGCGTTTTACGACGCCAATGTTTCAGGTCTAAATTTTAAGTTGAACACCAAAACCAATGAATACTTTGTGAGTGGAAAAGGTACAGTTTCTGCTCAACTTTCAGACAACAACAACATTGGTCACAATTGGAGTTTAAGTGCTGGAGATCAAAGAGGAGCCTGGGTTTACAGTGCGACTTATTTAGAGGAATCACACACTTACAACCCGAATGATTTGGGATTTAATACCAACAACAACAAACGTAACGCTGTATTGACATGTTCTTACAGAAATTTCAAACCAAAATGGGATTTAATGAACAGAATTGTTGTTTCGTCAACGTTGACCTATTCCAGACTTTACAACCCGAATGTTTTTGTGGGGCTTTACCCTACTGCCGGGCTTACGATGGTTTCCAAAAATTTTGATGCTGCTGGATTGCGCTATAATGGTTCTGCTGTTGAAAGTTTTGACTACTTCGAACCGCGCGTTCAGGGTGCGTATTTTGTCCGTCCAACCTGGCACACAGTTGGAACGTGGATTTCAACGAATTACCAAAAACCTTTTGCTTGGGACGCGGGTATAAACTACATCTTTGTTGGACGTGCTAACTGGTGGGAATGGAATTATTACTCAAGTGCACGTTTCCGTTTGAGTGATAAATTATTCCTTATTCACGGTTGGGATCAATCCTTTCAGTACAACAGTCAAGGATACGCGGTTCGTTTTGGAACTCCTGTAAATCTCCCACAAAACACCATCATTTTTGGAAATCGCAATCGAATAAACACTACACAATCCGTTTCAATAGATTATACACTTACCAATACAATGGGCATCACCTTTCGTTTGCGTCATTACCGCTCCGATATCGGTTATAATTCATTCTATGCTTTAAACACAGTAAACGGAAGATTAAGCGATATTCCATTCGAGGGAAAAGACATCAACGGTGAATCGGCATATAATGTAAGTTTTAATGCCTTTACAATTGATATGCTTTACAGATGGGTATTTCTCCCTGGTTCTGAAGTAAATATTGTATGGAAAAACTCCATTTTCACGAGAGACAATAATGTGTGGGAACGTTATTGGAATAACTTATTCAACACACTTGAGAACGGGCCAACAAATAGTATTTCTTTCAAAGTTATCTATTGGTTGGATGCGCAGCGATTGCGTTCTAAACTCAAAAAGTAAAAATTTGTTAAAGGAAAAACCCTATATTCGTCGGTTAAAATCAAAATTTATGAAAAAAGTATTTTTAGCGATGTCTGTAGCTGGTTTGTTACTTGCGTCTTGTGGTAAATCAGAAGTTTGTAAATGTGCAGACACCTTACTTGAACTTTCTAAAGAAATGGATGCATTAAAAGGTGACTATACAAAAATGGAATCTGTGATGAAAAAATATGAGCCTGAGATGAAGAAGTGTGAAACTTTATCGAAAGGAAAAGGTGAGGCAGATGAGAAAAAATTCGAGAACGAATTGAAGCAATGCGACGCTTACAAGGAAATGGAAAAAATGAGGGATAAGAAATAATTCTTTCTTCTATGGATAAACAAAAACCGATGCGAAAGTGTCGGTTTTTTTTTTGACGAATTCGTCATTTTATGTCATCGTCGGTAACATCCCGATAAATCTTCAAAAGCCCAGTCCCTACCTCATTGATTCTTAGCGTTCTGCCGCAGATTAGCGACGCAGTCAACCCAATTTTATAAATCGAACGGAGCTTTCAAGACTTACTTCTCAATGATTGAAAGAATTTAGGAGTAAAATCGAAATCAGTGTATTTTGTTCTAAGCAATCTCATCAAGTGTAAGTTTAAACACCTCATCCCATTTTTTCCAAGCTCCATAGTTTCCAATCGTTTCGTTGTGCCAAATGAATGAAAATTCACCACCATAAGTTTTGACCTCATGAACCAAAGATTTAACTTTTTCCTTTGCCTCTTCGACAGTAAGTTTCATATATTCATTGAAGGTTCCGTCCATGTAGGAAAAGGGATGAATGAGAAGTTTTGAACACTCGTTTTTATGTAAATCAAACCAAAAAAATGGACGCGCTGTTCCTGCTCTAAATCCAACAATATCCGCATAACCCATTGTAAAATCCTCCCTAATTTCTTGTCCTATCAATATTCGGTATGTTTCCGGAAATTGAAGCATCAAAAAGTGTTGACGACTGGTATAAACACGTTTACATAAAATGGCTTCAAGTCGTTCAATTTCGTTATGTAGAAAAAATTCGTAGGAATTAGATTTCACACTTGGGTGAATGCCAATTTCAATTTTTTGATTTAATCGTTTAATTAGATTCCGCTGTCTTTTATTGGAATGATGAATGTTTTTGTCCAACTTCGCAAAGTCACCCAATAGCCAAAAAACTCTCGTGTTTGGAAATTTGTCCGCTGTTTCTTCAATAATATTGAATGTGTCATAAGGGTCTTTCATAAGTCCCGCTTGAACTTTTTGCCTTTCAATCAATCGGCGTGTTCTTCCTAAGAAAAAATCTTTGAGTATGGCCAAAGTTGTACGAACAAAGCCTTTGTTTCTGTATGCATAAGTGTTGTCAATATCGAAAGTTGGCATTGCTACAAAAGGAAGTTGGTCGATGAATTCAAAATTGGAATAGTTTGAATTTAAGAAGTTTAAAATATCTAAACTCCATCGATCACAAACTACTTTTTCGTGCCAACCGAACTTGTATAAAAAACTATTTTTTCCCTCAAACCTTCCTAATTTGTCCTTTTTTGAGGCTTGATATTCTTCCATTCTACTAAGCACGAAGAAGATACTAGCAAAGGGGTCTGTACAATTGTCAAATGAAAAACACTCCTCTTCAAAAAACACAACTTTTTGAATTTCATAGCGAATTACAGGTTGATCAAAAAGTAATTTACAAGGCACAATTTGTGGAATGCCCTCAAAATTATTCGACGAATAATTCAATTTGACACCTTGTGCTTCTTGAAAAAATGACGTATCATTGGTTATTTCAAACTTCACACCTCGATCTTTGAAAACGAAATTCATCGTATAAAGTAGGCGTTCCGAAATTTGATTGACGAAAATGAGCATTACAATTTTAAAATTTGTTGACAAATAAAAGTTGCTGCTTTACCGTCGCCATAAAACCTCGGGTAGGTGAAATTTGTTTTGGTAAATAAGGATTCAAAACCATCTAAAATAGTTTCATATTTTGAACCCACACAAAGTGCATTACCATTTTCAACAATTTCTCTCCACTCCGTTTGATTGCGTAAAATCACACAAGGTTTTTCGAAAAAATAAGCTTCCTTTTGTAAACCTCCACTATCAGTAACGATTATTCTAGCGTGCTTTTCTAATGCAATAATATCCAAAAAACCAAGTGGTTCAATGATTTGAATTCGTTCAGAACGTTGAATCTCGTTTAGCAAATCACTTGTAAGTTGCTGACTCATTTTCCCTCTTGTTCGCGGATGTAATGGCAATACAATCCGTAATTGATAAATCCTTGAGATTTCTAGTAAGGCTTTAAAAATTTGGGTTAATGCATGAGCGTCGTCAGTGTTGCTATCGCGATGAATGGTACACAACACAAACTCTTTTTCAATTAAATCTAATTTTCTTAAAACGTCCGACTTCAGTGTCGCTTCCTCCGCATAATGTAAACTATTGTCATACATAATGTCTCCACAATGATGAACGTGTGGTTGGTCAATTGTGGGTTCATGGTTTGTACTTAAATCAAAACCTTCTTTTTCCAGATTTCTAAGTCCCGTTAAGGTCGGAGTGAATAGAAGCGTTGATAAATGATCGCAAGTTATTCGATTGATTTCCTCTGGCATAGCCTTATTGAAACTTCGCAATCCAGCTTCAATGTGTACTACTGGAATATGCAATTTCGCAGCCGCCATACCACCTGCAAGAGTTGAGTTTGTATCACCGTAAACCACCACAGCATCAGGCTTTTCATCAAGAAAAATTTGTTCTAGCCCTTCCAACATTTTTGCAGTTTGGATTCCATGTGTTCCACTTCCAACTTGTAAATTGTAGTGGGGTTCAGAAATTCCTAGTTCTTGGAAAAACTGAGCGGAAAGGTTTGCGTCGTAATGCTGTCCAGTATGCACAACAATCTCCTTAATTTTAGTACTAAATTCACTAGAAATACACCGACTAATTGCAGCAGATTTAATAATTTGAGGTCGCGCACCGATAACACTAATAATCTTCTTCATCCGTTTAATTTTCCTGACTCAAAAAAGCTAAAGTAACCATTATCGGTGTAAATGAGGTGGTCAACAATGGAAATATTAATCAGTTTACCAAAGTCACGCAACTTTACTGTAAGACTTATGTCTGCATCACTTGGCTCATTAATCCCTGAGGGATGGTTATGAACTAGAATCAATGTTGTAGCTTTAAGTAACAAGGCCGTTCTAAAAACAAGCCTTCCGTCAACAACTGTTCCTGTCAATCCGCCAGATGAAATTTGTTCTATTTTAATTAATTCACATTGAGAGTTGCAATAGATTACATAAAACTCTTCATGATCTAAATCCCCTAAATATTGACGCATGAATTCATAGGTAATACAAGGCGAATTAAATTTTATCCTTGTTGTTCTTTCAACTTGTTTTCTTCTACGTCCAAGTTCTAAGGCAGCCAAAATATTAATAGCTTTTGCCGCTCCAATTCCGTTAAAGTTCAACAATTCATTAAAATCTACTCTCGAAAATTCACCTAAATCGTTATTGAATTCCCGCAATATTTCCTTTGATAATTCCACAGCGGATTTTTTACGTGTTCCACTTCCAATGATAATTGCCAACAATTCAGCATCTGAAAGCGTCTGCTTTCCCTTCATCAACAACTTCTCGCGTGGTCGATCATCTTCTGCCCAACTTTTAATACTTATCGATTCCATGCACCTGAATTTAGTGAAAAAGTTCAATTCAATCCAAATAGTTTGCATTAAAATCAAAAATCGGCAATAAAAAATCAGCTCGCTGAATTTTCAAAAAAAAGTGTTATTTTCATCGAAGTTTTTCGTTCCTAACCTAAATTGAAAAATATGTCAGATTACGCATCTTCTCCATTTCTTTTTGTCGGAAATAGAACTTTTCAAATCACAAATGCTGCTTGTGACACTTTTAAAAACGATTTTCAAGGAAATTATTTGAGTTTTAAGGGCGCTTTGCCAACAGAAAATAAGCCACATCAATTTTTGTTCAACGACCAAAAAGTTGATTTTTTTGGTGAATATGAATTAGAAGATTTGATAAATGGTTTAAAAACTGAACTACCAAATTCCTTTGAAACAACTGTCTATAATTACATTGTGTGCGACCCAACAGAAAGGTTCACTCAAGCAGTGCTTCAACTTTTGGTGGAAGAAATAAAACTCAAAAGAATTTTAGGAAAAACAGAATCAATTCCTCAATTGTTATTCATTTACCCTATGGGAATGACAAGTCATGATTTGAGAAAAGAACTATCTGCTTGTTTAATCGAAATGAAAAAAGCGGAGATTCCAGTTTACCTTTTACGCTACCAATCCACTGAAATGGAAGTAATGCTTTACGAATTGGTTAATGTACTGCAACAAAAATCGCTCTCTCAAGTTGAAAATGAATGGTTTTTCGTTGAACAATTAATCGGTAAAAACAAAGCCTCTGTCACAAATGGATAAAAGATTGCAAGATGCCGTATTTGCGGAATTGATCAACCGCTACGGACGCTTCATTTTTTCCCTGATAAGACAAAAATTTGAGGACGAAGACGCAAAAGATGTCTTTCAAGATTTCTCCATCTTTTTACATAAACTAATCGGTGACTTGTACCAAGATTCGGCAGATCTTTTTGATACGAAAGCTTGGATTCGTACGGTGACCAATAATTTCTGCTATTCCGAATGGCGCAGAAGAAACGCTAAACGAAAAGTTAAATTCGTAAGCGAAGAACATACCGAACTTGCCCGTAGAAATTACGCCGACGATTTGTTGGATGTAGCTGACTTATTTAAAACGCAGGAACAAAAAGATTTAATTGATGCGTTGGACAAACTTCTATATCAACTTCCGAAAAGAGATGCCTTGATGTTAAAAATGAAATATTATTACGGAAAACCTTCTCATTACATCAGCCAAAAACTCAATGAAACTCATGTTGATGTTTACATTAGTCGTCTGAAAGACAGAATCAAACGTCGCACAGGAATTAATAATATCGACCAATTTTTAGAAAAATACAATACGTCAATTCACTAATGAAACGTTTACTCATTTTTGTTGCCTTCGGTTGTGTAGGAATAACCACAGAAATTTTCTTTACCGCCATAATGTCCATTTTCGAAGCAATAAATGCTGGTGAGTCAATCAATTGGCGTTTAATGGGTTTTTCATACATCTGGATGTTTCCAATTTACGGTTTGGTGGCTTTTTTAGCACCAATATTATTGAAAGCAATTGCAAAATACCACCTTCTATTACGTCTTTTTATCAGTGCTTTGGTAATTTTTACAGTTGAGTTCATTACCGGTTTTATTTTAGATAAAGTTACCGGAAGATGTCCTTGGGAATATCAACACGGCTACCACGTAATGGGCTATATTCAATTGGAATATTTACCCGCTTGGATGGGTTTCAGTTTTATGATTGAGAAGATTTACAACTTCCTTGATGAAAAATTTTAATGGGCCTTTATCAATTTTATGGGAAAGAATATTGTAGTTGGAAGTCAAGTCTCATTGCTGCGAGAAACTGGGATTTATACTGTGTGTAAAATTGAAAATTCAACCATTTTTGTTACAGATGAATTTGGTTTTGATTATAAATTTCTACTTACAGACGTCATCGTTCGAAATGAAATTAAAGTAGATGATAAGCTACCGAACAAAGACCAACCAACAAATTCTAAGTCAGTTAATTCAGTAAACAAACTTCATGAAATCGATCTCCATTTCGACCAAATTTCATCAACAGACAAAGGATATTCAGCACACGAAAAACTAACATTACAAATCAAAACTTTCAAAAATTTCTTTAACGAAATGCTAAAAAAACGACAAACCAGATTTGTGGTGGTTCATGGTGCGGGACAAGGGAAACTAAAAGAGGAATTAACTTTATTGGTTAGAGGAAAAGAAGGTGTGAGTATGCATGACAACAATTACAGTAACGGCAAAGTGGGAAGTTCTTTAATTGAAATACAAATCAGCAAAGCAACCGAGTTTTAACCTGAAAATTCCTAATTTTGGGTATGCGTATTTTTAAAAACATTGTACTTATCACTTGTATTTTAACTGTCTTATTCTCCTGCGATAAGTTTTTTAATACCCCTTCCCCACTCCAACACCGTGATTATTTCCCTTTGAATTCAGGGAGATATATGGAATATGAGGTAATGGAAATTACTCATGATGAACTTAGTTCGATTCAAAGTGACACATCCAGGTATTTATTGAGGTGTGAAATTCAAGATTCTTTCATGGATAACTCGGGCAGATTGGCTTGGGAATATGTTCGCTTTAAACGAGATAATGCCAATCAATCTTGGTCTCAAAGCGATTTATGGACTGTTAATTTGACCGACAACAAAGCGCAAACAGTTGAAGAAAATCAAAGAATGGTCAAGTTGGTTTTTCCAATTGGTCCACTTACTTTATGGGATGCGAATCAGTTTAACACTGACCCAAAATTGACTTGTCGTTACGATAAAATTCATGAACCGTTATCGTTGAATGGGTTTTCTTTCGATAGTACTTTGAGAGTTGAACAAGAAAACAGTAGAAACCTTTTGATTTTTAGAAGGAAATATGAAATTTACGCTAACAAAGTTGGTCTAATTAAAAAGTACTACAAAGACTTAAACATCAGTAATTTCGACACCTTGAATATTCGTTCAGGAAAGGAAATTTACATGACCTTAATTGGCTACGGAGAATAAATGCCACTAAAAATTAATTTCCTGTCTGCTTTTTACCCCTATAGAGGTGGAATTGCTCAGTTTAGCGCACACATTTTTAGGCAACTCGAAAAAACCGAGAAAGTCCGCGCATTCACCTTCAAACGACAATACCCTAATTTTTTATTTCCAGGAAAAACCCAATTTATTTCTCCTTCCGACAATGCAGACCCAATTCCAGCTTTACGAATTTTAGATAGTATCAATCCTTTCTCATGGATTCAGGTAGGAAGAAAATTAAAGAAAGAAAAAGCGGATGTATTCATTTCAAGGTATTGGATGACTTTTTTTGCCCCTTCTTTGGGGCTTGTCGCTCGGCTACAAGGAAAAAAAACTTTAAAAGTTGCTCTCTTAGACAATGTAATACCACATGAAAAACGCATTTTCGACCACGCTTTTAATCGTTTTTATCTGAAACAACATGATGTATTTATTGTGATGTCTCAAAAAGTCAAAAACGATTTACTTTTTTACATGCCAAAAGCAAAGGTTCTTGAACTTTTCCATCCAATTTATGATCATTTTGGAGAGAAAATTGAAAAAGACAAAGCCTTAGCAAAACTTCAATTGGGTAACTGGTCAAACAAAAGAATTCTTCTTTTTTTCGGAATAATTAGAGATTACAAAGGTTTAGACTTATTGATTGAAACATTGGCTTTATTGGATGAAAATCACGTGTTAATTATAGCGGGAGAGTGCTACGGTTCATTTGAAAAATACGACAAACAAATTGATTACTTGAAATTAAGGTCACGTATAGTAGTTTTTAATCAATACATTACAGACGAGGAAGTTAAGAATTATTTCTCTGTTGCAGACTTGTGTATGCTTACCTACCATAATGCAACACAAAGCGGTATCACCAACATTTCTTATCATTTCCAAGTTCCAGTGCTCGTAACTCCAGTTGGCGGATTAATGGAATCTGTTGAAGACGGAAAATCAGGATGGATTGCGCCCGATATAACACCAAAATCGATTGCATTAACAGTTGAAAAGTATTTTGAAAATCGAAACCAAGAGGTGACACAACAAGCTATCCAGAAATGGAATGATGCACATAATTGGGTTTCATTTACTGAAAAGATGCTTTCATTCATCAATAATGAGTTGAAATAACGCGGGAAAATACATAAGCATTTATGCCTGACAACTTAAAGTATTTTGCCCCCTTTGTAGAACGAGGTTGATTTTACCAAATCGAAATTCTATATTTGCACCCTTATTTTAAAAACTAATTGTACTAATATGCACTTAAAGAAATTCTTTTGGTTTCTAACTACTTTATTAACAGCAGTTTGCCTTTATCAACTTTCGTTCACTTGGGTTGCAAGTGGTGTGGAGAAAAAAGCTGAAAAAGAAGCTATTTTTAAAGTCAACCAACTCAGAGAGCAAGCAAAAGCGAATAATGGAATAGCTCTTTTACCAAATAACACGGAAGTTAATTTTAATAATCCAGAAGCAGAAGAATTAGCAAAAGCTGCTTTTATCAATGAAATTCTACGTGAAAAAGGAGATAAACCGTCTTACCCCGTATTTGGCTCAACTTTTTCTGAAGTTAAAAAGCGTTCACTAGCTTTTGGACTAGACCTTGTTGGTGGAATGTCTGTTACGATGGAAATTAGTATTCCGGAATTGGTTCGTTCGTATGCTAAAAATCCGAAAGATTTAAATTTTGACAAGCCTTATCAAAAAGCACTTTCCATTTATCGCTCAAATGGAGGTGATTTCTTGACGATTTTCGTGAATGAATATAAGAACACGAGCAAAGGTCTTCCTTTAAATTATGTTTTCCGTGGAGAAGGGATTGGTATTAAATCCACTGATAACGATGTAGAAAACTTCTTCAGAACAATGATTTCAAGTTCAATGGACGGTGTTGAACAAATTATGAATCGACGCATCAACCAATTTGGTGTGGCTCAACCAAACATTCAAAAAGACCCAACAACAAACCGACTTTATATTGAGCTACCTGGTGTACAAGACGAAAACACTGTTGCGAAAAAACTTCAATCAACGGCAAATCTTGAATTCTTCGAAACTTATGCTGCTTCGCAATTAACCGTTCAGTGGCAGGAAGCCTCAAGATTATCTAGTTTAGAAGAACAAGCAGAAAATGAGGACACTACCGCTACTCTAGATTTGAACTCAATCACAACAAAAAAAACGAAAAGTTTATCTGAATTAGTGAAATCTGTTGGAGATTACGCTATGGGATATGTTAACATCAACGATAAATCCGCAGTTGAAATGATGTTGAGAAGAAGAGACATTCGTGATGTTTTTCCTTCGGACATGATTTTTATGTGGGGAGCAGAACCAGAAAGTGTTGATGACAAAACAAAACAAAAAGCCTATTTCCTTTACGCAATTAGAATTCCGGAATCTGGAAAAGCTAAAGTGAATGGACAACACATTTCAAAAGCGTCACCAGGATACGACCAAAGAGACGGAAAAATCACAGTTGATCTAGAAATGACAGCTGAGGGATCAGACGAATGGGGAAGAATGACCTCAGAAAACATTGGTCGCGTGGTTGCCATCACCATGGATAGCGTTGTTTATTCAGCACCACGTGTTATTTCAGCAATTAACAACGGTAATACGCAAATCTCTGGAAGCTTTACTTTCCAAGACGCTCAAGACTTATCAGGATTATTGAACGGTGGAGCATTGCCAGCACCATGTGTGATTAAAGAACAAACCAAGGTTGGACCAACCATCGGAGCTGAAAACACACGCGCAGGTTTGATATCATTTGGAATAGCTCTGTTATCTGTTTTTGCTTACATGTATTTTTACTACGGTAAGTCTGGTTTAGTAGCTAACATTGCATTAATTGCGAACATTCTATTTATTTTTGGTGCCCTTGCTTCTTTTGGAGCAGTTCTTACTCTTGCAGGTATTGCAGGTATCGTTTTAACGATTGGTATGGCTGTTGATGCGAATGTCCTTGTTTTCGAACGAATTCGCGAAGAATTAGCGAACGGAAAAGAGAAAATGGATGCTATAAATGAAGGGTTTAGTAAAGCTTTATCTTCAATCATTGATGCCAATGTGACTACATTACTGACGGCAATTGTGTTAAAAATATTCGGAAGCGGGCCAATTGAATCCTTTGCAACAACATTGATTATTGGTATTTTCTCTTCGGTTTTTGCAGCATTAGTTATTTCAAGGTTAGTTATAAATTGGATAGCTGAGAATGGAAAAGAAATTGCATTTGAGACTAACTTAACTAAAGGCGCATTTAAAAATTCAAAAATTGATTTCCTAACGAAAAGAAAATTGTCCTATGGAATTTCTGCCTTATTAATTATTGTTTCATTGGTTGGCTTATTCACTAAAGGTTTAAAACCTTCCGTTGAATTTTCAGGGGGACGTACCTTCGGCGTTAAATTCGAAAAATCAGCAGACAACAATATAGAATTTATCAAAGCAAAAATTAGTTCAGAAATGAAGGGAGCTTCTGTTGATGTGAAAACAAAATCATCCAACTTTTACGTTGAAATTACAACCAACTACATGCTTTCCGATGAAACAGCAAACACTAAAGTTGCTGAGAAACTTAAAACTGCTTTAGAGAAATGTGAAAGTAAACTTGGTAAAGCCTCAATTGAACCTGAATCTCGATTTGTTTCCTCTACGGTATCAAATGAGTTAATTACTTCTTCTACGATTGCAATTGTGCTTTCTTTGATAATAATATTCGCATACATTCTATTGCGTTTTGGTGGATGGCAGTATTCGGCAAGTGCAATTCTTGCTTTGGCACATGACGTACTCATTGTTCTTGGAATTTTTGCATTGTTCAGTGGAATTCTTCCGTTCAACATGGATATCGATCAAGCATTTATTGCTGCTATTCTTACCGTAATTGGTTACTCTATCAACGATACCGTAGTTGTTTTCGACCGTATTCGTGAGGATTTATCATGGAAACATAATGCTAATTTCAACGAGGAAATCAATGGAGCTTTGAATAGTACCTTGTCCAGAACTATTAATACTTCCTTCACCACATTCATTGTATTGTTGATTATTTTCTTGTTCGGTGGTGCAGCAATTAAAGGGTTCATTTTTGCCTTATTAATTGGTGTTCTTGTAGGAACTTATTCTTCTTTATTTATTGCAACTCCTTTGTTAGTTGACTTAAACAAGAAAATCAAAGCATAAGAATTTCCGCTTTTTATAAAAAAACCGACAACAGAAATTGTCGGTTTTTTTTATACATAAATCTTAAAAGAGATTCAAGTTGTTAGGTAAACATTTTTTAACTAAATCTATCTGATTAGAGAATAATTATCCTCGCTCGAGGTAGAATCGTATCTATCAATTGGAAACTAGGAAAACAACTCGAAAACTGAGCCTAATAAGTAAATGATGTTCCCAAGAAATAAGGCAATTACAAAAAGTTGAAATAGAAACCCAAACATTAATTTTTGAAATTACTTTTACACCAGCTCACAATTTGGGAAGCAAATAATTGAATCCATTCAAAGTAATTCGAAATAAGAAAAATCGGTTAAGCGAACTCAAATCTCTTAACCTTTTATAAGGTTTGAATTTTCATGAATCTTCTCCACACACTTCATTCCATCAATAGCGGCAGAAACGATTCCGCCAGCGTAACCTGCACCTTCTGCACACGGATAAAGGTTTTCCAAGTCGAGATGCGTAAGTGTTTCAGGATTTCTTGGAATCAAAACTGGTGATGAAGTTCGCGATTCGGGAGCGTGAATAACGGCATCGTTGGTGAGAAAACCTTTCATTTTTTGACCAAAATCTTTAAACGCTTGTCGCAAACGGTTAACTACAAAAGGCGGAAAAATCTCATCCATTTCAATGGAAACAATTCCGGGTTGATAGCTCGAACGTGGAAATTCAGGTGACTTTTTTCGTTGCACAAAATCCAGAAGTCGTTGTGCTGGCACTTGTTGATTTTTACCTGCTAATTCCCAACATTTTTGTTCAATTTCTTGTTGGAATTTCAAACAAACCAGTGGGTCCGTTGGATTTTCAAAATCACTAGGATCAATGCTTACCACAATACCCGAGTTCGAATAAGGGTTATTTCGCTTGCTCGGCGACCAACCATTTGTAACCACTTCGCCGTCAGCTGTTGCACAAGGAGCAATGATTCCTCCTGGACACATACAAAAACTATACACTCCTCTATCTTCAACCTGCGTAACCAAACTGTACGAAGCTGGAGGTAGGTAATCGTCATTTAAACGTCCATGATATTGTATTTTGTCAATAAGCTCTTGGGTATGCTCTACTCGAACCCCTAAAGCAAAGGGTTTCGCTTTTATGGTAAGTTGTTTATCATTGAAGAGATGAAAAATATCTCGTGCGGAATGCCCGGTAGCGAGTATAACTTGTCGAACTGGAACTTCAGTTGTCCCATTGATGGTTAAGGACTTTACTTTTCCATTATCGACCTGAAAATCTGTTAGTTTACAATTGAAATGAACTTCTCCTCCACAAGCAATAATTTGTTCACGAATTGCCGTTATTAGTTGCGGTAATTTATTGGTTCCAACATGAGGGTGAGCGTTCACGAGTATATTATCGTCAGCACCAAATTGCACCAACAGTTGAAGCACTTTTTCCACATCGCCACGCTTTTTGGATCGGGTGTAAAGCTTTCCGTCCGAATAAGTACCCGCGCCACCTTCACCAAAACAATAATTCGATTCAGGATTAACCAAACCTTCTTTATTCAATTTTGCCAAATCCCTACGTCGTTCACGGACGTCTTTACCACGTTCAAATAGTATAGGTTTTAAACCTAATTCTATTGCTCGAAGAGCTGCAAACAATCCTGCGGGTCCTGTACCAATTATGTGAATTTCCGGAGCTTTTCGAACATCTTTAAATTGGAAAAATGGAAATCTTGAGGGAAGTTTTTTTCCAACTGAAACATGCAAAACACCTTGGATTTTTACAGGATTTTTACGTGCATCAATACTCTGTTTGTGCCAACGAAAATCTATATTTACGTCCTTTTTAAGGTTCAAATGTTGGCGAAGATAGCTTTCAATAAACGCTTCATTTGCTGCTTCTTCAGGAAGACCAATCCATTTAACCTCTTGTATCATCCTTCAAAAATGATTGAAAACCACCATCCTTTATTGTAAAGGCGATAAATAGGATTTGAAACGGGCGTAAAATCTTGGATAAAAGTATTTCGCAAACCGTGTGAATATTTAAGTTCAACCGAAAACTTGAAGAAAGGCGCAAAAAACTCAACTCCGCCACCAATTTGTCCTTGAAAATCATGTTTTCTTATTTTCACAAAGGGGTCAATAAAATTCTGTGCTGCCTTTTCTTGAGACTGTAAATCAAGCGAATACTGCGCACCCAATAAAGCATAAGCTGTAAAATTGTTGTAGCGTTTAGTCCTAAATTGTAGCATCAAGGGAAAATCCAAATTAGTAGAGTTAACCCGTTCTTCTCCAATACCTTTCATGAAATTGGTTGAATCCAGACTTCGATAATTCAATACACGCTCTTGAAACGACAAGGTTGGTAAGAATCGCAGTCTCAAGACAGGCGTACCCAATTTCATTGTTGCGAGAATTCCTAATTGTCCACCGGGTTGCGAATTGTTGGTCAAGGAAACCAAGCCATAACTTGAAAAGGCATCTAGTTTTTGATAAACAGTAAAATCGGAAGAATTGAATCCAAGCATAAACCCGAAGTGAAACATTCGTTTATCAAAATTCTTGTAACGTTCTTGTTTCATTCGCTGAGAGAAAGCAAATGAGGAAGAAATCAAAAAAAGAAAGACAATTATTCTGTGCATTACGAGGATGTCAACGCAAAATTAGTTCCTTTGTTGCAAGTTGAAATTTCGGTTAGAATTAATATTGATGGTGCGATTAGCAAAGTTTTGTAATTCAATTAAGCATCATTTGATACCAGTGTATATCGTTGCAATTCCCCCACTCACAGAGATTGAGTTAATTTGCTTGTAACCAACTTTAGCTAAAACTGCTTCAAAATCTTTACCTTCTGGAAAGGCAGCAACGCTTTCCGGCAAATAAGCATAAGCCTTTTCGTCTTTCGAAATACGTTTGCCAAAAAATGGAATGAAATACTTGGAATAAAGTCCAAACGCTTGTTTTACAGGAAAAACTTTCGGTTTAGAAAATTCCAAAATCACTGCTTTTCCTCCGGGACGAATTACGCGAAGCATTTCTCCCAAACCTTTTTCTAAATTTTCAAAATTTCTAACGCCGAAACCAACCGTCAAACCATCGAAATAATTGTCCTCGAAAGGTAAATCTTCAGAATCGCCCAACATCATTGAAACAATGTTGTCCACACCTTTTTTCTTCATTTTTTGACGTCCAACCTCCAACATACCCTCAGAAATATCTAATCCAACCACATGATTTGGTCGAAGTTTTAGATTTGCGATAGCGAAATCACCGGTACCTGTTGCGATATCCAAAATACGTTTAGGTTGTACGGCTTTCAATTCTTTAACCGCTCTTTTTCGCCATAAATGGTCAATTCCCAAAGATAAAAAATGGTTAAGGAAATCGTAGTTCGCAGCAATATTATTGAACATTTGAGCAACTTCTTCCTTTTTGGATTTATCTGTATTGTAAGGTTTTACGACTTTATTCATGGTTTTTTACTGAAATTTTTGGGCTTCATTAATTAATTGTTGGGCGTCAATACAAACTACGCCAGGTTTTTCACAAACTAATCCACCAGCAAGATTTGACAAAAACGCCATTTCTTTCAAAGGCAATCCTGCGCAAAGTGCCAAAGTTGCCACAGCAATAACGGTATCACCCGCACCGCTCACGTCCGCAATATCGCGCTTTTGTGCTGGAATATGGTATTTTTCGTGTTGATTCTGAATGAAAACGCCGTATTCGGAAAGAGTGACAAAAGCTGTATTGACCTCTAATTTTTGGACTAAATTATCAACAGCGTTTGTGAGCGTTTCAATTTGATTCATGTCAATTCTTTGGTTCAAACCTTCGCGCAATTCCTTGAGATTGGGTTTGAATAAACTAACATTCTTGTAGGCTAAAAAGTTTTGTTTTTTTGGGTCTACTGTGGTTAAAATATTGTTTTCGTTGGCTAATTGGATGCTTTTTTCAATCAAAGAATGAGTAAGTAACCCCTTATTATAATCCTGAAAAATGATGGCATCCAAATCGTGTGTTATCAATTTGTTCAATTTTTGAAAAACAGCTGATTCCGTTTCAATACTAATATTAGCGGTGGTTTCCTCGTCAATTCTCACCAATTGTTGACGACCCGCAACTACTCTCGTTTTTACCGTTGTTGGACGCGATTTATCCTTTACAATTCCAAATGTTGAAACTTTGTTTTCCTCTAAAAGTTGTAAAAGTAAACGACCGTTGTAATCATCACCGATTACACTACATACCGTCACTCTTGCTCCCAAAGCCCTTAAATTCAGAGCAACATTTGCGGCTCCACCTAAACGGTTTTCTTCCCTTTGCAATGAAACAACAGGCACGGGCGCTTCAGGGCTAATTCTATCCACTGAACCCAGTAAATACCTGTCCAACATTACATCACCCAAGACAAGAATATGCTTGGATTGAAAAGTTTTAAGCGTTTGATTATCAATCACTACTGTAATTTAGACAAAGCTTCTTTAATGCGATTCATTGCTTTCGTCAATGTTTCTTCAGATGCTGCATAAGATATTCTGAAACAATTTGGCGAACCGAAAGCTCCACCACCTACAAGGGCAACTAAGCCTTCACTCAACAAATACATACATAAATCGTCTGCATCTTTAATTGTTCCACCTGACCAAGATTTTCCAAAAAACGAAGAAACGTCAGGGAAAACATAAAATGCTCCTGCAGGACGGTTGGTTTTTACACCAGGAATTGATTCCAAAGCACTGACAACCAAATCTCTTCTTTTGTTGAAAGCAACAATCATGTCTGTTAAAACAGCAGGATTTGCATCCATCGCAACAATTGCAGCTTTTTGGGTAATCGAGCATGTTCCTGAAGTAAATTGACCTTGAACTTTATTACAAGCATCTGCAATTGCTTTTGGCGCACCAATGTACCCTAAACGCCAACCAGTCATTGCCCAAGCCTTGGATACCCCGTTAACCGTAACTACTTGATTATAAACCTCTGGAAATTGAGCCAGTGATTCGTGTTTACCAACAAAATTAATGTGTTCATAAATCTCATCGCTCAAAGCAACAACATTCGGATATTTCACCAAAACCTTCGCCAAAGCTTCTAATTCGTCTTTTGTATAAACAGAACCAGACGGATTACAAGGTGTTGAAAACATTAACATTTTGGTTTTTGGGGTGATTGCCGCTTCCAGTTGTTCCGCGGTAATTTTAAAATCTGTATCAATAGACGCTTCAATTACAACGGGAATTCCTTCCGCAACCTTTACAATTTCCAAGTAGGAAACCCAATAAGGTGCAGGAATTATTACTTCATCACCCGGATTAATTAAACTCAACACCACATTTGCAATGGATTGTTTGGCGCCGGTTGACACTACAATTTGATCTTTGGTGTAATTCAAACCATTGTCGCGCAAAAACTTACGAGAAATGCTCTCTCTCAAATCATCGTAACCAGGTACCGGTGTGTACATGGTATAATTTTCCTCCATTGCCTTTGCAGCAGCATCTTTAATGAATTGAGGGGTAAAAAAATCAGGTTCACCAAGGGAAAGCGAAATAACATCTTTACCTTGAGCTTTTAATTCTCTACTTAAGCGAGACATTGCAATCGTTGCCGATTCTTCCATTGCGAGCAAGCGATCTGAAAGTTGAATCATAATTTGAATTTTGAGGGCGCAAAGGTAGGTATTGAAGTTGGTTTATTGAGTTAGGAAAATCGTATTTTTGGTAGAGAAGTAAAACTAAACAATTCGTCTTTGAAAAAAAAATATAAAAAATTGTAGTTGTTTAACTTTTCGTTCATCGATGTATTTCGAAAAAGAAATCCAAAATGAAGTCCTATATCAAGGTGCCTTAAGTGTTTGAGCTAATGTGTTGCATAGAGAATTGTGATTTTATTTGTTTCAACTTGATTTAATTTAAAGACATCAATCCTACAGTGATGAACTATTCCATTATTTTTAGTGTTAAATTGAAAAATTCCTTTTATGTCCAATAATCCAATCGAGCAAAATCGCCATCATTTGGTGGATTTACTTAACGAAAAAGCTACTTTAAAACAAGATATAGCAGATGATTGCGAACATGTCTTTGAAGAATTAAAGGTTGTAATTAATAAGGAAGTCGAAGCTCTCAAAGAAAAAGTTACGGATGAGCGAGTTCGGCTTTCAGTGGACGACAGAGGAAAGTTTGAGATGTATGCCTTTGTAGGTAGTGACCTTCTTGTTTTTAATTTACATCCAAATATTTTTCGTTTACCAGACCACAATCCACTGTGGGGAACTTCCTATTTCAAACAAGATGATACTCGAGGTTATTTCGGAACAATTTATGTTTACAATTTTCTAGCTGAGTCCTACCTTAAAAGGCGTACAGAAGATCGAGGTTATTTATTGGCAAGAATTTTTATCAATAAGGATCGTCATTTTTTGATTGAAGGGCAAGGGCAATTCGGACATCTTTTTAGGGATTTAGAACATCAATTGATGTCAACCGAGGTATTAAATGCGATAGTTCAAATGCTTTTTGCACACGCAATACAATTCGATTTGTATGTACCACCTTATGAAATGATGGAACAAGTGTCTGTCGCACAAATACAATACATGGGTGAAACATTAAAACTCCAAACAGCAAAAAGACTTGGTTTCAAAATGCAGGCGGATGATTTAGACATTCAGGGCTAGATGTGACTAAATTTGCGCAATGAAATTTACTTCACCTCAGGTATCCGACACCATTTGCGCTCTTGCTACACCAAACGTTTTAAGTGCAATTGCAGTTATTCGGATTTCAGGTTCGCGTTCGATAGAAATATGCAATTCTTTTTTTAGTAAAAGTATCATAGATGCAAAAAGTCACACCTTACATTTCGGTCGTTTTGTAAATGAAAGAAAAGAAGTGGTTGACGAAGTTCTCGTAAGTATTTTTGAAACAGGAAAAAGTTTTACGGGTGAGGAAAGTGTAGAAATTTCATGTCATGGCTCACCTTTTATCCAGCAGGAGATATTGCGAATTTTGATTTCGGGAGGTTGTCGAATGGCCAATCCAGGAGAGTTTACGCAAAGATCATTCATGAATGGAAAATTAGATTTATCTCAAGCAGAGGCAGTTGCAGATTTAATTTCCGCTCAAAGTAAACAAGCCCATCGCATTGCACTATCGCAATTACGAGGTGGATTTTCCGAAAAATTAAGCAATCTCAGAGGACAACTCATTCATTTTGCATCCTTAATTGAATTAGAACTTGATTTTGCGGAAGAGGATGTTGAGTTTGCAGACAGAACAGCACTTAAAAACAAATTGAAGGAAGTAATTCAAATTACTCAACGCTTGGCTGATTCTTTTGACTTAGGTAATGCAATAAAAAATGGAATTCCAGTGGCTATTGTTGGTGAACCTAATGCTGGAAAGAGTACCCTTTTAAATCAACTTTTGGGTGAAGATCGCGCCATAGTAAGCAATATTGCGGGTACAACACGAGATGTCATTGAGGAAACGTTAAATATTGATGGAATTATGTTTCGTTTAATCGACACAGCTGGAATTCGAGAAACGCAAGAAACAATTGAAGCCCTTGGAATTGAACGTTCCATGCAAAAGATTGCATTATCTCAAATTGTTCTGGTGCTTACGGACGGACAAGATAAACTGCAACTTGAAAAAGCTAAAACTTGGGTTGAAAGTCTAAAAATTCAATATCCTGAAAAAACAATTTTGTTAGTCCAAAATAAAATGGATGATTCTGAATATGAAAATTTAGAAACAATTTGTATTTCAGCCAAATACGGCAAAGGAATTGATACTTTAAAAATTAGACTTTCAAACTTAGTAAAAGGTGATTTCGATTTTGAAAACGACATTATAGTGAGTAATGTTCGTCACCAAGAAGCACTACTGAAAACAATTGATGCTCTTCAGAAAGCGCTCTATGGAATGGAAATCGGAATTGCAGCAGACTTTTTAGCAATGGATATCCGAGCAGCAATGCGTTATTTAGGAAATATTACTGGAGAAATTGAAGTTGACAGAGATATTTTAGGGAATATCTTTCAGCATTTTTGTATTGGGAAATGAATCTTTACCGAGAGTTAAAGACACAATAAAAATACAATTTTAGTAGTAATAGCTTCCGTAATAAGATTTGGATTGACGGATTGAGTTGTTCTTTACCACCGCAAGATTTTCAACAATACCCTCTTCCAATAAACGTTTTGGCGTATTTAATGCTTCTACAGGAGTTGAACCACATTTTACCACAAAAAGTATAAAATCAGCATACTTTTTCAAAACAGGTAAACAGTCAGAAACAACATCAACTGGTGAGGTATCAATAACAATAATATCAAACTCTTTTTTGAGTTCTTCAATTAACTCATCCATCCTCGGTCGCAGAAGTAATTCAGAAGGATTGGGAGGAGAAATACCCTTATGAATCATACAGAAATCAGTATCAATTGGTGTTATCACATCGTGAATGGTTAATTCGCTTCTTGTCAAATAGCTACTTAAGCCTATTTCGTTTAGGTTAGGAAAAAATATCTCAGAACCTGACCGTCTTAAGTCGGTACCGACCAGAACAACTTTTTTCCCGGTTTGTCGAATTGCGTCAGCGATATTTAACGAAACAAAAGTTTTTCCTTCATCTGGTAAAGAGGAAGTAACACCAATAACTTTTTTATTTTCACCAAGATAAAAATAAAGATTAGTCCGTATTGCCTTAAAGCTTTCAACAAGTAAGCCATCTTTAATTTCGCCTCTTATGAGTCCCTCTACCTTTGTGTTTGGCACTCTACCTATTTCGGCTAATGGCTCTATAGATGTGTCATGGGCAATCTTGTTGTTTATCATTAACGAGATGTAAATGAAAAAAACAGGTAATATGGCGCCTAAAATGGAAGCACCGAGATAAATAATATTCTTTTTAGGAGAGATGTATGTTCCACGAGTAGAAGGTGGGGTTAATACTTTTAAGGTAGAGGTATTTGCAGCAAGTTCAATTTCATTTTCTTCTCGTTTTTGCAATAGATATAAATACAGCGTTTCTTTAATTTGTTGTTGGCGTAAAATGGATCGATACTCTCTTTCAAATTTTGGAAGGCTTCTCAATTCGCCATCCAAACCATTCACCATATTTGTGTATTCATCTACCTTGGACTGCGTAGATTTTCTTAAATTTTTTAGACTTTTCTCAATATTTGTCTTTAACATTTTTGCTTGGCTTTCCAAATTCTGAATCAAAGGGTTAGATGATTTGGAAGTCGCACTAAGTTTGGATTTCTCTAAAATAGACTTATTGTATTGCTCAATTAGCGCATTAACATTAATGTCTGACAAACCTAAATTTGAGGGTAGTAAATCTTCATCTGAGTTTGCAGTTTCTAAGTATTCAGACAAGTATTTAATCAGTCCAAGCTGAATCTCACTTTCCTTCAATTTAACTTCTAAACTTGATTGACTGGTTAGGGAGTTGGTTAAATTGGTCGAATAATCATTAATTCCAGTGTTTACTTTGTAGGATTCCCCAGTTTTTTCAACATCCTCTAACTCCTTTACAAGGTATCGCATTCTATCCTCGATAAATGAAATTGTGTTTATTTTTATTTCACTTCTATCCGTTGCGACATCTCTTTGGTAACTTTTCACGAGGGACGAAATAATTGATGCAATTTTAACTTGATTAAATCCACTCATCGAGATATTTACTATGTTTGATTCCTTACTAGCTTTCTCAATTTTCAAACTTTTAGCTAAACTGTTAATTGCATCCTCCTTGGAGGATAAGGTGATTTCAAAATCACCTTGCTTAATTTTCCCATTACACTCCGATTTTTGAAGAGAAATTTTCGGTAGGTCATCATTAAATGAGAAAACCGTATCTCCTTTAAAGTTGAATATTTTTCCATTCAGGTCTATGAAACCGCCCGTTTTTTTCCACGTTAGTTTCAATTGAATCGGTCTATGCGCAATTTCTCCTTCTGTCAATAACTTAATTTTGAAAGGCAATTCTTCAAAGACCTCAGCTCTTCTGATTCCTGAATTTTCACCGATAACAAAAGTGGATATACGAAGGTTTAAACTGTCCACAACTGGACCTAAAACACTATGTCCTTTAAATATTTCTAATTCATCTTCGATGGAGGAGCTATTAGAAAAAAAAGGCTCTCCATCCAAGACATCCAAGTTTATATTGCTTTTCGAACCTTCATCCACTCTAAGCAAAACTCTCGAAGAAACCTCGTACCGAGGAATAGAATACCTTACATAAAAGTAAGCCATTAATAACATCAACGAAACTCCTCCCACCAAAAAATACCATCTCTTTAAATATGGCGAAATAAGCTTCATGATATTAATATCCTCAGAACCAACTTTTTTAGAGTTAATTTGAGGTTTGAATTTGCGTACTTTCATTTATCTTGTAATTAAAATAGTCGTACTAATCAAAATTGAAATTACAGACACAATCTGTCCTCCAGATGATTTGAAAAAGTTATTGTTAGTCATTGCGTTGAAATTCGGTTCAACGTAAACCACATCATTTTGTTCCAAATAATATACCGGAGAGCTCAATAAATCCATTGTACGCAGGTCAACAATAAACTTTTTCTTTCCCTCCTTATTTTCACGAATGACAATGACTTTGTCTCTTTTAGCCGTTATATTCAAATCTCCTGCTAAACCTATTGCTTCCAGGATTGTTATGCGTTCATTTGGAATTCGATAAGTTCCAGGCACTCTTACATCTCCAAGAACTGTTATCTTGTAGTTGAGAATATTCATTTTTACAATTGGATGAGATAAATAACTTTGGAGCCTTTGCTGAATTAATTCAACTGCTTCTGTTCGAGTTAACCCCTCGACTTTTACTTTGCCCACTACAGGTAAATCTACTTCCCCATTGTTATCAACCAGATAACCAAATAATGCAGGCATTCCCATTGAGTACCCACCAAGATTAGCTCCACCAACTTGAATTGAACCATTAAATAATACATTATTCTCCTGATTCATATCTAAAACGGTAATATTTAAAAGATCATCTACTTTTATTTTCGGATTGTAATTAAGATTTTCCTTAGTTATTAAATCGCTTTTGTCTTGAAAATAAACTAATTTCTCTCTCAGTTTACAACTTGAAGCTTGAAGAAAAATCAATCCTAAAAGCGCAAGTTTTATAATACCTCTCATTCAATTTAATTTTGGACAAATGTAAGTTTAATTAATGCAAAATATCCTAAACATAAAACATCAAGAAGTAATAAAATCAAAAATTCCTTCTTGGTAAAGTCTTAAACCATGAATAAATTGAATTATTTTCAGGGAATAATATTACGATTGCGGTTAGAATAATAATTTTCAAATCTGTTAGAAAACTTACATTATTTTGATACCATCTTTCAACCTCTCCTTTAAAAGGATAAATTTTGTTTTTATAGAAGTCCCATGAATCTCCTCCACTATTTCGCACTTGCGTAATTAATTCCTCCTCATCTCTAAAGATAATTGATCCGATTCCAGTTAATCCGGGTTTTACGTTATATATAACGCTTTGTACATGTGAAGGATAAGTATCAAAACTAATAGGCATTACAGGACGAGGCCCAACAAAACTCATATCTCCTAAGAGTATATTTACCAACTGCGGTAATTCATTGATTTTACTTTTCCTCAAAAAACCACCCATAGGTGTGATACGCGGATCTTTTTTGGTTGTTATAACGCCACCTGCCATGTTTGGACTATCCTTTAACATAGTAGCAAATTTCAAGATAAAAAATCGTCTGTTCTTGTATCCTACTCTTTCTTGTTTATAAAAAATATATCCTTCTCCTGTTAAACGTAATCCAATCGTGATAGGAATTAACAAAGGAGATAAAATGATTAAACAGATACTAGATAGTGTGATGTCGCTTATTCTTTTAACAACTTGATACATAGTATATTTATTTTAGATTTAGGAATTAATGAATGATTGCTGATGCGTGGATGGGGTGATTTGCTGATGTGCGGATGGGTGGATGCGTGGATGGGCTGATGGGCTGATTTGCGGATGCGCTGATGGGTGGATTTGCTACTTTGTGTGATTGGATGGTTAAAAGAATGTTGATGGTTGTAAAATTCATCATCTTTGAAACTTATTGTAGAGACTATTTAATTGATTGGTAATTCTTTCTAATTTTTCTCTTAATTGTTGATAGTCGTCCTCTTTTATTAATTCTAGGTCGTTCGCTAAAATAAGGAAATTAATAACTTCAATAGCAGAACCGAACGATATACTAATGAACCGAGCTTTCTCTTTTTCAGTTTTTCTAGCCATACCTTCAGCAATATTCGCAGAGATACTTTGTGATGCTCTTCTAATCTGCGAGGTCAACCCGAACCTTTCATCAGCTGGAAAATTTTTGGTAATCAAATAAATATCCTTTACGAACTCTCTTGAATTTTGCCAAACCTCTAGTTTTTCGAAGTAGAATTGCATTTTTTCTGTTTTTTTTTGTGATTAATGCTGATGGGCGGATGCGGTGATTTGCTGTTGGGCAGATGTGCGGATGCGGTGATTTGCTGGTGGGCGGATGTGCGGATGCGGTGATTTGCTGGTGGGCGGATGCGCGGATGCGGTGATTTGCTGGAGGGCTTTGATAACCATTACATTTAAGCTAGTTCGCAAAATCGCTCAATCGGAAAATTGCTGAATCATAAATCCGATAATCCCTTGAATTCTGATTTTTCACTACATTTTTTGATCTAGGGTTTTGCCGGTTTCTATGTGTTGAAAATCAGGAATATATTTTTGAAGTAGGGAAACGATAGATGATTTATTATAATCCCCTGAATCCATGAGTGCTTTGAGTTCGTTAAGTGTAGCTTCAATTTCGGTTTTTGGTAATTTTCTAGCGTTTTTTATTACACCCAAACTTGTAAATGTTTCTTGATCTACCTCGTCGGTCTCTGTAAAAAACTCCTCATACAACTTCTCACCTGATGTATCCGACTCAAAGAAGTAAACTGGATATGGATCGGTTGAACTTAAATTTCTCGATTTCTCTCGCGCTTCTTCGTCGGATGAACACAACACTATTTCACGATTGGACTGTTTGAAAAAATCTACCGTAATTTCTTTAAAATAAGTCATTTCTTCTTCATCTAATTTTGGGAAGAAAATTTCACCTGAGTTTCCCAGCATACATGCCAACATACATATCTGCCCACTTTCCTCCGGCGAAACAAAAAAACGCTTAACATCAGCAGGACAAGATATAGGTTGGTTTTTATATAAACGCTCAATATATCCAGCTAGTAAAGAACCATTTGAGAAAGCAACGTTGGCAAATCGTGCTGTTGTAATTTGAATTTCTGAACTATAAGCCATAATAACCTCTTCCATCAACTTCTTGCTCGCCCCCATAACGTTAACTGGGTTTGCAGCCTTATCCGTTGACACACAAAAAAAATGTTCGGGTTTGTTTTCCACTAATAAATCCAAAAATTCTTTTGCTTTGAACACATTGTTTTCAATCATTGCCTCAATTGAATATTTATCTTTCTCACTTCGCACGTGTTTATGAGCTGCAAAATTTGCTACGATGTGAAACGGTCCTTCTTGAAGAAACATCTTTCGAAAAACTGGGTCGCCAAAACTCATCGGGTATGTCTTGTAATCCTCTGGAATAAATTGTTCTGGTGTACTTCTCAAATCTCGAGTGAGTTCTGTCAAACCATTCTCATTCGTGTCAACCACATACAATTTTGATGGTTCAAATTTCAAAATTGCTTTAATGTAAGAAGACCCGATTGTTCCGGCACCACCGATTACCAATACTGATTTACCTTTTATCTTTTGAGATAGAATTGTTGCGTTTTCGGTAATATCGTTTTCAAAAAAACTTGTTTCCCTTTTAGTGATGTGTTTTCCAATGAAGGTCGGGATGTCGATTAGGTTCATATTTTTTTAGTTTTTAATTATTCATAGTTACTGATTCGCTGATTCGCAAAATCGCTGATGTGTTAATTCGCGAATCTGCGAATCTGTGCATCCGCATTATTTTTTGTAGAATTCTTTTATTTTGGTTACCACATATTGCATTTCTTTTTGTGTAATTCCCGCCGAACTAGGGATACTGATACATTGACTGTAAATAACCTCACTTTGATTAGACTTTGAAACGTAAATATCATCTTTAAACATGGGTAATTTATTCATAGGCATCCAAAAGGGTCGGGATTGAACACCGTTTTCGTTGAGAAAAGTCAAAAGTTCACGCATTTTCTCTGTTTTAAAAGTGAATAACCAACAATTTGCTTGAACCACATTTGAAACTTCTTGAAACGCTATATCCTCTACTCCATTCAACTCATTTCGGTAAAATGCATCCATTTTCCTTTTGTTTTCCAATAGGTTAGGAAACTCTTCCATTTGAGCCACACCTATTGCTGCTAAAACATTCACCAAACGATAATTATAACCAATTTCATCATGTATGTACTCCATTTGACTGACTTTGGCCTGAGTAGTTAAATGTTTTGCTTTTTTTGCTAATACTTCATCGTCAGTCACAATAACTCCACCGCCTCCTGTTGAAATGATTTTGTTACCATTAAAACTAAAAATACCCATTTTACCAAAGGTGCCGGAATGTTTGCCTTTGTAAAATGACCCTAAAGATTCGGTACTATCTTCAATTATTTCCAATTTAAATTTTGTTGCAATTTGTTGAAGCTTATCAAGGTTCCCCATATTACCCAAAACATGAACAGGCATAATAGCTTTAATTCTTTTGTTGGTACTATTTAAAACAAAGTAATTCCCATTTTCGTCTGACTTCTGAACTGCATTTTCATTTAAAAATGTTTCCAAAAGCTCTAAATCCATTTGATAATCTAATGGGTTCACATCTATTAAAATTGGGCTTGCACCGGTGTATTTAATTGCGTTTAAAGTTGCAATAAAAGTAATGTTTGGTGCAATAACGTGATCATCTGCTGTAACACCACACAAAATCTGAGCAATGTGTAAACCAACAGTACCGTTCATGCAAGCTACTCCATATTTGGCACCAGTATACTCCGCAACCATATTTTCGAAGCGGTTTACAAATTCACCAGCGGAAGAAATCCAACCTGTATCAAGACATTCTTTTACATATTTCCATTCGTTGCCCTGAAGATGGGGCACTGATAGCGGTATTGTTTTGTTCATTTTTTCTTAATTAAAACAGTATTTAGGTTATGACTTTATTCAAATTCACGAAATTCACTTTTGATTATTGAAGAACTCAATTGTTAAGGACTCTGGCATTTGAGGTAAATTTTTGAATGTTTTAAATGCAATTTTTCTATTATTCGTTAATACACTTTGTAAAGTAGTGAGTAATAACAAGAAGTCTATTGTGAAAGACCTGTTACCAAAATACCACATTTCAAGTTTTACCTTGTATGGATTTATATGATTATTATAGTATTCTCTAGGGTCGTTACCGAGATCCTTGTACAATGTTACTAACTTTTCCTCATCGCGGAAAACAAGGGAGCCAATACCCGTAATTCCTGGTTGTAGTTGATAAATTTGTTTTAATTCTTTTTCATTGAACCTATTCATTCCTTTAAGCGTTAGGGGGCGCGGTCCCACAAAAGACATGTCTCCTACAAGTACATTCCACAATTGAGGTAGCTCATTTATTTTGGTCAAGCGGAGCCATTTACCAAATTTAGTTATTCTCGGGTCGTTTCGAACGGTCAAAGTACCGTGACCAATATTAGGGCTATCTTTTAACATGGTGGCAAACTTTAAAATACCAAAAATTTCACCCGATTTGCCAACTCGCTCTTGTCTGTAGAATATTTCCCCTTCTCCTGAAAACCTTAAAAACAATGCAATTAGTAAAAAAAATGGAAGCAACACAAGAAGTGCTAGGGTTGCGAAGAAAATATCTGCAATACGTTTTATTGTTGGATACATGATTTTGTGATTGAGTGAATTAATTACATTTTAAAATTTAGAAATACTTACCTATAAAGTCAGGGAATTGCTTGGACTTATGCAAAACAATAATTGTATAGTAATTTGAACATTATATTAATTGAGGGTCTCAAACTATGGTTAAAATAATACTTATGTAAATTATGATATTTTATTAGTAAGAGTATGTGTTCATTAACTGATATAGAGTAAATAAAATTCAATTCGGAGTGTTTAGTTGGCAAAAGTATTGGAATAACAATTTAATATTAGATGAAGAAAGGCTTCTGAACAGGAATTAAATGCGATATTAACCAAATAATTAAGTTTTCCTCAACTCCAAAAGAAATTTCAACAAATCGAACTAAATCATTCGGAGAATTATAACCAAAATATTAGTTTAGGTTAGGTGATTTGGAATTGGTATTTGAATCAAACTTGAATAACCGAGCTTTATTCACATACCTGCAAATTTCATTAAAGTTAAATTGTTTTGTTGACCCTGAGTATCGACTGAAGTTGTAACTTGGATCAAGAAAATCATTTTGATGTGATTTATTCATTTTGATTAAACGTTTTTGTCTTCTCCATACTTTGATGATTGAATAATTACAGCTTTAAACTAATGTGGTTACCGGAAAATAAGGTTATAAACGGATCAACCAATAAATTTTTCAATCGTTTTTTTTCAAAAAAATTAAAATAGACACTAATTTTTCATCTAGAATTTGTTTTGAGTGTGAAAATGATTCTTTTAAGTATTTGCAAGTCAACGAATAACTGCATTTTGTGTATCAGCAAAAAAACATACGGCAGTTGCGAAATTGGAGGCGTGAGATATACTTATTTTGAGTTCTTTAATATCCACTTGATTAGTTGATCGAATTTCAGCCACAAAAGGAACACCATTAAAATCGTGAGACACAACCACATCCTGTATAACTATTTGAATACCTGCTGAGAAAAGTGCTTTTGTCACCGCTTCTTTCGCACACCATAATCCAGCAAGCGTTTGTGCGGAACTCTTCTTTGTGGCATAATCCAATTCGCTTTTAACAAACATTTTTCCAAGCACACTTGGATTCTTGGTGATGATTTTTTCAAATCTCGATATTTCCTCAATGTCTATACCTACATGCATTAATGACTTTAATCGGCCTTTTGAATTTGGTTTAACATAATTTTCCCTGATTTGCTCCTAGGTAGTTCACTTACATATTGAACATTTACTACTTGATGGTGTAAATTGATTTTCTTTGAAATAAAGAGTTTTATTTTCTCTTCTAAATTTTGCTGATTGACGTAGATATTTAAGCTTTCATCAGATCCATTAATAAAACAGTCTAAATTGAATTCATTTTTGATGAATAATTCTAATTCATCTAGTGAAATTCTTAAACCAAATATTTTTAAAAAACGATTTTTTCTACCAATAATGAAATAGAAACCATCTATATCCCTTTTCACAATATCTCCAGTTAACAAAATTCCCTTTCTTTCATCTTCCTTTTGAAGATCTGTTAAATTTTCTGCATAACCAAGCGTGACATTCTTTCCTTTGAACACTAATTCGCCTTGGGTTTCTTGTTCTAAAATGGGTTTATTGTTTTCGTCCCATACTTCAAAAGTTCCTCCAGGGATTGCCTTTCCAATGCTTCCAGTTTTGTCATAAACCATCTTGTGATCGAGAAAAGCCATTCGAGCTGTACCTTCTGTTTGCCCGTATGTCGGAATAAATTTTAACCCATTATTTTTTGCATAATTAGCTAATTGAGACCACATCGAATTTGTAATTTTTCCTCCCCCTTGAGTAATAATTCTGAGTGACGGAATTACTAATTTTTCGAATCTCATTTTAAAAAGAACTTCAAATGTATATGGTACTCCTGTCAGCACTGTAATACCTTCGTTTTTTAGGATGTTCCAAAACGCTCGGTCGGTAAGCGAATATTTTGATAAATAAACCTGAGCACCTGCCTTAAGATGACTAAATACAACAGAAAGCCCCATTGTGTAATAAATTGGAAGTAAAGCCAATCCTATGTCAAATTGGTTAAGATTGAACATGGATGATACACTTTGTGAACTAAATTCCAAATTATTGTATGAGTGTCTGACCAATTTCGGACTTCCGGTACTTCCTGAGGTAGGAAGTAAAAGACTTAACTCTTCATTACTTGCATGTAAATTATGACTCAATACTGCAATAAATTTGTCTTGCCATTCAATAAGTTTGATGCATCCATTAATCTCAGATTTGCTTGAGAAAATAGCATTAGGATTATAAATCTTGATGTAGTTATTTACTAATTCTTCGTCTAAATCTTCATTAATGAGTATTGGAACCCATTTATTATGAAGACATGCCAACAAGAATGTAACGTCTGTAGCTTCATTTCCTCCAAGAATTAGCACCAAAGATCTAGGTGGCAGTAAATCTTTTGAATTGTTGAGAATACCAACTAATTCACCGTAAAGAATCAATGCTCCTTTATCATCTTTGAGAGCAATAGAATCAATTTGTTTTTTATCTAGTTCAAAAATCATTTTATATTACGAAACTTCCATCCAAACCAATAATCTGTCCGGTGATGTAGCTAGATTCATCTGAAGCCAAGAATAGACAAAGATTGGCAACATCTTCAGGTTGAGCCATTCTCTTGAAGCCAATCTGATTAATTTTATCATCAAATTTACCTTGGGCAGCTGCTAAAAGTCTGTCTGTTGCAACCATCCCTGGAGCAATGGCATTAACTCGAATATTTTGATTTGCCAATTCTTTAGCAATACTTAGCGTAAAAGAGTTAACCGCCCCTTTACTTGCGGCATAAGCTGATTGACCTGCAACACCTTTCACAGCAACGATTGATGAAATATTGATAATAGATCCCGATTCTTGACGGCTCATCAATCTCGTGGCATATTGAGTTAATCCAATTAAGCCAACTATATTGGTATTGAGCATTTTTTCAAATGAATCAATATTCAAAAAAGGTAAAAGTTCATAGGATACCACACCAGCATTGTTAACTAGTACATCAAGTCTGCCGAACTGTTTTTTTATGGTATTAATCGCCGTTTTACAGTCTATAGTGCTAGTAACGTCAAGTTGGATATTAAAAAATTGAGCTGGATATTTTTTTGTAATCGTCGCTATTTCAGGAGAAACTTCTTCGGCATTTCTAATACCACCAAAAACAATTGCCCCTTCGTCGAGAAATTTCATTGTTATTGCAAAACCAATGCCTTTGTTTGCACCAGTAATTAAAACAATTTTATCTTTTATCCGCATAATTTAATTAAATCTCAACACCATTTTTTTTAAGGATTTCCTTTCCAATCCCATAAGACTTGAAATCCATTATGTCCTCAGGTTCAAACATGACATCAAAAGCATCTTCAATAGCTGAAACTAAACTCAGCTGAATCACAGAATCCCACTTGTCTACTGATGATGAATTAAAATCATCGTTTAGCATATCCTCTGTAACTGAAAAGGTTTCACAGAAAATTTGGTTATAAGTTTTTAAATTCATAATTAAATTATTTTTGGTCGTAATATTCATCACTCTCAACTATTGGCATAATTACATCTGTATCGATAACTATTCTACCACATCCCCAAGATAAACCAGCACCAAAACCTGAAATCATTAATGTAATTCGTTTATTGTTGTGGTTATTAAAGTGATCTGACAATACTAAAGGAATGCTGTTACTACTATTATTACCAAACCTATCTATAGAGATTGGAATTTTTTCCATAGGAATTTTACACTTTCGAGAGAGTTGTTTGAGTATATAAAGGTTAGCCTGATGTAAGATGAAATAGTCATAATTTTCAGAATTAGTCTCAGTTTCAATGTAAAAATCATTGATTAACTTCGGAACATCGGTAATTGAAAATTCGAACACCGCCATTCCCTTCATGTGTGTGTTGTAGTCATTTCTAATTATATCATCTGACCATTTTTGATCTATCGGTTTTAAATTTCTATTCCTGAAAGACCCTGCGGGAGTAATGATGCTTTTGAATTTGTAGCCGTTAGTTCGAAATGCTAACTTAAAAGGGATATTCACTTTGAAGTCTTTTTCAAAAACAACTGCCGATCCACTGTCACCAAACAGCATAATCATTGTTCGATCTTGTGGTGACATTGTTTTGTATGATGTATCAGCGGTTATTAAAAGAGCTTTTTTATGCGGTAAAAGATTGAGCAGTGAAAGAGTATTTTGAATTCCATAAACAAAACCTGAACAAGCCAAGTTGATGTCATGACAAATTATTTCAGAACTTAGCCCAAGTCTTTTTTGCAAAACAAAAGAAGTTGCAGGAATTCTATAATCTGGTTTTTGGCTCACAAAGACCAAAACACCTATTTCCTCCTTTTTTACTTTACCTGATTTAAATATTTCATTTGCCGCAATATATCCAAGGTCTGAGGCTGTTTGTTTGGTTGAGCTGTGTGAAATTTGTTTAACACCCGACATTTCAGAGAACTTATCAACAAGTTCTTTTCCAAAATCTTGATAAAAAGATTCCACTGGGATTCGACTCGTAGGTTTTGCAACACAGAGAGCACTTATTTTAATATTTTGAAATTCAGAGATAACCATTTTTACATTTCATGACTTACCATATAATCCGAAAAAATCTCATCCGAAAATTCAGTTTTTTCAAAAATAGGTAAATGATTAATTTTCATGCCGTATATGGATAGTCCCTCACCCATTGACCAGAGCATGATATGTGTTTTAGATTTGAGTATTTCTTTGTTCTTTTCCATGTATATGGGTAATTCAGATGCATCTGCAAGAAGCCGCTCATCTTTAGAAACATTAAAATCTGAATTCGGTATTTTTTGAAAATTTGAATGAAAAATATAATCCGCGTCATCATATTCATTGTAAAATTCTCTAATATCTATTGCAGCGAGTGCATTTCTGAACGTATCAGTTTTTTCAAGGACAATAAAATTTTCAATATTTGAAGCGTCAAATCTTATAGTTCGGTCAAAGTCGCGGAATCCTCCGACTTTTAACAGGAATGAGTCATAATATTCTCCTAAATTTTTGTGATAAAAATCTATTTGTTCCTGTGAGCCAGTCTTTTCAATTATCAACGCAGATGCGGCATCGGATAACTCGAACATTACATGTTTTTCACCATTCCGAAGTTTAGAAGGGGTATCTCCAAATATAATGATACCAAACCGCTTATTTAAATTTTGAATAATAGAAGAACCTATTTGAGATAACAACATAAATCCATTCGCACCAACGTTTATATCATAACATATACAATCTAGAGAAAGACCAAGTCGAGATTGCAAAATAGCGGATGTAATCGGGCTTCGATAATCTGGTGTTTTAGTACCTAAAATTAAAAAACCAATTTCAGAAACATCTATTTCTAAATTTTGAATAAGCCTTCTTGCCGCATCATATCCAAGATCAGACGTTGTTTGCTCTTCGTAACACTTATAAATTGTGGAAGAACCATTGGTACTATTCACGGCAATCTTAGGCAATGTTGAACAAATTCCTTTCAATCGAACTCCACTAACTGTTGTTTTTTGCATTACATTATTCTTTTTGCTGGTATTCCAAAAACGGTGGTGTTGGCTTTTACTTTATTAATAACAACGCTACCAATACCCACGGTTGCCCCCTCCTCTACCAGTATATTTTGAATCAATTTTGCCCCTACATTAATGGTGCATAAACTTTCGATACGAACATATCCTGCAAAAAAGGAAAAGGAATTAATATGACAAAAATCCCCTACAATTACGTCGTGACCAAAGATGACAGAACCTTGAATATAAACAAAATTTCCTATGCAAACATCACTTGCGATAGACGTATGCGCTTTAATAGCGACTCCAGTTCCAATAATTGCACTTGGTGAAATAATTGCAGTCGGATGAATTAGATTAATGAATTGTCCTCCTTTTTTAAGAATGTTTTCAACCGCTTTTTTTCTGTTACGAACATCTCCAATTGCACAGAAAAAAACATCATTTATTTCAACCTCATAGTTCTCTGATGACCCTAAAATCTTGGGGTAACCAAGTTCTTCAATGTTAGTTGCGCTCTTACTCAAAAAACCTTTAATGGAAAAGTTGGGATTATCGCTGTAACAAACCATTGCTAGATCGTATACTTCTCTTGCTAATCCACCAGCACCAATGATTACTAAATTCATTTCTACTTTATTTGATTGAAAATCCTCCATCAATCGGTATTTGACTACCTGTGATCCAGGACGCACTGTCCGATAAAAGAAAACAGATTAAATTGGAAACGTCTTTAGGATTTCCAAATCTTCCTAATGGATACTCCGATAAATGTTTTTTAATTTCGTCTTCCGTTCTAGATCGACCAAGAATGTTTGTTTCAACGAAACCAGGAAGCACTGAGTTGACTCTGATTTTTTTTGCAGCTACCTCCAATGCCAAAGAATGTGCAAAACTGTTCATCGCCCCTTTGGAAGCGTTGTATACAGAATTACCCATTGTGGGTTTTTTGGTGGCTATTGATGAAACAAACACAATTGAAGCGCCAGCATTAAGCAATTTCCTCCTCAACAAGAATTGAGAAATAAGCATGTTACACTTCACATTGACATCGAAAAATGTATCAATCTCCTCCTTCTTTATGAATGCAACCGGATTTAACTTAACCATTCCAGCATTAAAAACAACGCCATCAAAATTCCAATCAAATTTTTGAGAGAACTCACTTATAAAATCTTCAGCCCCCAAATCTTTAACGAAACAAGTGACTTTCTGAGGATTTGAACATAAACCAGCGGTTTCATTTAGATTGTCCTCATTTCTACCAATTATCAACAAATTTGAACCTTGCTTAGATAAATCAATTGCTAGTTGTCTTCCTATGCCCGAAGAAGCACCTGTTATCAATATGTTTTTATTATTCAGACTATCTAAAAACATAGATTATTTTAACTTCTGAATCTCATTAAATACATCACCTAATGTTGTTAATTCTTTGAATCGTTCTGTACCAATTACTACGTTGAATTCATCATCCAACATCGCAATGAATGATAGATTGGCTAAAGAATCCCATTCTTCATAATCTCTAAAATTGTCACTTAAACTGATTTCTCTATCTTCTATTTCAAGTATTTCTTTAACTAAATCTAAAAATTTATTTTCCATCTGGATTTAATATTATAAATAAACACAAAGTTAATATTTTATATGGTTTTTTCGATTTTAATTTTCAGTTAAGAAAAAAATTACGACTTTATTATAATTTCTAACGAAGATGCTTATTGAGAATAAATTACTTTTAGTTCATTCCAAATTTCAGTCCTATCAAATTGCTTTGCCCATAATTTTCCATTTGCTCCCATGGATTCACGGAGATGAACATTATTGAATAACAATTCCATTGCACTCTTTAATTCTGCCACATTTTTAGGTGGGACTAATAAACCATTAAAATCGTGAGAAACGGCATCTTTTGTGCCAGTAGCATTCGTGGAAATAACAGGAACACCCATCGCGGCTGCCTGAACCAAAACATTACCAAAACCTTCCCACCATGCAGGCAACACAAAAACATCCATTGCCAACATAAAAGCCGGGACTTCATCTTGATTTACTTTGCCGTGGTTAATTATTGCAGGATGTTGATTTATTTTTTCAACCAATCCTTTATCTGTAATTTGACTCATCTCAAACGGTCCAACTAACAAAAGTCTTAAATCCTCATTTTTTTTATGTAAATCAATAAAAACTTCAAATAGCTCATTTATTCCTTTTCTATCCACTATTCTACCTAAAAAGCCGAACACAAATTTACCATGAAGCTTATATCTATCTTTTAAATTGGATTTAACCTCCTGAAAACGAAAATCTTCCGGATTAAACAATGTCAAATTCACCCCATTACTACTTCCTCTCCGGATAACTATTGTTTTCTTTTCAGGAAAAATCATGTTTTCTAGGCCTAGAACCTTTACTGAATTACTAATACATATTACCTGATGTGCGCAAGTTGAAGTAATTCGTTCCATTGCAATCAGGACTTTCCTTTTAAAACCGCTTTCATGTTCAAAACGGAAGCCCCTACAAGTATAAATTCGCTTCGGAACTCTAAGGATAAATGCAGCAATCATTCCCAATAATGATACCTTGGGCGTACCTAAATTAATTATGTCTGGCCTAACTCTTCTTAAAATTTTAATAATTTGAAAAAGCGTCTTTAAATCGTTCCATAAAGAAATCTCTCTTTCTATATTTATAATTAAGTGCTCACAACCTTCATCCCTACAAAACTTTGCGGATCGCTCGCTATAAGGTGCTAGTAAATATGTCTTATAACCTAAAGACTTAAAGTATTCCAATTGACCGAGAAGCAAATTTACAGAACCTTCTGCTGTAATTCCTATTACAAGCTTTTTTTGTTGGGTAGTCATTCTATTCTAAAAAATGTAATTTACTTAATAAGTATTGATAAATTTAGTCATGTATTAAAATCTTGTTTCTTAGACTACGAACTTTGCGATTTCTTTTTGAATGGTAAAATTTTACTTTCTACTTGTCAAAAAAATGTTGAGGTATTTCAAAGGGTTAAAAGTTGTGTCTAATAAGTGAATCAGCCAACAACTCTGAAAACTTCTCTGCACCACGAAGGTTCAAGTGTTCTAAGTCGTAGAAAAATTCTCTGTGCATAGTTTCATCATGATGAGAAAAGTCAAAATAGGAAACTTTGTGTTTACTGCACATTTCTTGGACTATTTTGAAGAACTTATTCGGAACAATTTTGTTCGTTGGAGACGAAACTAAAACAAGATTGATATCATTATCAATTGCTTTGATAATGAATTTTTCTAATTGATTCAAATGTTCTTCGCTAAATTTAAAATTTTCGTCTTTGGACATTTTATTTATACCATTCCAAGTCCCCGTTAGTGGTTTAAAACCCATGAATGTTTTGTCACTACTCGAAAGGTTAGCCGAAAGAATATTCAAAAACTTTTTATTGAATCGCAAAAGTTTAGATTGGTTAAATAAATAATCGTAGGGTTTTCTTGTGATGTATCGGTCAAATTCATCATTAATCATACCGTAGTAAGGCCGTAATTGTCCAAAAACATTTTCACCAAAATCTCCACCTCTGTCGTAAACATCCCGAAAATCAACATCTAGAATTATCATTTTTGGTTTGTATCGTTCTAACGTTGCAATTAAAATAGCATAATGAAAGAATATTCCAGTACCCTCTCTTCCTGCATTATAGGAGGAAAGACTCAACTTTTCTTCGAAAATTTCTGGAACATAATGAAAAGCAGCTCTTGATGAGCCCAAAAACAAAATATCTTCATTTGTTTCAAAGAAAATAACACGCTCTTTCAATGCAATACCTGATTTGGCGCTTTGAAAAAGTCTCAGTATTAGAGCTCCGCCAACTTGATCAACAAGGAAAAAACTTACAAGCGATAAAACAATTACTTTGTAATTAACGAACTTCTTTAAAACTTTCATATTAGAATTGAAAATAAATAAATTGACCTGAATCAAATACACCCAGTAGCATAATCAATGAAAAGAGCAAAACAAAAAACAAAGAAGAAACATATACATTACTACTACTAACTAAGTTAAATTTATTAAAGAAATACTCATCCTTAAACTCTTTGATAAACAAAACAACAAGTGCTATAAAAGAACCAATCATGACGTCAACTTTGATATAAGGTGCGCTTAGATTTGACGTAAATATTTTATTTATTGCAAGAAAAGCATCATGAATAGAATTTGACCTAAAAAAGATCCATGCGAAATCAACAAAAACAAAAGTCGCAATAGTTTTGAAAATCTTTAGGACAATATTCTTTGCCGAATCGTTGATTTTTAGTATTTTTTCTACAATAAGGTAAAAACCATGTAATGCACCCCAAATAACAAAGGTGTAGTTGGCTCCGTGCCATATACCACTTACAAAAAAAGTAATAAACAAATTAAAGTTGTTTCTCAATTTACTGCACCTATTCCCACCTAGAGGAATGTATAAATAATCCTTGAACCATGTAGAAAGAGAAATATGCCACCTTCGCCAAAAGGATGTGATATTCAATGAAAAATAAGGTCTCATGAAGTTTGTCATTAATTCAAAGCCCAAAACTTTAGCGGTACCAATGGCAATCAAAGAATATCCAAAAAAATCACCGTAAATCTGAAAAGCAAATAATATTGATGCAATGCTAACAGAGGTACCATTATGGTTTTCGATATTATTAAAAACTGCATCAACGTACAATCCGAGTCTATCAGCCAAAACAAGTTTCAGAAAATAGCCCCAAAGCATCATTTTAATACCTCCATACAAATTGTCTTTACTAAGAATTTTAACTTCTCTAAATTGAGGCAACAAATTTTTAGCCCTTTCGATCGGCCCAGCAACCAACTGAGGGAAAAAGGAAATAAATAAACTATAATTTATAAAGTTCTTTTCATGTTCAATATCTTTTCTATAAATATCAATGGTATATCCAATGGCCTGAAATGTGTAAAATGATATACCAACAGGAAGAAGTATATCCAAATTAACCATTTCACAACGAACACCAAAATAGTTCAATAAGTCGAATACTACTTGGTTGACAAAATTGAAATATTTATAGAAAAATAAAATTGAGAAATTAATGATTAAACTTACAACCAAATATGTTTTCCTTTTGCTTTGATTCTCGGATTTTTCCATAAGTAATCCACATAGCCATGTTGTAATTGTCGAAAATAAAATTAAAACGGCATAAACAGGTTGCCAATTCATATAAAAATAGTAGCTGGCTATTAGCATAAACAAATTTCTATAAATTGGCTTTAGTATGAAATAAACAAGTACTATTAAAGGAAAAAAAACAAGAAAGTGTAGGGAATTAAATAACATAAAATTTATTTATTATTGGGTATTTTACAACAACTTTTCTCATGCCTAATATTTCTAGTTGAACTTTTGCTTAATTCAACGAATCAAGATTTTAATGTCCATATATTAGCACACCTGTGGTTAACTAATCTGTAAATGATTTCTTAGCTTAGTGTAAATTAATGTTTTTTCTAACATTATTGCTATAATCCTTTATTAATCAAAAAATCAACAACTTGTTTTTTGAATTTTTCTTAAAGTGATACATTCTTGATCAAAATCAGCTGATAAACAACTACTTCCTCCTATTTTGGGATGAAAAATATCAGATAAATGATTTTGAGCCAACAGTAAATTTTTATTATCGGATTGAATAATGGGAGTAAAATTATCTCTGCAAAAATTTACAAGGTCTTTGGTTGTTATTCTCACAGTATATTCTTTTATCTTTCTAGGCATCATTTTTCCTAAATTCCTCCAATTGTCCTAAATTAAAGTAGTCAAGAGCCATCCTTAATTGTTTATCATTTCCTCCATTAATTACATTAGTAAAAACCAACTTCTCAAGCTGACTACTTTTAATTGTAATAGGATCTTTATTGTATTTACTATTGGTAACGACACTTACCTTTTTCAACAATGTTTGAATCTTTAGCCAAAGGTCATCTGCGTGAGGTACAAGTTTTGTAATTAATTCTTCATCATCAAAAGAATTACTAAGTTGATGGTATTCATACAAAGTTCCAAATCCACCTGTTGGTACTAAAAGTAATGACGGCCTTTGATTGGCATAATTATGATACCATTTAGAATACAAAGAAACGTCAGCGTTGGCGTTAAAATTAATCAAATGCGCTCTGTTGGTGGGCAAGGAATTTGGGTATTTTTTCTTTAGTTGAATTAAGTTTTCAATTAACCTGTTATCGTAATATAAATCATCATCGACCGTAATTACATAATCGTTTTTAAATTCATTAAGCGCATATATGTATTTTTTGTGAGACTTCAAATCATCTTCAACAAACCTAATTTCAAGACCTCTTTTTTGTTGGTTAAGAAGTGATTCGGGTAATTCAATATCTTCAAATTGTATCTTGGATAGCCACAAAATAATCTTGTCTGCTTTGTACGTTTGTCGAAATAAACACTCCACTACAATCCATACGTCTTGAATTCGTCCGGGAAAGGAAGTTAAAGAAATAATCACTTTTTTATCTCTTTCCTCTGTATTCAACCCGTTAGGATATTGTCGTTGAGTCTCTAAAAAGTAAGAAGGCACGGTTTTATCCAGGTAACGTTTTATGATTTTTGCTACAACACGATTGAAGGCTTTCGAAACAATACCGAATGTCTTGTCATGGGGTAGTGCAAAATAAATATTCAAAATGGTATTCATCATTTCATAAATGCTAATACTTGCTTAGCTATAGTTTGCTTTTCAAAACGTTTTACACTTTGGTTGGCGTTTTTGCCTAGCTCATTTCTTAAATCTTCTTTTTCTATTAACAATTGAATAGTCAATGTCAAAGCATCAGGAGTTCTTTCTTTAACTACCAAACCGTCCACATTAGGGGTAATTATATCCTCAAAAGGAATATCAGAAAAACATATAGTTGGTAATCCAAAGGACATGGCTTCAATCAATGTATTTGGAAATCCTTCTACAACCGAAGGCAAAACCAAAATAGAGGCAGTTTGATATAAGGATGCAACATCTGACACTTTGCCGAGAAAATGAACATTTTTTTCTAAATTCATTTGTTTAACCAACGCTCTCATCGGTTCTAATAAAGGTCCTGTTCCAGCCATTTCTAACTTCCAATCGGGATAATTAACTGACACATGTTCCATTGCGCGAATAAGTAATCCCGGATCTTTTTCCCACGCAAATCGACCAACATAGATGATTTTTTTGTCTCTATTGATTTTGGAGGAATGATTCATTACAAAATCAGGCAGGGCATTCGGGATAACTTCTATTCTTAAATTACTACCAAAATTTTTTAATTTAAAATGTTTAGACCTCATGGTTTGTGCGATAAAACCAGCTGATTTAGGGTAAAGCCATTTCTTAAGTTGAGGAATTGGAAAAGAAAATTTGTATTCAGGTAAGGTTCTATCGGAAATATAAATAGGGTAATTTGTCCTGTATAAAGCCAGCAAAGTAATTGAGCTAAACCAATCCCCAAAAACCAAAACACGATCAGGGCTAATTGTATTCACTGTTTTTCGAATATAGCCGAGTAATCTTGGGTAAAAAAGTAGTTTATTTACTTTTGAAGCTGTCCTTTTAAAATTTGGTTCATAAAACTTTACTGCCTCATGAAGTTGGTAAAAGTGGTCATCCTTAAGACAGGTGATGAAATACACCTCATGTCCAAGGGATTGAAACTCATTGGCCAATGTAGTTAGAGCTCTTTCTATACCTCCCATTTTTAAAGAAGGTGAAACAATGCAGATTTTCATCATATACGAGAATATACCTCTAGCAAGGTTTCAGAATTGACAAATTCGATATCTGGCCATTTTTTCAACACTCTTTTTAATAATTCATCCAATTGCCCCAAACCACTCTGTCTATTTTCTTTTGATAAACCTGCAACATAATTGATACGATGAGATCCCAAAATCGCTGGTTTCCCCCAAAAGAAAGCAACATTAATGCTTTCCATGGCCTTATCTATCCAATTATTTTTTTTGCTTAGCGAGGGCTCAAATAAAACATTACGAACAAAGTATTTTTGATTCAACTTATTGGTACGGCCCATTCCCTGCCAAACTCGTTGATGTTGTCCATTGCTGTTTTTCTGCTGAATATAGGAACTTTGTAAGCTTTTCACACCATTCTGATTCAATACTTTTTCAATAGAATCATTCCAAACGTAACATGGCGCAATGGTGGTTTTGGAAGTAAAGCCAAAGGTTTGTTCAAATAGTCGTAGCCCTTCATGGATACCTTCTTTGATAAATTCAAGCTCCTCCTCATTCTGATAATCGTAAGATGCCATCAAATTCGCTCTTTTATTTCCTTCAGCAAAATCGTCTATGGCAAAACAATTAACATTAAAGGCTTTTAAGTAATTTATGTTACCACTTTGCAGACGTTTCAACCACTGCATGGCGTTTAGATGTTCTCGGGCATGAAATTGAGGAAAAATCAGATTATGCTCAATACCGCTTTTTAAAATCTCAAAAGTTCGTTGATTGGGATAATATGTTTCGTAGGTTTTTGAAAAGGGTTCGTTATAAAAGTTTTGAAATTCACTGGCTTTAATTTTGTTAAAATCGGGATTGGTCATCACCACATTGGCTGTCAGCACAGGGTGATTATCCAGTCTATCCTTATGATTTTTCAACACTTCATATAGAGCCTCATAATCATCCGCACTTTCTAAGCAATCAAAAGCGGAAAATGGATCAGTTTGTTTAATAAGAGTTTCATTTACCAAATACCTCTGAACTTCCTTATTGGGAATCCGTATCGAACCCCAATCATCTGATTCAATAACCAATAACTTTCTAGAAGTTCTTTTACCTCTGGAATTAATGTAATGTTTTTTAAGGTATTCTTTCAATTAAACTCTAGATTTAATTAACCTTGCTGGATTCCCTGCAATTACACTGTATTCAGGAAAAGTTTTGGTCACAATTGAACCAGCTCCTACAATTGTTCCTTTTTTTATGGTCAAACCAGGCATAATGATAACGTTGCTACCTATCCAAACATCATCTTCAATAATAATAGGTGGATATGTTTTCATCCCTTGCTTGCGCATTGGGATATCCGTTCTATCAAAAATGTGATTTGAACCAAAAATAATAACATTAGGTCCCATCATAACATCTTCTCCAATAATAATGTTATTCGGTATTTTACAATTCATTCCAATTCCTGAATTGTTACCAATCTCTATGTATTTTCCATTTCCAAATCTGGAACCTTTACCTATGTTAACATTTTTTCCACATTTTTTAAATATTCTTCTACCAAAAAACTCTTTCAATCGTTCACATGGTAAACCTATAAATGGCACAGAAGAATGTGGCAGTTTATTTAGCACCAAATAATATAAAATTAAAGATAACAATCTCATAGAAAACAAAATTAATGGATAGACTTATTCATAATTTCAGCTAATTGATGTGTGCTAATAAATTGTACATCAGGCCATTTTTTCAATACATGTTTCAATAAATCTTTTAATTTTTTTAAAGAAATCGTTTTGTTTTCTTCAAATATACTACCTATAAAATTTTCTCGGTGAGCACTTATTACAGCAGGTTTGCCCCAACGAAAAGCTATTTCGATTTCAGCCAAACATTTTTCCACCCAAGGAAAATTTTGGTTTCTTGAAGGTTCAAACATACAATTTCGCCTCCAATGAATCTGACCTAATTCATTTTTCTCACCCCATTTCTTGTTGTTGATAAATTTATGTTTTCCATTAGGCATTGGATGAAATTGCCTTCCACCAATTAAAATTACACCTTTGTCATGAAGAGTTTTTAATATGTGGTCGCCCCAAAAACTTCCTTGGGGTGTGAATGAAATTGATTTAAAACCAAAAATTTGAACAAATAAATCCAAACCATCTTCAATAATTGATTCCAAATCTTCAAATTCTGACGAGTCCGAATAATCTTGACCCGCAAAATAATTTTTAGAAAAGGGTTTAGTACATATTGTGGATTTAGACGAAATGATTGATTTATTTTTAAAAGCAATATGCTCTTTACTAGACTCAGAATTAATTGCCTCCATCCATCTTTTGACATGAATGTGCTCTCGACCATGAAACTGAGGGACGTAAACGCCCATTTTCATACCTTTTTGAATAGAGGAAAAAGAATCCTGTGTATGAGAGTTTCTTTTGTATGTTTCTAAAATTGTTTCATATTCATACTTGGTTCGTCCATTCTTTTCTATTGCTTCAAAGTTGGGATTCGCCATCACGTGATAGGCTGTTAATACCGCAGGATTTCCTTTTCGATCCACAATTGATGTAAGCACTTGAAATAAAGATTCTAAATCATCAGTTGATTCAAGGGAGTCGAACTTATCTATATGTAGGGAATCTACTGGAATACAATTTTCAATAAAAATCTTATATGTAGATATATCGGGCATTCTAATAGCACCCCAATCATCACTTTCTATTATCAGATACTTTTGTTTGGTTTTCCAACCTATTGCATTGATGTAATTTTTTGACAATTTTTCTTTTATCGACAACATTTTAATCCAAATTAATAGGGTAGTTTCTCTCTACTCCAAGTGATATTTTCTTTAATAATTTTTGCAGGCTGACCCGCTAAAACAATATTTGATTTTTCAAATTTTCTATTTACAATGGAATAAGGACTTATCACAGAATTATCATTTATTTCCGCACCTTTTCTAATCAAAATATGATTAGTAATCCAATTGTTGTCTCCAACTTTGATGTCACCCGGAGGATTAATTCTCCTTCCTGATTCCAAATCGATTATTGAGTGAAAATCACTTGTACTAAAAGAGACAATTCCGCAAAAACAACTATTTCCAATTTCAATTTTGGTATTACTCTCACCGGCAAATAATTTTGCGTCTCTAAAAAGAGAAGATTTTCCAATACTGATTCTAGAGTTTTCACCTTGAATTAAAAACCACCCCTTTTCCATGAAATTAACTTTTTCATCTAAAAAAATCATGTTGTTGCTACCCTCTATTTCAAATTTCATATTTCGCATTCTGCAATTTTTACTTATTATAATAGTATTGTTATTTCCAATTATTTTGAAACTTGCCTTTCTTAAAATTACATTTTCACCAATTTTAATAGCGTTTTCCTTTCCTTTAATTTTTTTTGAGTTCCAAAACCAATAAATGATGTTTTGAAAAAAAACAACTACCCCTAACAAGTAATTATTATTTAAAATTTTTAGTTTAACATCTCTACTTATCATAAAAGCTTATGTTATCAACTTTATTTTAAAAATTATAATTCAAATTTTAACTGTCATTATTAAGATAAGATTAACAAGTGATTTTTTACTCATTATAAATCTCTTAAAGGTACCTTATTTCCATAAAACAAATCCCACTCGTCGGGAGTGAAATGTTCTAGTCCGCCGCCGTGATGGAATGTTAACTCACCGAAATATATCCTTTGGTCTAAGAAATAAAAATCTACTCTGACATAAGGAAATGGCTTAGCCAGTTTGGCTCCAAGTTCGATCATTAATTCAAGATCCTTTGGTCTTTCAACAGATTGACCATTATCCCAAACAGGATAACCATTATTGTCTAAAATACTCCAAGTGAAGGGCAATAAATTCCAATTTTTATCATAAATGTTTCTTTTATGCAGTGTAAAACGGTCTAAATCTACTTGTAGGAATTCAAATTCCCCATCAAAATAATGTAGTTTGTAGTCTGATGGAACTTTCCCATCCGTATCTATAAGTAATTTTTCAACAACTATTCGAGGTTTAATCGAGCCGTATTGCCATTCTTTTTCGATATGGTAGTAGTTAGATTTCAACCACCATTTGCAATCCATTTGAATTTTTTTCCAATCGGAAGATTTTTTATCACGCACAATATGATGAGTTCCAGCAGTGTGATTAGCTTTAATGATAAATGGTAAATCTGGTAAATTTTCAGGAACAATGTCTTTTGGGTTCTGTGTATGAAAGAACAAAGGAATAAGGTATTCTTCACCGATGTTCTGAGCAACATAAGAGCGAACGGCAAATTTATCTGCACATTGAACAATTAATGGATGCTTGAAATGCAACTTATACCATTGGATTTTTTCATTTAGTGTTTGAGGCGAAACCAAATCAGGTAACTTACCAAACCGTTTTTTGAAACTATTTCTGATGTAGTATTCATCACTATGTAATCTATACTTGTAGAAAATATATAATCTATGAAACAAAAGAGCCAAATAAAAACCGAAATGATTTTTGTGACGAAGACGCTTAAAAAAGTTTGGTTTCATGCTTTTTAGGTTGTTTGCAAGGCATTAGGTTTATCTTTGCTTCGAGAGGCTAAAAAATTCTTTTTCAGTAAATATAAAAACAACATAAAAAATGATTTATTGAACAATTTGGCCTGTTTTAATCGCTCTTCTCTTAGTCCTACTATCTCTAATTTGTTGAATCCAGAATTGAAAATTATTTTTCTCACCATCATTATTTGCTTAAATCCTTTAAAACTTGCACACAAAGTTATTGGAAGCAATACAAACTTGGCAATAGTTTGATTGATAAACTGACTTTGTTCTAGTGTCAAATCTGTTCTTTCCTTGAACTTTTTTAAATGATGTGCAGATTGCATATATCCAAGTATCGCTTTTTCAGTGAGTGCAACGCCTGACGTCACAAGGGATCCTGGTCGGAGCTCATAGTTGTAAAAGAAAAGGTTTTTGTAGGCTGTTTTTTGTGCTTTTGCAAACAACCTAGGACTCCATTCTCCATCCTCAAGATATATTGCTTTTTCAAAAAAATAAAGGTCGTTTGACTTTAAGTAATTACTTTCTATAAGGTATTTACATGCACTTTCTCCGTGTCTTTGAAAAAACAATTCAATACCCATCATTACAGATGATGTTCCTTTATTTTTGTTTTGTCTATGTTTTTTTACCCCATTTACTATTATGGTTTGTCCAAACATAGCGATTTCAAGACTATTTGACACCGCAAAATCGAGCATCTCAGCCAATACATTTGGTTCAATATAATCATCGGAATCTACGAACATTAAATAAGTTCCCTTGGCGAACCGAATACCAGTGTTTCTTGCGCCCGCCAATCCCTTGTTTTCTTGGTTAATCAGATGTATAATATAAGAATGATGTTTTGCGATAAATTTTTCTGCCACTAATTGAGTATCGTCTTTTGAACCATCATTCACTATAATTATTTCGTACGCCTCTTTCGAAATATTTTGGTCTAACAAAGACTGTAGACATCTCTCTAAATAGTTAGAAACATTGTACGCTGGAACAATAATTGACAAATTTAAATTCATGGTTAAATGGTTAATTAAAAAGGTGATGACTTACTTAAAATTAGACAAAAAATGATGCTAGAACTCGAAGTTACTTTACATCAGTTTAATTTAAAGATGAGAATCATCTAGTTTTGAAAAAAGAAACTATATACAAAAGCAATCAAAGGATTTGAAAAAAATAATAAACCTATTGTTTGAATATCGGAATTTAAAGTGATGTACATTTTAAACGTATAAACGAACAAAAAAACACCTACAAGAACTTTGACTATTTTCTTATTACTATTCGACTGCCATATACCTAGTAGCAATAATAGCATGAAGAATTCTGATAATTTTCCAAAACGATTGGTACTAAAATCCAAAATACCACCTGTAATCAATGCAAAGACTGTAAAATAGACAGAAAGTGGAAAAATCTTTTCGGTTAATTTATTGAATTCGAGTTTATTCCTCATGATAGATATAACTATCGAAGCAAGAACACATAACTGAAAAGGCCATTGTTTACCTATGCTTACATGCCAATTCCATTTTTCAATTCCTCGTTGTCGTTTGTTAACATAACCCTCGCCAGTGTAGTCTCTAGTACTTTGTTCTAGCGTTTCTGTCACGTCCGAATAATTCATAAACATATTTGCTAAGGTTTCTGCAAAAACGATGGATAACAATAACACAATCACTGTGAAATAGTAGTTCCTCATCCAAGGCATAAAGCTAATCAGTGCAATTGCAAGTAGTGAAGGCACTATAGCAAAATGGACTAATGTTGCCAAACAAGCGAGAATAAAGTATTTTCTTTGATTCGTTGTGGCTAATTTATAAGAACTATACAATAGAATAATTAATGCCGTAGGCCATCGAACACCTGTTAGACCACCACTTAATGGAATAATAAAAACTAAGAAAACATAAAAACATGTAATTATCCAACTTTTGTTTTCAGACAAACTAAAATCACTATATATGGAAAGTAGTAGTGAAACTAAAAAATAAAAATATACGAATCCTATGATTACTCTGAACAT
>CAZWSY010000019.1:0-1205 GCA_964636775.1 uncultured Lishizhenia sp.
GTTGTAATTCAGAAAGTTACAGTAATCTACCACGAAAGACACGAAATTTCGTTTTCAGCTCATCCTGTCCGTTCGCCCGAACTTAAACATTCTATCGTCTCTGAAATGGATAATTATCACTTTCTTCGCCGCGGCGGATTTTACTCTTCACTCTCAACTCCCTTTCTTATATTCGCACAAACATTTTTAAATTATGGCACAACGCAATTGGCAAACAATCAAGCAATACACCGACATTCGATTTGAATTTTTTGAAGGTATTGCGAAAATTACAATCAATAGACCCCACGTTTACAACGCTTTTCGTCCAGAGACAAATTTCGAAATGCTTGATGCGGTTAGCATTTGTCGGGAAAATCCAGACATTAATGTGGTTGTTTTAACTGGTGAAGGCGACAAAGCATTCTGTTCGGGTGGCGACCAAAATGTGAAAGGTGTGGGTGGTTATATATCCGAAAATGGCGTTCCTCGTTTAAACGTACTCGATCTTCACAAAGCGATTCGTTCCCTGCCCAAACCTGTTATTGCTATGGTGAACGGTTATGCAATAGGTGGCGGACACGTTCTTCATGTGGTTTGTGATTTGACAATCGCATCGGAAAATGCACGTTTCGGTCAAACAGGTCCTAAAGTTGGTAGTTTTGACGGTGGTTTTGGTTCGTCCTACCTTGCTCGTCACGTTGGACAGAAAAAAGCGAGAGAAATTTGGTTTTTGTGCAATCAATATACTGCGGAAGAGGCCGAAAAAATGGGAATGGTGAACAAGGTTGTTCCTTTGGCTGATTTGGAAGATACTACGGTGGAATGGTGCAAAACCATTATGAAACGTAGTCCTTTGGCCGTGCGAATGATTAAACGTGCTTTAAACGCTGAACTCGACGGACAACACGGACTAATGGAATTGGCAGGTGATGCAACCCTACTTTATTATTTGACAGAGGAAGCTCAAGAAGGTAAACATGCTTTCCTTGAAAAACGAGATCCGAATTTCCAACAATATCCTAAATTTCCGTAAGTTATGACCTTTCAACAATTAGAGCCACAGGCACTTTGGCAACATTTCGCCGACCTTAATGCAGTTCCACGTCCTTCGAAAAAAGAGGAAAAAGTTCGACAGTTTATGGTTGATTTCGGACAAAAATTAGGTTTGGAAACAATCGTTGATAAAATTGGAAACGTTATCATCAAAAAACCAGGTTCAGAGG
>CAZWSY010000019.1:1215-46676 GCA_964636775.1 uncultured Lishizhenia sp.
TTTACAGTCGCACCTCGATATGGTTCACCAGAAAAATGCTGACAAAATTTTTGATTTTGATGAACAAGGAATTGAAATGTTGGTGGATGGTGATTGGGTTCATGCAAACGGTACAACCTTAGGCGCGGACAATGGAATTGGTGTGGCAGCAATTATGGCAGTTTTATCTTCCAAAACTCTTGCTCACCCACCAATTGAGGCCTTTTTCACCATTGATGAGGAAACCGGAATGACTGGTGCGAAAGAAATGGATGGGAGTTTGTTTCAGGGAAAAATCCTTTTAAATCTGGACACTGAAGACGATGATGAATTGTCAATTGGATGCGCTGGAGGAATTGATACGAATACCTACTATCAGTATAGCACCGAAGTCTTACAAGAAAATCCATTACAATTAACCATACAATTACGCGGTCTGTTAGGTGGACATTCCGGCATGGATATCGACAAAGGACGAGGGAACGCCAATAAATGGATGGCTCGTCTGCTTTTTCAGTTGAGCCAATCTTTAAACGTTCAACTATTGCGTTTTGACGGTGGAAGTTTGAGAAATGCTATTCCACGCGAAGCAGAGGCAACAATTGTGATTTCAGCGGTTAACAAGGCAACGTTCGACCAAATTTGCCAAACTTATTTTGCCGAATTGAAGGACGAATATGCAACAATAGAACCCCACCACAATTGGGCTATTCAAGAAACTAATATCGATGCACAAGCAGTTTCAAAAGCTGATTTTACCAACATATTGGCTTGTTTGAATGCGGTGCACAACGGTGTTTTTCGTATGAGTCCGGACATTGAAGGATTGGTGGAGGCATCAAGTAGTTTGGCACGTGTTCAAATCCAAAACGGAAGTTTCACCACGCAATCCTTACAACGCAGTAGTGTTGAAAGTACAAAAGCAGAAGTGAGTATGGTGGTTGGTTCAGCTTTCGAATTGGCGGGTTGCAAAGTAGAACAATCTGGCGATTATCCGGGATGGAAACCCAATCCAAATTCTGATATTTTGCGAATCATGACAGCAATGTACCGCGAAAAATTCCAAGATGAACCGAAAGTAAAAGCTTGTCATGCAGGTTTGGAATGTGGAATTTTGGGGAAACATTTGCCGGGAGTAGATATGATTTCCTTCGGTCCAAATATCCGCGCGGCACATTCCCCTGACGAAAAAGTGCAAGTGTCCTCCGTACAAAAATTTTGGGGATTTTATTTAGATGTTTTAAGTGCAATTAATTGATTTTATGCAAAATACCTTCGCCGTTTGGCAACGTAATCGCCAGTTTTTGAAAGGATTGGTGAGTAAGTTCTCTTTAGAACAAATGAATCAAATTCCTTCAGGTTTTAAAAATAATTTAGCTTGGAATTTAGGGCATATTTTAGTGGTGCAACAACGACTAGTTTATGCTTTGTCAGGACTACCGATTCATTTCGAAAAAGCAATCGCCGACAAATATTTACCCGGAACAAACCCCGAAACGCCAATTACACAAGAGGAATTGGATAAACTTTGTGACGCGATTGATACCTTGTTTCAACAAACGATTAAAGACTTTGAAGACGGAAAATTCCAACACTTCCATCCTTACAAAACACACACGGGATTTGAGATTCCTGATTGGGAAACAGCAGTAAATTTCAATAATTTCCATGAAGGTGTGCACCTAGGGTATATGTTAGCCATGTCGAAAAGCTTAAGTTAGAATAGATATTTGACCTTAAATCAACATAGGTTTAAATTGACTTGACCTTGAACCCTGAAGTTGTAAGATTTGATGTCGAACCCAATGAATGTGTAGATGGAATCCCGCACCTTCGGGTAAAAATCCAACGATTTAAAAATGGTATTAATCATTTCAACTGTAGTACAATTTTTCCAATTCCAAGCTGTTTCGGCTTTGGAGGCGCTGCCCCAATTATTTTGAAACTTTCCTTTTTCTTCAGGGGAGGGTACTCGGAATATTTCTAAATACAAGTGTTTTTTAGGCAATATCGCTATTTTAAATGAGTGATGTATTCGTTTTTCGCTAAATAATATTTTTGTTTTATATAATTAACGCTAAATGAATTTAGCGAATTTATTCATTTGTTATACAATTAACAAGACGGAACGATTAATAGCCCATTACCGAGCGTTGATAGATATAACGGATACAAGACTAATAAGATATTTACATTCAAAAATAAATTGGGAAAATAGGATAATCGCCATAATTGAAGATCGAGGTGTAGGAAAAACAACGCTTTTATTACAACACATAAAATTGAATTGAGAAATTCAAAAAACATTGTATGTCAGTGCTGACGATTTTTATTTTTCATCCAATACTTTATTTGATTTAGCAACTCAATTTCATTTGAACGGAGGTGAATACCTTTTCATTGATGAAATTCACAAATATTCAAATTGGTCGAAAGAGATTAAAATGATGTATGACAATCTTCAAAAATTGAGAGTTGTTTTAACTGGATCATCGATTTTAGACCTGTACAAAGGAACTGATGATTTAAGCCGTCGTGTTATTTGTTATACACTAAAAGGCTTATCCTTTCGGGAATACCTTAATTTGATAAATCGTATGGAAATCAAACCGTATTCCTTTGAGCAAATATTGAACAATGAAGTGACGGCAAAAGAAGTTGATTATCCATTAATGCACTTCAAAAATTACCTCAAAAACGGATACTATCCCTTTTTCAACGAACCTGATTATGAAGTAAGGTTAAACAACATATTGAACATGACTATTGAAACAGATATTCCAATGTATGCCAAAATGAATATCGGAACCGCATTGAAAATGAAACAATTACTATCTATTGTAGCGAGAAGTGTTCCGATTAAACCCAATTTTACCAAAATTGCAGAATTAGTGGATGTGCATCGAAATCAAATTGTTGAGTTTATACACTATTTTGAGAAAGCAGGAATTATCAAGCAATTAAGAGACAAGACCGAAGGAATTCGAGCGATGGGAAAAGTGGAAAAAATTTATTTGGATAATTCTAATCTCATGCATTCAATTGGATTTAATTCAACGGATATTGGCAATGTGAGAGAAACTTTTTTCGTTAATCAAGTGAAATTGGAGCATGATGTTTTTACACATAAAAATGCTGACTTTCAAATTGATGAATTTGTTTTTGAGGTGGGCGGTAAAGACAAAACCAAGAAACAAATCACTGCACTCTCAAATGCTTTTCTCATCAAAGATGATATTGTTTTCGGCTACCAAAACACGATTCCGCTTTGGCATTTTGGAATGAGTTATTGATAAAGATCTTTTAGGGGAAAAATTTCAGGATTTTTTTAGGTTTAATTATGCGCCTTTCCCGACCGCACTTTTCCAACCCACACCGCCTACAGCTACAAGTTCACTCGCGCATCAAGACCGTTCCAAAAGTTTTTAATCGAGGTTTTTGAAAATTTCAAACCGCAGTTAATGAGGAGTCGAAATTTTAGATGTAACGATGAGTAAGGGCTTTTGCAACGGTCTTGAAGGTTACGCCACAAACAAGGGCAAACGAGCTACCGCCGGTCGCTGTTTCCCCTTGGTGGCTGTGCCTTGCGCATCGTGAAGCTTTCCGCTTTCGTCGGGGCGTGGGGGGATTTAAATACTAATTCGTCTTTTTCTAAAAAATTTCACTAAGTTTAGTTTAAAAATTAAATACCCATGCAATTACCAAACTCAAGTAATCTACCCATAAAACTTTTAGCAGGGAGCTTCAATAATGTTTCAACAGCTTACAAATATTATTGGTTATTATCAATTTTGCAACTAGTTGAAAATAATAGGATAAAATTCTCAAAATTGGAATTGTTTTCAAGAATGATTTCCAATGCGTGGTACACGGTAAATTACTTCAAGGTTTCATTTGGGAAACAGGATTTAATTCAAGATGCTATCAAAAGTATCCGTGAAATTGAAGGAATAACAATCGATGAAAAAAGGGAATCAATTGTCACAAAATTGATTCAAACTTCAAATAAGGAAACCATCTCAATATTAAAGCATTTTGATAAAAATGTTCCCCATTGGTTTTTAAGTCCTTGGTTTCCAAAATTGAAAAATGAGACTGACTCAGAAAGAAAAAGGAGAATTTACCTCTCATCTGAAAATTTTGAAAACCATTGTCTCTATGCTCTTTCGAGTGATTCAATTCAAATTAATTCTTCATGGTTGACTTATTTACAGGAAAATTCAGGAATTCTTAAGGACTTTTGTCTTTGGAATTTAGCTTTGTTTCTTCAATCAAGAAATCCTAATGTACCAGATATACCAAATAAACTTATCCAACCTGCCGAAAGAGGTAGTTTAAATAGACACAGAAGAAATTTTTGGGATTTGGTTTTTGATGAATTAGGTTCCATTGAATGCATTTACACAGGGGAAAAATTAACAAAAGACAGTTATGTTGTTGAGCATTTTATTCCTCATGCCTTTGTTTCTCATGATCAGATTTGGAATCTAATTCCTTCTGAAAAATCATTTAACTCAAAAAAAAATGATAAAATCCCATCGTTTTCTGAGTACTTTGATTCGTTTTTTGAAACTCAAAATACTGCTTACCAAATAATTCAAGAAAAGTATCCTTATAATAAGTTTTTAGAGGATTATTGGGTCATTTTTCATGAGAGTAATTCTTCATTAAGTAAGAAGAAGTTTCAAGAAATAATTCAACCTTTATTAACAATTGCAGCGAATAATGGATTTGAACTTTTAAATTATGAAAAACCAACATAGCCACTTTACCGCCATACAACGCACCTCGCTTTCTTATCCAGCACGCATTGTCTTGAATCAAAAGAAAATACTTGGAAAAGTGCTTGACTTCGGTTGTGGTATGGGAAAGGATGTGGAGATATTAAAGGAAAAAGGTGTTGATATTGTGGGTTACGACCCGTTTTTTTATCCTAATTTTCCAGTTGAAAAATTCGATACAATTCTTTGTTTTTATGTATTGAACGTCCTTCTACCAGAGGAGCAAGAACGTGTTTTAATGCAAGTTTCCAATCTTCTGAAACCGAATGGAAAAGCATATTTTGCTGTTCGAAGGGATATTCAATACGAAGGTTTCCGCTTGCATAAATTGCACAAAAAGCAAACCTATCAATGCTTGGTAACATTACCTTACAAATCCATTTTTTTGAATGAAAATTGTGAGATTTATGAATACAGTCATTTAAACCAAAATGAAGTAAATCAGAACGTAACTTGTCCTTTTTGTTTTCCCGACCGCGATAGAGAAGTGATTTTTGAAACCCCTGAACTTTACGCTATTTACGATAAATTTCCAGTCACAAATGGTCACGCCTTAATCATTCCAAAAAAACATATACCAAATTACTTCGATTTGTCACTAGAGCTTCAACAAGCTTGTCTTCGTGCTGTGAATGAGGTGAAAATTATTCTAACTAATCGTTTTAATCCAGACGGTTTTAACATTGGAATAAATGTTGGGGAAGCTGCTGGACAAACTATTCATCACGTTCACATTCACTTGATACCCCGTTACAAAGGCGATGTCCAAAACCCAAGAGGAGGGGTTAGAGGTGTGATTCCAGAAAAACAAAAATATTGATTATGAACAAAGATAATTTTGATATCACATCTTTAAATCCAGGTGATAAGGTCAGTTTTGCTGTTCCTTATTTGGATACTTATTTAAAGTTTAAAGGGGAAGTAATAAGTTTAAATATTTCAACTTTAGAGGTAAGCTACAAAACCAGTGTGGGCGAGCAGTATCCTTATAAAATTAATGAGCTGATTACAGAAATTCCATACTCGTTTTTAGTCTAACTGGTTTCGACAGTAAATTTAAACTCAAATCCCTCAAAAAAGGAAATGCATTCTGTTATTTTGAAAGTTCCATTGAGGAATATATTCAGAATAGAATTTCCAAATAATACCTTGAAAATGGCATTTCAACATGGCATTTCGTTCCACCCTGAATGAACACCAAATTCATTCCGCCGTTTTTTATAACCCCATCTCAATTTCCCAACATCCAGCAGCTCTCACAAAGTCAAATTCAAAATGCTCTCCGCCCTCACTCATTACCCATCCACCAAGGAAACACATTTCCATAATTAGCACACTTAACCTCCGCCTCGCCGGAAGCACATTAAATCTCCCCCCTCGGCTGAAGAACATTAGCACATTTATAAAATTAACAAACCTTACCTTTACACCATGAAACTTGTGTTCCTCTTTTCCACACTTTTGATTTTTCAATGTGTTCTTGCCCAAAAAAAACAACGCGTTTTGTTTTACAATGTTGAAAATCTATTTGATACCATCAAAGGTCTGAATGACGATTCGGAGTATTTACCGTCTTCCAAGAAAGAATGGAATTCTGCAAAATATTTGGAAAAACTCACGCACATTCGTCAAGTCCTGAATGATGCGGGCAGGCCGATTGTTGCGGGATTCTGTGAAGTGGAAAACGAAGGAGTCGTTCGCGATATAATTAAAAATCAAAAAAACTTTGAGAATTATGGCCTTGTCCATTACGAAAGTGAAGACAAACGCGGAATCGATGTGGCAATGATTTATGATAGTTCAAAACTGAAATTAGCAGCCAAAGGTATTTTGCGTTTCCGTTTTGATGATGATACTGCTGCACGTACACGCGACATTTTGTGGGCGAATTATAAGTTTAAAAAACACAATTTTTACGTTATTGTGAATCACTGGCCCAGCAGAACGGGAGGTGTAGAAAAAACGGAAGCTCGTCGTTTGAAGGCTTCTCAAACTGCTTTTTATTTTGTTGATTCTTTGCTCGCAATTGATAGTACAACACGAATCATTTTTATGGGCGACCTAAACGATCATCCCAATGATATCGCACCACAATTAATGTCTTTGAAGTTACAACCTATGATTTCTTCAAGTTCTGGAAAAATGGGTGGGACACATTACTACGATAAAAAATGGGACGTACTCGATCATATTATGGTGAGTTCAGGCGCACTAATAGCCAAGAAGTTAAAGGTCACGGCGAATTCAGGGATAATCCACGAATTTCCTTATTTATTGAAAGATGTTAAAGGAACAAAATATCCTTTTCGAACTTATCACAGTGGGAAATACCAAGCAGGTTACAGTGATCATTTGCCTGTTTCTGTAGAGATTAATATTCCCTAATTGATAGGCATTTGTTTTATTTCTGCGGTTTAAAATTGTAGGGCAACTGTTCGCGATAAAGGAATTTTTTCTGGATGGATTCGAACGGACGATAAACGTAGAAAACTTGGTTGTCTTGTACGCGAATTTTCTCCACATACTTGAAATGAAGTTGCACTTTTTCCGTAATTTGTCCCGTTCGTTTGTCAATAAGTCCGAGGTAAGAAAATCCGTCTTTTTCGTAGAGCGCGTAAATGCTGCCTGTTATTCTATCTTGAATTAAGTGCCGTTTAAATCCCGTTTTTTTAGCTTGGTAATGATGCGTCAATGCTGTTTTGGAAAGAAAATTGCCCTTTTTGTCGTAGATTTCCAGTAAATCTTTAGGGTAATTGAAAATGAAAATGCTGTCATTGCATTGGAAGAGCGGTGCATAAACTTCTTTGTAATAAATGGACTGCGTAAAATAATTGGCTCCAATCCAGATTTCCTTATCGATTCCTGTGTCGCGCTCTTTTTCCCTTGCCCAAAGTTTGGTTCGCACATCTACCCATTTGTATTCGGAGCGGTAAAGTTCCATCATTAAGTCGTCTTGAATATGTAGGAGCGTTTTGTAGGTGGAATCCGCCAAATCAACGGCCAGGTAATCGAACGCGGGGTAATCTTTATTGAAAGTAGTGAAGAACAATTTGGCAGTATTGGTATCAACAATCGGCGCAACGTATTTGAAAAAATAATCTTTTGTTAGTTGAGCAATTCCAATTTCATTTTCTTGAATAAGAATTCCAAACACTTTTTCCTTTCCGATGAGGTGGATATTTCCGCGATAATCTTTGGTAAGGTATTGAGCCTGATCGTCGAGCGCGAATTTGGATCTCACTTTTTGACCATTATACAGAATGAGTTCATGTCCTTTGTGAAGTTGTTTGGGGTAGGTGAGTAGCAATAAATCACCATTCGGAAGCACCTCAAAATCTGCTACACTCAATTCTTTAGATGAGTAAACCGTATCGGGAATTCCAGGCGCTTTCACAACAACTTCTTTCAGTTGCAATGTTTTTGTTGCTTGTAAGAATAGCGTAACTTTTAAAGTATCAGTTAATGACTTAGTTTTTAATGTCTTGCTGTAAACATCATAAATTGGATGGGAGGAATTGAGATTAATTATTGTACCAATTGCCGCATTTTCCAATTTGAAACTTGCAACTCCTTTTACGGAAGAACGAAGGTAAAAAGTAGAATCTTTTAATTTCTCATTCGCATCAATAACTTTCACTAAAACGTTGACATTTTGGATGTTTTCACCTGAGTTAGTATCAATGAATTGAATATAAACAACTTGTCCCCAACTAATGGAACAGCGTACAATTGTAACGAAAAGTAAGATGAATTTGCGCAACATATTTATAAGATGCAAGATTATAGAAAATCCATACTATACGGATTATGATGCATTTTTTCGCATATAAATTTCTAGGGTATAAAGGTCGTGGCGGAAAGATTTCGAATGAAATTTATATCAACATTTGAAACCTTGGTTGGTATTAATGCGTCTTCGCCACTGCGAAAGAATCTTCGTTGGTAAAACATGTGATTTCCTTTTGAATTTAGATAATCATTCAATTACTATTTGTGTTGAAAGTCTTCAGAGTGTTCTAACATCTAATTCATAGTCCGTTACACTCTAAAATTTGATTCGATTTTTGGGTAGTTACTTTATGTTTTGATTTGGCTGTAAGTTGTTTGTTTTTTGTAGTTATAGCCAAATTAGAATGTTGAATGGTCAATACTACAATCACATAGAATAGATTTAGCCTCAATAAATTTTCAATTTGGCCATAAGTATTCTTTTATTTATATATATAGCCAAATTGAAACGAAAAATGAAAAATTTGTAGGGAGAAAAAATGAAATTGCTACGATTAGCGCTTGTGTATCAGCTGACCAATCACACTTTGTGGCTGTTTATGGAAGAAGAAGAGTTGGCAAAACTTTTCTAATCCGACATGTTTTCAATGATGAATTTACATTTTACACCACAGGATTAGCTAAAGGAACTTTAAAAGAACAACTTACGGTTTTTTCACTGAGTATAAGAGATAGTTTTGGAAAAGAAACTATTCAAATTCCAAACACATGGATTGAAGCTTTTCGATTGTTAATAGAGCAACTGGAATCGAGTAGTGATGAAAAAAAAATAGTCTTCATGGATGAACTTCCCTGGATGGATCAACGAAACTCGAGTTTTATGACAGCCTTTGAATATTTTTGGAATAGCTGGGCTAGTCGAAGATCTGATATTCTACTGATTGTTTGTGGCTCGTCTGCCTCTTGGATGATCAATAAACTAATAAAAAATAAAGACGGATTACACAACAGAGTTACATTAAGAATTAAGCTAAATCCATTTACCTTAAAAGAAACGAATGAATATCTAAATGCCATTGGTTGTCAATACGATTACACGCAATGCCTTGAATCTTATATGTGTTTTGGCGGAGTACCGTACTATCTTTCTCTTTTTAACAAGGATTGGAGTGCCGCTCAAAACATCAATTATTTGTGTTTTTCGGAAAATGCACCCTTAAAAAATGAGTGTCGAATAATCTTACAATCCCTTTTTGACAATTCAGAAAATCAACTCCGTATTTTGGAATCAATCGGCACCAAAAATAAAGGCTTGCAACGGAGTGATATTGTAAAATTAAGCCATGTTTCAGACGGCGGTGGTTTAACACGAATTTTGAATGAATTAGAGGAAAGTGGTTTTATTAGGAAATACAATAATTTCAATAAAAAAACACGTGAAGTTATTTACCAACTCACTGATGCTTTCACCATTTTTCACCAAAACTTTCTTGTTGCTACAAAGTACAATGATGCAAATACTTGGCTGAATTTAATCAATACACCAGTATATAACACTTGGTCAGGTTATGCCTTTGAAATAGTATGCTTAAATCACGCTACTGAAATAAAAAAAGCACTTGGAATAGATGGAATCCTAACCAATATTTCTTCTTGGAAGAATCAAAATGCGCAAATAGACTTGGTTATTGACCGCGCGGACAAGGTGATTAATCTTGTAGAAATAAAATATTCACAAGCAGAATATCTTATCACTAAGAACTACGACCAAATCCTTCGAAATAAGATTAGCGAATTTAAAGAGGCAACCAAAACAAGAAAGGCAGTTTGGCTGGTAATGTTGACCTCGTTTGGTTTAAAAAATGGACCATACAACGGTGTTACACAAAAATCGCTTGATACGGAGTTGTTTTTTAGAAATTAGAAAAAATGAAAACCGGCTTAAACTTGTTTTGATTTTTACCAAAAAGATTCATTTTATCGCACATAAAATTCATTTCTCAACGTCGGAGTTAAAATGCCTCCAGTCTCAGCGGAAAGGTTTCAAATTTTACTAAGTCTTTCAGATTGTACTACTCATTCCCTCGTAAAGTCCTAAAGTCCTTCCGCCGCGGCGGAGTCCTAACATCCTAAAGTCCTAAAATCCTAAAGTCCTAAAATCCAAACATCCTAAAGTCCTAACATCCTTCCGCCGGGCGGAGTCCTAAAGTCCTAAAATCCTAAAGTCTTAAAATCCTAAAATCCTAACATCCTAAAGTCATCAAACCCTAAAATTCCACCCCATCTCATCTTCAATCTTTCCAGTTTTTAAATCGTCGAGGTAGTTTTTAATTTTTTGAGAGATTGTTCTGCTTTCTAAAGGAGCGAGTTGGATACGTTCGTCGCGGTAGCCAATTTCAACAATCGGAGCAATTGTAGCAGCGGTACCCGCACCAAAAGCGTCCTCCAAAGTTCCACCTTTCGCAGCTTCAATGATTTCTTGAACAGTAACTTTTCTTTCTTCGGCAGGAATACCCCAAGCTTTTGCAAGGTCGAAAACAGAGCGTTTGGTAATTCCTCGGAGAATTGTGTCAGAATCTTCAGAAGGTGAAATCAATGTTCCTCCAATTTGGAAAACGATATTCATTGTTCCCGATTCTTCAATGTATTTGTGTTCTGTTGCATCGGTCCAAACCAATTGGTGGAAACCATTCATTTGAGCTTGTTTGGCAGGATATAGAGATGAACCGTAATTTCCAGCTGCTTTCGCACGACCCACACCACCAATTGCAGCTCGGGTGTAGTATTCTTCGATTTTCACACGAACCGGCTCTGCGTAATAAGCTCCTACAGGAGAGGTGATTACCATGAATTTGTAGTTTTCCGCAGGTTTAATACCCACAAATTCATCTGTAGCAAAAAGAAACGGACGGATGTAAAGCGCATACCCATCTCTGTCTGTTACCCAATTCTTGTCAACACTAACCAACTGTTTAATCGCTTCCATGAAAATATCCTCAGGAACACTAGGCATACACATTCTTTCCGCTGATTCTTTAAAGCGTTTTGCGTTCATGTCAGGACGGAAAATCGTGATTTCGCCGTTTGCGTGTTTGTAAGCTTTTAATCCTTCAAAAATGGACTGCCCATAGTGAACAGCAGACATTGCAGGATGCATTGGAATCGGAGCAAAAGGAACAATTTGACCTTCTTGCCACGAACCATTTTTAAAATCCATTACAAACATGTGGTCGGAAAATACCCTTCCGAAAGCTAAATTATCCCAATCTACTTGATTCAATCGCGAAGTTTCAGTCTTAGTAAGTTGAAATGAAATGGTAGGTAAAGACATTCTTTGTTGTTTAATGTTGTGCGAATATACACTTTCTATCTGTATTGGTTGCGCCGTTGTTGGGTGAATAAAACCGTTTATATTTGTTGCAAAGGGAAAAGTTTGTGAAAAAAAGCCGCGATATTCTTAATCATTTTTGGGGTTACGATGCCTTTCGTCCGATGCAAGAAGATATTGTGGATGACGCAATTAACGGTCGTGATGTGCTCGCTCTTTTGCCAACGGGAGGAGGAAAATCTATTTGTTTTCAAGTTCCTGGTTTGGCGCGTGAAGGTTTAACAATTGTTGTGTCACCACTTATTGCTTTAATGCAGGATCAAGTCCAAAATTTGATGAAAAACGGAATTAAGGCAAAAGCTTTGACTGGTGCAATGACTTATCGCGAGCTCGATGTGACTTTGGATAATGCGCGTTTTGGCGGTTATGATTTTCTGTACACTTCGCCAGAAAGGCTGAAATCGAATCTTTTTATTGAACGGTTCAAGCGGATGAAAGTTGGCTTAATTGTGGTGGATGAAGCGCATTGTATTTCCGAATGGGGACATGATTTCCGACCTTCTTTTCTGGATATTGCAAATCTTCGCGAATATCATCCCGAGGTTCCCGTTCTTGCATTGACAGCTACCGCCACACAAAAGGTAAAAGACGACATTATTCACTTTTTAAAACTAAAGAATGTTGCTATTCATGAAGCGCCTTTTTCACGACCAAATCTAAGTTATAACGTTCATCACACGGAAAATAAATTAATCGACATTGTTAAGTATTGCAGAAAACACTCCGACGATGTTGGGATTATTTATTGTTCGACGAGGAAAGCTGTGAAAGAAATCGCCAAAAAATTAATTGCCAATCAAATTCTTTGCGACATCTATCACGGTGGAATGAATGCGGAGGAACGGACTCGAAGTTTGAATCGATGGATGCGTGAGGAAGCAAAAATTATGGTGGCAACAAACGCTTTCGGGATGGGTATAGACAAGCCTAATGTACGCTATGTACTTCACTACGAGGTACCTGCTTCACCAGAGGCATATTTTCAAGAAGCGGGTAGGGCAGGACGCGATGGAAACGAAGCGTTGTCGATATGTTTTTACGAAAAAAGTGATGGTCCATTTTTGTTGCAACAAGTTGAACGTAAATTTCCTGAAAAAGAGAAAGTTGTGGGGGTGTATCGCGCAGTTTGTAACTACTTGAAATTGGCCATTGGTTCAGGATTAAATGAAGTTTTTCCAATTGACTTAAAAGCTTTTTGTAAGGTTTTTAAACTGGATTATTCCGATGCTTATTACGCCTTGAAATTATTGGAATTGAACGAGAATATTTCGCTTTCAGAAGGCGTTTTACATCCCACAAACGTGAAATTTGTGGTTGAAAATAGAGAGTTATACAATTTTCAAGTTCGAAACGAAAAATTTCAACCGCTCACTACCATTTTATTACGGTCTTATCCTGGGATTTTTGATAGTTACCAAGTCATTCATGAAAATGAAATTTGTAAACGCTTAAAAATTAGTATTTCAGAATTACAAGTGCAATTGGAATCCATGCAGCGACTTGGAATTATTGATTTTAACTGGCGAAGCGAATTGCCAACAATTACATTTACACAAGCGCGTTTGCCTGACGATTATTTGACTTTCAGGACGACTATTTACAAGGATAGAAAAGAAAACGCATTGCATAAGGCACAAAGTATGGTCGCTTTTTGTGAAAATGACTTGTGTCGTTCGGCACAGTTGATTGCTTATTTTGGTCAACAAAGCGCGGATTGTGGAAAGTGTGATGCGTGTCGAAGGAAAAAACCTGAACTCATTTGCAACGATGAAAACCTACTCAATTTATTGAAGGAAGCTAAAGATTGGACAGAATTACAAACGATATTTAGCGGTCAGCAACAAGCATTAAAAAGTTCGATTGCCAAATTACTAAGTGAAGAAAAAATCAAATTTTCAAACGGAAAATTCATCACTTAATGACATTCCATAAGTACCCTTTCGCCTACCTTTTCACCTTGATGTCCTTCGGGGTTTTGCTTTGTGCTTTAGATTTTTCGCAGTGGATACTTTTGGGTTGGGGAGTTAGTGTTGTTCTTGTAAGTTTGGTGCTAAGGTTATTGAAGTGGGCTAAAATTGATTCTTTTTTCATTTACTTGTCAATCGTTTTTCCGCTTTTGGGTACTTTAAGCGTTACGGATTTTAATGAAAGGCATTTTTCAAAAGTTATAAACGAAGAAAATCAATGGATTTTAAAAGTAGATGAATTTCAACGAAAAGAAGGAAAAGATTGGAATAAAGGGATTGCAATAATTGGTGAGAAAAAAGGAAGCGAAATAATTTTTAAAGACAAAAAAATCGTGTTTTTCACCAATTCTACTTTTGAATTTGTTGGTGAAGAGGTAGTTATGGTAAATGGTGAAGCGGTAGAAATTAAAAACACCAACAATCCTGGAGAATTTGACTTGCGTATGTTTTGGCGGGCCAAAGGAATCGATAAAATGATTTTTTTTCAGGAAGAAGACCTTGTCCTTTTAGAAAAAAATGAACTGTATGGTTTCTGGAAATTAACCAAAGTATTTCAAAAGTTTTGCGGTGATGCACTTGCTCAATTTCTAAAAGGCGATGAATTAGCAATCGCTAAAGCTTTGGTTTTAGGGGATAAATCACTTTTGGATTCGGAGTTGCGTTCTTCATTTTCCAATACGGGAGCAATGCATGTTCTTGCGGTTTCGGGTTTACATGTTGGTATTGTGGCACAAATTTTAATTTTTCTTGCTCAGTTTCTTGCTCGATGGATTACAAGGTATCAAGCACAACTCATTGTGGTTTCTTTATTGTGGGTTTATGCATTGCTAACAGGTTTGTCACCCTCTGTAGTTCGCTCTGTTTTAATGTTCAGTTTATTGATTGTTGCTCAAATGTCGGGCAGGAATAGTACCTCGATTAACATACTTTTCATCAGTGCATTTATCTCATTAGTTTACAATCCTTATTTACTTTTTGATGTCGGTTTTCAATTGTCTTACGGTGCGATGTTGGGAATTTTCTTGCTCAACAAACCAATTCAGTCCTTTTTTCAACCAAAAAATAAATGGATAGGTTATTTATGGGATGGAACAGCTGTAGGGCTTGCGGCACAGTGTATGACTACACCTTTGACCTTGTATTATTTCCACCAATTCCCTAATTATTTTGCCTTAACCAATATCGGCTTGATGGTTTTTTCAGGTTTGGCCTTAGGATTTGGTTTGGCTACAATTGCTTTTTCCAAAATTCCGTTTGTAAATCTTGTGGTGGCTTGGTTGACCTTTGCAGTGCTTTGGAGTATGTTGACTTTTATCGAGTGGGTGGAACAGTTACCGGGTGCAGTTGCTTTTGGATTCGATATTCCGATCCTTTTTTCCGGGCTATTAGTTTTGGTAATATCCTTTATGTTTTTTGCAAGAAAAGTTTGGCTAAAAACCTTGTCAATAGTAGCTTTTGTGTTTTGCATCATCTTTATTGTATGGGGACGTTTTGAAAAAACACAAGATTATCATGTTTGTGTTTTTAACAGTAACCAATTATTGATTGCGGTTAAAACACCTGAAAAAACGGTGGTTCTATACGATGATAAAAAGCCGAAGAACAAGGAAAAAGCTGGTTTTTTAATTGATTCTTATCGAAAGTTGCATCCTTCTCGGCATTTGGAATATGTTCCACTTAACAACCGAAAAATTGAATTGAATGTCGGCGCAAGAATCTTTAAGTTTACAAAATCTGAAAATGGATTTGAGATGGTATTAAATGACAAGAAAATTGATATTCTTTACAGTTTAGTATTTTCAAATGAGGACTCAATTCGTGAACAGATATTTATGCCTTGGATAAATCACCCTAAATCGTTGAAAGTTGGGGCTAAATTTTTCGAATGGTGAAAATAATTGTTTCGATTTTCAAGAAATATGTAATTTAAGGGCTTCAAAAATGAACATGAACTGTATTTCTTCTAGCGAAGTTTCTAAATTGTTAACTCATTCAGCTGAAAATCTGATAATTGACATTCGAGAATCTTATGAGTTGGAAAATGGTTCTTCACCTTTTTTTCATTTGCCAATGGCAGAAATTCCACATTGTTCAGAAACTTTTAAAAAGAACTTCGAGAAAATTATTGTCGTTTGTCAGTCAGGTAAACGAGCAGAGGCTTGTGCAAATTTTCTTGAAACAGAATTTGGTTTAAACAATGTACACGTTCTTGAAGGCGGAATGACAGCTTGGCAAGATTTTCAAACGCTAAAAACACAAAAAATTGATTGATTTAATAAAAGGATTACTGGATTTTATCCTCCACCTCGATGACCATTTGTTCACTTTAATTCAAGATTACGGGGTTTGGATTTACGCAATTTTGTTCCTTATTATTTTCGTTGAAACGGGATTGGTCGTAATGCCTTTACTGCCGGGAGATTCTCTTCTCTTTGCCGCTGGAACTTTCTGTGCAGGTGTAATGAAAGACGGAGAACTTGCTCAACTAAATTTATGGCTTGTACTTTCCTTGTTAATCGTCGCTGCTATTATTGGAGATGGTCTCAATTATTATTTGGGGAAAACTATCGGATTGAAAGTTTTGAAATGGAAAGTGGCAGGTCGCCAGTTGGTTAAGCAGAGTTACATTGACAAAACGCATGAGTTTTACGAAAAACATGGACCTAAAACAATTATTATTGCACGATTTGTTCCAATCGTTCGAACCTTTGCACCGTTTGTTGCCGGTATCGGACAAATGGAATACAGTAAGTTTATTCGTTTCAATATAATTGGTGGCATCACTTGGGTTGTTGGTCTAACCTTACTTGGGTATTTCTTTGGAAATTTGGAATTTGTTCGGAATAACTTTGAAACCGTTATATTTGGAATCATTGGATTGTCGGTTTTGCCGATGATTTTTGAAATAGTTAAACAAAAATTAAAAAAATAATCATGAAAAACACAGCGTACATTGTAGCCGGATTTCGCTCGGCAGTTGGAAAAGCAGGAAAAGGTGGATTCCGTTTTTATCGTCCGGATGATTTAGCAGCGGATGTAATCAAACATTTAGTGGCTAGCGTTCCACAACTTGACGTAAATCGAATTGACGATGTTATTGTAGGAAATGCCACTCCAGAAGCAGAACAGGGATTGAATATGGGACGAATGATATCCTTAATGGGATTGAACACCGACAAAGTTCCTGGAATGACAATAAACCGATATTGTTCATCAGGTTTGGAGACCATTGCAATTGCACAAGCAAAAATTGAAACGGGAATGGCAGACTGTATTATTGCAGGTGGCGCTGAATCCATGTCAATTATGGCAATGGGTGGTTGGAGAATTGTTCCAAATGCAAAAACTGGTAAAGAAAATCCAACTTGGTATTGGGGGATGGGATTAACAGCAGAAGCGGTTGCAAAACAGTTCAATGTTTCTCGTGAAGATCAAGATGCTTTTGCCGTTCATTCACATGAAAAAGCTTTAAATGCTATTAAAAATGGCTATTTTAAGGATGAAATCGTTCCAGTTAATATTGAACACATCTTTTTGGATGCCAACGAAAAACGTCAAGTAAAAAATTACGTAGTTGATACAGATGAAGGTCCACGTGCATCTACTGTTGAAGGTTTGGGTAAATTAAAACCAGTATTTGCCAACGGTGGTTCTGTGACTGCTGGAAATTCTTCTCAAACTTCAGATGGTGCCGCATTTGTGATGGTAATGTCGGAAAGAATGGTTAAAGAATTAAACATTGAACCTATTGCACGTTTGGTTTCTTATGCTGTTGTTGGTGTTGAGCCAAGAATCATGGGAATTGGTCCTGTTGATGCTATTCCGAAAGCAATAAAAATGGCAGGTTTAACAGCAAACGATATAGACCTTTATGAATTGAATGAGGCATTTGCTTCACAAGGTTTGGCAGTAATTCGTGAAACAGGTATCAACCCTGAAATTGTGAACGTAAATGGTGGTGCGATTGCTTTAGGTCACCCACTTGGCTGTACAGGAGCGAAGTTAAGCGTTCAAATTATCAATGAATTACGAAGAAGAAATAAGAAATACGGCATTGTAACAATGTGTGTTGGAACCGGTCAAGGTGCCGCAGGTGTGATAGAGTTGTTAAAATAATGTTAATTTATACTGCAACCTTGTTTTGCTTATGACCGTCTAAGTTTTCATCAATTCAATCAACATGGTCAACACATTTCGAATCGTCATTGCAAGTTTATGTTGCTTTTTCAGTTTTAGCCTAATAGCTCAAGTCGGTTGTACAAATGCCGACTTTGAGTTGGGCAATTTCACAAACTGGACTGGACAAACTGGTACTTGTTGTCCCTTGGTGACAAATACCGTTGAAATGGTTCCTGCTCCAATGAATGCCCTTGATGCGAATGGCAGACATGTTATAATGTCGAACGGTACAGATCCGAAGGCCTGTAATCAAATACAAAGAGTATCACCAGGGGGGTTGTATTCCGCTCGACTCGGCAATTCATCTTCAGGTAGCCAGGCTGAACGATTAAGGTATCAGTTTTCTATAACTCCTGACAATACCTTAATAATTTACAAGTATGCAGTAATTCTTGAGGATCCAGGACATTCACCTGCTGACCAACCACGTTTTCAAGCAAAATTAATCGACCAAAGTGGTAACGTAATTCCTTGTACTTTTTACGAAGTTGCAGCTGGAAATAATGTTGCTGGTTTTCAAACTTGTAATCAAGGTTTTGGTAATGACCCTGTTCGTTATAAAAACTGGGTTACGATTGGAGTCGATGTATCAGGTTATATTGGACAAACATTAACACTAGATTTTGCAACAGGTGATTGCGAGCAAAGTGCACATTTTGGTTATGCTTATGTTGATGCCGCATGCGCTCCATTTAGAATCGATTCAAGGTATTGTGTTAGTGCAACTAATCAAAATTCTGTTACTCTAACTGCGCCAGAGGGTTTCAATCAATATGCTTGGAGTACAGGTCAAACAGGTTCTTCAATAACAATCCAAAATCCAGTGAATGGCCAAGTTGTAAGTTGTAGTATCACATCTGCAAACGGTTGTTTAGCAGTATTGAATGCCACATTGACTCCAGCTCCAATAACTCCTGCTTTTACAACTGAAGGAGTTTGTTTTGGTAATGCGGTAAACCTTACAAATCAATCAACAGTTCAAAATGCCAACGTTGCTTCTTATGCTTGGTCTTCATCAGATGGTTACACGACAAATACCACCAATTTCGTTCGGAATTTTACTGCTCCAGGAGACTACTCGGTTAAATTAGTTGTCACTTCTGATATGGGTTGTAAAGATTCGCTGACTCAAACGGTTAGAGTTCATGCAATTCCACAAGCAGTTATTGCTTCTCAAAATGGTTGTGTTGGTGATAACACCTTTTTGACGAATAATAGTTTTGTATCGGATGGTGCCAATCTTAATCACACATGGATTGTGGGGCTAGATACAATTATTGGACAAAATCCACCCTTTGTTTTTAACCAACCTGATTCCGTGTTTTTCACGCTAATCTGCACAACAGATTTCGGTTGTTCGGACACAACAACGGGAGGGGTTTTGATTTTTGCGAATCCAATAGCAGATTTCACCTTTATTGAAAAGTGTTTTGATTTACCTATTGATTTTACAAATACTTCTACCTTAACCACTCAGTCAAATACTTTTAGTTGGTCTTTAAATGGAACAAGTTTTTCCACTCAAGAAAATCCAACCCAACTTTTGGCAAATGTGGGTGAAAATTCCGTATCATTAATTGTTACAGATACTTATGGAAATGTGACTTGTGATGATACTGTAACTTATACTGTCATCGGTCATGCTGTTCCGGTAGTAGGGGTTGAGGTTGACTCAACAATTTGTGAGGGAATTGCTTTTACAGCTGCTAATACAAGTACAATAGCAACAGGGGGTTCATTTAACAGTGTTTGGTCGTATATGGGGAATCCAATTTCGTCTGACTCAATTCTTTCCTTCTCCTTCCCAACAGATGGTGTTTATCCAATTAACTTAACTGTTTCAACTGAATTTGGTTGCACAGACTCCAGGACATTTAATATGTACATTTATCCAACTCCTGAGCCACCTGTTTTAACTGTTTCAACGCCAGTATGTCCAGGTGATCCTGCGTTTTTTGAGGCAACAGCAGAGGCTAATTCGGTGATTTTCTGGAGTGGTCCAAATAATTTTGTTTCTGGTGAGTTTAGTTTTTCAAGACCACTAGAAATAGCTGATATGGGAGAATATTCCGCCTATATCGTTTCTCAATATGGATGTGTAAGTTCACCTAGTACAGTGTCAGCTTCTATTGCGAATATTTATGGATTTGATGATTTTCTTTTTCCAAATGTGATTACTGCAAACAATGACGGTATTAATGATGATTTGAATGTTCAAGCTTATTTTCAAACGTGTGATATTTTCAAAATTACCATTGTGAATAGATGGGGTAATGTCGTTTATGTACAAGATAACAATACAGCAGATTTTAGAGGTGATACACAAGAAGGTAAAGAACTCAAGGAAGGTGTGTATTTTTATAAATTGGAATATAAATCTCCTTTAGATGAAGGGGTAAAGCACGGCTTTATTCATGTTGTGAAAAACTAGATTTTTCGGTCTAAGTTCACATGGACTTTCATGATCTCTTTTGCGATTGCTTGAGTTAGTGGTTGTTTTCTAAATTCATGTAACAATTTTGATGCTTCTTTTCCAGCTTCCTCGATATTAACAATAGGGTAGGGGTAATTCACATTCAATTGGAAGTCGTAAAACACTTTCTCCATTTCAGAAATTTTCCAAGGTTCAATTGCAAGGTGTGCTGGTAATTCAACTAATTCAGGAACCCATTTTTTGATAAATTGAGCATTTGGGTCGTGCTCTAACGCTTGTTTCGTAGGATTATAAACGCGAATTGTGTGATATCCAACTGTTCCAGCTTGCATTTGGAATTGAGAGTAGTGTATGCCAGGTTCAAAATCCGTGAATTGTTGCGCTAAATGTAAAGCAGCGGGTTGCCAAGGTTGGAATAAATGTTGAGTCCAAACTGAAACTAACATAGCGCGCATTCTGAAGTTGATGTAACCTGTTTTGATTACACAACGCATACATGCATCAACGAGAGGAATGCCCGTTGTTCCAGTTTTCCATCTTTCAAAAAGAACTTCGTCAAATTCGTATCGAATGGAATCATAATTTCTATTTTGATTTTCCCACTCAATTCTTGGTTCACTTTCCAATTTTTGAATAAAATGACAATGCCAGTAAAGCCTGGATTTAAAATTGGCTAAATCTCTTTTCAAACGTCCTTTTTTTCGTTCCTCTTCAATTCTCTGTACAACTTGACGCATGGAAATTGAGCCCCATGCGAGATGAGGTGATAGTCTGCTACAACTATTTCTTGATTCCTCAGGTTTTGAAATGTGTTTAGAGTAATTTCTTGCTCGAGAAAAAACGAAACTCTCCAACAACTTCAAAGCCTCCTTTTCTCCTCCTTTTTGGATTTCAGGTTCTTTTATTGGTCTAAATGTTAGTTTGAATTGATTTTTAACTTCTTCAGGAAAAGTTTCGGATTTTAGAAGGTTAAGATCTATGGTTTGAATTGATTCGTTCATCAATTTGTCCCATTCTTCGGCCCATTCCGTCCTATTTTTTCTTCCACGTGTTACTCCTTGTTGTTTGTATTCTTTCCATTTAATACCTTTTTCTCTACACCATTTTTTTATAGTTAAGTCACGTTGAAAACCTCTAAGTTGACCACTTTCCATGTGGCTTAACAGAGTGTATGGTCCAATTGAATCATCTAAGGCTTGAAAAATCTCAAGTGCATCTCCTTGAAGAACTGTTAATTGATGCCCATATTTTTTTAGTTCGTTGGCTATGTCGATTAAACAATCAAACTGAAACTGCCAATGTCTATTTGTTATTTCAGGAGCATTCAACCAACATTCTTCTACAATAAAAATAATGTAAGAGATTTTTTGCGAAGAAATTGCCTCAAAAATTGGTAGGTGATCCTTAAGTCTAATATCCCTTTTAAGCCAAATTACATTTCTCACTATTCAAAAAACATATAAGTGAATGAACAGTTCGCGATTGTTCATTAGAAAATGGTATAAAAAAGAATTAATATGGGTTTTAATAAAATTGAAATGATTTTAGTAACATTTTTAACATTTAATTAATCATTAAGGGTTAATCCTTTGTAGCTTTGCGGAAATTAATAATAATGTTAATGTTAATTAAATTGAGTTAATGTTTTTATTAAGTTCATATAGTATTGAATAACAAATGAATGCGTTCATGAATAGTGATTTAGCTTCTCGGAAATTTGATTTTTTGAAATCCTTTTCAAGACTTTTAATTAATAAAAAAAATAGTATGGTATCTAATAGTTTTCGAAAAAATCAATTAATTAATTTGTTAATTTTTGTATTAGTTTCACTATCAAATGTGTTGTTCGCTCAACCTGGAAAAGATGGTGCATTAACTGTTAGTTCGACAAATTTGGTAGTGAACCGTTATACGAGAGTAACTGCCGATATTCCAATTGGTTCCAATTCCGTAACAGTAACAGACATAAACGAGTTGAATAGGGATGGAATAGCTTATCTTCCTTCTGGATACAATATTTCTTCTTCAAGTTTTTCTAGTAACGCATTGGAGCCAGGCGATTTAATCCTTCTCTTTCAAGCGCAAGGGGCAATTATAAATACTTCTAATTCAATAGATTATGGTTCTGTTGTAGATTTAAATAATTGCGGACGTTATGAGATGGCTTATGTTGGAAGCGTTTCTGGAAATACTATAACCTTAGATTGTAAAACGCGATTTGCTTACTTCGCAGCTAATTATGTTCAATGTATTCGTATTCCTCAATATACAACATTAACCGTAAATAGCGGCGCTTCAATTGTTCCTATTCGGTGGGGAGATCCTGCTTTTGGCGGAGCTGACCCTTCTGCTACAACGAGACGTCGTGGAGGATTTTTGGGGCTTTTAGCTGATAATATTGTTAACAACGGTTCAATAAATGCAAACTTCGCTGGATTTAGAGGTGGAACATTCTTTAATGGTAGCCCACCCTCTGGTGCTGTTTTCTATGATGACTTTTTCTACAGCTCAACATTTAATGCCGGCGAGAAAGGAGAGGGTATTGCAGGTTACCGTCCTGACTATGATGCTATGGGTGGACGTTATGGAAGAGGTGCTCCTGCGAATGCTGGTGGTGGTGGAAATGGTCATAATGCTGGAGGTGGTGGAGGTGCAAATGGTGGTGACCCGGCGGGATGGTATAGAGGTGCAGGTGTTATGAATGATTTTGGAGGTACTTGCGGAAGTCCTGGTGCTTGGGCATTAGATCCAAATTATATTGCAAATGGTAACGCGCTTACTAATTCTACTGGGGGTGGTCACGGTGGATATACTTTTAGTTCTTCCAATGCAAATGCTTGTACACAAGGACCTTCATACCCTGCAAATTTTGTTTCAGCGGGTGTACCATTAACCGATAATAGGGTAACCGCGTGGGGTGGCGATTTACGAAAAGCTTTAGGTGGTCTTGGTGGAAGGCCTTTAGTTTCTCCAGCTATCGACAGACAAATATTCTTCGGTGGTGGTGGTGGTGCTGGTGACGGTAATAATAATGCGAGTAGTGATGGTGGTGATGGTGGTGGAATCGTTTTTTTAGTTGTTGAAGGAAGTGTAACTGGTACAGGAGTCATCCAAGCAAATGGAGAAGCGGGTTCAGATACTCGTGGCTCGGTTGGAAATGATGCACCAGGTGGTGGTGGCGCAGGTGGTACTGTTCTTTTACAAGCAGCTTCTGTGGCTTCAGGAATAACAATTAATGCCGACGGTGGAAAAGGTGGAGATCAATTCATTAATCTAGGAACAGAAGGAGAAGGTCCCGGTGGTGGAGGTAGTGGTGGTGCCATTTATATGAATTCTCCATCTGATGCCTCAACCAAAACTGTCGCAGGTGGTGTTAACGGAAGAACCAATTCACTAGGAACTACAGAATTTCTTGCCAACGGTGCTACAAGTGGTAATTCAGGGAGTTTAAGAACGACATCTGTTGAAATTAATTTCAATCTGTGTTTAACTGATTTAGCTATTGTGAAAACAGTGGATGAAATGAGTCCAGTTTTTGGGGACAATGTTACATTTACTTTGACGGTTACTAACGAGGGAACTAATGATGCAACTAATGTTGTTGTGAATGATTTACTTCCTTCTGGATTTACCTATGTAAGTTCAACTCCTTCACATGGAACGTATGATGAAATAACAGGAATCTGGACAATTGGTAATTTACCGTACCCAAGTTCTTCACGAACCCTACAAATTGTTGCTCAAGTCAATTTGTCCGGTAGTTACACCAATACTGCAACTGTTAGTGCTGATGAACCTGATCCCGAAGAGGATAATAATGAATCTTCAGTGACCTTAACACCAACGAATTGTAGTGTTACTCCAGCTTCATCCTCGCCTACCGTATGTATCAACGAGGCTTTATCTTCACCAATTACTCACACAACCAATAACGCAACAGGGATAGGTACTCCATCAGGACTGCCATCTGGTGTTACAGCGTCTTGGAGTGCAGATGTTATTACAATAAGTGGTACACCAACAGTGGCAGGGATTTTTAATTATACTATACCTTTAATAACTGATTGCGGATCACTTGCTGCAACAGGAACCATAACAGTAAATCAAAATACCGTTTCATCTACAACCACTAGAACTCTTTGTATCAATACAGCATTAACTCCAGCAATAACAAGAACAACAACTGGTGCTACTGGAATAGGTACCCCTTCTGGTTTACCAAGTGGTGTTTCTGCCTCGTGGGCTTCAAATACCTTAACAATTAGTGGTACTCCAACGGTTGGAGGTACATATAATTATTCCATTCCATTAACTGGAGGTTGTGGTTCTGTAAATGCTACTGGAACAATTGTTGTGACTACACTAAATAATACGGTTGGTGCAGCATCTTCCTCTCCAACAATTTGTGTGAATACTGCACTAACAAATATCACTCACTCTACAACTCAAGCCACTGGAATTGGAACTCCCTCAGGTTTGCCTCCAGGCGTTTCTGCTGTATGGTCGTCTAATGTTATCACCATTTTTGGTGCTCCGACTTCAACAGGGGTTTACAACTATTCCATCCCACTTACTGGAGGATGTGGAAGTGTAAGCGCAACAGGTACAATAAGAGTGAACGGAGCAACAACAGTAAGTAATCCTGCAAGTATTACAACTTGTGTAGATGTACCAATGTCATTAGTTCGTACAACAACTTTCGCTTCGGCTATGGGAACTGTTTCAGGACTACCAGCTGGTGTAACGGCTTCTTTTTCATCAAATACCTTAACTATATCTGGTACACCCACCGCTCTTGGAACATTTAATTACTCTATTCAATTGATTAACTCTGGATGTGGAAACGTTAATGCCACTGGAACCATAACGGTTGTTAGTGAAAATGTACCTGGAACACCATCTTCGAACCCAACACTATGTATAAATACAGCTATTTCACCGGTTATTACGAGAACAACAGGTGCTGCAACAGGAATTGGAACACCTACAGGATTGCCGGCGGGTGTTTCTGCTTCTTGGAGCGCTAATATCCTTACAGTTAGTGGTACTCCAACAGAGGCTGGAACATTCAATTATTCAATTCCGCTAACTGGTGGTTGTGGTTCGGTAAATGCAACAGGTACAATTACCGTTAATCCATTAAACACAGTTACTCCTGGTACAACCACGACCTTGTGTGTAAATACTGCAATTTCACCCGTTATTACGCACAATACTACTGGTGCGACTGGAAGAAGTACAAGTGGAACTAATTTACCTTCTGGAGTTACTTCGTCTTGGTCTGGTGATGTTTTAACCATTAGTGGTACACCTACCAACGTTGGAACAAGTAATTATACAATTACGTTGACTGGTGGATGCGGAACAATAGTAGCAACAGGAACCATTATTCGGACGGCAATCAACACTGTAGCTGGTGCATCAGGTGGAAACAATAGGACAGTATGTATCAACTCACCAATGAGTTCAATCGTAAGATCCACCACAGGCGCAACTGGTATTGGAACGCCAACTGGATTACCTGATGGTGTAACAGCATCTTGGGATGCGAATGCCATAACAATCAGTGGAACACCAACTGAAAGTGGAACATTTAATTACAGCGTACCATTGACAGGAGGTTGTGGAACTGTAAATGCAACTGGAACAATTACTGTAAACCCAATGAATACTGTTAGTGCGGGTTCATCAAGTCCAACTCTTTGTATCAATACAGCAATGACAGCCATTACACACACTACAACTGGCGCAACAGGTAGAAGTACATCTTCCACAGGTTTACCATCTGGAGTTTCCTCATCTTGGTCTGGAGGAGTGTTGACCATTTCTGGAACTCCTACCGTAGCAGGGACATTTAACTATAACATTTTGTTAACTGGTGGTTGTGGTTCTGTATTTGCAACTGGGACAATAATAGTAACTCCAAATAACACAGCAGGAACAGCCCCTGCAAACCCAAATATTTGTGTGAATACATCCTTGACTCCATTAACAAGAACAACCACAGGTGCAACAGGTATAGGAACTCCCTCTGGCCTTCCTGCTGGCGTTTCAGCATCTTGGAGCTCAAACGTTTTAACATTAAGTGGAACACCAACAGCAACGGGTAATTTCAATTACTCAATTCCTTTAACAGGCGGTTGTGGAACCGTTAATGCTACAGGAACAATTACTGTTATAACACAAAACACTGTTTCTGGAACTGCAAACCAAACAGTTTGTCAAGATGGAAGTGTTACCATTACTAGACCAACTACTGGTGCTACAGGAATAGGAACGCCTACAGGACTGCCATCAGGTGTTTCAGCATCTTGGTCGCCTTATCAGATTTCGATTACTGGTTCACCAACATCATCAGGTACTTTCGCTTACTCTATTCCACTAAGTGGAGGTTGTGGATCGGCAGTAAATGCAACTGGTACGATAACAGTTACGGCTCTCATGACTGCAAGTGCTCCATCCGCTACACCAACGGTTTGTATAGGTAATGCTATAACCAACATTACTCATACCACTGCAAGAGCAACAGGTATTGGTACACCAACAGGTCTTCCTGCAGGGGTTTCAGCATCTTATTTGTCAAATACAATAACCGTTTCGGGAACTCCAACAGAAAGTGGAACATTCAATTATTCCATCCCGTTAACTGGCGGTTGTGGTACAGTTGCAGCAACTGGAACAATAGTTGTTTCACCTGCAGCAACTGCTGGCACTATCAGTGGCGATACAGAAATGTCTTGTAGTGGTGGTACTATCGTTTTAACCTTAACTGGAGAGTCTGGAGACATTCAATGGCAATCTTCATTGGATAATATTAGTTTCAATGATATTGTTGGAGAAACTGGTGACACTTACACAGCAGAGGATTTGGTCAATACTACTTATTATCGCACAGTTGTAACAAATGGTGTTTGTAGTTCAACATCCGCGGTTCACACCATTTCTTTAGATTCAGAACCTGGATCAATATCAGGAGGCATCAGTGCATGTAGTGTTGAGAATTCAACCCTACTCACTTTAACTGGTTATTCAGGTTCGCTTCAATGGCAATCTTCAACCAACAATGTTTCCTTCTTTAATATTTCAGGTGCTACATCTGCAACCTATACTGCCGAAGACTTGACTGTTACAACATATTTTCGAGTTTTAGTTACTGAAGGAGCATGTTCTTCTTTCTCTCCTGTTCATACGCTAACCATTGTTGAACCATCCATAAGTGATCCTTCTCTTGCCAATGGTGATTACGTTTGGAGAGGAAGTGGAGTTAATTCAACTGATAGTGTGGACTGGATGGTTCCTTCAAATTGGTTGATTTACGACGGTAGTGATTTTTCAGTGGCATCCTCCTTACCTACGAAAGATATCAATGTTTTTATTCCTTCTGTTTCTACTTGTTTTATGGCAAATCCACACATTTTTACAGATGTTACACCAGCTTCCAAGAACCTAACGATATTGCCAAGTGGTCATTTAACGATGCATACGGGTAAGCTTTCTGTTGCGGGTAACTGGGAAAATAATGGCATTTTCACCTGTGGAACTGGGGAAGTGATTTTCATTGAAGAAGGTTTCCATACTATCGGTGGGACCGTTAACGTAAACGCCTTCTACGATTTCCGTATGAATAAGCCAAAAACAGGTCAAAATCATGGAGTTGCCTATCTTTTGAAACAAGCCACAATCGGTGGGAAAATGACCTTAGATCAAGGATTGTTTGATATCAATGTATTCAGTATCGACATGGACGACCGTGAAATTATAGGTGGTAGTCACAATAGTTATGTAAGAACATCGAGCACTGGTTTCTTGCGTAGAATTGTTCATGAATCTGTAAATAATGACGATGGAGGAAGTCACGTGCGTTTTCCTGTAGGTCGAAGTCGTTACAACCCTGCTCACTTGGATAATTCAGGAGTATTGGATAAATTCTCTATTCGAGTATTTGATAAAGTTACAGATAACTCGTTGGAAGAAAGTCCGTTAACGGGGCTTCCTGCGGTTGAACGCACTTGGATTATTGAGGAAGGTACGGATGGAGGAAGTAATGTCGACTTACAACTTTATTGGAATGGAACCTTAGAATCACGAATTGAGGAAATCAATAGTTTTGATTACAATACGGCTTATATTGCTCACTATGACGCTTACACCCTTCAAGATTGGGAAAACAAGGGGGGAAGTGCACCTGGAGGTCCTGGTTATGCGCAACAAAATGGTATTAATGATTTCTCACCGTTCACTATTTCCTCCGAAGGTGGACTTGGTTGGACTGAGCCACTTCCAGTTGAATTGTCATCGTTTAACGCTGTTTGTTCTTCCGAAAATAATGTAATCAATGTAAATTGGTCAACAGATTCTGAGTCAAATTCGAGTCACTTTGAATTATTCAAATCTCACAATGGAATTGATTGGAGATTGTTTGAGTCTGTTCCTGCTGCTAATCATTCGATGACTAAATTGTTTTATTCAGTTAACGATGATGAGCCAAGAATAGGATTAAATTACTACCAATTGAGACAGTTTGATAACGACGGAAAATTTGAAATATATCCAGCAATTTTTACAGATTGTGAATCAATTGATGAAAATATTTTAACTACCCGACCAAACCCAAGTTCTGGTGATTTCTTCTTGACTTTTTTCAATGAAACAGTTTTGAAATCAGTAAATATTGTTGTTACTGACGCAAAGGGTGTGGCAATTAAATCGGTTCAGAGAGATATCGAGTCAGGAGTGAACAATCTAATGATGAATGGTTCTGATTGGAATCCAGGAATTTATTTTATTCGAATTGAAACTCCAGAATTAAGAGGGAAAGTAATTCGTCATGTAATTCAATAGCATTTTTATTTTTAAAAGCCTTATTTTTTGACACTTGTTTAGGAAATAGGGCTTTTTCTTTTTCATGAAGTTTACTTATTATTTTTGCTCAAAAGTTAAGGTGAACGTAATTCAACATAGTTTTAAAGTATCCAGGAATCAAAAGGAAAATCTTAATGGTCATCGTGCTCTTGTGGTTTGGTTTACGGGATTATCAGGTTCAGGAAAATCGACACTTGCCAATGCCTTGGAAGTAGCTCTATTCGAAAAAAATATTAGGACTTGTTGTTTGGATGGAGACAATACTCGGCTTGGTATAAATAAAGATTTGGGTTTTTCTCTAGCGGATAGAACAGAAAACATTCGACGGGTTGCGGAAATGTCAAAACTATTTTTAGAATCAGGTACGGTTGTAATTACTTCATTTATTTCTCCACTAAAAGCAGATAGACAAAACGCTAAAGCTATAATTGGTAAAGATGCCTTTGTCGAAATTTTTGTTGATTGTCCTTTAAGTGTTTGCGAATCTCGTGATGTAAAAGGGTTATATGCAAAAGCACGTAAAGGAGAAATCCGAGATTTCACAGGAATAGATAGTCCCTTTGAAGAACCGGAAAATGCAAGTTTGCAGCTTAATACAGCGAATTTGTCAATTGAGGATTGCGTGAAGTTGTTATTGGAGGTGGTTTTACCGAAAATTTCAATGAGCTAAGGTGTTTCACTATCAGTTTTAACGTAATCCGAAATTCCTTGCAACGCTGAAAGAATAATCTAAACGGATCGGTTAAAATAAAGTAGAAACTTGGCTTGTAAACCTACAACCCTAAAGTCCCTACTCATCGGTTGACTCCATTACTCTTCGGCTTCTCTAAAATTTTAATCCCGATAGCCATCGAGAATCACTAACAAATCGTTACTCCAGCTCAAAATTCACTCCGCGTTCAATTAGATTGATTCGCTGCGACGAATGTCATTGTCGGAGTCACCCCATTCCCTAGATCATCCCCAAAAAAACACCCCACTCACCTCACCAAAAACGGGATATTTCCTGTCGCGACGTTGTTATTGCCGTCGAATATGTAAAGGAATAGTCGGTATTGACCGGATTTGGGGGCTTCGAATGAAACTTTGGACAATTTTTGTGTTCCGCGATTAAATATTCCGCGTAGTGGTTTTGGGGCTATTTCTGCATCTCCTCCGGATTTTTTGTCCGTACTTTCAGGAACAATTTGCCAAATGTAGGTGAGCTTGTCCTTGTCTTGGTCTTTACATACGACCTCCGCAGACATAGATTCTCCAACATTTACCATAACATTTTGCTTTGCCACACTTCCGTTTAAGGTGAATTTTTCAATGTTCGGCGCACGATTCGTTGGTTCCTTGTTCGACCAACCTCGAATAAGGACGTCCATTACAGCGGTTTCTTCACCAGTTTCCAAGAAAAGGTTGAACCACGTTGCTGTGTGTTCTTGCTTGTTGCCCCATAAAAAAACATACGACCCCAAGCAATTCTGTTTGTCCGACAAAATGGTCTCCATGCTTTTACGGTAGGTTTCCGCCTTTTCGGTGCTTGTTTCCTCAATTCTCGCTCCCCACGTCGTTTTTTGAACTTCCCAATAACCGTAAGGTCCCCACTCTGCTACGATGTACGGTTTTTTCCAGCCATAAGCTTTGACCGCTTTGGGTAGATAGGAAATGTCGCCGTAAGTATTGACTCCCAATATGTCCAAACTCGGTGTGTAGCGGTTGATTAGTTTAACTTCTGCCACGTCAATTCCAGCGGTAACGGCGATTGTAGGATGATTGGGGTCTTCCTCCTTAACCATTTTGCAAATGTCCTCCAAGTGTTTCCAAACATCGAAATTCGAGTAGTCCAAGTCCATTTCGTTGCCCACTCCCCACATCAAAATCGCAGGATGATTTTTGTATTTTCTAACAATGTTCCTGAATCCTTCCAACTGTCCTTTCACGGCGTCTTCATTGGAATAATCGAAACCTTGTCGTTCTTGCCCCATCCAAATTCCGAAACAAACTGTCAAACCTAGTTTGTGGGCTTTATCCAAGATTTCATCCGTTTCTTTGGTGATTCCCCAAGTTCGAATGGAATTTCCTCCATATTGCTTTAGTTCCTCCAATTTTACCGTTCCACCTGCACCTTTGATGTAATAAGGTTCGCCATTTCTAAGTAATTGAAAGGAACCGTCCGCCAAGGTTTTAATCTCAACTTTCGCCACTTGACCAAAGGAAAACTGAAAAGTGAAACCGAATAAAATTAGAATGATTTGTCGCATGGTATTTTATTGATAAACCCTCACATAATCCACTTCCATGTAGCGCGGAGTGGTCATCGCTTGAACATTAATGTTTCCACCCAAATTTCCTCCTACAGCGGTGTTCAACAAAAGATGAAATTTCGCATCGAAAGGCCAAGTTGGTCCAACATCCGGATCGTCACGCTTTATTCTTTGGGTAATTGTGTCGTCGATGTACCAAACAATTTCCGTTTGATCCCATTCCACTGCGTAAATATGAAATTCGGAATTGGCGGTGGTGAAAGGAATTTCTACGCCTTTGTATTGGTGGAACCCAGCGGTATTAGCGAAATGGATGTAATGTAGAATTTTGTTTGGAACGTTTCCTACGTATTCCATAATATCAATTTCACCGCTAATTGGCCATGGCTGACTTGCGTTAGAAGGCAACATCCAGAAGGCGTGCCACAAACCAGGTACATTGTCCATTTTGATTCTAGCTTCAATTCGTCCGAATTTAAAGTCGCCCTTATTCAACGAACGAATACGTGCCGAAGTGTAGTCCATTCCTTGAAAAGTTTGACGCTGTGAACGTATGCGCAATAAGCCATTTTCCACTGTAATGTTTTCCTTTCTGTAGAATTGCGCTTCATTATTTCCCCATAAGTAAAGTCCTACTGAACTTCCCGTTCCAAGTTGAACTTCCCATTTGGATTCGTCTATTTCAGTTCCATCAAACTCGTCAGACCAGACCAAAACTTTGAAATTTTCAGGTGGATCACTTTGTTTACAACTGGACAAAGCAATAAAGACAATTAGGCTAAAAACAAGAAATTTCTTCATAACTATTTATTTAACAGTAATTTTCTTTTTCAATTTGCCAACCTGAATTTCAAATTCACCCGCTTCCACTTCCCATTTTAAATCCTTATTTACAAAGGCTAGCTCACTCACTGGAATTTTGATTTTAACTGTTTTGGTTTCATTTCCTTTCAATTCAACTTTTTTGAAGCCGCGCAAACGTTTCACACTTGGCGTAATGCTTGCCACTAAATCACTTATGTAAACTTGAACTACTTCTTTTCCTGTACGATTACTCGAATTTTTTACTTCCACCTCGATTTCAATTTCTTCCTCTTTGGTGAAATTGGACTTATTCACTTTCAAATTGCTGAAACTAAATGAAGAATAACTCAAGCCGAAACCAAATTCCCACTGTGGATTGAAGGTATTGTATCCAAAGTTTTTGTCCAACAATTCCGTGTTTTTGTGATCGTAAAACAACAAGGAACCTGTGTGGCGAGGATAAGTGAATGGCAATTTTCCAGACGGATTCGCTTCTCCAAAAATGAGCTGTGCCAATGCTTCACCCCCAAAATCTCCGGGAAGGTAGGTGTGTAAAATCGCATCTGCCAAAGGTTCGATTTCGCGTACAATCAAAGGTCGGTTGAAGGAAAAAGTAAGAACCAGTGGTTTTCCCGTTTTTTTGAGTTCTTGTACCAATTTTTGTTGAGCCAATGGTAAATTCAAATCCTCGATGTCTCCTGGTTTTTCAGTACTTGGAATTTCACCTAAACAAACAACAATGACATCGTTGGATTTTGCAGCTGCAACCGCTTGCGAAATATTGATTTCTTTCTCCAATTCGCTACCTAAAACAAAACTCACATTACCTTGATTTACAGTACTTAAAGCTTGGTAAATTGTTTTAGCATTTTTGGTGTTGTAATTCGTGTCAACTCCTTGCCAAGTGTGAGTCCAAGCACCGTTGATTATGTTTAAGGAATTTGCAGCTGGACCACAAATCAAAACTTTAGTTCCTTTTTTCAAAGGCAAAAGATTGTTTTGATTTTTCAATAATGTAATGGATTCCAATGCGGTTTTAAGTGCCTTGTTTTGATGTTCTTTTGATGCGAATTTGGTGTACGATTTAAAATTTGGAATTGGATTTTTGAGAATTCCCAATTGCTTTTTCACCCATAAAATTCTTCGACACGATAAATCCAATCTACTTTCCGGAACTTCGCCACTTTTCACCAAATCAATCAAAGCCCGATTGAACGAATAGTCGTTTGGAGTCATGCTCATGTCAATTCCAGCCATTACTGCTAATTTCACTGCTTCACGCATATCTTTTGCCACTTTGTGGTCGCGGTAAAGTTTGATAATATCCTCCCAATCAGTAACAACCAAGCCTTTAAAATCCAATTCATCGCGGAGTAACTTCGTCAAAATATCGTAGTCGGCGTGCACAGGAATCCCGTTTAATTCGCCAGAATTCACCATAAGCGTGAGTGCGTTTTGTTCAATTGCGGCTTGAAAAGTAGGTAGGAAATACTCTCTTAATTGTCTTTCAGGAATCCAAGCAGGTGTTCGGTCTTTTCCGGTAATTGGCATGCTATAACCCAAGAAATGTTTCATACACGCCGCAACTTTTTCAGGGTCGGATGGATTTGTGCCTTGGTAACCAATTATCGCTGCTTTGGTCATTGATTTGGCAAGAAAAACGTCTTCACCATAAGTTTCAAAAAAACGTGACCACAATGGTTGACGTGCCAAATCCAAAACGGGTGAAAAGTTCCAGGGAATTCCAGAAGCACGACACTCGTAGGCAGTGACTGCTGCGCCTTCTTCAACAAGTCTCGGGTTCCAAGTGGCTGCTTGTCCGATTTGTTGAGGAAACAAGGTTGCATCCATCGTATAATTCACGCCATGAATCGCATCAATTCCGTAAATCACAGGAATTTTGTTTCCTTCCTTTGTTGCTTTTGTTTGAATTTGTGTGATGATTTTTTCCCAATGTGCTTTAGAATACGTGTGTCCGCCAACATTCAAAATCGAACCTACAAAATAGTGATTAATCGCACTGTCCAACTTTACAGGATCTAATTCATGAGGTTCAACTAGATTGAAAATTTCGCCTTTTGAAATAACGTCCAAATTGATTTGTGTCATTTGTCCGACTTTCTCCTCGATGGTCATTTTCGAAATAAGGGCTTCAATGTCGTCACCGTAGAAATCGGCTTCAGCATTACTTCCTGAACAAGCAACGAGCGACAAGCTTATCAATGAATAAAAAAAGTATTTCATCTCAATTTAGATAATTTAATTTCTTGAATTTCAGTGTGTCCCGTGCCTATTCCCTCGAAACGCAATTGTTTGATTTGGTCGAGCGCAAAACCACTTTTTTCTAATTCCATTTTACTTAAAGGCAAGCGTACCTCTAGCCATTCCGTATCGCTGTTAATCAAACTTGCTGCTTGAAAAATTTCCTTTGAATTTCCGCGAAAATCTTCGAGGTAAATCTTGAAATTCCCGTTGGTTCGATAACTGAATTCGAGTTGTGAAATTTCTGTAATTCCTCTAAAATTCACTTGGTACCATCCGTTCCAATTGATTCCCCATTGCGCCCATGAACATTTTTCTGCGTTGTAATCCCAACTTATGACTTTTTTGTTGTTTTGAGTTACCAAGTTCAAATCTTGACAAGCCGTTTTTCCAGCATTCCAAACACTAAACTCAAATTCTTCTGGCTTGAAAATCAATTGTTTCGATTCTCCTTTTGGTTTTAACGCTTCAATTCTCTTTCGGAATTGTTGGTATTGTTGAGGGGAATAATCGATTAATCGAATTTCGTCCAAATAAAAACTACCTCCACCTTCCAACTGAAATTTCACTTGCTTAATGGCGCGAATGTCAAACTCTTCCTCGATCAACGGAAAATCCCAAAGTGGCACAATCATTTGTTTCCAATTTGTGTCGAGATTCAGACCATCTAAATATTTTTTGGTGTCCAAATACAAATAGGAACCGCCTCCGCCAAAGTCTTCCAAACTCGCCACAATTGGAACAGCTCCAGAACTCTTCTCTTGGGTACGAACGAAAAATGTAAGTGCTTTTTTGTTTCTTTCTTCTGACAAATCGACTGCCGACCAATTGGAAAAACTGTTTCCAAAACCCAACCATTCACAACCTTTTGATTTGTCCCACGAAAGTTTAATGCTGTTTTTTCCGGAGTAAGCGGTTTCGTTTGTGATTTTGAAATCGCCGCAAGTGAAAAGTGAATGCCATAAGGAACCTTGTGCATCGCTGAAAATGACAGCCTCAGGCACTTGTTCAACGGTTGGACTTTCGTAATGGTCATACAATTGCTGTTGCTGAAATTGCACGAACTGACAACTGTTTAAGGCAACGAACAAACCAACTATGTAAACGAAATTTCTCAAGGCTGATAAGGTTCGTTTAGCGTGAAAATCATGTGGTCAGCATAAGCTTTTGCATTTCCATTTCCAGGGTTAGCTAAGAAAAATACATTCACCGAAATTAATTTCGAAGGTTCTGTAAGACCGTTTCCGTTCGTATTTTGAACTGCTCCATCTTTGTCAAATTTTAAATCGGCGTATTTTCTGGAAATTAAATCCCAATCGAGTGTGTTTGACCAATATTCATAAATGAAACGATCTTCTGTGTTCAAATCAAAAACGCCGTCACCATTATCATCTTCGTCGAACCAAAAAAGTAAAAATGAATTTTGCGGACCAACATTTTGTAACGCCTTGAAAGCAATGTTGAAGAACAAATTATTCGCACTTGCTGGCAAATTGAATGAGGTGCTTCCTGCTGACGGTTTCACGGTAACTGATCCGATTGCCCAATCCCAACCCACTGTTCCATTCCACGAATAAAAACATGAACCTTTCGCCGCTAAATCTGGGTCACATTCGATTTTACCCTGAACGGTGGTTTGGTTAAACTGCTGCCAATTCGGAGCAATTCCCGATTCAAAACTTGTAATCAAAAATCCTTGATCTTGTTTGAGACCTGTTATTAAAACGGAATCTCTTACTATTGGACTATTCTCTTCATCTGGAAATGTAACAGTAATGTAGGCCTTTTCGAGGTTGAAACTGGGAAATTTGTTTGCTCCTCCGTTCCAAAGTGCATTTTCAAGTGATAATATCCTTTCTGTTCCTGTGATTGTTCGAATTGCGCCAGAATTTGCTCCTTCAATTTTAATAACCCAATTAGTGTTTTTAGATAAGGTCATATTGAACGCCACTTTTTGTCCTGCTGAAAAATCAACTTCGTAATTGCCGCGATTCAAATCTTCAAGAATGGCAAAAGGACCGAAACTATCTTCCAAACTTGGCCCGTCAAAATTGTCTTTGTCAAATTTCCTGCAACTGAAAAGCGCTGAAAATACAATTGAAAATAGGAGAAGTTTCTTCATGGTTTAAAAACTTAAAGTGTATAAAATGTTGAATTGGGAAATACCGTAATTAATTCCCAAAGGTTTATTGTCCTTAATTTGGTGCAATTGGTAATTCAACAAAAGTTGATTTTTCTCACTGAATTTGTAGCGAAATCCACCAGCTAGTGTTGTTTCTGTGAAATCCATTGAAATAGTTGTTAAATCGGTTATTGTATTGAAAGCGTTACGTATGTTAACAAATTCATTTCCTGCTGCTTTGAAATATTTAGCGCCCAATAAAAGGTCTAGTTTTCCAACCAAACGAACGGAAAGTCCTAAATCAATGAGCGTGCTTGCTAATTTGATTTTCTCGTATTCCTCACCACCGCGATTAGTCCTGTCGTAACGAATGCCAAAATTGAAAATGATTTCTCTTTTCCAAGCAAAAAAATCATGGAGTGCAATATCCATTCCTCCAGCGAGAGAGGTAAACGATTTTTTGACATTGGTTCCCATTCCGCGTGATTCAAACAACTGAGCAATCTGAATAAAACTGTGCTTGAACTTCAAACTGTCTTTTTGTTCCAAATTGAAATAAGCACCACGTCGGTTTGGCGTCGCAATTCCGTACGGATTGATATTGTCATAAGCTACGTTGTACGCCATCAGTCTATCCGATAACTGGTAGGAATAACCAGCGTTGTGGTTAATGATGTCTGTTAGATTTATAGCTCGTCCGACCGCATTGTTGGTGTATTGCTGAAAAACACCAGGAAATTTTGTAAAGTCAACGCGTTTCGTTTGTGCGCCAGGTGAGAAAAAATCAGCGCCCACATCTTTGTATCCCAATTTTGTGACAATTTTTGATTTTTTGTATTCAAAAACGAAAGCAGCATCATAAAACCAGTCATTTTGTAAGTCAGGTGCTGCGGGATTGGTGTAGTTGATATAGTTCACGTTAGAAGTTCCTCCTTCAGCATCAACACCCCATTGGAAATTATGTTGGCTTTTGCTTCTGTATTTTGCACTCAAGGTTTGCACGTGGTTTTTGTAGCGAATACTGTCGTTGATGGTACGGGTCAAATCAAATAAACTGATGCTGTTGTAGGAAAATTGAAGTTGATCGTTTTGTTTCCAAGTTGTAGTACCACCGCCAAAAAGTCGTTCGGGAATGGTTATTCCGTCTGTAGGTCGTTGGCGTGTGATGAATCCTTTGAATTCAAGTGCCTGTAATACTTTATTGAATTTAAGTCCGAAAGCAACTTGTCCGCCTTGCATACGCCAAGTATTGTTGGGCAAATAAAACATGTCGTAATGCACCACTTGTCGGCGTAAAGCAAAAATTTCCGCTTCGTTTACGATTCCTTCTTCTTGAAAATTGTAAAGTGTGTAAGGCGTCATTTTAACATCAATGTCACCTAAGTTGTATTTCACTTTATTTCCTGCAACACCATTTAAGGTCAATTGGCGAACGTTGAACGAAACACCTCCACCCCAAAAACCACCTAGTTCATTACGAATTCGAAAACTACTAATGATTTCCGTGTTGTTGTTTGGAAAAATACTGAAACCCAAATCCAATAAAGTGTGTCCGTAATTAGCTCTTGGTGCATTTATAGTATCTAAAGCTTTGTCAATCAGCATGTTTTTAGCAAACAAATAACCGCGTGCGTCACCATTCACTTGAAACTTTCGCTCCTGCGACCAGAGGATATGTGTGAAAAGCAGCGAAAAAAGTAGGTAAATTAATTTTTTCATCAGAAGAAAATTTTAAGTTCTAAAGTGGATTCGTTACCGCGGAAATTGTCTTGTGTAAAACTTCTGTCCTCATAAGTAAACCAACGATGTCTGAAATATAAACCTGTGTTTTTGGCAATCATGTAGTCGAATCCAACACCAATTCCGAGATTACTTTGATTCAAAGGACGTTTGGAATCCAAATCAACGCGTGTGCTGTAATTTCCAATGATTCTTTCCCACCCAGAGTAAAAATTGAAGATGAATTCAGGCGTAATGGAGTAGTAGAATTCAAGTTGGTGGGCGTAATGGCGAATGTAGGCGTTTTCGTTGAACACCGTTATTGGAGAAAATTTTGGTTGAACAGAATTGTAAGCACCAACATAGAATGCGTGTAGATTTTTGCCAAAAACCTTGATTTTGTGTTTTAATTGAAATTCGATGTTGCTGAAATGTTTGTCATTTAACACTTCGTTGTTGTCGCCTAAGTCAGTTAGTTTAACCGTTTGGAAAACAGAGCGAAACAATACACTTTTTCTGCCATAAGGACCAACATTTGCAGGAAAACTCCAACGCCAAAAACGCGCCATTGTCAAGCTATTGATGCTGTAACCTACCGTGATTTCGTCGTTGATATTTTCTATTTCTTTCGCCACACCAACAGCAAGTGCACCTTTCAATTTTCCGATGTTAAAATCCCCGTTCAAGCTGAATCCTTGTCTGTTGTTGGTCATTTGAGAAATCCCGACCATTGCGCTTCCATTTTGTTGTAAAACTCCGTTGGAACCAATAACAGGCGCACCGCCAGCTGATGCCGATTGAAGGTCAACAACTGAAGTATTAATCACTTCACTGTTGTTGTTCATCGCATTCGGACTAATACGGAAAAAATGAAGTTGGAAAGGAATTTTCGTTAAAGATTTATCCGTGCGGAGTTTCATGGTAATCATTTCTCCAACAGGCAATTCCATGTATTTCGCAAGTGCAACTTCCCCTTCAAATGAAAAACTTTTAAATTTTAAATCTGCATCGATTGAAACAACATGTTGATTTATGGCTTGTGTGGTTAATTCGTCGAGAAAAGTGCGGCGGCTCAAAGAATTTAGGCTTAATTTATGTTTTTGGATACTTTTTATAAGTCTTCCGCCGTAAACGAAATTTGGAACGGTGTTTCTGTAAAATTGCACAAATGAACTATTCGGTTGATTGCTCGTGATTTCTGTTTGGTCGAAGAAAGCTGAACCTGCATTTTGTGTTTTTCCATAAATCAAATTGGCGGAGAGATTCCAAGGTAATTCGGTCACGTCCATCAGAAAACCTTGAACCGCTTGATTGGCCCAACGAGCGTCTTGTGTAATTGCGCCTTTGTCATAATATTCGGAGTAGCGTTGGTCGATATTTTTGAATTGAGGATCCCAAGGATTTCGTTCAAACAAACTAAAACGATTGAACCCGAAAAACGAACGCATAGTAAACGCAGTCATGTTGTGCCAATGAATTCCGCCCATTCGGAGTGAAAAATTCCCGATTTCAGTTTCAAAATTTCCGTACAAGTTGATTCCCAAAAGCAGGTTGCGGTAGTAATCAAATTGTCCGTTATTTTGGTTCCAAACCACTAAATCCGTTCCGAAAGAAGTTTGAGAATTTACTCTACCTGATATATTCAAAGTCAATTCAGGAAGTTGGGTGTCGTCGCCAATCAAAATTGATCGACCGTTAACATAAGTAGGAACTCCGGCCACATTATTTATCATGTATGGATTGGCCATTAAACGATGTTGGGCATAAAATCTGTAAAAACCGTTGATGTTAAAACCTTTTAATGGTGCTTTTTTGACAGATTGGAAGTTGTTTTTAGAAATGCTATCGATTGCGGGTAAATTAACCTGAGAATTCAGTGAGAAATAGAGATGCAAGAGTAAAAAAGTGAATTTCACTTTACCCAAATTTCCATGGAAACCACAAGAAATATTTACCGATTTTGGCGTCAAGACCTTCATCAGTTCAATAAAATTGGATTTAGCATCATACTAGACTTATTGTAATAAGTACACAAAGTAAAACTAAAAATTTATTAAACTCACAATCTTGGAAAGAAAAATAAACTTTTCCTGGTTCTTTTTTATTTTTAGACTTAAGTATTCAAAGATTTTGACAAAAAGTTTCTGTCAATGGTGAGGCACTAATTTTTAATTATTGCTTATCGAAAATAAAAAAGCCCCCGTTTCCGAGGGCCTTAACCTAATCTACTACTAAAAACTATGCTTTTACGAATTGAACTTCACAAGTTAAGTTTACGTCGTCACCTACCACAATACTTCCTGCCTCGGTAACCGCGCTCCAAACTAAACCGAATTCACTTCTTTTAATTTTCCCTTTAATGGTTAAACCAGCTTTTGTTTGTCCGTATGGATCTACTGCAATTCCTGCAAACTCTGCTGTTAATTTGATGTTTTTTGTTGTTCCGCGAATGGTCATATCGCCATTAATTACTAGTTCGTCATCACCCACTTTTTCAACGCTTGTAGAAACAAAGGTTAACTCTGGGTGGTTTGCCGCATCAAAGAAATCTGCTGATTTCAAATGCCCGTCTCTGTCTGCTACACCAGTATTAATACTGTCAATCGCAGCAGAAAAAGTAAAACTTGGGTTTGAAAAATCTTCCCCTTCTGATGTTGCACTTGCGGTAAAAGTTCCGAATGAACCACTCACATTAGAAATCATCATGTGACGAACTTTAAATGTGATTTCACTGTGTAAATTGTCTATTGTCCAATTAGTTGCCATTTTTAATATGTTTTAAATTCGAGACAAAACTACAACCTCGATTAACCTTTGGTCGTTGACTTGGGTTAAGACAAATCATACATATCGCGGAATCATAAATGTGTCCATTCCTGAAATTGCCTTTCTTTCGGTGGTGGTTGGAATGAAATGTTGGTTGTATAGAAATGTTGGTTGGAATGAAAAGGTGGTTGGATTGAAATAGGGTTAGAATGAAATAGGGTTAGAATGAAATGTTGGTTTGAATGAATTTAAATCAAAAATTTCTGTAATCATTCCACAAATTAGATCGCAAACCTATTGTGGGTAAAACACTGTATTTATTCAACAAGGTTGAACTATTGTATCTGAATTGGATTTCTCCAAAGGCATGAATATTTCCTTCCCTTAAAATACATTTTGATACATGGATGACTCCACGGACAAAATTGTTTTTTTCGCCAGAACCAATCGTGTAACCGAGGTCTCCAGGTCGTTGGGTGTATGGTTGGTAAATATTTCCACCATAACTTTTATTGTCTTTATCAAAGCCTTGCCACCCACCGGAAAGGAATAGTTGAATATTCAAATCTTTAATTTTTGTTTTTCCCTCAATTAAAACTTCGGCGAAATTGGCCCCCAAGGGATGTGCAATTGATGCCCCGCGATTTCCATAGTTTGCCATTGCATTAAGGTGGGCGTAGGTAAAAGGACGAACAAAATTTGCCTCGACACGATAAAACAGAGGAAGTGCTCCAAAATCATGTTTTCCTTTCCATCCTAGTTGCGCACCAAATTTATTTCCCCACCATCCATTTCTTTCACGGAATGCGCTCAACAGAAATTCATCTAAAACACCTTGAACATAAATCATTTGTTTTTTCCAATGAAAATTAAATCCTGCTCCAATTAATACGTTGTCTGACGAACCGATTGCATACTCTTGAGGTCGAAAGAAAACAATAGGATTCAGGTATTCCACCTCAAACCCTCTGTACAATAAAGTATCTCTCGGCTGAAAAACAACAGATTCAAAAACGTTGAAATTCAGATTTTTAGTTGCGTTCCAACTGAGTAAGTGAGAGGCCATGAATTTTCCTCTGTTTTTATCTTGAAATCTTTCCTGCATGAACTGATACAGTAAAGTGTATTGGATTCTCCAAAAATTCGCATTGATTTGTCCAAAAGGATAACTTCGACCATAATCACCTAAAAGTAAAGACCTGGAACCTTCACCAATAAAGTTCTCATCCATTCCTATTTGAAAGTTGAAAATGCTGTTGGGTGTGTAAGAAAATCTTGCAGTTGGCTGAAGATAAACGTTTTGTGTAAGTTCATTCAAATAATAAGGTTCAAATGGAAGGTTAAAATTTCCGTACATTCCAAGAGCGCCAACACGCAAATAGGATTTTTTAAAAGGTTCAGTTTCTAGTGCAAAACCAAGTCCTGCTCTATAATTGAGATTTCTTCCAATGTCGTATTGTCCGCCTATGTCTGTGAGTGGTAAAAGTCCGATTTTTTCAGAAAGTTGAATTTGCCTTTTCAGATTAACTTTTTGTCGGAAGTAGGGTTTTAAGCAAGTGTGAAATGACAAATCTCTTACCGACAAACTATCCGTTAATGACTCCTCTACCAACCAATTAACAGCGGTTTGAGCAGAAATCATACTCACAAAAAAGAGCTGAATTACGACAAAAAGAGTTTTAGTAGTCATTTGCGCGATTGATTATTCCTGTTCTCATTCCGATTTGCACGATTCCGTTTGCTTTCTCATTTTCCAAATTCGTTTTTCTGTAAATGAAATTCCCGAAAAAGTTTACGTTCATTTTTTTGTTGAGACGATAGCCCAATTCAAAAGAAAAATGATTGATATTAAAATCGCGGAAAATCTCATTTGTTTGTATGGGAAGTAAATGTTTATTTGATTGATTGCGAATCCAATAGTGAATGTATTTGATGTCGTAATATAATCTGTTCCACTCACCGTTTGAACGAAGTACAAGTTCCGAGAAACCGTTTCCTTGGGTATGCGCCAGTGGTAAGTTGTATTGACTGTAGTTACGCCAATCGGTGTACGCTTCATACATTCCCGAGCTTGCATGATTGAATTCCATTTGGTGGTGAGAGAATAGTTTTCCTTTTGTCCAATAATATCTTCCTCCTAGTTGAAACGCACGTTCGTTGAAACTTAAAGTTTGCAGCGCGAATTGTCCGTATAAAACAAGGTCTTTAAAAGATTGAATTTGAACGTTTAAACCTTGAACACTAAACGCAACTTCATCTTTTAAAAAGGAGGCAACAAAAGGTACAGGATTCCAAAAAAGTGGGTTGGCAGGTTTGGTATTTAAGGAGTCTCCCATTTTCCATGAAGTTCCTTCGAAAAGTGAGATTGAAATTTTTGAACTCGGTTGAAAAGTGAGGTAATTCAATGACATTCCTTTGGGTTGATAGTAGGCTTCTACTGTTGTTTTTCGTCGTTTTCTGATGAGGTTTAGACCACGCGAACGAATGGTTTGGAAATGCCATTTTTTGTGAATTTGGTAATCAACACGCAGGTAAGGAGAAGGAATGGAATTGTCTGAATACAAAACGGATCTGTAACCCGCACCAATGAAATGATGGTTGTTTCCTGTTGAGATTTGAAGTTTTTGGTTTGGTGCGTAATTGATATATCCAACGGCGTGTCCAAAATCGAAGCCATCTCCTTTGAAATCTTTTGTGCGCGCCCCACCAGGAATTACGGCGTTATCACGGGCATACCCATTATTGTTTTGTAATGGATAAAATTCACCTCTTGAATTAACGTAAGCAGTTTCGTAAGTACTTAAGCGACTTTGATTTTCAAAAATTGAAGTACCAAAAGAAAAATTGTTTTTCAAATCACCTTCTATAAATACGCCACGGGTATTTTGAAATAATTTCCGTTCGTCTTTTAACAAAATATCACGCCCTAAACTCCAATCGAAAATAGGGGAGACGGTCAAAAAACAGTTGGTGTCCTTTATTTCAATGAGGTGTTTTTTGTACACTACTTCTTCAAATTCAAAATAAGTCACCGTTGAATCTCTTAGTTTTTTCCAAATGGGACTTTTTGACTCTGCAACTGGAAAAAATCCTGTGGAATTTTCGCTGCTTTGATGAAAATATCGGTCGCGGTAGAAGTGGTGAATTGGAACAAAATTTTGCTGAGCCAAAACACCATTTAGTGAAGTTATCAAAAACGAAATGCAGATTAATTCACGCATAATTTTTGGAATGCGGCTTTGGTGTAAGCGATGAAGTAGGGGTTCAACAAATTTGATTTATTGTAAGTCAAAGGTTCTTCTGTATTGATATCGAGAACTTTTCCGCCCAAAGCTTCGAGTATGGCTTGTCCAGAGGCAATGTCCCATTCCATAGTGGGAGCAAATCGTGGGTAAACGTCCACTCTTCCTTCTGCTAAATCGAAAAATTTTAGTGATGAACCTTTACAAAGCGACTCATAATTCGGTGAAATTTTCTCGATTTTATGGAGTAATTGATTCATTTCCCCACCTTTATGACTGCGAGACCCCACCATGACACTCGGGTCGTTCATTTTTTCAGTAGGTTCTATTTTTCTCCACTTTGAAGGAACAAGAACTTCATCGAAATGCGCTATAAATACACCAATTTCTTTACTTCCGAAAATGAATTGTTGCTCAACGGGTGCTGTTATTATTCCAAAAATCGGCTTTCCATCACGTATGAGCGCAATATTCACGGCGAATTCACCATTTCTTGAGATAAATTCTTTTGTTCCATCCAAAGGGTCCACACACCAACATTCCGACCATTCTGCACGATTTACGAAATCCGATTTTTCCGTTTCTTCGCCCGTAACTGGAATTCCTGTTTTCTCCAAAAATCCCTGAATAATCGACGAGGAAGCCAAGTCAGCAACGGTCAAAGGAGAACCATCCTCTTTAATTATGGTTTCGAAATCGTTTTCGTAAATGCGCATTATCTCCTTGGAAGCGGCGATTGCTGCCTCAAGTGCAAGTTGGTAGTGGCTAGGGAGGAGGTTCATCAGAGTTGCATTTCTGGAACAAAGTCGGGTACCACTAAATCGCCTTCTGTTTTGGAAATGATTTCTTCTACGCTAACCCCAGGAGCGCGTTCAATCAAGTGGAATTTTCCGTCTTTAATTTCCAAAACGGCCAATTCGGTTACTACTTTTTTCACGCATCTGACACCCGTTAAAGGTAAGGTACATTCTTTCA
>CAZWSY010000019.1:46686-47790 GCA_964636775.1 uncultured Lishizhenia sp.
CCCGCCTTATTACTGTGCATCATGGCAACGATAATGTTATCAGCAGATGCTACTAAATCCATTGCGCCACCCATTCCTTTTACCATTTTTCCAGGAATTTTCCAGTTGGCAATGTCGCCATTTTGCGAAACTTCCATAGCGCCTAAAACGGTTAATTGAACGTGCTGTCCGCGAATCATAGCGAACGAGGTTGCCGAGTCAAAGAAAGCAGCACCTTTACGCACGGTGATTGTTTGTTTTCCTGCGTTGATTAGATCAGCGTCCACTTCGTCTTCCGTTGGGAAAGGTCCCATACCAAGTACGCCGTTTTCCGACTGAAATTCTACCTCAATTCCTTCGGGAATATAGTTCGCCACCAAAGTAGGGATGCCAATTCCGAGGTTAACGTACCACCCATCTTGTAGTTCTTGGGCGATTCTTTTTGCGATTCCGGTTTTATCTAACATGTTAATTTGAAGATTTGAAAATTAGTTAATTTGAAAATGGGAAGCCCACTTTTTATTTGATTTGAATATTTGTTAATTTGAAGATTTGAAAATTAGTTAATTTGAAAATGGGAAGCCCATTTCAAGTTCTGTTTTTTGATGAGGAAATAATTTTATTTATAATTTTCGAAATTATTTCAATTTGATCAATTAATTCTGGATTAAAGGGATAAGAATCTATTTCTTTACATAGTTCTAACCAATAAATTGTTTCGTCACATTCTTTTGCGGCAATTTTAAATTTATGAATAAAGTCATTTTTTGATTCTGCATTTTGAGCTTCACGAATATTTGCTCCGATTGAGGTTCCTGATTTCAAAAGTTGTTTTGCTATCACATATTTTTGATTTTTCTCTAATTCTTCGCAATACAAAACAATCGAAACTGAAAATTTAAAAGTTAAATCAACAATAATATTTTCCTTATCATTTCTCATTTCTCAATTCATTTTCAAATTTTCAAATCCGTTCATTTTCAAATTCTCAAATCCTCTCATTTTCAAATCCTCAAATCCGTTCATTTTCAAATTTTCAAATCCGTTCATTTTCAAATTCTCAAATCCTCTCATTTTCAAATTCTCAAATCCGTTCATTTTCAAATTCTCAAATCCGTTCATTTT
>CAZWSY010000020.1:0-47547 GCA_964636775.1 uncultured Lishizhenia sp.
TGTAAGGTGCGTTCAGAAAGGTCAAATCCTTCGTCGTTGAGTTTGTCGCGAATTTCTTCAAAGGTCGTGTAAGGACGCATTTTCACATATTTCAAAATCGCTTGTTGTCGTTGTAAAGAACCTGTTTTTTGCATGTGCTTTCAATTTTTTATTCGAAAGTAAGGGTTTAAAACGTCAAAGTGTGACGTGGTAAAACAGGTTTAAAAAAAAAGAAGACCATAATGATTTTCTTTTTTCAAATATTTCAATTTCATAGGTGAGGGTTATTAACCCTCACCTATGAAATTGGATACAATCAATAATTGTTTCAACCAATAATGGATGAATTTATTTCTTAAAATTCGGAGCCACAACCAACTCCTTCGTTCCGTGTGTCCAGGAATAAAAACCTTCACCCGACTTAACGCCTTTCTTTCCAGCAGTTACCATGTTCACTAACAAAGGACACGGTGCGTATTTCGGATTTCCAAAGCCATCATGCAACACGTGAAGAATCGCTAAACATACGTCCAAACCGATAAAATCCGCCAATTGCAACGGTCCCATCGGATGCGCCATTCCCAATTTCATCACCGTATCAATTTCTTCTACACCTGCAACGCCTTCATACAGGGAGTAAATCGCTTCATTAATCATCGGCATCAAAATACGATTGGCAACAAAACCTGGATAATCGTTCACTTCAACAGGAATTTTTCCTAATTGACGCGATAAATCCATGATTAAATTTGTCACTTCGTCGCTCGTTGAATACCCACGAATGATTTCAACCAATTTCATTACCGGTACAGGATTCATGAAGTGCATTCCGATTACTTTATCTGGTCGGTTGGTTACCGCAGCTATTTTGGTAATTGAAATCGAAGAAGTGTTCGTGGCTAAAATTACCTCCGAAGAAGTTGCAGCATCTAAGTCACGGAAAATTTTCAACTTCAAATCAACGTTTTCAGTAGCTGCTTCAACGACCAATTCAACCTTCGAAACACCTTCTTGAAGATTCGTTTGCGTTGTTAAATTAGCAAGAGCATTAGACTTTTGTTCTTCGGTCAAACTACCTTTTGCGACTTGACGATCCAAATTTTTGGTAATTGTTGCAATGGCCTTGTCTAGAGCGGTTTGCGAAATATCAATTAGGGTTACTTTAAAACCAGTTTGTGCAAAGACGTGTGCTATTCCGTTGCCCATAGTTCCTGCACCAATAACGGCTACATTTTTCATATTTTTGATTGATTTGAATGAGAGAGTAAAAATAGCTTTTCAACTCCAAATTAGTGACGTGAATAAATAATTCTTACTAGAAATAATACGGCCATAGTGTATGTCTTTAAATAGATTACTGGAGAGAAATTAATGTGCTAATTTAATAATGTGCTAATAGCCCAATTTGTTAAATACATAATTAGTACATTAACACATTAGCACATTAGCACATTTCCTCTATCTAGAATTCACATTAACTGTAAGATAAACTTGTGCCGATGGCGAACCTGGGTCTGCTTTATATTTCACTTGACGGCGAATTTCAGCGATTACAGAGTTGATAATACGTTGGTCGGAAAGCGTTGAACGTGATTTTACAACAATTGCTCCCGTTATTTCACCCATGTCATTAATTGTCAATTTTAAGGTCAAAGTAGCATCTTGGTCAATATCGTAAGAAGGCAAAACAGGGTCGTTCATACGTATACGATTCGCTCCCGAACCTCGTCCTGAACCGCCATCGCCTTCATCACCCGAACCTGGCCCTCCAAAAGGACCGTTACCTGCCCCTCGTCCTCCGCCAGAACCACCTGTTCCGAAGGGATTATCGGATTGAGAGGAAGTAGAAGCTTCGTTATTTGGGTTATTTCCGTTCGTTTTGTTGGACTGCCCAGTTTTTTCTGTGGATTTTTCTGATTTTCCAGTTATTACTTTTTGGATTTGCTGTTCAGGTTTCTTAATTGGATCATTCGAACTAGTACCACCTCCAGCACTTCCACTTTCTACCTTTAGATTTTTCAATTGAAGAACATCTAAAGTTGTTTCCGTTTTCACGACGATGTCTTGTGGGGGTGGATCAGCAATTTGATATGTGATTACAAATAGAATAATAATCAAAAGAGCAACCACAACACCAGCAGCAATTGCTCCTTTCTGAACGTCCTTTGGGTCGGCAACTTGTGGAAGGGAAAGGTTCATTTGAATATTATTTATCGTAAGCCAAAACGGGATCCCATGCGTTTGCCTGCGCTAAAGCCAAAACCTCAAAAACCGCCTGATAATCTGCATTTTTGTGACCAGCGATTTTCAATTTCGGTTTGCCAGTTTTTTCAACCGCAGCAGCTGCTAATTCCTTTATCGCTTCAAATTCCATGGGGTTATCGAGCGAACCGCCAGGCATAACCACATAGCGATTATCCTCTGTGATGATTACAACCGCTTCTACAGGGTCTTTCACAGGAGAAAGATTTTCGTCTGGCTTTGGTAAATCAATTGGCGTTTGATTATTGGCCATCAAACTCATGATGATGAAGAAAATCAATAGTAGGAAGACCAAATCGGTCATAGAGGCCATTCCTCCTTCTACCTTGATATTGTTTCTTGGTCTTAAATCCATTTTCTTATTTGTTAGGGCTGTTCAATAAATCCATGAATTCTAACGCCGCATTTTCCATTTGGTACACAACTTTCCCGATTTGTCCTACTAAGAAGTTGTAACCCATAAAAGAAATGATACCAACAATCAGACCAGCAACGGTTGTAACCATAGCTGTCATGATTCCTGGCGCAATCGTTTTTAATTCAAGAGAAGACGCATTTTGCAAATCAATGAACACCACAACCATACCGATTGTGGTTCCCAAAAATCCAATCATTGGTGCAGCTCCTGCAGCAGTAGCCAAGAAATTCAAACGTTGCTCTAGGCGCAGAATCTCAAATTTTCCAGTGTTTTCAATTGTCGCTGCAATACTTTCATTCTTTGCAGAACCAATACGTGCAATACCTTTGGCCAACATTTTCGCAATCGGACTATCCGAATTATTACACATATCCTTAGCAGCCTGCATATTGCCATTCATCAAATGGGTTTTAACATTGCTCAAAAAGCCTTGTTCTTCTTTCGTCGCTTTACGTAGTGCAAGGAATCTTTCCACAAATACAAAAACGGAATACCCCAACATAATCAAAAGGATCAAATTTATTATCCATCCAACGCCCTCATTTGATTGATTAACAATTTCCCAAATTGGAACATCTTTAACTCCGTTTTGAATTTCTGCACTTGTTTCTGACGTGGTTTCTACTTGTAGAAAGAAAAATGAAAACATAATTAAAGTATTATGGATTTAAAACTAAATAAACTAAAATACCACCCATGTAGCCTAGAGCCGCAAGTAAGGTAATTCTTTTGAAGTACCAGAAAAAAGAAATCTTTTCCATACCCATTGCAACCACTCCAGCTGCAGACCCTATGATTAACATCGATCCTCCTGTTCCTGCGGCATAAGCTATGAAATGCCAAATACGGTGATCTACTGCCTCAGTAAACATACCGATACTTGCAGCAACAAGAGGTACATTATCAATAATGGCTGATGCAGCACCTAATGCAGTAATAAACACGTCTTCACTGATTTTCGAACTTACGACTTGACCAAAATTCATAATCATTCCCATTGATTCCATTGAAGCAACGGTCATTAAGATTCCTAAGAAAAATAAAATTGAAGGCATTTCAATTTTGCTTAGTGCTTTCAAAGTTGGTCCATGGTGGCTCTCACCTTCCAATTGTTCTCTTTCGCTATGACTAAAACTAATATTTCTTTTGCTCAAGATTTCTGCTGTTATTGCAATGACACTTAAAGACATCATCATTCCAATATAAGGAGGTAAATGAGTAATTGTTTTAAACACTGGAACCATTACAATCATGAATAGACCAAAGATGAGCATAAACCCACCAAATTTTGAGTTATTTTCCTCAGAAACATCCTCGTCAATTGATCCTTTAAAGGTTGGTAGAAATGAGGCAATAATTAATGGAATAAGTGTACATACAAGTGACGGAAGAATTAAAAGTTTCATTACTTCGCCAGTAGTGATTTTATTTGCCATCCATAACATTGTTGTAGTAACGTCCCCAATTGGAGTCCAAGCACCACCTGCATTGGCAGCGATGATAATAAATCCTGCATACCACATCCTTGTTTCACTATCTTTAATGATTTTTCGAAGAATTGTAATAAGAACAATGGTAGCCGTCAGGTTGTCAATAATAGCAGAAAGACAAAATGCTAAAATTGAAACAATCCAAAGTAGTGAAATTTTCTTTTTGGTTTTGATTAAAGATTTAATTGAAGAAAAACCTTGAAAATGGTCAATCATTTCAACAATGGCCATCGCTCCCATCAAAAAGATAAGTATTTCGGCTGTTTTTCCGAAATGATGAAGTAATGTAGTTTCAAGCAGTTCAGATTTGTGCTCGTGGCTTTCCCCAACTACAGATGCAATTACTCCTGTGTGAGGGTCAATCCAATTTTGAATACCATCAATATTCAGAGCAATAGCCGTCCAACAGATAACCATCATTAATAATGCTGGTACGAGCTTATCAATTTTAAGTGAGTGTTCTAAGGTTATAGCGGTATAACCCAAAACGAAAACAGCAATAATGAAAACTTCCATTTTTTTTTATTTAATTAATTAATTGTTCCAAAGCTATTTCAAAGGCTGCCTTGGATATGCCTGTATTTTTAGTATGTTTTTCAAAAACGCGTTCCAATGCGTTCTTGATGATTTCACTTGTATCCTTAAAAATTGCTTCGTCTTCAAGCGCATTTAAATCATTGCTCATTAAGTAGGCAAAAACACGTGCCATCCCACAATTCGCGATAAAATCAGGAATTAATGCTAATTGAGAATCAGCTGTTTCAGCAATTGGGCCAAAGAAAATTTCTTTGTCGGCAAAAGGAACATTTGCACCTGATGAAATCACAGAAATTCCGGCTGCTATCATTGCATTCAATTGTCCTTCTTGAATCATTCTACTTCCTGCGCATGGAATGAAAACATCTGCCTTCAACGACCATATTTTTTCGTTAATCTCAGAATAACTTAGCAGATTTTCTGATTGTAAGGCCGTACCTTTTTTATTAATAAATAAAGTTTTAACTTCCTCAAAGGACAATCCTTCTTCGTTTATGATGCCACCAACTCTATCAATGATTCCAACGATTTTTGCACCGTTTTGAGCCAAATAATATGCAGCTGCAGATCCAACGTTGCCCCAACCTTGCACGATAACTTTTTTACCTTCCAGACGTCCGCCCCAAATAGTGTAATAATGACGAATGGATTCCGCAACACCGTAACCTGTAATTAGGTCAGCAACTTTATATTTTCTGTTAATATCCGGTGAAAAAGTTGAATCTTCTACAACTTTGGAAACACCTTGTCTCAATTGACCAATTCTATTGATTTTTTGAGATTCTTTCGGTTGAAAGTGTCCATTGAAAACTCCTTCCTGTGGATGCCAAACCCCACAATCTTCCGTTATTGGAATAACTTCATGAATTTCATCGACATTTAAATCACCACCCGTTCCGTAATAAGATTTTAAAAGTGGTGAAACTGCGGCAAACCACCTTCTCAAAACACCTTCCTTTCTTGGGTCGTTTGGGTCAAAATTAATTCCTGATTTTGCACCTCCAATTGCAGGACCAGCGACGGTGAACTTCACTTCCATTGTTTTTGCAAGTGATTCAACTTCTCTTTTGTCTAAGCCCAATCTCATTCTTGTACCACCACCAGCTGCTCCACCTCTTAACGAGTTGATTACAATCCAGCCTTCCGCCTCGGTTTCAGCGTCTTTCCATTCAAACACAATTTCCGGTCGCTTATCTTCAAATTTCTTCAGTAACTCCTTCATCTACCTTGTTTCAAGTTCGGGCAAAATTAAAAAATACTTGTGTGTACTTAATTTTTGAGTGCAGAGTTACAAACATTACACTTTTGATGGAATATTTTAACTTTTTTATTTCGTTATTCTCAACATAAAAATGAACGAGGTAACATGTTTATCAGAAAGCGAAGTTTCGGTTTGGCAAGCTACTTTGAAAAAGACAAAAGAAATTCACTCATCGTTTCAAAATGAAAATCAGCAACTTGTAAGCGCAAGTTAGGTTCGTGGGTTTTTTCTGGAATACAAACAACTTTCATTTTGGCTGCAATTCCCGCAATCACACCATTGAAGGAATCTTCTATTACCAAACATTTTTCAGGTGAAACATTTAATTGTTTTGCTGCGTGCAGATAAACTGCTGGATGTGGTTTTCCATACTGCTCCTTTTCAGCTGAATGAACAACATCGAAATAATGGGCAATTTTCAATTCTTTTAACACAACTTTTATCAAACGTGAACTTGAAGAAGTGGCAAGACCAACTTTAAAACCTTTTGATTTCAAATAGTCTAAAGTTTCAATCACGCCTTCAAGTGGAGCGGCATTTGCAGCAATTAGGCTTTCCATTTTAGAAATTATTGCCTCCTCAACCTCGCTTTCATTTTCAACTCCCCAATTTTCATATTTGTTCCAAAAATGAATTACTTCATCAATGCGCAGTCCGACCGTTTTTTGAAAATCTTTCTTGCTCAATTTGGAACCCAGCGAGTGAAAAACTTCTTCCATTGCAATTTTCCAAATTGGTTCGGAATCAATAATAACACCGTCCATGTCAAAAATAACAGCTTCGTAATCTGTTGAAAGGAGTTTCATTCGAAAGAGTATTGTAGGAGTTTTTGTTTACCCAAGTATTTATGTTGCTCGTTTCCAATCAACATCCTGTTTGTTTGAAAAACGCTTAGTGCTTCATGCTGTTTGTATTGTGGCAAACGTTTTTCACGCAAAATAGTGAATTTATTACCAACTTTCTCCACTTTCAAAATGCGGTCATAAGTCAGTAGATAAAAATGTCCAAAGGCGTATTCTCCCCCTGTAATTGCATCTTTCATCCAGCCATTTTTGCCAATTTTCAAGGTAGCAAAAACAGGTAAAACAAGTTTTTTATCTACTTCAAAGGTGAATTTGTAGATTTTGGTTAACCCATTAAATGGGGTCGTGTAGTTTTTTGTAAAAATCCAAAGGTGTCCTTCGGCATAAATTAGACATTCTGCATCGAAGTTTTTTTCTGAATTTTCAGGTGGAAAAGCCTTCTGATCCTCATATTCAATGAACATTTTTTCTGCGAAAACACTGTCTTTTTTTAGCAAAGATTCAATTTCAATTCTGAGAATTTGAAGGTTTTGACGTTTATTATTGTTATTGCCAAAATCACCTATGAATACGTGTGTTGAATTACAAGTAACATCCTCCCAATCGTGATTTTTGGCATTCATAACCAAAACTTTTTTCAAAATCTTGCCTCTACTATTGATTAGAAAAAGAGTGGGAGAATTACCTCCATCATTGTGGGCAACAAGTAACGAGTCATTTAAGAATTGAAGACCTGAAATTTCTTTTAATTCGTCAGAAAGTGGCAGGTATTTTTGACTAAAAACGAATTGAGAAAAAAAAATAAAACAAACAATAAGTAGCCTCACTTTCAATCAATTAATAATCGTACTTTTTCAATTCTTCTAGCACTAACTTCCTCCACGATTAATTTGTAATGCTTGAATTTGACTGTTGTTCCTTTTTCTGGGATTTTCTCTAAGGTATGTAAAATCAAACCACCTAAAGTGTCGAATTCCTCTGATTCCGTGAACTTTAGATTGTAGTTTTCGTTGAGGTGTTCGATGGTTACTCTTGCACTAAAAACAAATTCTTTATCACTGATTTGTTGTATGTCAAATTCCTCTTTGTCGTGTTCGTCTTCTATTTCGCCAAAAATTTCTTCGATTACGTCTTCCAAGGTTACAATACCAGCCGTGCCGCCATATTCGTCTGTTACCACTGCAATGCTGCCGGCTTGTTTTAGGAATTTTTCAAGCAGTTCTTTTCCTGAAATCACGGAAGGAACAAAACTGATAGGTTTCAGAACTTGTTTTAAATTTTTCGGTTGTTTGAAAAGGTCGTAGGAATGAACGTAACCAATGATGTTATCAATTGTATCTCTGAAAATCAATATTTTAGATAATCCTTTTTCTATAAATTTAGCCTTAACTTCCTCCAAATCGTCTTCAATATCCACAGCAACTATGTCTGTTCTTGGAATCATACAATCACGTGCTTTTAATTTGGAAAACTCTAACGCATTTTTAAGGATAATCATTTCATTTCCAAGATCTTCCTTTTGTTTCATTCGGGTAGTAATATCTTCCACGTAATGTTCTAAATCAATTTTGGAAAAAACTTTATCATCACTTGTGGTTTTTTGACCAAAAAGTTTCAGTATCAAGTTATTAAGAGAGAGAATGAATTGTGTGGGTAGATAAAGAACGTAATACAAAATAAGCAAAAGAGGCGCACCTATTTGAAGAAACTTGTAAGGGTTTACTTGTACAAAAGCTTTTGGAAGAAATTCTGCGGTGAACAAGACCAATAAAGTGGATAAACCTGTTTGAATTAGTAAAAGGTAAATCTCTTGCGAAACACCCCATGATTGAATAAGTGGTTCGAGAAGACGCGCAAATGAAATACCGTAGGCTACTAAACATATATTATTGCCCATTAATAACAAAACGATGATTCTTGACTCGCTGCTGTAAAGCAAGTTAAGTAGTTTTCCCCACCAAGTTGAACGCTGAATGTGCACTTCAATTTGAAGTCTGTTTGAGGACAAATAAGCAATTTCCATCCCAGAAAAGTAGGCGGAAAAAAGTAGCGATAAAATGACAATAAGTAAGTCTGCTGTCAACATGACTATCCCGTAACATCAAAACCGATGTCCTTACGGAAATAGGCTTGATCGAATGAAATTTTAGAAATGGAATCGTAACTTCTTTGCAAAGCAGCTTCTAAGTTTTTACCGTAGCTTGTTACAGCCAACACTCTTCCTCCTGCGGATAAAACTGAAGGGCCATCTGAAGTTGTTCCTGCGTGAAAAACAATACTGTCCATCACGTTATTTAGTCCATAAATTGTTTTTCCTTTTTCGTAAGATTCAGGATATCCACCCGAAACCATCATTACAGTGCAAGCACTTCGGTCATAAAATTGAATGTCGCGTTCGGAAAGTGTATTCGTTGCAACACCTTCAAACAAATCAAGAATATCAGATTTTAATCTAGGAATTACCACCTCAGTTTCAGGATCTCCCATTCTACAGTTGTACTCTATTACATAAGGGTCGCCTTTCACATTAATCAATCCGAAAAAAATAAATCCTTTGTAGTCAATCCTTTCATTTCGAAGTCCTTTGACTGTTGGAATAATGACACGATTCAAAACCTTGTCCATGAATGCTGCATCTGCAAAAGGAACTGGAGAAACAGCGCCCATTCCGCCAGTATTCAAACCAGTATCGCCTTCACCAATTCGTTTGTAATCTTTTGCTTCTGGAAGTATTTTGAAGGAATCGCCATCAGTAATAACAAAAACAGACAACTCTATTCCCTTTAAAAATTGTTCAATCACTACTTTTTGACTAGCTGCTCCAAATTTTTGGTGTTCAAGCATACTTCTTAATTCACTTTGAGCTTCATCCAAATCATTGAGAATCACAACTCCTTTTCCTGCTGCCAAACCATCCGCCTTAAGAACATAAGGTGCTTTCATATTCGCAAGAAAATCCAAACCTTCATTCAGCGTCTCGTTGGTGAAAGTGGCGTATTTTGCAGTTGGGATATTGTATTTCTGCATAAATGATTTCGCAAAATCTTTACTTCCTTCTAATTGTGCACCTTCTTTACTTGGACCAATCACGGGAATTTTACGCAGCTTGGAATCGGATTTAAAAAAGTCATAAATACCGTTGACAAGTGGTTCTTCTGGACCTACGACAACCATATTGATTTGATTTTGCAAAACAAATTGTTTAACGGCTTCAAAATCTAAAGGGTTGATGGACACATTTTTACCGTGTTGCTTAGTGCCTGCATTTCCTGGGGCGATGTACAATTCATCCAAGGTGGAACTTTGGGCTATTTTCCAAGCTAGTGCATGTTCTCTTCCTCCAGAACCTAGTAATAAAACTTTCATTAACAGTGTTTTAAAATTGAATGAAACAGTGCGAGTCCGTCTTCATTTGCAACAAGAGGGTCGGCAGCTCGTTCGGGATGCGGCATCATTCCAAAGACATTTTTTGACTTGTTGGTAACTCCTGCAATATTGAATAAGGAACCGTTTGGATTTGATTCTTCATTTACTTCTGCTTCATTGCTGCAATATTGAAAAAGGATTTGGTTGTTGTCTTGTAAACTTTTCAAAGTGCTCTCATCACAAAAAAATCTCCCTTCACCGTGAGCAATTGGAATTTTGTAAGCCTTGGAAATATCCAAATCCTTGGTGATTGCACTTTCATTGGAAAAAGGTTTAAGCATTACGTTTTTACAGATGAAACGTTGGTTGTTGTTGTGCAATAAAGCACCTTCCAATAAACCTGATTCTGTCAAAATTTGAAAACCATTACAGATTCCTAAAACGTATCCACCTTTATTTGCATGGTCAATTACGGAAGACATAATTGGTGAAAATTTGGCGATCGCTCCCGAACGAAGATAGTCTCCATAAGAAAATCCTCCAGGAAGAATAACCATATCAACATTTTGTAAATCAGTGTCTTTGTGCCATAATTGAACGACTTCTTTACCGAGTAAATCTTGTAGAACATAAACCATATCCTGGTCACAATTTGAACCCGGAAAAGTAACAACGCCAAACTTCATGCTTAAAATTTAATTAGGTCACAAAGTTAGACCTTTTATGTGGTCTCGACGGGCGCAATCAGGAAAAATTTCAACAGCGAGTAAATAAACACACTGAATAAAATCATGGACGATGCGAAACTGAAACGTTTATTGAAAAAAGCAAAACTGAAAAAGAAGGCAAGAGGAATGAGCATAAAACTAAATCGTTCGATTTGTTTGAACAGAAAAAGATCTGTAAAACCCACTATTAATCCCATTGCAATTAATCCGTAGAGCATTTGAATTTGTTTTTTTAAGCGTATAGAAGATTTGGATAGCCTCGTCCTTAAACCAATTATTCCAAGAATGTAAAGGATAAACAAAACAACAGTTGTGATGACAAAATTTATTCTGAGGTGGTCATTTTCAACATCACCTAAAATCTTCCAATCTAATTTATTCTGAGCATAAGTGAAATAGATAAAAGCATAAATCAGTGGTGTTAGGAACCCAAAAATGCTCAAAATGAACTCTCGAAAGACGAAAGGTCTTACAGTCAAAATCATGACTATAAGTAAAGGCCAACTCAACACGAGAGGTGGAAAAAAAGTCCCTGCACAAGCCAAGAGAAAAGAAGCATTGAAAACATTTTTCCGTCCATCTTCATTTTGTTTAAGCTCGAAAAGTTGATACAAGGTCAAAATAATAAAAGAGTGTGCAATCAATGCGCCGTCCAACCTGTAAAACGAATGATAAAAGCTCATTGTAATGCAATACAAAAATGCAACGATGTAGGTGTTTTTGTCTAGGAAATTATGCCTATTGTAGAGAAAGTTAATGAGTAAAGAATTGATTAATAATAGGATTCCGCCAAAAAAAGGCAAAAAATCAACCTTTATATTCTTATTCATCCAAAGGCCAAATTGAGTAGTTTGTACATCGTAATATTGAAAATTCCAGTTCAACCAATAAAATCCCGCTACAATAAATGGAAGTAATACAAGATTGATTACGCGATTCTCTAAAAGCCAATTAAACATTCGGCGAAATTATTTAAATGAAATGGATAACAATTAATTTGTGTGCACATATAGTCGACCTTAATTTTAGTTTCTTATAAGGAAATCTTCGATAAACTTTTCTTTAGGAATAGTGATCCTTACTTATTATCCCTATTCAGTTCTTCAATGATTTTTTCCTGCATTGCTTTAAGCTCCCCTTGATTCTTAGCGTAATAATCGAAAGAACGTTCGTATTGAATAGAATCCGTTTTATGTTTATCAAAAACCTTTTGAGCTGCTTTTTTCAAACTTCTCCCATAAACAGAAGGACTTCCATATTTTGATTGATAATAGGTTTCAAGCAACATAACTTCCTTCATGACTACTTGCATTTTTTCGGGGGGTAAGATTTCCGATTGTTGGTTTTTTCCACAACTCAAGAAAAGGAGTATTACAGCAAAACCTAAAACTTTAAACATGAAACAACAATCGCGAACCATTTCCTGCTTCAATGATTTTTCCCTCGTGATAAACTCGGTTTCCATTTACAAAAGTAGTTTGAACAGAATGGGAGAACGTTTCTCCTTCAAAAGGCGACCACCCACATTTGTATAAGCAATTTTCTTTGGTTACTTCCCAAGAACGTTTTGGGTCAACAATAACCACATCAGCGAAATAACCTTCCCTCAAAAATCCTCGATTTTCAATGTGAAAAAGTTTAGCTGGAGCATGAGCAAACTTTTCAACTATTCGCTCGATGGAAATAACACCCTGTTTTGATTTTTCTAAAAGCGCAACCAAAGCATGTTGAACTAAAGGACCACCAGAGGGTGCTTTCGTGTAAACCTGTTGTTTCTCTTCCAAGGTATGTGGTGCGTGGTCGGTTGCCAAAACATCTATTCTGTCGTCGAGTAGTGCTTCCCACAAAGCCGAACGATCTGAAGCAGATTTCACTGCAGGATTCCATTTGATGAAATTTCCTTTTGTGGCGTAATCTTCGTCGGAAAACCATAAGTGGTGAAGACAAACTTCGGCTGTTATACGTTTTTGTTCCAAGGGAATATCGTTTCTAAAAAGATCAAGTTCCTTGGCAGTAGAAATGTGAAAAACATGCAATCGAGCACCGGTTCTTTTGGCTAAATCTACAATTCGAACAGTTGATTTGTAACAAGCTTCGACACTTCTAATTTCAGGGTGAAATTTTACGGGAATGTCGTCACCATAAATGGCTTTGAATTTTTCTAAATTCCCTTTAACGGTTGTTTCATCCTCACTATGAACGGAAATTAAAAGGTTCACATTATTGAAAATTTTGTCTAAAGATGCGGAACTGTCCACCAACATATCGCCAGTAGAAGAACCCAAAAACAATTTCAAACCCGCCACATTTCTTGGGTCAATTTTCAGGATTTCTTCCAAATTTTCATTTGTTCCACCCATCATGAATGAATAGTTGGCTATTGAAGTTTGAGCGGCAATTGTGTATTTGTCCTCCAATAAATCTTTGGTCACAGCATTTGGAAAGGTGTTGGGTTGCTCAATGAACGACGTAATCCCACCTGCCACCGCGGCTCTTGATTCTGTTGCAATAGTAGCCTTGTGGGTCAAACCTGGTTCACGAAAATGAACTTGGTCGTCAATACAACCGGGCAAAACATATTTACCACTCGCATCAATCTCCTCACATGCCATATCACAAGAAATAGAAGGTGCGATTTTTTCAATACGTCCATTTTTAATAAAAAGGTCGGCAACAAAAGATTTTCCCTCGTTGACTAAAGTTCCGTTTTTGATTAAGTAATTCATAACTTCATTTTTCTCATTTTCCAAACACCGTAAAAGGCTTCTTTAAAAATTCCCGTACTCATTTTTGACTCACCGAAAAGTCTATCAATGAAGGTTATAGGGATTTCTTTTACTTTAAATCCGTGTCGCAATGCTGCGTATTTCATACAGATTTGAAAGGCGTAACCTTTAAAAGTATTGTTTTCCAAATTGATTTTTTCAAGCACTTCTCTTTTGTAACATTTGAATCCTGCGGTGGTATCACGAATCGAAATCCATAAAATCAATCTAACGTAAACACTCGCGAAATAGGAAAGTAATTTCCTTTTTAAATCCCAATTTTCAACGTTTCCACCAGCTACATAACGCGAGCCAATACAAACATCAGCACCATTCAAACAAGCTTCACGCAAACGAATCAAATCTTTTGGATTGTGTGAAAAGTCGCAGTCCATTTCAAATATGAGATTGTACTTGTTGCGTATGGCCCATTTAAAGCCATGAATGTAGGCCGTTCCAAGACCCAGTTTTCCGCTTCGTTCCTCTAAAAAAATACGGTAAGGAAATTTTTGTTGCGCTTTTCGAATTTCATCAGCTGTTCCGTCAGGAGAATTATCATCAACGAAAAGAATATGAAAAGGAACCTCAAGCGCCATAACGGCTTCCACCATTTTAGGAACATTTTCAACTTCTTTGTAAGTAGGAATAATTACGATTGAATCAAACGACATTAAAACGAAGATAGTTATTCTAGGTGTTTTAGAACACAGTGATGATAAACTATTTGAGAAATTTAACTTTCAGCGAATCAAAATAGATAATGCATTACTTTGAAACAGTGGATTAGGTTTATAACTTATTTTGCCTCTATCGTTTTTTGTAAAAACACATTATTTGGTATAGTGTAAACATTTCCCTCGTCGCTTTTGATGTAAACAAAGAAAAATGACATATCAACCATTGTTCCTTCAATATCAAACTCCTTATCGTGAATTCTTAAGCGTTGACCAATTTTTACGGGGTGATTAAAAAAGATGATTAAACTCGAAGTGATATTAGAAAGGTGTGACCATTGAGCGAAAAAAGCAATACCAATAACAGTAACTACCGATGTAAAAAACACGAGTAACTGCTCACGTTCGATATTCCAAATGGCGGCTAAAGCAACTAATACGATTAGGGTTAGAAACAAATTCACTATTTTATGAGAAATTTGTTTCCGCTTTAAGTCCATTTCTAATTTGTACCACCACTTATTGACATACTGTCGCATCAATAGTTTTATTCCTATAATTGAAGCAACGAGTACAGCTGTTTCAATCAATTGAATTTCCCAATCTTTCATTTTTTTCTTTGTTCAAGTTTTGCTTTTTCCCAGTAAACATCCATTTCTTCCAACGGCATAGATTTGATGTCCTTATTTTCTGTTTCAATCATTTCTTCCATCAATTGAAAGCGCTTAATGAATTTCTCATTCGTTCTTGCGAGTGCACTTTCAGGTGAAAGATTAACAAAACGTGCATAATTCACCAAGGAAAACAATAAATCGCCAAATTCTTCTTCTTGTTTGTCTGAATTTTGTTCAACTTCTGCCCTAAATTCTTGCATTTCCTCCTCCACTTTTTTCCAGACATCATCTTTATTATCCCATTCAAAACCAACACCTTTCACTTTCTCTTGAATTCGAGTAGCTTTAACCAAAGCAGGCAACGAACTCGGTACACCTTCCAAAACAGATTTTTTCCCCTCTTTCAATTTTAGCTTTTCCCAGTTTGCCTTAACCTCTTCTTCGTCAGCAACTTTAACATCACCATAAATATGTGGGTGGCGGTAAATAAGTTTTTCACAAATCGTGTTTAGGACATCCGCAACATCAAATTCTCCTTTCTCTTGTCCGATTTTAGAATAGAAAACAAGATGAAGAAACAAATCACCCAATTCGCCTTTGATTTGTTGGAGGTCACCGGATGTGATTGCGTCAGCTAATTCGTAGGTTTCTTCAATGGTTAAGTTGCGCAAACTTTCCATTGTTTGTTTTTGATCCCAAGGACATTTCTCGCGCAATTCGTCCATAATATTCAATAAGCGTTCGAACGCCTCCAATCTTTTGTCCATTGAATGATTTTTTAAGGTGCAAAGATACGAAGAGCAAACTTTTAGAAATTTAAGAATGGAGACCAATACACTTTTTCGATTTGCCAAAAGTGGCTAATATTAAGTTTCTGAATTTGATATCTTAAATCTGTTTTTATAAAAACGAAAAGCATTTTAGTTTAAACGCTAGTTGTTTGGTTAATACAACTTACTCATCGTATCGATTCTTTCCGCCAAAATTTTCCGTAGTCTTTTCGGCTTTAAAATCTCAATTTCGCCAGCATAACTTAAGATGGATCGAATAAATTCTTCTGAAATTAAAATATTTAATTCAAAAACGGTGTATTCTTTACCAGAAGACACAAGTTTTTGTGAACTGTGAAAAGGCTGAGAATCAATGTAGCGCGCGGCAACTTTGTTCGCTTTTAAACTAATTTTTTCAGGTTGTCCCGGAAAAACAGTAATTCCTACACTGTCCTTAAAATAATGTTGGGCATCAAAATCTACAGGAAGCTTGATTGTTTCGTCCTCTATTTTAAGGTCTTGCATTCTTTCAAGCGCAAAAGTGATAATGTCTTCTTTGTTTACATCGTAAGTGATTAAATACCAGCGATTTCTGTACTCTTTAAGAAAAAGAGGTGCTACTTTCCGAGGTTTTTCAACACCTTTAACATAGTTCATATAAACAAACCAAACCATCTTTTTTTGTCGAATTGCGTCCAAAAGCAATGATAAATGTTCGCTTCCTCCAGTTGACAGTGCCGACTCAAATTGAATGTAATTACCTAATTCATCGGCATTTTTATCACTTTCAACGGCAATTCTGTCCGAAATTTTGTCGATTGCATGACCAAATTGCTGGAAAAAAGGAACTTCTCTAAATTGTTGTAAGGTATTGAGGGCAAACTTGATAGACTCTAATTCATCTGCTGTGAGAGGAATATCATTAATGGTGAAATGATCGTCGGAATAATAGTATCCGTTGTTCTTTTTATTGAATTTGATTGGCGCGTCGTGTTCCATGCGCATAGCAAACAAGTCCTTTTCGATTGTTGAATCACAGATGTGCGCTCCTTCTGTATCGCCAAATAGTGCTTCCTCGCATGCTTTGCGCAAATCTTGTTTTGATGGAAAAGGTTTGTATTTACTGCGCAACATTCTATCAATGATGCGGTAGCGAATGAAGGCGTTTTTAATTTGAGGCATTTGTAGTCAAGGTACGATGTTGATATCCAAACAATTCTAAATCTCTGATAGCGTTCGCAACTTCTTCAGGGACATCTTCTGCCCAATTGGAAACACCGGCTTTTATTTTACTCAGAACATCGTCAGACAAAATATGAAGCAGTCGTTGATCGAATTCTGTGATTGGCGTCATCTTGTCGTTGTCGCGCATATATTGCAGGAGTCCATATAAATTTTTAGGCAATTTGATGTTATTGAGGTCGTAAAGGGAGCCATCTTCAACATTCAAAGCAGGGTAAACAAACAATTTTACATTGTGTCCAAATCCACGACCAAAAGCCTCCAATAAACCGCCAGGAAGATTGTCGTAGTAACGTTCATCAAAAATTGTATTCAGGTTGTAAACCCCTAAAATCACACCGAGTAAATTCCCTTTAACAATAGACGAAAGGTATTCCACCATTTTGTAATGTTTCAAGTAATTGGAAATCATCACTGTATAACCAAGCGAACAAAGAAGGTCTGCACGGTCTAAAAAGTCTTTATCAGAAATTTTTCCATCTGCAGTTAAATCTTTTAAAGTCAACTCAAAAACTACTTCCATTTTTTCAGGACGAACTCGTTTTTCTTTTAAAAATGCGCGCTTACCTGTTTCAATCATATCGAGATGAACTTTGGTAACAGGTCGAAATCTTCCACGCATCAAAAGGACGTTCTTCTTGTAGAGAGCTGTTGCGGGTTGAAGCACTTCTTTTTCCAAATTAAACATTGTTGCGTCGGTAATTCCGCGACGAACCAAGTTTAACGCAATCATACGGTTGTCAATTTGCTGAAAATCCGGTCCAGAAAGGCGCAACATATCAACTTCCATTCGATCACGCGGTAAACGTTGCACCAAGGCTTCTATAAATTCATCCAAATCATCGGAATGGAAAAAACTCGCGTGAACTAAGTTTACACCTAAAATCCCTAAAGCTTCTTGTTGTGCTTTGTGACTGTTATCATGCATTTTGATGTGGAGAATAATGTCATTAATCTGACCACCCAGATGTTTTTGAAAACGAATTCCAACCCAACCTTGACCTTGATTTGTTTTGTGGTAATTCAGGGATTCAACTGTGTTACAAAATGCGAAAAAACGAGATTCTTTGTGTTTGGAAGGCAGCGTCTGACTCAATTGCTGGTATTCCGTTTCAAGCATTGTAACTAATCTTTCCTCACAAACATAACGCGATGCAACACCGTACATGTGGTCAGAAACTTTCATATCGTATGCCGACTGGGTAAAGGCAATTGTTCCTGAACTTCCACCTGCTTTAAAGAAATTTGCAGCAACTTCTTGACCTGCACCAATTTCCGCAAAACAACCGTAAATGTCATTTGTCAAGTTAACCTTTAGGGCTTTTTCTTCTGTCGTAAGACGTAAGCTGTAATCTTTCATATGTAAATAATTTGTCTTTTAAAGGTCATATGGAATACGCCATGTTATTTTCATCGGTGCTTGCGCGATTTGTTTGCATGGCTATTTCATAATGCTTTAATTTGGGTCACGGAACTTTGGATTATTTATAAAATTCCAATCGGTCATTGTGAGTAAAAATTTCTTTAAAAAATGTTTTTCTTCGGCATTAAGCTGAACCCCTCCCTGAAAAGAAAATTCAATTAATGGATCAATTGTTGGAGATTGCTGAATACCGTGAGAATAATGGTCAATCACCTCGTCTAAATTCGCAAATCGTCCGTCGTGCATGTAGGGTGCTGTAAGGGCAATATTTCGTAGTGTAGGAACTTTAAACTTTCCGTTATCATTGGCATTATTGGTAACTAATGCTCTTCCTAAGTCTGAAAAAGTGGCATCTAAACCATTGTTTGAAAAGCGTTTAACGCGCATTAAAGGTCCATTGTGACAGTGAAAACAATCTGCGCCATCCAAACTTTTGAATAAGTCGTAACCCGCCCATTCTTCTGCGTCAACTGACTGTAAAATTGGGATTTCATGTGGTTTGAGACTGATTCCATTTTCGAATTTATACATCACATCAAATTTGGACTCCGCGGAGATGAGTGTTCTTAAAAACTGAGCAATGGCTTTGGTTGCTTTAATAGAATCGATTCCTTCTTCGCCAAATGCACGAAAAAAGCGATTGCGGTATTTTTGATCTTGATTGAGTTTTGCAACTGCCTGTTTCCAAGACTGGTGCATTTCAATGGGATTGGGAACCGGCTCTAAAATTTGTTGTTCAAGTGAAGAAGCGCGTCCGTCCCAAAAGAAAAAATCTTCCCAGCCTAAATTTATCAATGCCATCGACTGACGATTTCCTTCAATACCCATAATTCCCACAGAATATCTTCTCGGATCTGAAAAACCACTTTCGGGAAAGTGACATGCACCACAACTCATGGTATTATCACCACTTAATCTTTTTTCGTAAAACAAAAATCGTCCTAACTCCACACCCTCAACCGTCATTGGATTATCGGCAGGAATTATCATATTTGGAAAATGAGAAGGAATCTCCAATTGGTAAGGTGTAGGATTAAATCGTGCTTTATCTTTTGAGCAACTTAATAGAAGTAAAGAAAAGAAAATAACCGAAAACTTCCTCATTATTCCGCTGTTAATGATTCTTTAAAGGATGAAACCACTTTTATTGTCAGTTGTTCTTGACCAGAAGCTGTGTGAGTTAAACATTCGCTTTTTAAGTCTATAACTCTATTGGGATTGTTCAAGAAATAACCCATATCTAATTTTAAACTTGCTTGATGCAATTCGTTACTTTTTTTCACCCAATTCAAATTTTCAAATTGTACTGAACGCAAATTTTGATTCATACCGATGTGAAAACTGAAATTCAAATTCGTATTAACAACATTATCAGGAATAGTATCAACTCGACCTTCGATTGCATAGAAAATATAGCCTGTATTCCAACTCCAATGCATATTTCCGGCATTACTTATATTCAAAGGACTGTTATTTGGGAATAAACTTGGGTCGGCATTGTTGTAGGGAGTAATGACCCCAATGGAAGCCTCAAGTTGTTGAAATTTGCTGTGTTCACCTTTTTCTTCAAGCAACAAATTTCCCTTTTCACGTAAATCGTAATATCCAACAAGACTTAGTGTATCAACTCCATTGTGTAAAGCAGAAAGAAAAAACTTGATGTCCGTAAATTTTACGGCATAACCCTCTGAAGTGTAATAAACGGAGTCTAAATAAAGCACTTGAGAACCAAACACAGGATTTACAACGATTTGTAGTTTTTGTTCTGGGTCTGTTTTTTTGTTTTTATCGCATGAAACGAAGAACAAACTTAAAACCAACGAAAGTAGGAGAGTAAAACGCATAAGCAAATTTAGTGTTAATGTGCTAATTCAACAATGTATTAATGTGCTAATGTGCTAATGTGCTAATATGCTAATTGAATAATTAGATAATTAGCACATTAAAACATTAACCCATTAAAACTTAAACCCAATTACAATTTTCGGAACTAGATTCTTTTTCCAATCTGAATTTGCATAATAGCCAAAGCGATAGAATCCACCGAGACCAATGGTTGCGTTCCCGCTCACGAACAGTCCATCTGTTAAAAGACCAGCTTCGTGGAATCCTTTGTCCATACTTCTAAAAGTCAAAGAGTGATCTCCTTTATCATTGTGTGAACCAATCCCAAAGGCATAATGAAGTCCAATTTTTGGTTCGTTCCATTTAGCTAAGGTCTTTTTCGCAGGACTAAACCACCTCAAAAATGCCGAAAGAGCTTGTTGATGATAAAATTCGCTTGCACCCACAGTTTCAAAAGTATTCGGAACGGAAATAGACCAATTTGCAAAAGTTGCAGGAACATTCGTTTGGAAGAAAAGAGGTTGATTTCCGTCTGACCAAACACCCCGAACCATCCATTGTAATTTACCTAAAGTCAATAAACTTAATTGTTGTTGAATTTGTAGTTGAACACGATTGTAGGAAACAAGATTCAAATTACTTCCTGGAAATTTATCCCAACCACGATCGTACTGAACTTGTACTTTCGGAAATTTTGTGCCCAAGGGAACCACAGTTTGACCCAATAAATTCACTTTTTCACGAATATTCCAATTCCAAATTAACGATGTTGTAAATGCCTCAAAGTTGTTTTGACCTTGAAACATGTAATCATTATTGTAAGTTATGGATTGTCGGTTGGCACGAAGCGTAAAGTGCATGTTTGAACGAAGAGTTGTTTTAAATTGTGCACCAAACTGTTCAACCATCGCCATGTTGTTCACAAAAAGTCGTCTTGCTTGTTCGCCAGCTAGTAAATTAACTTCTCGAATAGACTCGAAACCAGCTGTTTCCACAACATCATTTTGCCAAAACAATTTAAGTTTCGTTTGAGTTGGGATATTCATTCTCCACTCGGTGTAGGCCCCATATTTAAAGGTCTTATCACGAAAACCGTAACCAAAGTAACCACCAATTGTCAACCATTTCACGAGCTTTTCTGAAGTTTCCAATCCGGCGCCTAAACGAAAACCTTCGTAGGAATTGTAGTCCAAAAAGCGATTTAAATCCCACTGAAATTGACCCATAGGAATTTTTCCGCTAGCTAGAATCTTTCCGATTGCAAGGGCTTTGTCTAACTTATTTTCCTCAACAATTCTTCCAATTTCAACATAAGTGTTTTCCTCGCGCTGCGTTAATTCTTCGGGGCGTCGTTGTTCGAGTGTAGTGTTGGTTTTTTCACCAGCATCGGGCAGAGTTGAAGTTGCTTGATTATTGAATTTTTCTTTTGCTAATTCTTTTGGGTTAAACTCGATTGCAGTAATTTCTGTATAACCTTTTCCTTGAATAAATCCTTGCTTAACTGGTGTTGAACTACTACCCGTGCTCACTTCCAACAATCCTTTCTCCAAATCAACTTTGCCTTGATTAAAATCTATTGTAGTTGACAATCTAAGAGGAAACCATTTTTGGTTGTTTCTAAAAGCGTATTCTTGAGTAACGGCAATCGTGAATTCGGAGGAATCGGAAATAAAATAAGGTCTTGCTGTTACTTTTTCAATGGCGAAATTATTGGTGTTGATGTACAAACGACCCGTTAAACCATCGAAATTCTTTCCTTTTTTGGGGCGATAGAAAATGGTATAAGTAGTATCGCTTTGATTGATTGTTGTGTCTTCTAAAATGAACAAATAACGATTTATTCCACCAAAAGCAATCGGGTTGACATACTCTTTTCCGAGTAAAGAAACTTGATTATCATAAAAATGGAAAGACTGCATTTCTTTAGCGAAAGTGGCGAAAAGTGGGTCTGAAAAACCTGAAACTTTGTAGGCATCAATCACTTCTTTTTGTCGGTAGGGAGGGTCAAAAAATTGTTTGGACGAAGTTTCGATAAGGAAAAGATATTGCTTGTTAAAGAAATTTCGAATTCTTTGTGTGACTGAGTCGTTGTAATTTTTCCGCGACGAATCGTTTAAGTAAATTTTTGAATCGGCATCAATGTCAAAAACGAATTTACTGTACTGCGATGCTATGAAACCGTCATTTTCCATTGGGTGATTCTTCTTGCGATTGTTGATGGTTTGTAGAATGATGCGATGAGCAGGATTCACGCCCGGCAAAATCGTTACTTCTTGGAGTTGTTGTTGAACAGGAAAAAGTTGCAAAACGTTGTTGGAGTCCTCCGTTAGATTGAAAGTTGTATCGCGATAGCCATTAGCACGAAGAAGAACTTGTTGTGGAAAAACACTCAACATAAACCTCCCATTAATATCGGCGATTACAGGTTTTTCTTGGGATGGTAGAACTTTTGTAAACGAAAGATTCTCTTTACTAAAAGCGTCTTGAATGAGGAACTCCTTTTGGGAGAAGGTATTCAAACCCAACGAGAAAATAAATAAAAAAATGGAAATTCGACAAATCATGCCGAAAAGTAATGAATTAATTGGTTGAAGTTTCCGTTTCTTGGTCAATCTGTCTCATAAATTCTGAGAAGATAAAAACTGGATCTTCATTGGAGGCAATAAGTTCATCAAATGCTTTTGCAAAATCCTGAGAAACTTGGAAATGGCGACGTGTATCTAAATAAAGCACCTCCTCATCAAAATAATAGGGAACGATATTGGCTTTGTAATAGAATTCAACTTGTCTATTTCGCAAATCTGGACGCACCACACCAAAGGATACGATAGAATTAAGATGAGAACAAAGCACCAAAACGTCATTCGTTTGACTAACGTCGAAGTTGGTCAAAACTCTACTCCTAAAAATGAGATGTTCGTTTTGAAGTTGATAAAGGAAGAGATTAGTGCGATCTGAGCTGTTTGAAAAACTAGTTTCAACTATCCTTTCTTTTTCATAAACACCATGATGAAAACCCGAACTTTTGTGAAGTTGAACCAACAATTTCCAAACCTCATCGGATTTGTTTTCCAAATTTTTCACCAATAAATAACGTTTTAGAAAAGTTTGAATTCTATCACTAAAATTGGCAAGAAATTTTTTCATGTATGCTGAATATGAAACAACAAGACGTCAAAGTTAAATTAATTCTAAATAGCGGTTCAAATTTTCTTCGTGTTTTAGTCCAAGTTTATTCTTCAGCTTTGTTTTATAAACGCGAACACTACCAGGAGTAATTCCAGAGATCAATGAAATTTCTTTAGAATTCAACTGTAAACGAACGTAAGAACACAGGTTCAATTCTTGAGCGGATAATTCCGGATGTTTCAATTTCAATTTTTGGAAGAATGTCTCTTTTTCCTCTGCAACGGCGGCAATAGTACTTACATCTTCCGTGTTTTTCTCTGAATTAAGTAGCGTTTGTTGCAAATCATTTAATAAAGCCTCTGTATTCGGGTGGTTAGATTGTTTAAATGCTCTTATTTTATCAATCATTGTTTGTTCCTGCTCTATTTTAGCATTCAATTTTGTATTTAAATCTTGAAAAGAATCTTGAGCTGTTTTTACTTCTTTAAGCAACATTTCTTTTTTCCATTCACTCTCTTTCAATTTGTCTAGTGCAAGTTGAGTTTCTTTTTCTTTTTGGAAGTATTTACGATAAGCTCCAAATCCGAAAATTAAAATTACAATCAACATACTTATGTAAATCGCTGCATCTTTATTCCTTTCAGATTTCATAATTGCTGCTTGTTTCTCTTCTGCCTCAATATTTTGTTGTTTGATGAGTAATTCGATGATTTGCTCATTGATGAAGGAGTTTAATTTTTCACGTTCATCATAAATTTCGTTCAAACGCTTGAAATATTTGGCAGCCATTTTTTTATTCCCAATTTTTTCATGGCTTTCATGCATTAATTTAACGAATGCAAGTTCGTAATAGGCACCTGAAAATATCCCTCTAATTTCTTCAATTTCGTTAAGAATTTCATTGTATTTAGCCGTATTTCCCTCAGCATGTAAAATGGTTAACAATGCTTCAGCGGTTCTTGGTAAACGTGGCACGCATTCTTTTCTCAATTTTTGAGCATGGAAAGCTTTGTCAAGAATTGGTCTTGCTGTGGAATTATTTCCAATTTTGAATTGATAATATCCACCTAAAGCTTCAATTCCAATTTTGGAACAGTGTTCATTTTGAGAAATATTTTTTTGAGCGTTAACAATTTGAAGTGCCTTTTTCACATGAACCTCTGCAGCTTTTAGTTGATTCAAACTTATGTCACAACTTGCAATATCTCTGTGGGTTCGAGCAACTCTAAAAGGAAAAGAACTTGGTGTTTTGGCAAGCGCTTTTTCGTAATAATTTTTTGCCGTTTGAAATTCTCTTTTAGATTGATAATGCCTTCCAAGAATAAAATAAGTTTCAAAAATGAAATTCGGAACCTCAGCAGATACAGCATTAGCCAAAACGATATCCAATTGAGACTTGGCCAATTTGGGTGCGTAAGGCATTGTCATTTCGCCTATCTGGAAAGTTGCAGCAACATACAAATCGGGAAAACGATTTTTTGAACGATATTGGATGTGTAACATCATGTCCATAAGTCTTTTGAAGTTAGACTTATCCATTGGACTGTTAATGTTGTAGAAAATGAAATATTCGACAAATTGACTTTGAAGTAAGTAACGTTCGTCGTTCGTTTCGTTATAGAGATGAAGTTCTTTCTTTTTCCATTCGTATAGGTCGCCTACTTGATGTTCAACATCATCGTTGAAAACGGTCTTCAAGGTAATATCTACGAACTCGCGAGAATGAAGATTACTAGTAAATAGAAATGTAGCGAAAAGCGTTGCAATTAATCGAACTGAATGTATGTATCTTTGCATGATGTTTGGTTTTATCAACTACAAAGAAAGTGTTAACTTATTAACCACAATTGTTTTTAAGACTTGTATTTTTGTTAAAAAGGGCTGATACCTTACAGCAAAAGGGAATACCCTAATTCTTCATTTTTAATTATTTAACAATCCATTTTTCTGAGCAAAGTCATAAATTCCTATGTTATTAGACACCTTTAACTTTTTGTAAATCTTTGTCTTATGCCCTTCAATTGTCTTTTCAGACATCTTCATTTCAGCACCTATTTCTTTGTTGGACAAACCTCTACAAATCAAATTGATGATTTTAATTTCTCTGGCGTTAAGTGTGTTAATTGCATCATTTTCTCGTTCCAAGAACACCTTAGAGATTTCAGTTCCCATAAACTGCTCCTTTCTTGATGCTTTGAAGATGGCTTCTATCAATTCTTCTTTTGAAGAATTCTTGGTTAAAAACGCTCTAATCCCCATTTTATATAAGTCCTTGATTAAGGAATAAACGTTAAGCATTGATACCACAACCACATTTGCATGAGGGATTTTGTCAATCATTTCTTTTATCGCATCGACAGACTTACCATCTTTTAGATTTATGTCCATTATGATAACATCCACTTTATTGTTCAAACAGAATTCCAATGCACCAGCGCAAGTATCTGTTTCACCCACTATTTGACAATTGCTATTATTCTCAATCGTCAACTTCCATGCATCTCTCACCAATTTGTGATCTTCTGCAATAAAAATCTTAAGCGCCCTTTCGTTCTCCATTGTAGGTATTGAATTGAATTTTTAAAATTAACATTATTATTTGGTAATATACGATTTGTGCTAATCGAACATAAAATCATCTTTGTTATCGGATAAAATAGTTTTAACTTTTTCCTCGTCCATTTTTGGTAGTGGAACGGCAAGATAAGTTATCAATCCCAATTCTTTGAAATTAAACATTCTTACCGTACCATTTAATAAATATACCCTGTCGTGAATGCTTTTTAGACCCACTCCATTTTGATTGAGCGACTTTTGCACACTACCATTATCTCTACAAATAATTTTGAACTCCGAATCTTCATATTTCAATCGAAAACACATTCTATTTCCGTTGGAGTGTTTGATCGTATTTTGTGTTAATTCTTGGCAAATTCGAAACAAATGTTTCTTCTGTAAATCCGTAATTTCAAAGAAATCAACAACCTGATTATCTACATTAAACTGAATTCTACTGTTCTGGTTTAACTTATGCAAATAATCGGTTAGCCCAGCAATAAAGCATCCTTCGGTGACAAATTGAGAAGTTGATTCCAATGCAATTCTTCTGATTTCTTCGATAGCCTGATGCAGAAAAGATTTGGCTAATTCAATTTCTTTAGAATCATTTACGGTAGCATTTTCAATTTGCAATTTTGCCGCGAACAGTAGTTGGTTTACGCCATCGTGAAGTTCGGTGTAGATTTCTTCTTTATCCTTTTCTTTGATGTGCAGTAAGTCTTCAGTGATTTGTTTTCTTTTTTCAATTTCTGCTTTAAGTTCCAATTCTAATTTCTTTCTTTCTGTAATATTTCTTGAAACCACGTAGGACTTTAAATAGTTCCCTTGTTCATCATAAACAAAACTTGCAACATCTTCCAACCAAATTTCCTCATCTACTCTACTTGTTCGGTAAGCGTAAGAAATACAATCCAACTTATTTTCAATTGATGTAATAACTTTATTGTAAACTTCGTTTCTATATTCCTCAGCAACTAAAAGCATAAGATCCCTCCCGCTCATGGGAAGATGAGTAATTTTATTTCCTGTTACTCGTTCAAAAGCAGGGGTTACAAATACTAATTCATGTTTATTATTGAACAACAAAAAGGTGTCAGAAGCATTTTGTGTTAGCAAATCCAATAATTCATCACGCTTTTTAATTTTTTGATTTAATTCCGCTTTTTGCTCAACTTCTTCAATAAAGGAAGCCACTTTTGTTTTATCATGAGAATCCTTGTACAGAAATCCAATCATTTCCAAAGGATACTTACTTTCTGTGGAGGTTCCATTATTCAAACTAAAATTAAGTCCCAATGCCGCTTCATCAAACAATTCAAAAGCACTTTTTTCACCAATAAACGGCACCTTGTGAAGAATCAAAGCAGAGGCTTTAATGTGTGCACCAAACATTCGGATTGGAACACCTTGAGCATTTCTGATAGCAATACCTCGACAGTGAATCCAAACGGTTTCTCCACTTTTATGATGATAACGAATGGTGGTGTCAAATGGGTTTTCTGGATTTTGTAAATGTGCGGATATTGCTTGTTTTGCTAATTCGAAATCCTCCTTGAAAATAATTTCTTGCCACGCCTCAGGTGAATGGGTGAAATCAGTAGGATTGTAGCCAAACGTTGTCCAAAATTTAGGGCTTAACCATTCGTTTTCTGGCTTTTCTAAATCCCAATACCAAATCCCGTCAAAAACGACATCTTTTAAAAAATCGAATAGGAATTTATTTTCACCTAATGATTCAAAAAGTTCTTTCTCTAGATAGTGCATTTTAGATTGTTTTAAGGTAGGATGCCAAATCGTCTTCAATTCTAAGTCCGATTTTTGATTTTAATTTGGATTTATAAACCCTTACTGTTCCCAATGAAATTCCTGTTGCCAAGCTTATTTCTTTCGTATTGAGTCCCAAATAAATGTAATGAGCAAGATTAGCTTCATTATCTGAAATATCTATATGCTTTTCAAGCAATCGTTGTTTGAAATCATTTCTGGATTTTTTCCCTTGTAAAACCAAAGATTCGGCCTCCATTGTTTTTCGATCTATTTGATTCAGATTACTAAGTTGGATATGTAAGTTATTGATGATTTGGTTTAGCTCACTACTATTAAGATGTTCTAAATTTCGAAAATTATCTGCAAGAGACTTTTCCATTTTGTATTTAATTCCCAATTTCAAATTCAAATCAAGAATATTGTCTTGTAATTCTTTAATTACTTCTAACAATTGATTTTTCTTAAATTCTACCTCCTCTAATTTCTTTGTGGAATGCTTTAAATTCTCGTCTTTTTTGCTAAAAAGATTATAAAGAAAAGCTAGAATAGTCAAGCCGAAAAGTGAGCACACCAATAAAAATATACTTAACTGGTACTTTTCGTTAATTGTAGAAAGCTCTTGTTTCTTGTCACTTTTGAGTTTGTTTTCCTGTAATTTCAAATTGGCAACCAAAGTCATGTATTCTTGATGACAAAGTATATTAAGGTTGTTGAAGTCATCTTTCAAGTCGGCAATTTGAATTCTGAATTGAGATGACGATAAATCGTAGGTTAGTTTCATGATTTCGTTCATCAAAATCAAAACCGTTTGAAACTGTCTCTGTTCATTTATTGTTTGAGTGTTTTCCCTTAGATAATAAAGTAGCGATTCTAAATTCCCTTGTAAATCACTTTGTAAATTGAATTTAATTAAGGAGGGTAAATGTCGAAAACGTTCGGAGACAATTGAATTGTTTGTTAGAAAATAATTGAAATCGTAACTTATGGTCGAACTTGTATTCATGTTGCTGAACAATGTTTGCCATTTTGAACTTGTATTGGAGTCATAATAATTTGAGGCATTGAGTTGGGAGTAAACAAACTGCTTTTCTTTTTCTGACTTCAGCCCATAAAATGTAAATAGAGCATCTTCCAAATTATCAATGATTCTATCGCCTTTAAATTGAAAATTTTCGAACAAACCTTTTGAAAACCATAAGCCAGCATTGTAGCTGTCATCCAATAAATAGTAATTAGAGGCTATTTCAAAAATCAAGAGTGTTTTCAGATCAGGATAGGATTCTAAATTTTTATTTTTTAAGAATTTACGCAATCTATCGATTTGTCTTCCAGGGTATAATTCTGACAACAAGAGTTCTTTTTCTGCCTCAATGAGAAGTATATAATCTTCTTTTTCAACCCGGAATTGTATGTCTGTCAGGTACATTAGTAAACTATCAAAGGTTAAACTGCTATTGGTTTTAAATTGAGCAATTTTCTCATAAGCACCAATAAATAAAGCTGTTGAAGGATCATTACCAAAGTCTTTATTCAAACGTTTAAGACTGGAAACATTTAGTTGTTTCTTGAGAATAGTAGCTTCTTGAATAGAAAGAGAGACCTGAGAATTTGTTATGCCCGGTAAAGATGTAAAAACAAGGATTAAGGTTACTAGGGAAAATAGTTTTGGCATTAAGGAGAGAGTTTTGTTTTGCGCACATAGTTTATGGTGTAGGTTGAAACATTGTGGGGAAACAATTCATTTTGAGCTGTTTGTCCGTAACGAAATTACTTTCTACAAACCACTTATTCAAGTCGTTCAATTTACAGAAAACTCCATAAAAACATTAACTAAATCTTGATAACATACTGATTAACAAACACATAAATCAATATAATTAACAACATTAATTTCAATTAAAGCAAATTTGTTAACAAAATATAAAGGGTTAATCACTTAAGCCTTAAGGGATTTCACCACTAAGTTTGCGTCGTGTTTGAGATAAGACGATTGAGTTTTGTGATTTTTTTAAGCTTGTTTAAGGTTAGCAGCTACTCACAAAATTCAAGTAAGTTTTTGGATAAAGAAATTTCAAATTACAAACGTTCTTTGGAAAATTACGATACGAAAGGCGCTTTAAGTGCTTTAAATCGAATTATTGATATTGAGGGCGAAAAGTCGTTGTATTTGGATACGCTTTCAAAGTTGTATTATCAACTAGGTTATTATAAGAATGCGTACAATACAGGCAAAATTCGACTAAAACATTTTCCTACCGATTTTCTTTTGCAGGAGTTCTTGGGTGTGTGTGCTTATAAATCGAATGATTTGCAAAATTCGGTGATTCATTATTCAGAGGCTTTTAAACTCACAAAAGGAAGTCTATACGCGTTTCACAGCGCAAAAATCTACAATGAAATGGGAAATTTCAACGAGGCTCTTACCTATATTGAAAAAGCGGAAAAACATTTAATTCGTGAAGATTATGAATTCAAGGTTTACTATGCAAGCAAGGAAAAAGGTCGGATAGAGGTGATTTTACCTGCTGCTGTTTTCAATTTGAAAGGTTTGGTTTATTTTAATCTTAATCAGTTTCAAAACGCGTTAAATAGTTTTGAAAAGGCCCTAAAAATAGATTCTGCATTTGAAATTGCTATTAGTAATATAAAGATGATTAATTCTGTTTTGGAATTAAATGAATAATACAGCCCAAAACGTTGGGTTAGATTTTGAAATTTAAGCGGTCAAAAACCAAAACCATGAAAAACTCCCTTTATTTCATGCTTTAATTTCAAAATTAAAGTGGGTGGCCTCAATGAGGTCACTTTACTTAGACATAAACATAAACGAAATAAAATTAAGACGTAGGTTGAAAGACGGTTCCTCTCCGGAGGGCCGTTTCAATCAAAGTACGGACTAAAAACATTTAAGACGTAGGTTGAAAGGCGGTTCCTCCTCGGAGGGCCGTTTCAACCAAAAAAAGCTGAAAAACATTTAAGATGTAGGTTGAAAGGCGGTTCCTCCTCGAAGGGCCGTTTTCAATCTTGGTTTTTGGTTACAAAAAAACCGCTCCTATTCAGAAGCGGTTTGATTTATGGCTTGTTGTTTGTTTATAATTTACCCAACTCTTGTTTTACAAACGCTGAGATTACTTTTCCATCTGCTTTTCCTGCCAATTTACTCGTTAAAACTCCCATCAATTTCCCCATGTCTTGAGGACCTGTTGCCCCAACAGTTGAAATAGCGTTTTGAACTTCAGCAAGAATTTCATCCTCTGTAAGCATTTTAGGAAGATAATCTTCAATAACTTTCGCCTGAAACAATTCTTCCGCTGCCAAATCTTCACGACCTTGTGTTTTGTACAATTCGTAAGTTTCCATGCGTTGTTTGTGTAGTTTCATGCAAATTTTCATTGCAGCTTCTTCTGATACTTCACCACTTCCACCTGAGGTTGCCTCAAGCAACAACTTCGATTTAATATCACGTAATGCAGCCAATTTCTCTTTTTCCTTGGCCAACATCGCTTGCTTTATAGCATCGTTAATCTTCGCTGTAAAACTCATAATTAGTCAACGTTATCGTGAAGAAATCCATTTCTACGTATTCCGATTGTTCCATCAGAATTTGCTCCTAATCCATAACGCGAAATATTTTGTTCACTGCTTGGAGTACTTCCAGGAAGAACTAATCCTTGTCTTTTGAAAGCAGGTTCTTGTTCGTATTGAGATATGTTCTCTTGCTTTCTTAAACTTGCAGTAACCTTTGCAAGATTATCCTGACGCTCTTGATTTAATCTTTGCTGTTGTTCAGGTGTAATATTGTTGTACTGATTGTTGTGGTTGTATGTTTTTGGTGATGGAATCTCATCTACTTCCAAAGTATGAACAACCTTTTGAGGAGTGGATTCAGCAACTACTGATTCCTTAGCCGATTCACTTTCAGAAGTTGAAACACTACTTTTAATTTCCCACTCTAAAGTTGTGGTTTCTTCAAACGTGGTTTCTTCGTTAATTACAGGCTCTACTACTTTAACTGCACCCCCGAAAAATGGATTCTCAACAATTGGAGTTGAAGCTATAACAGGCGTTTCTACAATAGTGGATTGAACAGGAGTTTCAGTTCTTGTAATTAATTGTGGTTCTTGTTCTAAAATTTCTTGAACAGTAACATGAGGTGTAACTTGTTCTACTGTTTTACTTTCTACAACTGTAGGGCTCGTCATAGGTGAAACCACTTCTTTAACTTCAGTCAAATTAATTACCGTTGGTTCAGCTTGCTTTTCAACCCCGTAAATTGGATTAGACTTAAAACCCGTTGCTACCAAAGTGATTCCAATTTTACCACCTAAAGATGGATCATGTCCGTATCCCCACGTTACTTCGGCAGTTGCTCCTGCTGCTTCTTGGATATAATCGGTAATTGTTCCGATTTCGTCCATCAAAATTTCTTCGTCGCCAAACGTGATGTATAGCAAAACATACTTGGCGCCACGTATATCGTTATCATTTAGGAGTGGTGAACTCAATGCAGCTTCAACCGCCTCTTGTGCACGGTTTTCGCCTTCCGCCGTTGAACTACCCATTATAGCGTGGCCGCTATTACGCATAACCGTATTCACATCGTTGAAATCAACATTGATTAAACCTGTTTCAGCAATGATTTCTGAAATTCCTCTCGCAGCAATGGATAAGATATTATCTGCTAAAGCAAAAGCTTGGTTGATTGCTTGTCTTCCTCCAAGTTCAGTGAGTTTATCGTTATTGATTACCAATAAAGTATCAACGTGTTCTCTTAATTTATTAATCCCTTCTTCTGCCAAAGATCGTCTTCTGTTTCCTTCAAAACTGAAAGGTATAGTAACAATACCAACCGTTAGGATACCCATATCTTTCGCAACTTGTGCAATAACTGGTGCTGCTCCAGTACCAGTACCTTTACCCATACCGGCTGTTACAAATACCATTTTCGTATTACGCGAAAGAATATCACGTAGTTCTTCAATGTTTTCCATTGCAGCGTTCATTCCAACTTCAGGTAACATTCCTGCACCACGACCCTCTGTTAATTGTTTACCCAATTGTATCTTGATTGGAACTGGGGAAATGTTCAACGCTTGTGAATCAGTGTTACAAACGATAAAATCAACGCCTTTAATTCCTTGGCGATACATGTGGTTAACGGCATTGCTTCCACCACCTCCAACACCAATTACCTTGATGATGGATTCTGTTCCTTTTGGCATATCGAATTCTAAATTCATGTTGTTAAGTTCTTCCATATTTTAAATTATTTAAGTCCAGAGTCGTCCATCAAACTTCCCATGTTATCACTCATCATTTTCTTGAATTTTGCAAAAAAATCTGTTATTCCAGGTCGTGTTGGTTCTTCTGGAATTTCCTGACCTATTGTTTTTTCTGGTTCAATTTTCTTATGGTGGTCTGAATGTTGGAAACCTTTTAGAACCAATCCAATCCCCGTTGAGAAAATCGGATTGCTGAATTCCGCAATATCAGTACTAGCTGATAAATGTTCTGTTGGCAATCCTAAACGAGTATCCATTCCTGTCACAAATTCAAAAAGTTGTTTAATGTGATTCATTTGAGACCCACCTCCTGTAACAACTATTCCACCTAAAATCTTGTCCCTATATCCAGATTGATTGATTTCGTAGTTAACAGCTCCTATAATTTCAGTAAGTCGTGCTTGAATAATTCCAGCCAAAGTATGTTTTGAAATTTCTTTAGCTGCACCATGTGGTTTGGCGATAGAAATTACCTCATTTTTGTCCTTGTTCGTAGGAATTGCAGAGCCGAATTGAGTTTTTAATTTTTCAGCCTGAGATTTCAAAATATGACAGCCTTCTTTGATGTCTCTCGTAATAACATCTCCTCCAAATGGAATAACAGCCGTATGACGAATTTTGTGTTCATGAACTATTGCAACATCGGTTGTACCACCTCCAATATCAACTAAAACGACACCGCCTTCTTTTTCCTCTTTACTTAAAACGGCTTCCGCAGAGGCAATTGGCTCAAGAACAAGAGGATGTATTTGTAAGCCCGCCATATTCACGCACGTGTTGATCAAATTGATTTTATTCATTTGACCAGAAATCACGTGAAATTGTGATTTGATTTGAGCGCCTTGACATCCCGCTGCACGGTGAACAGGAGGGTTATTGTCTATGTAATATTCTTGGGGTATTGCGTCAATAATTTTTTCACCATTTTGTAAGTTCATGCTCAAAACTTGATCACGAAATTCAGACAATTCCTTTTCAGTGATTAGGGAGTTTGGATCTTTTCTTGAAATCATGTTTTCATGCTGAAAACTGTTGATATGTGAACCAGCGATTCCTACACAAACTTTGGATAAAGTAAGTTGACCTGGAATTCTTAGGTTATCCTGAGCCATTTGAACAGCTCTGCGGATGGATTCGGTTGCTTCTGCAATATTGACAACTTCTCCACGGGAAACACCAGCAGATTCCGTTTTACCAACACCTATAATATCAATTTTACCATGATCATCACGTTGCGCGATGAAACATACAACTTTTGTAGTCCCGATATCGAGTCCAGCAATTACCTCTCTGGCTTTCGCCGTGTTGTTATTTTCTTCTTGTTGCAACGATTTGTCCATCATATTTAACACTTAATAAACTGTAAGTAGACCATCCCTCGTAAGGCATGGCTTCCTTGTAAAAAATTTTCAACCTGTCAAATTTTTCCTTGATTTGTTTCTCTGAGAACGCCGACCCGAAAACAATCTGTTGATCTCCAACTACTGGTGTCAAGATAAAATCTCCTTTATCATTCAGATAAACTTGACTTATTAGACGATGCAGAAAGGGATCCTTGCAAACATAATTTGATAAACGATAGATATCGTCCAATTTATGAATACTTTTCAATGAATCGTTGTTAATAATAGTGTTGATATTTTGTGCATCGAATCGATCTGGAATATTTCCGCTAAAAACCATAACTCTTGCCGTGTGTTCAGCATTTTCATTGATGGTGTATCCCTCATCGTCGAGGAAAAAGGATTCACCGTATTGATTAAAAATTCTTGCAATTGGATTGCGAAGTTGAATGAAAATAAACCAGGCATTTCCGAAATCTTTGTAAACTTTTACTGATTTTACTTCTGGTAATTTTTTCAGTGCATTTTCAACGCTATCAATTTTTAAATCTTGATTTGTTTGCCCACCAAAGATTAAATTATTGAATCTTAAATATTCAAGCACTTCATTTTTTGTCAAAAACGCACTTTCCCCGTTTAAATGAATTGAAATTTGCGGTTCTGCTATTTCAGTGTTTGCTTGTTTTTCCTCAGCGTAAAATAAAACAACTACAGTGGCAATTGCCATGAGTACAAACAATGATATTTTGAACCAATTCTTTTTCATTGTTATTCCGGTTGAAGTATGGTTTTCAACGGTTGAACAATTCGGTCAATATCTCCTGCGCCAACTGTAACAATTATTCCTTTCTGAATGGTGGAAAAATGCTGAAGTACCTCCGAAGGTTTAAGTAAGAATTTCTTTTTAGCATTAAGCTTTTCAAATAACCAATCGCTCGTTATTCCATGAATTGGTTCTTCACGTGCAGGATAAATCGGCATCAAGATTGTTTCATCAAATCTGGAAAGTTGAATTGCGAAATCATTGGCGAAATCACGTGTTCGAGTGAAAAGGTGTGGTTGAAAAATGCCATATATCTTTTGCTTTGGATAGAGCATCCGAAGGGAATCTATAAGCGATTTTAATTCTTGAGGGTGATGCGCATAATCATCAATGTAGACCAAATCATCTGATTTGATATGGTATTCAAAGCGACGTTTTACTCCTTTAAAAGTTTTCAAACCGAAACGAATATCATCTTCATCCATTCCCAACTCGTTAAGTAATGCGATACATGCAAGAGCATTTTCGGCATTATGTAAACCTGGAATACCCAATTCAACATTGTTCCATCTTTCGCGTCCAAAGTAAACATCGCCACTTAATACATTGTTTTTCCAAAACAAATTGCGCATAGTATAATCCGCAGTATCTGAATCCAAAGCATACGTTTTTGACTTACAGATACTCGGAAGATTCAAACCTTCTCGTTGAATTAATCGTCCGTTCATGTCTGTTTTCATGGCATATTGACGAAAGCCTTCTTGAAAATGCTCAGCCGTTCCGTAAATATCGAGATGATCTGGATCGGCAGAAGTGACAATACTTGCGAAAGGCGAAAGATGAAGAAAAGAACGGTCAAATTCGTCGGCCTCAATCACCGACCAAGAAGACTCATTATCCAAAACTAAATTGGAGTTAAAGTTCGCACTAATCCCACCTAAAAATGCATTACACTTCCAATCAGACTCGTGCAAAATATGAGCGAGCATGGCACTCGTTGTAGTTTTCCCATGTGTTCCTGCCACACACAAAGCTTTCGATTGACGCGTTAGCATTCCAAGAACCTCTGCGCGTTTATAAATTGTAACACCTTTTTCTTTTAAGAAATTCCACTCCGCATGCTTGGCGGGAATGGCAGGTGTAAGAATGAAAAGTGTTTTACTAAATTGAGCGTGATGAACAGGCAAATTCTTTCCAAGGTCTTCGTAATGAATTTCACAGCCTTCTTCTTCCAGATTTTTGGTTAGTTCGGTCGGGGTTTTATCATAACCTAAAACTTTAAGACCTTGTTGCCTGAAATATCGGGCTAGTGCAGACATGCCAATTCCGCCAATTCCCAGGAAATATACTTGTTTGAAATTATTAAGTTGAGATGGATTCATTTTTTCTTTCGGGTTTTGCGAATTATGTTTTCACATACATCAACGATTTCTACTACGGCTTCTGGTTTCTCGAGTTTCTTTAATTCTTTCGCCAACTCTTTTTGTAATTTTTCATTTTTCAAAAGAGCAATTGCTTCAGGAATAAGTGTTTCTCTAGCTTCTTCATCTTTTACTATTAGTGCGGCATTCTTTTCCACCAATGACATCGCATTTTTCGTTTGATGGTCTTCAGCAACATTTGGTGATGGAACAAGGATAATTGGTTTTCCGATAATTGACAATTCAGAAACCGACAATGCTCCTGAACGAGAAATAATTACATCTGCAGCCGCATAAGCTAATTCCATTCTATTTATAAATTGCATCACTCTCACATGAGACGTGTCCTCCTCTTGAAGGCTATCGGAAATTGCAGAATAATAGTTTTTTCCCGTTTGCCAAATCACTTGAATGTTAGCCTCTCGAAGTTCATCTAAGTACGACATTACCGATTTATTGAGCGTTTTGGCACCCAAACTTCCTCCAATAACCAAAAGGGTTTTTTTTGTTTTATCAAGTTGGTAGTAATTTATTGCTTCTTCATACACATTGTGCTCGGATTGAAACTCTTTTCTTACAGGGTTTCCAGTTAAAATAATTTTTTCTTTTGGAAAGAAAGCATCCATATTGTCATAAGCCGTGCAAATTGCTTCTGCTTTTGCAGCGAGGATTCTGTTTGTTTTTCCCGGAAAGGAATTCTGTTCTTGAATTAATGTTGGAATACCCAATAAATTCGCCATTTTCAAGGTTGGACCGCTAGCATAACCACCAACACCAATTACCAATTGAGGTTTGAATTTGTTAAGAATACGTCGAGCTTTAAGTAAACTTTTTACCAGTTTAAATGGAAGAAGAAAATTTGAAAGTGAGAAACTGCGTTGGAAACCAGCGATTTTCAAACCTTCAATTTTATAACCAGCTTGAGGAACTTTTTCCATTTCCATTTTTCCCATTGCACCAACAAACAATATCTTGCTTCTTGGATTCCGCCTTTTGATTTCATCAGCGATTGCAATTGCAGGATAGATATGCCCACCCGTACCACCACCAGATATAACGATTCGATCTAACATAATTTCCTAGTTATCGTTTGGTTCTTCTTTTACTTTTTGTTTTTTGGCGTTCAGGTAGAAAGATTGATAAATTCCAATCGATAAAGCCACCATGACAAGGGACGATCCACCCATAGCTAGGAACGGCATATTTTGACCTGTTACCGGAAATATTCCTGTACAAACAAGCATATTTATACTCGCTTGACTAATTATATGAAAACCAATACCAAACGAAACATATCGTTGAAAAAGGTTGTCTGTATTCACTGAAAAACGGACTATTCTAAACAAAATCCAACCGTAGAGAATTACCAGAATCACTCCACCAATAAATCCTGTTTCCTCAACAAAACTGGCGTAATAAAAATCGGCGTAAGCTTCTGGTAAATAATCCTTTAACTTTCCATCTCCAAAACCTTGTCCGATTAAACCGCCGTTATGTATTGCTAATTCTGCATTTGCAGCTTGTGCGTTGTCAATCGTATTTTCTGGCTCCGCATAGCGATTGGTCACACGATTTACCCAAGTTGTTAAACGCGGTAAAATTTTTATTTCTGGAAAATTGAGTTGAATCACAATAACTAAAGCGAGTCCGCCCAAAAGAACCCCAGCGATTGTCAAAAGTTTGGTGAAAGGTACTTGACCAATAAAAAGGATTACCATACAAATCATGAACACCAAAGCTGCGGTTGAGAAATTGTCACGGAAAATTAATCCTACCACTAAGATTATCGGGATTAGCAGTTTCCAAAAAACAATTTTCCACTCGTCCAAGTGATCCCTGAAAAGGACTAATTGTCTGGAAAGAAAGAGGATAATCGCCAATTTTGCGAAATCTGAAGTTTGAAAAGTAAGGTTAATAACTGGAATTTTCACCCATCGTCCTGCGTCGTTCACTTTCATCCCAAAAAGGGCGGTGTAAATGAGTAAAGCAATACTGAGTAAGAAAGCTAGACTCGTATATTTTGCTACAAATTGTGGATCCTTTTTATGAATCCAATACATTCCGTAAATTGCCAATGCAACGAAAATGATATGCTTGAACATGTACCCACTAAGCGTACCTTCTTCAACTTTAATCAAAATGGAAACGAAACTGAACGTCGTTACAATGGAACCCATCATCATTAATAAGACAATGATCCAAAGTGAGCGGTCGCCCTCAAACTTGTTCAGCAAGCGATTCATTTCAGTTGTACGAGGTTTAAAAATTCATTGAATTGACGAACAGCGTTTTCTGTGTTTCCGTCGGAAGATGTAAATAGTAAAATCCCTGGTTTGAAGGACTTTTCTTTGATTTGAGCAAGCTGAAATTGTAATTGGTTTTCCAAATCACTATCTTCATTAAAAACCAAACAATTCAAAATATTCATTTCCCACTCGGAATTTAAACTTTTAAGCGCATTAATTTCGCCTTCATTTCCCAACCATAAAACAGGAAATGGAAAGGCGCTCAACGTTAAATTCAACACTTCAATATTCGGATAAACCCAACTAAAAACATCCATTCCAAAAAGTTTTCCTTTTGGTTGTAAACTCGTATCGTTTTGTTTGAAAAGACCTAGTTCTTTAGCACTTTTCAATTGTTGGTTTATCTTTAAAATTTCCTTCTCGCTCATAATCTCCTCTTAATTTACAATCTTCTAACTGCTTGTTTAAACTGATTTCCTCTTTCTTGGTAATCGGTGAATAAATCAAAACTTGCACATGCTGGAGAAAGCAAAACGGTATCGTTTTTCTCGGACAATTGGTAAGCGTACGAAACTGCTTCCATTGCAGATTTTGCTTCTACGATAGTTTCTACCACACCTTCGAATGCCTCAATGATTTTAGCGTTATCCAGACCAAGGCAAACAATTGCTTTCACCTTAGTCTTTACCAAATCCATCAACTCGTTGTAATCGTTGCCTTTGTCCACTCCACCAACAATCCAAACGGTTGGGTTGGTCATACTTTCAAGGGCATACCAAGTTGAATTGATGTTGGTAGCTTTCGAGTCGTTAATAAATTCAATGCCGTTTACTTTGGCAACGAATTCTAAACGGTGCTCAACGTTTACGAAATCTTCTAAACTTTCGCGAACGGATTCTTTTCGAATCTCTACAATTCTCGCAGCAATTCCAGCGGCTAGAGAATTTTGGGTGTTGTGCCTACCCTTCAAGGCGAAATCGTGAACTGACATAATTAATGGATCGTTTATGTTTATGGTTATTTGTTTTGTTTCTTCTTCATAATATCCTCCAACTTCAAGTGTTTTAGTCATTGAAAATGGAGCTGTTTTCATTTGCAATTTTTGTCCTTCCAAAGCAGCCGCAATCGTTGGATCGTCGGCATTGTAGATAAACCAATCGTCTGCTGTTTGATTGTTGATGATGCGCATTTTGGAAGCCACGTACAAGGACATGTCGTAGTTATAGCGGTCTAAATGATCTGGTGTAATATTGGTGAGAATGGAAATGTCTGCACGGAAATCATACATGTCGTCCAACTGAAAAGAACTGATTTCCAGTACATACCAATCAAAATTTTCGTTTGCTACTTGTTTTGCGAAGCTTTTTCCAACGTTTCCACCCAAACCAGCATTCACACCTGCCTTTTTCAAGATGTGGTGAACGAGCATGGTGGTGGTTGTTTTTCCGTTGCTACCCGTGATACAAATGGTTTTAGCTTTATTGTAGTAACCTGCGAACTCAATTTCCGAAACGATTTTCACACCTTTTTCTCTAAGCGCTTTTATAATTGGTGCTTTCTCAGGAATTCCAGGAGATTTCATCACTAAATCAGCTGAAAGAATGCGCTCTTGAGTATGTTGTCCTTGCTCCCATTCTACACCTAAGGTTTCCAATTCGGCTTGAAATTCCGGTGAAATCTTCCCAAAATCGGACACGAAAACCGTCCAGCCGTGTTTTTTTGCCAACACAGCAGTTCCAACGCCGCTTTCGCCTGCACCAAGAATGACAATATTTTTACCGCTTCCGTTCACTTTTTATCTCACTTTTAAAGTTACAATGGTCATTACCGCCAATAAAATTCCCACAATCCAAAAGCGGGCAACGATTTTAGCTTCATGGATTCCTTGTTTTTGGTAGTGGTGATGAAGAGGTGCCATTAAGAAAATGCGCCTTCCTTCGCCAAAGCGTTTTTTAGTGAATTTGAAATAGCCAACCTGTAACATTACCGATAAGTTTTCAATCAAGAAAATACCACACAAAACAGGAATCAATAGTTCTTTTCGAATGGCAATGGCAAAAACGGCAATTATTCCACCAAGCGCCAAACTACCTGTGTCGCCCATAAATACTTGTGCTGGATAGGAATTGTACCACAAAAATCCAATACAAGCTCCGACAAAAGCTGCAATGAAAATCACTAATTCTTCTGCGTGGGGGATGTACATTACATTCAAGTAATCGGCAAAACGAACGTGAGAACTTACATAAGCCAAAACGGCTAAAGCAATTCCAATGATAGCCGAACTTCCTGTTGCGAGTCCGTCAAGACCGTCTGTCATATTAGCACCATTCGACACTGCAATTACAATAAAAATCACAATTGGAATAAAGAGTAACCAGCCGTATTTTCTCGACGTATCACCAATTAACCAGTTGTAATTGAATTCATTGTCTTTAATGAAAGGGATAGTTGTAGTCATGTCGTCGGTGGCAATCCATAAATCCGTATCGCCTTCCTCTGTACGTGCGTGAAGATCAGTTACAAATTCTTCCCCTTCTTTTAGTTCGTAGCCTCTTTCAACGCGTTTGTGTACTTTGACATCATCTGAGAAATAAAGCATTCCTCCTACAATTACACCAACCCCAATTTGCCCAATCACTTTGAATTTTCCTTTCAATCCCTCTTTATTCTTCTTGAAAACTTTAATGTAATCATCCAAAAAACCAATGAGTCCGAGCCAAACAGTTGCAAGAAGCATTGTCACCACATAAATATTGTGAAGTTTGGCAAAGAGCAAGGTTGGGATTAAAATTGCGGAGAGAATAATGATTCCTCCCATTGTGGGTGTTCCTGATTTCTCAATTTGACCCGCCAATCCTAAATCGCGAACGGTTTCTCCGATTTGTTGTTTGCGCAAAGCATTAATGATTCTTTTTCCAAATACGATGGAAACAACCAAGGACGCAATTAAAGCCATTCCTGCACGGAAAGAAATAAAGTCAAACAATCCCGCACCGGGAATATTTAATTTATCGAGGTAATCAAATAGATAATATAGCATAGTTATTTTTTGAGTTGTTCAAGTATTTCTTTAGCCATTGCGACATCATCAAAAGGATGTTTTACACCGTTTATGTCTTGGTATTTTTCGTGTCCTTTTCCTGCAATAAGTACCACATCACCTGAATTAGCAAGGGTTAAAGCAATTTTTATGGCTTGTTGTCTATCAGTAATTCGGAGGGTTTTAGGTTTGTTTTCCATAGAAACACCGAGTTCCATTTCATCCAAAATGGTTTCTGGATTTTCTGTTCTTGGATTGTCGGACGTAAGCACAACCTGATGACTTTTTTGTGCTGCAATACGCGCCATTTCAGGTCGTTTCGTTTTGTCGCGGTCGCCACCACAACCCACCACAGTTAACACTTTTTGACCTTTTTGACAAACTTGTGAAATGGTTTGAAGCACATTTTCAAGTGCATCTGGTGTGTGAGCGTAATCAACAATCACATTTATTCCACCAAGACTTGTGAAATGTTGAAAGCGTCCGTCCACTGCGCCGAGATTGCTAATCACACGTAAAACTTCCAATTCATCTTGTTCCAAAATTTGCGCAATTGCATAAACTAATAAAATGTTGTAAGCATTGAAAGCTCCCACAAGCCTTGTGTAAACCTCTGTTCCATTGATTTGTAGAACCAAACCGCTGAGATTGTTTTCCAATACTTTTCCTTTGAAATCCGCAGGAGATTTTAAGGCGTAGGTTAACTTTTTAGCTGATGTATTTTGCAACATCACTTGTCCGTTTTTATCGTCGGCATTCGTGATGGCAAAACTTCCTTTTTTCAATCCATCAAAAAATCCTTTTTTGGCTTGAATGTATGCGGCAAATGTTTGGTGGTAATCAAGATGATCGTGTGTAATATTTGTGAAACCTGCAACTGTAAAATTTAGGCCTGCGATGCGTTTTTGGTGAACTGCATGCGAGCTAACTTCCATAAAACAATAGTCACAACCTTCCTCAACCATGCGTGCCAAAAGCGCATTCAGTGCAACAGGGTCAGGCGTTGTGTGAGTTGATGGAATTGGGTTTGTCCCAATTTTGTTTACAACGGTAGAAAGTAGGCCACAATGGTAACCAAGTCCGGTGAACAAGTCGTGAAGAAGTGTTGCGGTAGTTGTTTTTCCGTTCGTTCCTGTAATTCCAACCAACTTCAATTTTTCGGATGGATGGTCAAAAAATGAACAAGCTAATTCTCCAAGAGTTTGAGCAGAATCAGAAACGGTAATTATACAAGCGTCCTCGGGCAACGAAACGTTTTCTTGAACCACAAAATACCTGCAACCCTGACTGTAAGCTTGTTCAATAAATTGATGTCCGTTGGAGGTAAACCCAACTATCGCGAAAAACAAGCAATTTTCCTTGGCTTTTCTGGAGTCAAATATCAATTCGTGCACCTCACAAGAAGCGAAACGCGAATCTATTTTGGACGGAAAAAGTGTGCTTAAATTTTTCATGGCGCCAATTCAATTTTAATGAGTTCACCTTTTGCGAAAGCCGTCCCCGCCTCACGTGATTGCGAGACAACTTTTCCATAGCCGGACATTTTAACTTTAAGTCCCTTTTCTTCCAGAAGGAAAACTGCATCTCTTGCTGTCATTCCAATTACTGATGGAACCAAATCCTTTTTAAATTCTTTTTTGTCGAGTAAGATTTTTCCGCGTATTGTATCTGATTTAACCCAATTGTTCCCAGAATTTAATTGATATGAGATTCCCAAATGATTGAGAACGTAGGTAATGTCTCTTTTGTGTCCCGTTTTTATTGTAGGTAACTCCGCACTTTTCCTTTTAGACTGATTAACTGCTTCATGGTAAGCTAGTCGAGAGGCATAAACTTTATTGGCAATTGCAGCGAAAACTGTTCCCGAAACCCGTGCCCCATAGTATTCTACTTTCGGCTTGGAAATTACGACTATACAAGAATAAATAGGGTCATTTGCAGGGAAATAACCAACAAATGAAGCTTGGTATGCGCTTGTGTTTTTATCACCAAACGTTCCCGCATCATTGCGAAGTTTTGCTGTTCCAGTTTTTCCGGCAATTGTAAATTGAGAACTTGTCAAATCTTTTCCAGTACCGTTGGTCATTACTCCCTCCAAACATCGCTTCATAATTTCGATAGTTTCTTTGGAGGCAATGTTGTTGTATAAAACCGTTTTTGGATAAACTTTAATGATTCTCCCACCTCTTCGAATTTCTTTAACAAATTGAGGTTTAAGGAATTGACCATTATTTGCGACAGCATTATAAAAAGCTAGAACTTGAAGTGGAGTCATTTGTAACTCATACCCAATTGAAGTCCAGGGAAGTGAAGTTCCTGACCACTGTCTCATTCCTGGTCTGTAAAAAACAGGGTTTGGCTCGCCAATAATATCGAGTTGCAACGGTTTCGTTAAACCGAATTTGTCTAGCCTTTTGATGTAGTTTGCTGGATCTTTTCTGTAAGCTTTATGAATGATTTGAGCGATGACATTAGAAGATTTTTCAAAAGCCTGTTGAATAGTAATTCTTCCATAACCTCTACCTTCATTGGCATCTTGCATTTTTGCGCCTCCAGGAAAAACATATTTGCCGTAAGCACCAACGGAATCTGTGATTTTGAATTTTCTATCCTCCAATCCTGCCATAAGCGCAGCTAATTTGAAAGTTGAACCGGGTGTTTCCAATTCCCCCACTGCATAATTATACGATTCTGTCAACTCTCCTTTCTTATTTCTGCCGAGATTTGAAATGGCTTTAATGAATCCTGTTTTCACATCCATCACAACCACACAACCGTGGTCGGCTTTCATGACATTTAATTGGTTTTCCAACTCGGAATGTGCTACTTCTTGGATTTCTTTGTCGATACTTGTGACCAAGGAAGCTCCTTCGACAGGTTCTTTTACAATCTGCCCAATTTTTTTCCATCCTGTGGAGAATTTCTGTTCCACTTCCAAGCCATTTTCACCACGCAAATAGTCATAAAATGCGCCTTCAATTCCAACTCTTAGTTCCTTTTTGGTTTTTTCGTCCAATTTGTAATAGCCGAGCGTTCTTTCCAAAAGATTTCCATTTGGTTTGTCGCGTTCCACACTTTCATCGGTGTCTATAATGCCACCCTTCATTCTTCCTAGATTGAAAATAGGCAGTTCACGTAATTTTTGTCGTTGTGAATTCTTAAGTTTTTTAGCAATATTCAAGTATCGATTTCCGCTTGCACGCGCCGTTCTAATAAGGTTTTCCCATTGAATGGCTGTTCTTCCTTGCGGAAAAAACTTAGCCAAACCTTCAGCTAAATTGGAAACTTCTGCATCAAAAATCTCTTGTTTGACCACAGTAGGATCCATGTGAATGTCGTAGTAACTAACAGTTGTCACCAAAGGAATAAGGTTGATGTCCAGTATATCTCCTTGTCGAGGAGTTCTTTCAACAAGTCTGGACGGAATAGTTTGATCGCCTTCGTTGGTTAAAAAGTGTTTTCTTCCTTCACGTTGAATTTGGTAAACTTTGAAAATAACGGCAAGACCAATACCGAAAAACCCGAGGGAAACGGTAATTGCACGTTGCTTATATGTCATTACAAATTTACTCACTGTCTTTTTCTGTTACGCGAATTACTTTAAGTGCATTTTGGCTTTCGACCAATCCTTTATCTTTAAGTGCTTGAGCGATTTTATAGCGACGTGTCTTGATTTCAAATCGTGTTTTCGCGTCAACAAATTCAGCGGTATTTTGGTCTAATTCACGTTGATTGATTGCGATTCTTTTGTTTAAATCTTTTATGTAATGGTTTTTGTAAACGAATGCAGCAGCAAGCAAAAGAAGAAAAAGAATGTAACTCAAATTATCCAGAATGAATTTGCTATTCAAAACATCACCGCTCAATAACTCCGCGATGGTGTTATTGGATTTTTGTTGCTTGTTTTTTTCTGCTTTACCTTCCATGATTAATTCCTTTTAGCGATTCTTAGTTTAGCACTTCGAGCACGTGAATTACGTTGAATCTCCTCTTCATTTGGCACAATTGGATGGCGAACCACCTCTGAAAAAGGTTTAATTAGGTTTCCATAAAAGTCTTTCTCTTGTGTGCCGTCAAAGGAGCCGTGTTTGAGGAAATTTTTCACCAAACGATCTTCCAAAGAATGGTAGGACATAACCACCAATCTTCCTTCAGGATGAAGTGCCTCTTTAGTTTGTAAAAGGAGTTGTTGAAGCACCTCCAATTCCTGATTCACTTCAATGCGAATGGCTTGAAAAACTTGGGCAAAAAACTTGTGATCTTTGAATTTTGGTGCAAACTTTCGCAAAGCATCCATTAATTCAAAGGTTGTGGTAATAGCTTTAGATTGACGTTGATTTACAAGAGTTGAAGCCAAAGCTCGAGCGTTATTCAATTCGCCGTAGGTTCTAAAAATGAATTGCAATCTTTCTTCTGTTGCTTCATTTACCACATGAAAAGCGGAAACAGTTTGCGCTTGATTCATTCGCATATCCAAAGGGGCATTTTCACGAATTGAAAAACCTCTCGCCGCTGCGTCGAATTGGTGGGAAGAAACACCTAAGTCAGCAAGAATACCATCAACTTTCGGAAACCCCAACATTCTTAAATGATTGTAGAAGTAGGCGAAATTTGCAGCAACAAAGTGGAAATTAGGTGCTTCCCAGGCATTTTTTGCAGCGTCACTGTCTTGGTCGAAAGCGATGAGTTTTCCTTTCTCTGAAAGTTGTTCGAAAATGGCACGAGAATGACCACCTCCACCGAAGGTTAAATCCACGTAAACTCCGTCGGGACGGATATTTAATCCTTCCAAACACTCGCCGAGGAGTACAGGTATGTGATAAATCGTATTAGATGTCATTTCCCAAATTACCCATTACTTCATTCGCTAAGTCGGCGAAATTGCCCATGTTGTCATCGATGTACGAGAAGTACTTCGCACGATCCCAAATCTCAACACGGTCATTATAAGCAATGAGCATCACCTCTTGTTTCAGACCAACGCGTTCGGCCAAAGTTGTAGGCACTAAAACCCGTCCGGCGTTGTCTAAACTGATTTGTTTAGCGCCATGATGGAATAGCCTGTAAAATTGGCGGTTGGCTGGAACAAAGAGGTTAAGTTTGGATAATTGTTGACTGATTTTTTCCCATTCTGTCATCGGAAAAAGAGTCAAACAATCCTCGAAACCCTTGTTGAGCATGAAATCGCGTTGAGCGGTAGCAGGGAGTTGCTTCCGTAAACCGGAAGGAAATAAAAATCGGCCTTTTTCATCCAATTTTACCTCAAACTCACCAACTAAACCTGACATAGCGAAAAATAAAGGGTAAAAGTAGAGAGATTTTTACCACTTTTTACCACGAATTACCATTTTGTTGATAACTTGAAACGGTATTGAGATGAAATAGGTTTCAGTTAAATCTAAAAATACAGTAATTTAAAGGAAATAATATAACTTGGAAAAAGTGGGAGGAAGTGGGAAAATTGCAACCAAAACATGAATTTGGGCATTGTGCGCGATCCCAATCCATGGCAATAGGATGAACATAACCATTACTTCCTGTTATTCGCGAGGTGTCCTGCCATGCAATTAATAGAGGGAGACATCCGTTGGAAATTGGAGGTAAAAGGAATTAATGAAATCAAAATCTACATGGTGCTTTCACTAACTTGGACAACTAACAGGATAAATGAAAACGGTCGAAAGAAACTACGAGAATAGGGCACTGCACCGCCAGAAAACGAAGTGGATAAAAGTGTTTTTCTTGCTGAATAGCCAACCGTTTCTTGTCCACAATGTAATTCAAAACACACTCGCATGGTGAGTCAATTCGGGAGTA
>CAZWSY010000021.1:0-44919 GCA_964636775.1 uncultured Lishizhenia sp.
ACTTCGTGGTGTTTCTTTTGTGCCTGTACTGAGCCTTGCACTGAGCCTAGCACAGTTCGCAGTCGAAGTGTGTCGAAGTGCGTCGAAGTATCAAGCAAAAAAGAAAAGAAAGAATTCCTTTCAAAGGTCGTGGTTGAACTAATCCTCCCCTACTCCAACAAAACTCTCCCTTCCTTATTATAATCCACTTGATAGTGCATTTTCAAGCGTTGGGTTCCTTGTTTGCCTTTCTCAATTTGCCACGTGACAATTCCTGTTTTTTCGTCAAATTTTCCATTGCTTAAATCCACTTGCTTCACCTTGATGTCGGTGTCGGTGGAAAGCGGTAATTGGTCTTTGATCAATAGCGGTAAATCGGCAGCACCGTTGTTGCGAACACTAATTTCCCACACAACATCCACTTTTTTGCGCTTACCCAAAACTTGCTCTTTTGACACATCTTTTATTCTTTTGCGCTCAATGCTCATTTTCAAATCCTTGCCCAAAGAAAGTGATAAGGTGTCTTTAGTTGATTGCGCTTCGAAATACGTTTTACCTATAAAGGAGCCGTCGAAGTAAATGTTGGCTTCGCCGTTTAACAAGTTCAGTTTTTCCCAGCCTGAAATTTGTGCAGAAAGGTAAACCGCAGGATCCAACTTTGGAACGCTGTGGTATTCGTAGCGCGTTGTTACCTCGTGTTTCGTGATAAAAACCCGATGTTCCATATCGTCGGAAGGAATATTCATTTTGGATTGAATAGTGTATTCGACCCGAAGATCTTTGATGCTTTCACTAACTTCACCTGACAAATCCGCAAACTTATCTTGTTCGCTTGAAGATGCCTCAGAACGAGCTACTTTATACTTTGACTTTGACAAACGATAAGTTGGGGCTTCTATGTTATCAGAAGCGATTGAATATCTACTGGCAACAACTACAACTTCATCTAATTCACGAACGTCAATAGCAGGCATTCGAGAGATGTCTTCCCTAGTTATTGTCACAGATTTCCCTTCCGCTTTTTTCTTTTCCTTGCTTAAATCCACCAGGTTATCATTGGTGTAAAGAAACACTTTCAAATAAGGCGCTGTGATTGGAATAGTTTGTTCCACATAACCGATGTATTGGGTTTGTATTTGTGTAGCTCCGCGAGGAACAACAATCTCGAATTTTCCATTAAAATCAGTGACAACCAATTTATCGGGATAATTCGGAAAATAAACTTTCGCAAAAGTCAAAGGTTCTCCCGTCTGAGCGTCCATCACTTGTCCACGAATGGTTTCACCACTAAAATCGGTCAAAGGAATATTTCGTTCGGGCTGACGGTAATAAGGCGGTTGGCGGTAATAATCCAAATACCAAGGTTGAATTTCAGGCGCTTGAATATTTTGGTAAGGATCGTTGGTGGAGAGCGTAACCGCCACATTTTTCCAATCTATTCCTGTGGTTTGTTGCACATTGGCTTTCATTTCCAATACAACGGGTTTGTTGATTCCGTCGCTTCGCCAATCGTAAAAAGGTGTCCAAGTGGCATTTGGCGAGAGGTAAATCAATTCGATTGATGTTGAAAATGAAGCACTTGACTCCAATTCCACCCAAACTTCCGAGTAATTTATTACGGGTTTACTGCGCTGTGAAATCAACTCTTGTTCGAGTCTGTTTTGTTCTTTATTCAAACTTTCAAGTTCCATTCGAATGGCCGATTGTCGCTTGGTAATCGCGGAAAGTTGGGTGTGAAAAAAACTATATGTTTCTTTCAATTCATTGACATTCAAACCTTCTGTTGGACTTTTCAAGTCTCGATTTTTTTCCAATAGGTTGCGGTCGTGTTGAAGAATGGCGTTTTCATTTTGCAATTTTTTCATCAAAACCAACACACTGTCTTTCGCTTGATTGAGCTTTCGCATTTCGGAATCGGAAAGTGTGAGGTCGTCATAGTTTTTCCGCACTTTGATGGATAAAATATTGACATTTCCATTGGCTTTAACTTGCACTGTTTGAGGGTCAAGGAAGTCGGTTAACTTCTCGAATACCACCCAATGCTTCCCTGAATTTCCTGAAAAAGTGGATTGGTGACGAATTTGCGCTGCATTAAAAAAGACCGTTACGTTGGTCATTTCTGCAGTAAGGCGTTGTCCTGTTTTATCTTGTCCGAAAAGAACGAAAGGCAAAATCAGAAAGAAGGAGAATAATAGTTTCATCTTACAAAATTTTGATTTCGCTTATTCAAGAAATAATGCCGCACCACTTTGATAATCAACACTGTAGTCAAAAGTCAGTGTTTTGGTACCTGTAATTCCTGTTGGGAAAGTCCACGTGATTATTTTGGTCAAGTCTTCAACTGCTCCACCGCTGGTTTCACCATATTTTACCTTGATATCGGCATTGTTTGAAACAGGCATTTGATCTTTAATTATCAAAGGAATGTTTGCTCCTCCATTATTTTTCACCTTAATTTCCCATGCTACTTCAACTTTTTGACGCGAGCCAATCGTTTTTGATTTACTCCGATCTTTAATTCTTGTTCTTTCGATTGAAATTTTGTTGTCTTTCCCAAGTGAAATGGAAAGGGTATCCTTCGTGGAATTCACATCCAAAAAGCTTTTACCAATAAAAGTTCCATCGAAGTAAATGTTAGATTCGCCTGAAAGCAAATTCAATTTCTCCCAACCAGAAACTTGCGCCGAAAGGTAGATTGCGGGATCAATTTTTGGTGCAGTGTGGTATTCGTAACTTGCGGCTAAATCAAAAGTTGCGATGTTCACACGGTGATCCATTCCGTCGGTTGGAATCGTCATTTTAGCGAGAATGATGTACTCCATTCTTAGGTCACGCTTTGTGATATTGGTAAACGTTTTTTGTTGTTTGTCGTACTTGCCTGACTGGATGGTGCGTTCGTCGAATAAGTTTTTCCTGCTTTTCGATTTGATTCCGTAGGTTGCTTCTTCAAGGTCGTAAGTTCCGCGTGCTGCACCACCACCTTGTCCATCTCCATCCCATGTGTAGTTTTGATTTCTAGTGTTTCCAGCGGTTACAACAACACTTTCCAACTGAACAACATTGGGTTGTAAGAAAAACTTCAAATAGGGACCGGTTATCGCCAATGTTACGTCTTTGTAACCAATGAATGTTGCTCTCACCTGCGTTTCACCTTTAGGAACAATTAGTTCAAACTTTCCATCAAAATCGGTAACGGCACCAACGCTTGGATTTCCAGCGAAAGTAATCCTAGCAAAAGGTAAAGCTTCTCCCGTCGTTGCGTCAATTGCTTCACCTTTTATTTTTTGCCCACTAAAATCTTGGTTAACGGTAGGACGGGGATTTGGAGCTTGGTATTGATAAGGTTGGTTGTTGTAATAAATGTACCAAGGGCTCAAAGTTGGTTCTTGACTATTTTGGTAAGGGTCGTTTGTTGAAAGCACCAATTCAACATTTTTCCAATCCATACCTGTGGTTTGACTAACGTGAGCACGCGCCTCCAAGCGAATAGGACGCCCAATACCTTCACTTCTCAAATCGTAGTAAGGAACCCATGTTGCATTAGGCGTAACGTATTGAAATTGAAAAGTCGCCGCTTGACTTTTATTGACGTCCACTTCAACCACAATTTCGGTGTAGTTTATAACTGGTTTGGAACGTTGTGAAATTATTTCTTGCTCAATTTGGTTGATGGCTTTAATGATTTTTTCCAATTCCTTTTCAATCTCCGATTGTCGGTTGGTAATTTCACTCAATTTTTGGTGCATAAAACTATAGGCTTCTTTGAGTTCATTGATTTTCACGCCTTGTTGCGAACCCTTTAAATCGCGGTTTCGCATCAATAAATTTTTGTCTAATTCCAAAATGGTGAATTCATCCCTGAGTGTTTGCTCTTTGAGTTCCAGCTCTTTTCGCTTTTCATTGAGTTTTTTAACTTCCTCAGAAGAAATTTTAACGTCCTCAAAGTTTTTTCTTGATCGAACAGAAAGAATACTCAAATCACCTTGAGCCTTTACCTGAACAGTGTTTTGGTCTAAGAAATCTGTCAACTGTTGAAAAACCACCGTTTGTTTTCCACTGTTCAGATTAACTTTTTGTTCGTGAAGTAATTGTGCGCCAGTAAAAAAAACGGTTACTTTTTTCAATTCGCTTGTGGTTGCAACTTCTTTTTGGGAAAATAAGCAATTGGTCAGCAAAAGAATTACTGATAATAAAATAGGCTGTTTCATAAAAATGATTTTAATGATAGATGCGTTTACCGCTGGAATTCCATAACGTTCAAAACGATAGAACTCACTTCAAGAATGGAAAATCCAATCCTTCTAAATTGATTTCAAATAAATCGTAATTGTAAACACCATCGTTTTCTCGGATTCCAGCCATTACAGCTTTTTTCCACTCAGGATAAATTTGAAAGTGCGTGTCGTCATTAGTTGTGTTAAACGTTGCCCCTAAATTGATTGGTTTCGACCATTCATTATTAATCCATTCACAGTAATAAACATCATAGCCACCCATTCCTGGAAGTGCGTCAGAACTGAAAAACAAGAATTTACCATCAGGAGTTAAAAATGGTGTGGTTTCTTGACCAGAAGTGTTGATGAAGTTTGGAAGAACCTTCGCACTCTGCCATTGTCCATTTAGTTTTTCAACAGTAAATAAATCTGTTAGTGTTTTTTCTGCGTTGCGGTCGGAAACGAAAATCATTGTTTGGCGAAAAGTTTCTTTTTCTTCATCCAAGAAAATAGTGTCAGTGATTGTTGCCGCTCCGTCATAATAACCCGTATTGATGGTTTTATTGGCAATAATTGTTGGGCTACCGTAATCAGCAAGGACATCCGTATCAATTTCAAAAATTTCAGAACTTGAAGTTGTTTTTTCTTTGGATGCAGAAGTATTCACTGTTCCCAAGAGGTAAAAACCATTACGGGAAGCATAACTCAAAGCATCAAAACCCTCTGTATTAACACTTTCAAAAGTTTCTTCTTTCAACTCCCATTCTCTTTTTGTTGGGTTGTAAATAGCGTGGTAAACGTCTTCGAAGAAATTGTCATCGTCGGGATTAAGGTTTTCACCTGTAGTTTCAGGAAGTCTTGCTGTAAAAAATAAATGTTGACCGTTGCCAGTCAAAATTGGTGCATATTCATCGTATTTCGTGATAAAACCAGCAACCATCAATTTTCTTTTATTTTCAATTTTTTCTCTTTTTTGATTGATTGCAAATTCGCATTGGGAAATATAAACGGGAATATCGAATTCCTTGGCGGTTTTCGGTCCGTAAACTCTACTTGCCGTTTTGTAATGTTCAAGAGCGGCTTCCACATTCCCAAGTCGGTGGGAAGATTTTGCTAAAACCAATTGTAAATCAGCATTCTCTTTATCTTTTATGAGAGTTAATGCAGCGGTTGCATTTTCGTAAGCAGAGGTGTAATTTTTCAAGTCATACTCTGCTGTTGCTATCCAAAAATTTGCTTTCCAAGAAAATACATCTTTTACACGTGCTTGCTTAAAAACCATCAAAGCATCGTAAGGTTTATCTTGGTTGTAGAGTTCAATTCCGTTGCTTAAAAGTCGAGAAGAAGCCAATTTTTGAAAGAAGGAGCTTTTATTTTTTTGTGCGAAAGTTGGTGCCGAAAGGGAAAGGGCAAGAAATAAGAGCAATAGGTGCTTTAACATAAGTGTTTTTTGGTAAGACAAAGAAACGAAAACAAACGTTACACCTTAGGGGAAGTTTTCCAAGTGAAATTGTTTATTGTGGGTTTGGAGTTACGGGACTGAAAGAAAAATTTAGCAAAGAACTCCTTCAGAAAGAACCCAAAATGTGATTTTTGTTACCCAACAACAATTTTCGAACTTCTACCTTTGTGGCATGAGTAAGTTTAGTTCAATTGTTCAAAGTGAAACACCAACTTTGGTTGACTTTTATGCCACTTGGTGTGGTCCGTGTAAAACGATGCATCCGATTTTAGATGATTTAAAAGCTGATTTAGGGGAATCTATTCGCATCCTGAAAATAGATGTGGACAAAAATCCAGCAATTGCAGACCAATTCAAAATACGTGGCGTACCAACTTTTATGCTTTTCAAAAAAGGCGAGGTGATTTGGAGGGAAAGTGGTGCTTTTCCTAAACAAGTTTTAAAAGGAAAAATCCAACCACATCTCTAGCAACCAAAACCAAAAGGTAGCAAATCCTTCACTGAATTTAATATCAAAACGCGATTATCTTGGTTCACAAGTAAAACCTCAATTGCTTGTTGCTGACGATTTTCCGTTTCTAACATCACTTGTCGGCATCCACCACAAGGCGACAACAATTGGTCTGTTGCCATTAATTCACCTCTTGCAACAATAATTAGTTTCTGGACTTTTTTTTCTGGAAAATTCGCACCAGCATAAAACAAAGCAACACGCTCAGCACACAAGCCTGATGGATAAGCAATATTTTCTTGATTATTTCCCAAAACCACAGTTCCATCTTCAAGTAATGCCGCAGCTCCAACTCTAAATTTACTGTACGGTGCATAAGCTTTATCCATGGCCTGATAGGCTTGATCAATCAACTTTTTGTAGGAAGCGTCTAAGTCTTTCCAATCGGAATGAAGTTGATAATTGAATCGAAATTCTTTTTGCATGCCACTCAATACGTTTGAATGCACAATTTGGTTCTTTTATCTTGTTAAAATTTGTTTCAAAACTGGGAAAAGAATTCATGGCGTGCTTTTCAAATTGTGGGATACACTTTGATTCAAGTTAAACGAATTCTTCAAAAACAAATATTTATAGAACTTTACACGTTTAATCTTTGATTAGTTTTCCTTGAATGGCATTTTTCCGTTTATCAATTTTTATTGGATTTTTGATGCTCGGAAGTTATGCCAACGCCCAACAATTTACTCCAGAAAGGAAAAAAATAGTGCTTATTCCTATGGAAGGATTGAAGTTCGATACCCTGAGTATATTTCCTGGAACTTTTCAACTTTCAACGAAGTCAGGACTTGTTCCGAAAGAAGTGTACAAAATTGATTTTAGCCGAGCATACATTCAACTCATAAACCCAATAAAAGATTCGTGCACACTAATTTACGAGGTACTCCCATTTGATTTTTCTCAAAAAAAGTCCTTGCGCGACACCTCCGTTTTGTACGAAACGTTCAAAGGAGATCGCGAGAAATTTTTAATTGAAAATACTTACTCAGTGAATGATGTTTTTGGTGGAACGGAACTCAATAAAAACGGAAGTATTTCTCGTGGTGTTTCCTTTGGAAATAATCAAGATTTGGGAATTAATTCCTCATTAAACCTTGAATTGTCGGGTCAAATTGCGCCTAATTTAAAAGTGCTTGCATCGGTTTCAGACGCCAATTTACCCATACAACCAGACGGAAGTACAAACAAACTTCAAGAATTTGATCAGGTATTTATCCAAGTGTACAACGATAATTTTAAAGTGATTGCAGGAGATTTTTGGCTTTCACGTCCGCAGGGATTTTTTATGAATTACCGAAAACGCGCTCAAGGTTTAACCGCTGAATACCAATGGAAAACTGCTAAAGAAAATACTTGGAAAACTCAGGCTAGCGGAGCACTTTCAAAAGGAAAATTCAACCGACAAATTATTCAGGGAGTAGAAGCCAATCAAGGTCCTTATCGCTTAAGGGGGGCTGATAATGAACCATTTATTCTTGTTTTGGCAGGAACGGAAAGGGTGTTTATTGATGGCAAATTACTCACTCGTGGACAAGAATTTGATTACACAATAGACTACAACACCGCAGAATTAATTTTCACCGCTCGAAATCAAATCACCAAAGACATTCGCATCGTTGTGGAATTTCAATATGCCGACCAAAATTATGCACGTTCTTTGTTTCAATCTTCTACGTCTTATACAAGTAAAAAGTTAGATTTTTGGTTCAACGCTTATTCAGAACAAGACGCTAAAAATCAATCGCTTCAACAAAACTTAACGTCAAGTCAAAAACAATTTTTGGGAACAATTGGCGACGATTTGAATGCCGCACGGATTAGTAGTATTGATAGCATTGGATTTATTGATAACCAAGTTTTGTATCGTCTAACCGATTCCTTGGGGTATGATTCCGTTCTGGTTTTTAGCGTAAATCCGCAATTGGCTCATTACAGAGCAGCGTTTTTATTTGTTGGTCAAAACAAAGGAAATTATGTTCTCGAAAATTTCAATGCACTGGGCAAAGTTTTCAGGTGGGTTGCTCCATTAAATGGAATTCCTCAAGGTGATTATGAAGCTGCACGTATTTTGATTACGCCTAAAATGAATCGGATGGTTTCATCGGGATTTAAATACCGTTTAAATAAGGCTTTAACCCTTGAAGCTGAAAGTGCAATTTCCACATTTGACAAAAATACTTTTTCGAATTTAGACAGTGAGGATGACGATGGTTTTGGACAAAGAATGAGGCTTACGCATTCAAAGCAATTGGGGAAAGATTCCATTCAAAAGTGGAAAGTAGAAAACGGTGTGGAATTAGAGTATTTAAGTGCACATTTTCAGCCTATTGAACAATACCGACGTGTGGAGTTTGACAGAGATTGGAATACACGCGGACGTGGATACGTTGGTCAACAACTTGCACTTTCTGCAGGTAGTAAATGGCAACACCAGAATCACGGAAATTTTGCGTTGGAAGGTCAACATTTTGGGATTGGTCAGGACTTTTCCGGACAGCGTTTGGCAACAGAAGGACGTTGGAATCAGAAAGGTTGGACTGCAACATGGGACGGAAGTGTGCTTGGAGCTAAAGCCTTGGATCAAAATAGATTTGTGCGTCACCGTTCCAATATTTCCAAAAAAATTGGCGCATTTAGAGTGGGTTATCGCGACGATCACGAATGGAACACTTTTGAATCCAATGATATTTTGCGTCCTACAAGTTATCAGTTTTTCGACCATCAATATTACTTCTCAAACGATGACTCTTCAGACGTTTTCTTTAAAATATTTTATCGCGAACGTTATGACCGACAGGCAGTTAATGGACAAATGAAAGCTACCGCAAAAGCACGTTCAGCCGGTGCAGAATTCCGTGTGGCTGATTGGAAAAATCAACGTATTCAAGTACTTACTGCTTACCGAGCTTTGGGCATTTTGGACAGCACAGTTCAACAGCAGGCACCAGAAAATTCATTGGTCGGACGAATGGAATACGACGCACGTTGGTGGAAATCGGCCTTAACATTAAGTACTTTTTACGAAGTAGGTTCGGGTTTAGAACAACGTCGGGAATTCCAATACATCAAAGTGAACGATGGACAAGGAATTTATACTTGGGTGGACTACAACAACGACGGAATCAAGGATTTGAACGAATTTGAAATTGCCCAATTCATCGATCAAGCCTCTTACATTCGTGTGTTTACACCCTCAGCTGATTATGTGAGAACTTACTCTAATGAGTTCAATCAATCGCTCTTTTGGCGACCTGAAAGAATTTGGGCGAATAAAAAAGGTGTTCTTAAAGCATTGAGTTTGTTTTCCAATCAAGCGCGTTGGCGAATCAACAGAAAACTCAACGCCTTTGATCCCCAAACCGCTTTCAATCCATTCACTGGAAATATTGATGATGTCACCCTAATTAGCACCACTTCAACCATACGAAACACTTTATTTTTCAATCGAACCTCAAATGTCGTGAGTGGCGAATATACCTTTCAGGACAATCGCACCAAGACCTTGTTGGCAAGTGGTTTCGATTCTAAACGAATAAATGGAAATCTTGTGAACCTTCGTTGGAACATAACGCCAAAATTTGCCTTGGAATCGGAGGGTGAACTTGGATTCCGTCAAGCAGTTGCAGACTACACGATTGGACGTAATTACAACTACACCGTTCGCAGTGTTAAACCTGCATTCAGCTACCAACCTTCCACCAATTTCAGAATTGCTTTCGGCACACGCTGGGCGGAGAAATTAAATGCACTCAATCTTGGTGGCGAGTCGGCATTGGTGAACGAAATAAATACAAATATCAAATGGAATCAAACCAACAAGGGTAGCTTACAAAGTGAAATTCGATTTGTGCGTATTCAATTTTCTGGTAATCCGAATTCTCCAGTTGGTTTTGAATTATTAGAGGCGTTGAGACCTGGTACGAATTACACTTGGACTTTAGGCTATCAACGCAATTTATCCAAGAATTTACAAATGAGTATCAATTATTTAGGTCGAAAATCGGAAAACTCACGTTTCATTCACAGTGGAGGTATGGAAGTACGAGCGTTTTTTTAGATTTATCCATTTAACCCAAATTTTGCATTAGCGTAATTTGCCCCTTGGGCTGACGAAAATCTTTGATTTTGTCAGGGTTAATCCTGCCAAGAAATTGATAAACCATTAATTTCTTCGTCATTAATCATAAGAAAATTTTCTAATGATTAATCTGGGTTTAACCTGAGTTCGGTTTTAATCTTCGATGAGTGTTTAAGAAATTCTAAATTGACAATCGAACAAATCAATGAAATCTTAAATTTGAATTCAAATTACTCAGATTATGGCCGTACTATCAATACCTGAAAAACAATTTCAAACAGACAACCCAAAAGAAATTAAAGCATTTTTCAACGAAAGGGGAATCTTTTTTGATCAATGGTTTTGCGATGTGATTTTTGATGACCAAGCAACTCAAGAGGAAATTTTAGCTGCGTATGAAAAAGACCTTAAACCATTTATGGAAAATGGTGGATACCAAACAGCGGACGTAATTTCAATCAACCGGCTTACAGCAAATTATGAAGCGATTCGAAATAAATTCCTTGCAGAACATATTCATACGGAGGATGAAATTCGATTTTTTGTGGATGGAAAAGGTTTGTTTTGGTTCAACTTAGAAACAGAGCCTGTTTTTAACCTCCTGTGTGAGAGAGGAGATTTAATTTCCGTTCCAGCTGGAACAAAACACTGGTTTGATGCTGGACAAGAAAATCCTTTCGTGAAAGCTATTCGAATTTTTATCGATATGAGTGGTTGGGTTCCACACTATACTGAATCGGGAAAAGAATTGGATTTCTCCTCTTTTGTGATGCCACGATAAAGACTAAAATTCCTTTTTTTTCTACTTTCCAGAAGAAAAAACAAGAGTTTTTCCCATTTGGAAAAGTATTTAACAAAATCCATATCTATGAAAAAACTATTTGTTTTTACCCTTCTATTCAACTTTGTTTTCGCTCAAAATCTTCAGAAACCCTCTGATTTTGAAATATCTCAACTGCCGAAATGGGCAAAGGTGATGTATAGTGAAAATCCATCTATGTTCGAAGTTGAAAAGCTTTTCAAAGACTATTATTCCGAACATTTGTTCCAAAAGGATTTTCATACCCAATATTACAAAAGATGGAAACGTAAGTATGCCAATTACCTCGACCAAAATGGATACATTGTATGGCCGAGTAAGGAACAACAAAAGCAAATAGACCTTAGTTATCAACAAAAACTATTTTTTCAAAAATCATCAAATTGGTCATTGGTTGGACCAATAAACAATTTTCAAACGCAAGGGCAAGGTTCAGGACAAGCGAATGTTTATTGTATAGATCAGTCTATTTCCAATCCAAATGTTCTTTTTTGCGGTACGGAACCGGGTGAGGTTTATAAAAGCACTAACGGTGGGAACAATTGGAGTTCAGTTTCCCTAAATGAAGATTTTGGTAGTGGCGTTACCGCGATTAAAATACATCCGAACCAACCCGATATTGTTTTTGCTGGTGGAAACAATGGGATTTTTCGCTCAACCAATGGAGGTCAAACATGGGTAAATGTTAGTCCTGACAACAATCTTGGCGTAAACGAAATTTTAATTAATTCAGCAAACAATCAACTCGTTTTTGCCTGTACCGATAAAGGGTTATTAAAATCAGAAAATGGAGGACAAACTTGGAGTGTTGAATTTAACCAAAAGTCTTATGACATTAAAGAAAACACAGCTGATGCCAGTGTTTTATACCTCGTAAAAAACAATCCAACACTTAAAATTTGCGAATTTTTTGTTTCAAACGATAGTGGAAACACGTGGCAAATACAATCGTCGGGCTGGTATTCCTCAAATGATGCTGCACGAAACGACGGAGGTGCACGAATTGCTGTCTCCCCTCAAAACTCGCAACGAATTTATGCTTATTTGATAGGTGAATCTAAGCCAAATGACTTTGGTTTTATCGGCGTTTACAGAAGCGATGATGGTGGTGTAACCTGGACTTTGCCAAGCGGTCAAGTGGGTGGTCCCTACAGTGCCACACATATTAATTTAGCCATAGGTTGGCCAGAATGGACGTATCATCAGGGATTTTACAATTGTGCAATTATGGCTTCACCTGATGATGCCAATGAAATTTTGGTTGGAGGACTTAATCTTTATCGTTCACTTGACGGAGGAGAAAGCTTTACATCAGTTGCGGGGTATGTCGGAGGACCATTAGATATGCATGTTGACATGCAAGATTTTAGAAATTTCGGGAATACAACTTGGATAACTACTGATGGAGGAATTTATCGTTCAACGGATTTTTTTACTTCAAATCATGATTTTAAAATGTCAGGATTGAATGGTTCTGACTATTGGGGCTTCGGAAGCGGATGGAACAATGATGTTTTGGTCGGAGGTTTGTACCATAACGGAAATTTGGCTCACTTTGAGAACTATGGCGAAGGCAATTTTCTGGAATTAGGTGGTGGTGAAGCACCAACAGGTTATGTAAATCCTGGCAATAATAGAAAAACATACTTTTCAGATATAGGCGGAAAACTCATTCCTCAAAATTTGAATGATCCCATACTGAATGTGCCTTTTGGCTTGTCTCCAAATGAAAGTTATTTTGCCGCTGAATCAAGTGAATTGGTTTTTCATCCTAACTGTTATTCAAAAGCTTACATGGGAAAAGATAATTCCTTGTGGGAAACATCAGACGGTGGTGGAACTTTTAACTTGGTTTACACTTTTGGCAACAATTCAAACCATCAAATTAAGTACATCGAAATATCTTCAAAAAATCCAAAAGTTATTTATTTGACTCAACAACCCTCAGAAGGAAACCAAGGAAAATTGTGGAAATCTTCGGATGGCGGTATAAGTTGGAGCAGTGTTACGCTACCCTCTGGAAATAGTAGAAGAATGTTGATTTCACTTCATCCTATTGACGATAAACTGTTATGGATTGCTTTTCCGGACGGCGCAAATGGTTCAAAAGTCTTTCGAACATCAAATGCTGGAATTTCTTGGGAAAATTTGACTGCTCCTATTTTAAACAATGAATCTATTCAAGCACTTGTAAATATTGCTGGTACAGATGGAGGTATTTATGTGGCAACGAATCGAGCCGTCTATTACCGTAACAATTCCACAAGTTTTCAAATTGACAACGGAGGTTTGCCCCTCTTTACCAACGGAAATATCTTGCAACCGTTTTATCGCGACGGAAAAATAAGATTAGCAACTTATGGCAAAGGAATTTGGGAAAGTAATTTCAACGAACAACCGATCTTTCCAATAGCTCGTGCTACCGTGGACAAATTGAACCAAGTCGTTGTATGTGAAATAGATTCCTTTTTTTTCGAGGATTATTCCTTCTTGAATCATACCAATGCAAGATGGAACTGGTCTTTTCCAACAGGTTCTCCTTCCTCATCAACTTTGAGAAACCCCGCTGTATTTTTCAATGAAGCAGGTACTCACACCGCTATTTTACAAATAACCGACGGAAACGGAAATTCATCAAGTGATACCATTTCTGTTGAAGTTGTATTTCTGAACCTTGCAACCGATATTTCGGAAAACTTTGAAGGTAATTTTCCTCCATTGGGATGGACGATAGACAACCCTCAAAATGACGGACAATGGCAACAAAACCAGACCATTGGTGCTTTTGGTAATTCCTCCAAATGTGCTTTTTTTGATAACTACAACATTTATAGTGAAGGAAACAAAGATGATTTAATTCTCAATTTTAACCCGTCGTCAATTGGTTCTCAACCGTTTCTAACTTTTGATGTTGCTTATGCGCGTTGGGGGGCAGCAAATAGTGATACACTCGAAATTTTAGCTTCAACTGATTGTGGAGAAACGTATCAATCCCTATACTTAAAAGGTGGTTCAGATTTAGCGACATCCCCTGATTTTCAAGATGCATTTTTCCCAACGAGCGCTCAATGGCGAAAGGACTCTGTGAATTTGTCGGCTTACCTTGAGGTGAACAATCTTCAGATAGCATTTCGAAACATTGGACGATATGGAAACAATTTATTTATTGATAATGTAAATATTGGACAAACGGCTACTCTAAGCGAAAATGAAGAAATATCTCCTATTCTTTTCCCAAATCCAATAAATATAAATGGTCAATTGAAAGTGGTTCATTCCGAAGCATTCAATGTGAAAATTTTTGATGCCAATGGTCGTTCTGTTTACATTGGTAAAGGAGTAAATGCGTTAAATTTACCTTTAAACAACAGGTTTTCAAGCGGAATTTACACGGTTCAAATTCAAGGAAAAAATAAAATTTGGAACAAAAAGCTTGTTGTGAATTAAAAACCTGAGTTCTATTCTAAAATTGGCATTCAGATTGACATATCAATCTGTTAACCAATGTGTTAAACCAAAGGTTTATCTTCGTTGCTGCTTACGCGGTAGCGGTTCGCCGCGGTGGAAAAACAACTAGTTGAGACCAGTAATAAACTGCTTTAATTCAGAAATTTTATTCTGAATAATGTCCCAGACCTCTTCGATGTCAATTCCGAAATAATCATGAGCAATTAAATTTCTAAATCCTCGTATTTTATGCCATTCAATTTGATTATTAGCTTCAATGAAATCAACATCTAATCTCAAAACAGATTCACCAAGTAATTACAAAATTCATTAAGCAAGCATCAAATGTTTCTTCATCATTTTTAAGATCTTGCCAAGACGATAAATCGGAAGTGAATCGTTGAATTTTTTCAATAGACTCAGTCATAGCCAATAAGGCAAGTTTATTGTTAGACATAAATCGCATCTTTTAGGATAAAATCTCTGGCGTAAGGCTTTATGTGTTTAGTATTACAAATGTCCACTTCACGTTGAAATTGATTTTTTAGAAACTCACGCAAGTTCCATTTTAAATCATAAATATTCGAAACGTTGTTTTCCATTTCTATTAAAATATCGATATCACTATCAGCGCTCTGTTCGTTACGAGCAAAAGAGCCAAAAATTCCAATTTTTACAACATGAAAATGCTCACGAATAAATAATTTATTCTCGTTTAAAAAATTTAATATGTTTTGTTGTGTCAACATTCTTAACCAAAAAGAACCAATTTAGAATTAAAACTAAATCATTTCTCTTTTTCGCTAGGATTCTATCAAAAAAATAACCAAGTGTAATGCTATCAAACTAAGGAATTTGTTAGGGTTTAATCATGTGAAAACGATTGATGAATAAATCGTTAGTGTGGGTTTATTCCAATTGCTATCGGAGCCATACCAATGGGATAAACACATCGAATTCGCAAACCATTTTGATGGTTTTAAACATTACAACAAAGCCAATTCAAAATTAACAAACAAATAAAATCGTTGAAACGATTGTGATGTCACGACAATTGAACCCCATAGGTGCGGGATTGAATCCCGCACCTATGGGTGATAACCATACATTTCCACAACTATTTTAATGATTTATCTTATTTCAATTTCGCAGAACAACTCTCCACAACAGAAATGATGTCATTTACATATTTATCCCGTGATACACTTCGTTGTGAAGGATGATAAGCAGAGATGTACAATTTACCTTCGTGTTCGATGAATTTACAAGATCCATGCGTTTGCAAATTACTTAAATCCAAACCAAAAATTTTCTGGTAAAGCCCAATCGTGTTGCCAAAAATGAAAACATTTGGGTTCAACAAATCTATTTGTCTTTTCAATAAATCAGCGTGTTTTGAAATAGACTCCCACAAATCGTCAAAATTTGTATGTGTTTGTCCTTTGGAAGGTAGTTTTTGGGAGTTAATAAACGCAACGTGTCGAACCACATCACACATACTATGATTATCTCTTATATAATCCATTTCTTCCCATTTTGGAAAATTATTGTGTATAATATAGGAATTCGAGCAAGTAGAAGAACTCTACAAGCAATTATTGAAAGAAAAAGACGAGGTAATTGCTTTGTTGAAAGCGAAATCTGAAAAGTCGAAATGATATTCAGGGAATTTTTGTTTTTGATGTGCCCACTCCGAAAAGGAAAAGTTTGATGGCTGGGCGTGGATAAGGTACTTTTTAGATTTTGGTGTGTAAATAAACTGTTCTTTTATTTGAAAAAAAACGCTGACTAAACCTTATCTGCATTAGACCTTATGGAGTTGAGCATACGATTAACTGAATCCTCATCGGTTTAAATCAACATCAAAAATCTTTACATTCAATTAGTAATACCGACGATGACATAGAATTTAGCATTAGAAAAAAGCTGAATGTCATTCCGTCGTGGCGGAGGCATTATACTATGAGTAATTTTTATATGACAATATACATGGCATTTGGTATAACTTAGGATATTAAAGTTTGTGAAGATAGAACAAGGCAAAACGGAAAAACATAAGATTAAGGTATATTTGCCTTTTGCAATTCTAATACATGGACATAGTTGAAATTGGCATTAAGGCCGCACAACTTTTTTTGGCACTCGCCATTTTGGTTACACTTCACGAATTTGGACACTTCATTCCCGCAATTTTATTTAAAACGCGTGTTGAAAAATTCTACCTTTTCTTCAATCCCTATTTTTCGCTTTTCCGTTACAAAAAAGTGAACGGTAAACGCCAATATTCCTGGTTTTCCAAGGAATCTCCAAAAGATTGGGAGGAAGATCAATCCACCACAGAATGGGGAATAGGTTGGATTCCGTTGGGCGGTTATGTGAAAATTGCCGGAATGATTGATGAATCACTTGACACAGAGCAAATGAAACAACCTGCTCAATCTTGGGAATTCCGTTCCAAAAAAGCTTGGCAACGCTTAATAATCATGATTGGTGGTGTGACCGTGAACCTCATTTTAGGAATGCTGATTTATATCGGAGTAGTGTTTTTCTATGGACAAACAATAGTTGATTCAAGTGAACTTAAACAAGGTTTGGCGGTTCATCCTTATCTCAATTCATACAACTTGAATTCAGGTGATTTGGTTTTGGAAGCAGAAGGAAAACCAATTAAAAATTTAGATGATTTAGACAAAGGGGTATTTCTTAGAGGCGTAAGAAATTTAAAAGTTCAAAAAGAAGATGGTTCAATTGTAACCATCAATTTACCCGAAGATATTGACCAAAAATTGTTTCAAGCGGGGGCAATGCCCGCGTTTAATCTCCGTTCAAAAGCCAATAAGGTGGAGTCGGTTATGCCCAAAACTCCTGCTGATTCCGCGGGATTAAAAAAAGGCGATGTTATACTTTCCGTGAATCAACAAGAAATTAACTTTTTTGACAACTTACAATCTGAATTATACAAAAACCGCTCTAAACAAGTTGAAGTTACCGTTTTAAGAGGCATAGATACTTTAAAGTTAAATTCACGTGTGAGTGCTGAAGGAACTTTAGGTTTTCAAACAAATGCAAAATTGGTTTTAGACTCTTCGGCAATAAAAACTGAAACTTATTCTTTTGTTGAAAGCATAAGTGTTGGAACTACTTTCGGAATCAATACTTTAACCGATTATGTTGCGCAATTTAAATTTGTGTTTACCAAAAAAGGCGCATCATCCTTGGGTGGTTTTGCTTCTATCGGAAACATGTTCCCTGCGGTTTGGGATTGGCAAGCATTTTGGCTTAGAACAGCCTTTTTGAGTATTGTTTTGGCCTTTATGAACATTCTTCCTATTCCGGCTTTGGACGGTGGACACGTAGTTTTCCTAATTTATGAAATGATTACAGGAAAAGAAGCCCCACAGAAAGTGCTTGAATACGCTCAATATGTAGGCATCTTTTTACTTCTAGGTTTGATGATTTACGTGAACGGAAACGACATTTACAGGTTCCTTCTGAAATGATGAAATCCGTCCTTTCATTATTGCTGCTTTTTACATTTTCCTTGTCCGCACAAGATATTAGTGGGACATGGTTTGGACAATTGAATGTTGGTGGTCAAACGTTAAGAATTGTTTGGCACATCAAGAAGGAAAAAAAGATCTGGAAGGCAACAATGGATAGTCCTGACCAAAACGCAAAAGCAATACAAGCAACACGCGTTTCTTGGAAAAAACCAACTATTTTTCTTGCAATTAGTCATTTGGGTATAAGTTATAGTGGGAAATTGGTGGGAGAAAAAATAGAAGGTACTTTCAAACAAGGTGTTTTCGAATCCAAAATGACGCTTACTAAGAATGAACAAGAAATCCTAAAACCAAAACGTCCTCAGGAGCCCAAACCACCTTTTCCTTATATTGAAGAAGAAGTTTCTTTTTCCAATAAAAAAGCAAATGTTACACTTTCGGGAACACTAACCTTACCCAAAGGTGACGGCCCTTTTCCAGTTGTTGTGATGGTTAGCGGAAGTGGTCCTCAAAATAGAGATGAGGAAATAATGGGTCACAAACCATTTCTCGTTATCGCTGACTATTTAACGCGAAAAGGAGTAGCTGTTTTGCGTTATGACGACCGAGGATTTGGAAAATCAACAGGCGTTCATTTCACTGCTACCACCTATGACTTTGCTGATGATGCAAACACAGCCTTGGATTTTATTAAAACACACCCTAAAATTAATACTTCAAAAATTCATCTTTTGGGTCACAGTGAAGGCGGGCTTGTGGCTGAAATTGTAGCGGCAAAAAACAAATCGCTAAAATCAATAATCCTTTTGGCAGCTCCTGGGGAAAGGACAGATAGACTTTTGGTGCTTCAACAACGACTTCTTGCGAGAGCGAACGGCGTTTCGGAAAAGGAAATAGAAAAGTCGATGTATTTCCATGAAGATTTGTTTAGACTAATCCGACACAGTGACACAATTAGTGACGCGGAAAAAACAGTTCGACCTTTTCTTGCCGAGTATTCACAAAAGCTGAGCGGAAAGGAGTTATCTGTTTACGGAGGCAAAAATGCTTTTATCGATAAAACACAGTCCACGTATTTGAGTCCTTGGATGTATTCTTTTTTAAAATTTGAACCTTTCAATTACCTTAAAAATATAAGCTGTAATGTATTGGCAATGAATGGTTCATTAGATTTACAAGTGGATGCCAAACAAAATTTATCAGCAATTGCGGCGAAACTGAGCAATGATGTTCCGCGAAAGGAGATGTATGAGATGACGGGATTGAATCATCTTTTTCAACCTGCAAAAACAGGAAATATCACTGAATACGGTGAAATAGAACAAACATTTTCAGAAGAAGCATTACAAATTATTTCTACTTGGATTCTGTCCTTTTAACCTTCAATAATAAATCGTATTAAGGTTTCAAATAAGATTAATTTGTATTTAATTAATACTCTGCTAACTTTACCCTCAAATTAAACTATCAATATGAAAAAACTTTTACTCTCTGCATTGCTTTTTGGAGGTCTTTTATCTCAAGCAAACGCACAATTGGAAGATGGAAGTATTGCTCCAAATTTCACGGTGACAGCTTATCAATCTTGGTTGAACACAGCTGGTGCAAATGGCAATGGAACTTACACATTGTATGACTATCTAGATCAAGGTTATACCGTAATTTTAGATGTTTCTGCCACTTGGTGTGGTCCTTGTTGGAATTACCACCTTACCGGACACTTAGATAACGCCTATATCAATCACGGTCCAACAGGCTATCCAGGTGTTTCTGAAAATACTACCAATAAATTAATGGTTATTTGGGTTGAAGGTGATGGTCAAACGGCGGACGCTACAATGCTTGACGGTCAAGGATCAATTGGAAATTGGATCGAACCTAACACAACCTTAGGTCAGATTAAATTTCCAATGGCGAATCCAGCGTCTAATATTGCAACACAAATCAACAATGGATACGAGATTGCTTATTTCCCAACAGTTTACAGAATTTGTCCGAACAGAACCGTTACTGAAATTGGAGCGGCAACTGCAACAGCTATTGTTAATGGTTTAGGACAATGTCCTTCTCCAGCAAGTGAGCCAATTGATGTGGCTGCTTTGAAATACAAAGGCGAAACTGTTCATTGTGAAGGTTCTTACACTCCAAAAGTTCAAATCCAAAACAATGGAACTACACCTTTAACTTCTGCTACCATTTCAATTTCACAAGGTGGAAATGTTGTTTCGACAGGAACATATACGGGGAATTTAGCAACTTATGGTGTTGCAACGGTTGATTGTTCCCCAATCGCAAATTTCCAAGGTGGCGCGCTTTCCATTACAGTGTCCACTGGTGATGATGCCGTATCTACAAACAATGCACTATCTGCAAATATCAGTTTAGCTGCAAATGCTGTTTCCCAATTTGTAACAATCCATATCGTTACGGATGCTTACGGTACTGAAACTACATGGAAACTAAAAAACAGTAATGGAACAGTGGTTCAACAAGGTGGTCCTTATTCTGATTTAACGGCAGCAGGAACAACTACTCAACCTGTGGTTAGCGCAGAATTGAATCCAACAGAATGCTACACGTTTGAAATTTTAGATGAATATGGCGATGGAATGTGTTGTCAATACGGTAACGGTAGCTACGCAGTGAAAGACGCAAACGGAACAAACTTGGTTACAGGTTCAGAATTTGCTGACATTGCAAAAGGTGCATTCAAAACAGGTGTGTTAAACGTTTCTGAAAGTTCATTCACAGCGTTTAACGTGTTTCCTAACCCTGCAACAGAATCTGTAAATGTTGTTTTTGATGCCATAAGTTCTGATTTCCAAATTCAATTGGTTGACATTACCGGTCGTTTGATGAATAAGCAAGTTCTTTCAGGAGTATCTGGAACACAAACTGTTACTTTCCCTGTGAGCAACCTAGCGAAAGGAAGCTACATCGTAAAAATAGTTGGTGAAGGCTACACCGCTACTAGAAATGTAGTTGTGAAATAATTACAAGACTAAAACAACTAGAAGACCACTGTTCGAAAGGCAGTGGTTTTTTTGTACTTGAAAGTTTCAATTAGAAGGTATGACGTTCGTCGTGAGCAATCAAGTAATCGGCCGCATCTGACCATAAATAATTGTTAGGATCCCACTTACGTTTAACCGCTAAAAATCTGTCGAATTTTGGAAACATTTCTAAGGCTGTTTCAAGTGAGACTAACGGGAATTTACTGAGGTGAATTTTTCCTTGAAATTGTAAACATGCCTCAATAAGTTCTTCCTCCAACTTTTGAATTTTATCGTTATTCAATCCTCTCAAACCAAAAAGAATTGAAAGGGAATAACCTTTACCCCCGAAAGATAAGTAACCTTCGCCTTCACGAGATTTTCGTAGTTCAACAATTACTGGCTTTACATGATGCTGGTTTAAAATTCTACCAAAAGACAAATAAGCCTCTCTCAAGTTTTCAGTCGGAATTAAAAAGTTCATATCCCTAAAACCTCTTGGTCGAAAAAACAAATTCCAATTGGGCATGTAACGAATAACAGGATATTGAAAAATCGGATAAGGTGTAACTTCCGTTTTATAAATAGAACGAATCAATTGCTGACCTTTGACAATACCTTGATACACTTTTGGGATATAAAGATTTCTCGCTAAAAACCAAAATACCTTAGTGTTTAATCCTAAAATGTGTGCCCTTGGTCTTAAAAGCCTAGGAATTTCTTTTTTATTGTAATCAACCGTTTTATCAACAAAAACTGCTTGTCGAAATAAGCCTCTTGCCTTGCCATTTAAAAAAGTATCAGGTTGAATCCAAATGTGGGCAAAATGATGATGAAGTTCGTTGAGGTTTTCGAATTTTTCAACTATACCTTCTAAGTTTTTTCCAATAGATTTATTGACTTCGACATGATAACTTTTGATTTTCTGCAACCTCAAAACTACTTCCAGCACAACAGCAATCAAACCCATTCCGCCAACAATTGCATGAAATAAATCTTGATGTTCTTCCCTACTCACCCACAATCTTTCACCACTTGTGACCATGACAAGCATCCTTTCTACATTTTCTGAAAAACTACCTGTTTTCCAAGAATCCATGCCCAATACATCACTTGAAATGGAGCCTGCAACCGTACTTCTCATTGAACCTGATAATGCTACCAAGGTGAAATTGTGCGGCAAAGCTAATTTTAAAACTGTTGTCAATCTTGTTCCAGCTTGAACAGTCATCGTTTGGTTGTGTACATCAAAATCAATGACTTTATCCATTTTGCTCGTATCCAACATAATCTGATCGGACAACAAACTAACATTGGAAAAACTCCTACTCGTTCCAAAAGCACAAACACTCAAATTGTTTTTTCTAGCTTTTGCTAAACATTCAGCGACATCGTCGTAATTTTTGGGAACGAAAACATATCCTTCCGCTGACATGGATCCATAGGAAACGACTTTGTTTTTCGAGAACATGATGAATTGTGAAGGTTTTAAGGTGGTTAAAGATAAGCCAAACCGTTAAAATTCATTTATTAAATTTAGTGAAGACTAAAGATTAATTTAAGAACTACCAAATCTTCGCCACTTTTTTGGCTGAATTTCTCATTTTATCCCCTTCTTTCACATCAAATGCTTCAAAAAATTCCGGGCAGTTTTGGAGTGGACCGTTTACGCGGTACATACCCGGAGAATGTGGGTCGCTGGCGATACGATTTTTCATTTCTTCCTCCGTATATTTTATTTTCCAAAGTTGTGCATAAGAAATAAAAAATCGTTGGTCAGGTGTAAAACCATTTCTTGTTTCATTTTTCTTGTATTCTTCTGTTCTTTTATAGGCGTAGTAGGCCATCGTTAATCCACCTAAATCAGCAATATTTTCACCCATCGTTAGGTTTGGGTTTACACAATGTCCTTCAATTGGGCAATAAGCCGAAAAAGTTTCACCAAGAATTTTAGTTTTTTCCTCAAACAATTTTCTGTCTTCGTCTGTCCACCAATTCTTAAATGTACCGTCAGCCGCAAATTTCGAACCCATGTCGTCAAAACCGTGGGTGAATTCATGACCAATTACCATCCCAATTCTGCCATAGTTCACTGCATCTTCTGCTTTCTCGTCAAAGAACGGAGGTTGCATTATTCCTGCTGGAAAGGCAATTTCATTTAGCAGAGGATGATAATACGCATTCACCATGTGAGCTGGCATTCCCCATTTCGCTTTGTCAACGGGTTTGTTCAAATCCTCACGGTTCTTTTTTACCGACAAACGATTCGAAGCTTTCACATTTTCCAAATAGTTATCAGCACTAAAATTCAAAGCACTGAAATCTTCCCATTTATCCGGGAAACCTAATTTGCGACCTATTGCATTTAACTTATTCAGAGCCTCTTTTTTGGTTTCTGCCGACATCCAATCTAAACCATTGATGCGTTCTTGAAAAACTACCAACAAGTTGTCAACCATCACATTAACGCGGTCTCTTGCTTCCTTAGAAAAGTGTTTTTCAACAAAAGCTTTACCAAGCAATTCAGAAAATTCCATTCGCGTGATTTCGTCAATTGCACTTTCAGTCAACGGTTTGCGTTCTTTTTTACCACTCAACTTTTTTCCAAAAAACTCAAAATGATGATTAACCATTTTCTCGTCAAGATGTTGCGAATAATGATTTACCAAATGCCAAGTTAAATAAGATTTCCATGAATCAAGCGATTCAGAATTTATCAAATTAGAAACTTGAATTAGAAATGAAGGATTGCTTACAACTAAAGAATCAACTTTGGAGAACTGAATATTATTCAAATAGCTTGGAAAATCGAAGTTTCCGAAAAGGGAGACAATTTCCTCAAATGATTTTTTGTTGTAAGTTTTTTCGGGAACACGCATTTGCGCGGGCGACAACATGGAATCCGCTAAAGCCTTTTCAATTCTCAAAACATCACCTGCTAACTGAGCAGATTTATCAGCACTTTGACCAAGTAACTCGAAGGTTTTTGCAACGTGTTTTTCATAAGATTTCAGTAACTCTGCTTTGTTTTCGTTTTGATAATATTCTTTGTTTGGAAGTCCGATTCCACCTTGGTTCAAGTATGCAATATTTCTGTTGACATTTTTCAAATCTTGTCTGACTCCAAAACCAAAAATCGCACGTATGCCATCGGTGTGCATACTCGCCACCATTTTTACAAGGTCTTGTTTAGAACTTATGTTTTTAATTTGTTGAAGCTCCTTTTCAATGCCAGTATTTCCAGCTTTGTTACGCAAATCCATGTTGAGATAGGAAGCATAGTAAGCACCAAGTATTTGATTTTGTGAACCTTTTTCTCCTTGATTTTTACTTGCAAAAGTCAGAATATCGGTGAGTTTTCTTTTGTTTTCTTGTTCCAATTCATTAAAACTTCCCCATCGCGATTCAGAGGCTGGAATGGTATTTTTTGCCAACCAAGTTCCGTTTGAGAATTGAAAAAAATCTTCTTTTGGCGACACGCTTTTGTCCATGTAATCCAAATTGATAGTGTTCAGATTTGGAGATTTAGAACCGCATGCCGACAACACTAGGGCAAACATTAAACCGCTATAAATTTTAACATTCTTCATTCTGTTGGAAATTTTATTTGCCTCAAATTTAACTTTTCTATACAAGTACTTATTTCCAGAAATGGAAAATAGAGCACATAGTAACCCCAACACTGAATTTTAAATTTAGAACAACAAGATTATATCTAGCTACTTTTACGCCATGACACAAACCTTAAAAAGTTGGATTTTGCTGCTGGCGCTCGCATGTATTTGGGGAAGTTCTTTTATTCTGATGAAAAAAGGAATGTTTACGGAAGAACACGAACCCATTTTTAGTGCACCACAAGTTGCAGCTTTACGCATGTTATTGGCCTCAATTGCTTTACTTCCGTTTGCATTGCGGTCGGTGAGAAAAATTGTTGCTTGGAAGGATTTGTTGTTTTTTGCCGTTGTGGGTTTCTGTGGAAATTTGATTCCTGCCTTCTTGTTTACTTACTCTGAAACAGGAATTTCTTCCGGATTTGCAGGAATGTTGAACAGTTTTACACCAATTTTCACCATCGGAATTGGTTGGATTGTATTTGGAATAAAATTAACCACACGGCAAATTGTCGGTTCAATTGTTGCAACCGTGGGAATTATTTTACTGGTTTGGGCAGGAAAAGGACTAGATACTAAAGCTGGATTAGTACATGTTTTGGCTGTTGTTTTAGCTACTTTCCTTTATGGCGTTTCATTGAATACCATCAAACACAAATTACAACATTATCAACCCGTTACCATTACGTCTATGGCATTTTTAATCGTTTTTTTACCAGCATTGGTTTCCTTTTTCCTATTTGATACTATAACTGTAATAAAAACAAACCCACAAGCTTGGAGTGCCTTTGGTTATATTTCCATTTTAGCTTTAGTTGGAACTGCACTAGCTGTTTTTCTTTTCAATGGAATCATACGTATGTCGTCCACTTTATTTGCGAGTAGCGTCACATATTTCATTCCGATTGTAGCAGTAATTATTGGAACTTATTTCGGAGAAACGATTGCTCTTGGTCAAGTTCTTTCCGTGTTGGTGGTGTTGGGAGGAATATTGTTGGTAAACACAAAAACGAGCAAAAAGTAAAAAACCGCCGAACGATTTCTCGTAACGACGGTTTTTTCATCAATCAACTTTTTGGCGAAGCTGATTCGCAATTTTTATCTCTTCACGAAACGACCTTGGAATAATTGTTTGTCGTTGGTGATTTTTAAAATGTAATTTCCTTCTGTTAAAGATGCAACATTGATATCGTTGTTGAAATTTCCTTTCGCAACAACTGAACCCATCATATTTACAATTTCGAAGTTTCCTGTTTCGATACCTTTAACTGTAAGTACATCAATTGCTGGATTTGGATAAGCAACCAAAGCTTGGATAGCGTTTTCAGTTAAACTTGCTGTGCCTGGAAGTAAAACTGCATCAATAACATGTACGATTCCGTTATCTGCTTCAACATCTGCTTGAGTAACGTTTGCATTGTTGATTTTCACACCACCTGTCAAAGAAACGATAACGTCGTCACCGTTCAATGTTTCAACAGGACCAGCCACTAAATCAGTTGACTCAACTACACCATCAACAACGTGGTATAAAAGAACATCAGCCAAATTAGGTAAAGCCAAAATACCATTCAAATCAGTGTTAAGAGCCGTTGCAAGGTTGTTGAACGCAGTGTTTGTTGGTGCAAATACCGTATATGCTTCTAACGGATTGGTAAGAGCAGGTAATAACTCAGCTTTCACCACCGCTTGTGTTAAAGTAGTGAAACCACCGTCAATCGCAACATCTACAACTGTTTCTATTGGTAGAACAACTGCATCAAGAACATGAACCACTCCGTTATCAGCGTCAACATTAGCTGTAATAACTTCTGCATGATTTACAAAAATCTCACCGCTTGTCTTTTTGGTCAATTTCAAGGTGTTCAATGGAGAGAGTGGAGAAACGATAGCACCATTCGTAACAGCAGCAGATAAAACTTCTGAACCTAGAACGTGGTATTTTAAAATCTCAGAAAGATTTGGCAATTCCAATAAATCAGCAACCTCAAGATCCAAAGCACTAGCCAAGTCTTCAAATGCCTCATTGTTTGGAGCAAATACAGTGAAAGTAGACAAAGGATCTGTTAAAACTGGCAATAAACGCTCTTGTATTAATGCTGTAGTTAAATAAGTAAATCCAGCTGCAATAGCTCTATCTACCACCGTTACAGCTGGTAGTAAAACTTCGTTGATAGCGTGAACAACACCATTGTCAGCTTCAACATCTGCTGTTATTACTTGTGCTTGATTGATAAATACCTCATTCGCTGTAGTTCTTGTTACTTTCAAGGTATTCAATGTTGAAAGTGGAGAAACGATAGCACCGTTTGTAGCACCAACAGAAGGAACTTCCGTCGCTAAAACATGATATTTCAATACCTCACCTAAATTTGGTAGAGCCAATAAACCATTGATATTTGTTCCTAAAGCTGTTGCTAAAGCGTCAAATGCAGCGTTAGTTGGTGCAAACACAGTAAGGGTTGCTAATGGGTCGGTTAATGCTGGTAATAAACGCTCTTGAACAACCGCAGTAACTAAAGTAGAAAAACCGCCATCAATTGCTTTATCTGCAACAGTTTCAACAGGTAACACAACTTTATCAATAATGTGAAGAACTCCGTTTGAAGTGGAATTGTCTGCATCAATCACTTGTGCTTGGTTAACAAATACATTGTTGTTTGTCATTCTTGTCAACTTCAACGTATTTGTTGTACTTAAAGGCTGAACAATCAAACCATTGGTTACGTCAGCACTGTTTGCAACAGTTCCTAAAACGTGGTAAGTTAAAATATCGGTTAAATTAGGTAAAGCAAGTAAATCAGGAACTTGAACCCCTAATGCTGTAGCAACTCCTTCAAATGCCGCGTTGTTTGGACCGAATACCGTTAACGTTGCAAATGGGTCTGTCAATACTGGTAATAATTGTTGTTGAATAGCGGCGGTAGCTAGGGTAGTCAAACCGTTCGCAAGAATTTCATCAACAACCGTTGAGTTTGATAAAATCACTTTGTTGATGACATGAACCACACCATTTTCTGCTGTTAAATCTGCCGTAGTCACCATTGCGTGATTGGCATAAACACCTCCCGAACCAACAGTCATTTTGATGGTATTTCCCGCAAACAATGGTTGAACCAACTGTCCGTTACTTAATGCTGTTGACGGAACTGTTGCGCCCGCAACGTGGTACAACAAAACATCAGTAAGGTTTGGTAGTGCCAAAATACCTGCAATATCCGTTCCTAAAGCTGCTGCTAATTGATCAAATGCGGCATTTGTTGGCGCAAAAACTGTCAAAGTAGCATTTGGGTCTTGTAAAGCACCCGTTAAACCTTGCTGTTGAATTGCTGCTGCCAAATAAGTGTGATCTGGACTTTGATTAATAATGTCGTCATAAACATTAGTCTGCGCATTGACCCCAAGAGTGGCCAAAATTAATCCGAAGGAAAGCGCAATCTTTCGAACGGAAATTTTAAAGTAATTCAATTTCATCTTTTTTTGTTTAATGATTAACGAATGAAACTTAAACAAGATGATTGTACTTGTGTTCGATATGTTTTTCTTTTTTATCCAAACAAATGTTAAATTCTTTTGAACCAAGTTCCTAAGATGAATGAAGCCTTAAAGAATCCTAGAGATAGTTCTTTACCTTTTTAGAATCAAATTAGAGAGAAGAATTAAGCATTCTATCGGTTTGTCCACAAGAAGCAGAGCCAGAACTAAGCCAACAAGCTGGGAAGGTGGAATGAAATGATTTTGTCATAAGATTCGGAGCACTAAACTGTTTGACTCGAAAATTGTTTCTATATCATGACTCACACCATACTAATTGCGGGCGGAACTGGTTTAATCGGGAAAAAGCTCACAGACAAATTAACAAATGAAGGACACAAAGTCAAAATTCTGACAAGAAATCCGAGAAATGAAAATCACGTAAAGTGGTCGCCCGATGATAAACAAATTGACGTTGATGCTCTGCACGATGTAACTGTATTAATTAATCTTCTCGGTGAAAATATTGGTGAAAAAAAGTGGTCAAGCCAACGTAAAAAAGAACTTTTTGATTCAAGGGTTAAAACAACGGAATTTCTTTTTGAATCCCTATCCTCCTTACCTAATTTAAAAAACTACATTGGTGCGTCAGGCATAAATTGCTACGAACAAAACGATGTTCCACATTTTGAAACGGATGGTTTTGGCTCGTACTTTTTGGCAGAATTGGTGAAAGCTTGGGAAAATGCTCACCTTAAATTTGAAAAAAATCAAAAGGTTTGCATTTTACGCATTTCTACCGTTTTAACAGAAAATGGTGGTGCTTTAGAAAAAATGAAATTGCCTGTTAAACTTGGGTTTGGTAGTGCTTTAGGTTCAGGAAAACAACAACTTCCCTGGATTCATATTAACGACCTTTGTGACTTGTTTGCTTTTACAGTAAAGAATGAATTATCCGGAACTTACAACGCTTTAGCGAGCTATGAAACCAACTACAATTTCATGAAAACCTTGGCAAAAACAATGAACAAGCCCTTTTTCTTTCCTGCTGTTCCAGGTTTTGTTTTGAAAATAATGTTGGGTGAAATGTCAGCACTTGTTTTAGATAGCATGTCGGCAAGTAATCAGAAAGTAAAAAATGCTGGATTTTCATTCAAATTTCCTAAATTGGAATTAGCATTAAAAGACCTTCTGAAATAAGAAAGTTAACATAAAGTTATTGCTTTGTTCATATTAACAAGTTACTGTAAATAAAGCTATTGCTAATCCTTTCCATGAACTAGGAAATTCCTGAATTTTCCTAAAAAAAGTTATGGCTAAAAAGGCTAAAATTTTCGTTCTTGACACGTCAGTGTTGTTGCACGATCATCAATCACTTTCCAATTTTAAAGAAAATTTTGTTGCCATACCTATTACAGTGTTGGAAGAATTGGACAAGTTTAAATTGGGTAACGACACTAAAAACTTTTCTGCACGCGAGGTTATTCGATTTATAGACAAACTCTCAGGTTCTGGTTCCCTGCAAGATTGGATTTCACTCGGAATTGGTCTAGGAAAAATCAAAATCGTTATGGATGCGGAGCCAACTTCCATAAATGCTGAAAAAATATACTCTTCGTCAAAAAATGACCATAAAATCATCAATGCGGCCTTGCGTTTACAAGAAATCGAAACCAAAAAGTCGGTTATTTTGGTGACTAAAGACATCAATCTTCGAATAAAAGCGAAGGCATTAGGTTTAGTTGCTGCAGACTATGAAACAGGAAAAGTTGATGCAAAGGAAATTGATGGTGGTAACACCTACACCGTAAACGGACTCCAATCCGACATCATCCGGGAAATTTTTATCAAAGGGTTCATCGATGAAAATGGTCTTTTAGGTGAGAAAAAAGCGGTGAATGGCTACTATATTTTGAAAAACGGAAAAACTTCTTCCCTTGCTTTTTATAATCACCTTCAACAAAAAATTGAGCGCATCGAAAAGGAATTTGTTTACGGAATCAAACCGAAAAACGCCGAACAAGCTTTTGCCTTTCATGCACTACTCAATCCAGAAGTGAAATTGGTAGCTTTACAAGGTGTAGCAGGAACGGGAAAAACATTGTTAGCTTTAGCAGCGGCATTGGAACAAAATAAAAATTTCAATCAAATTATTCTCGCGCGTCCAATTGTGCCTTTATCCAACAGAGAAATTGGTTTTTTGCCTGGAGATGCCAACGACAAAATTGGTCCTTACATGGAACCTTTGTGGGATAACTTGAAATTCATAAAATCACAATTCGGTGAAAACGAAAGAAAACACAAAGCCATTCAGGACATGCAAGATTCTGGAAAAATTATTATTACACCTCTTGCCTTTATTCGTGGAAGAAGCCTTTCCAACATTCTCTTTATCATTGATGAATCTCAAAATCTTACTCCCCACGAAGTAAAAACCATCATAACTCGAGCGGGAGAAAACACGAAAATTATCTTTACGGGAGACGTTCACCAAATTGATACACCGTATTTGGATGAAAACAGTAATGGTTTGGCTTATTTAATCGACCGCCTGAAAGGACAAGCACTTTTCGCACACGTAAAACTAGAAAAGGGTGAACGTTCAGAATTGGCAAATTTGGCAAACGATTTACTTTAATGAACTGAAAATCTTCACTAAATCGGTGTATGATTTCACTTTTTTCAGCCCTTTTGGCAATTTAGTTTCGTGAATGTGTACTTGTGCGCCACCAACATAGATAGCTACTTCTTTGTCAGTGTCTTTCAATAAATTATTGAAAAAAGTAACCATGAATTTTTCATCAACTGCTGTCAACCATGAGGTTAAAATTGCTGTTGGTTGTACTTTTTCAACGGCCAAAATCAAAGAATCGTAAGGTAAACTTTGTCCAAGGTAAATGGTGTTTACGTGATTCTTTCTTAAGGTGTATTGGTAAAATAGCAGGCCCAATTCATGCCATTCGTGTTCTGGTAAAAACAACATGATTTTTTCGGAAGATTGTTGAGGAATGGGCAATTTATCAATTTCACCAATTACTTTCTGCCGAATTAAATTGGAGATAAAATGTTCTTGTGCAGGGTTGATTGTGCCAACTATCCACATTACACCAATTCTTTCCAAAAAAGGAATGATGATATCTGAAAATGCCTTTTCGAGTCCATGTAGCGCTATGAGGTGATTGAGCGTATCGTTGAAAAGTTTTTCGTCTAACTCAACAAGAGCTAAAACTAATTTTTCGTCAGCATTTTCAACATCATTGTATTTGAGATTCCAAACCAACTCAGCGATTTCTTCATTGGACAAGCCGGCAATCTTGGAAATTTTGTAGCCCGATTTATTCAACATACTGATATTGAGTAAGTAAGTTAAATCTCTATCGTTGTAAGTTCGAATTTGCGTGTCGGTTCTTTCTGGTTCAAGGATACCATAACGCTTTTCCCATATTCTTATGGTGTGCGCTTTTATACCTGTTAAAACTTCTATATCCTTTATCTTATACGCTGCCATGTATGTAAAAACATCGGAATTCGCTAATTGTTCAAAGACTGCGCAAAGTAATTAAAAAATGTTAAAATCAGCTACAAAGCTTAACCATTCATAAAGAAGTTTAAACCTAAACTATTGATAACTTTGTCGCATGAAAATCACATCAGCCACTTTTGTGGTTTCCAATTCCGAGGTAAGCAAATGTCCAGCAGATAACAAACCTGAGTTCGCATTTATTGGTCGATCAAATGTTGGTAAATCATCTTTAATCAACATGTTAACTGGTCATAAATCTTTAGCTAAGACCTCTGGTACGCCAGGAAAAACACAGTTAATTAATCACTTTATTATCAATGAGGATTGGTATTTGGTGGATTTGCCCGGCTACGGATATGCAAAAGCATCAAAAAATGCACGTCAGAATTGGGAAAAATTTATCGCGGATTATTTATCGAAAAGGGAAACGTTGATGAATACCTTTGTTTTGATTGACTGTCGCTTGGAACCACAAAAAATTGATGTTGAATTCATGAATTGGTGCGGCGAGAAGGGAATCCCGTTTTCAATGGTATTTACAAAAATCGACAAACTTTCAAGCACAGCTTTACAAAAAAACCTAGCTAAGTACAAAAAGGAAATGTTGAAATATTGGGAAGAATTACCTCCTGTTTTCACCACTTCCAGCGAATCGAGTTTTGGAAAAGAACCTATTTTAAATTACATCGAAGCAATCTTGAAATAAGAAAGTAATTTTGGAAGGAATATAATTGCGCCTATAACAGCGGCTAAAAAACTAGCCACAAGAACTGCTCCAGACGATATATCTTTAATCTGCTTAATTTTCTCGTGCTTTTCTGGATTTATAAAATCGCATAATTTCTCAATTGCGGTGTTGATTGCTTCCATGGAAAAAACTAAAGCTGAAGTCAACAAAACTATCAACCATTCAAGGTTACTTATTTTTAAAATGTATCCTAAAACAATAACAAGAAAGAAAGACACAACATGTATTTGAAAATTGCGCTCACTAAAAAGCAACAATTTTAAACCATTGTATGCAAAACCAAAACTTTTAATTAATCGCAACATTTCTGGAAAACGAAGGTAGTTTAAATGTTTGTATTGATTTCAGTATTACTTTTGTACCGAGTTCTTTAAAATAACTTATAAAGAAAGGTGGAGGGACTGGCCCTACGAAACCTTGGCAACCCTCAAATTTGAGAAGGTGCCAATACCTTTTCTGAGTAACATCAGGAAATGATAAGTGTGTATGTCTTTCTCACATTTCTTTATTGCAACCTAAACTTATGAAAAAAGATATATACGAAGCGATTAAAGAGCGTGTTCTCGTTCTAGATGGCGCAATGGGGACAATGATTCAGCGGTATCACCTCACAGAAGACGATTTCCGAAAAGGATTTTTTGATAATCATCACAAACCTTTGAAAGGTAATAATGACTTGTTGTCAATAACACGTCCAGACATTATAAAAACCATTCATCGCCAATATTTTGAGGCTGGTGCGGACATTGTAGAAACAAACACATTTTCTGGAACAACAGTAGCACAGGCTGATTATGATTTAGAAGATGCTGTTTATCAAATCAACTTCCAAAGTGCCAAAATTGCAAGAGAAGTAGCAGATGAATTTACCGACAAACCTCGATTTGTTGCTGGTTCAATTGGCCCAACAAACCGAACGGCCTCTATTTCTCCCGACGTAAACGACCCTGGATTTCGTGCAATTACCTTTGACGAACTTGTAATTGCGTACAAACAACAAGTGGAAGCACTTTTGGATGGAGGGGTGGATATGCTTTTGGTAGAAACAGTTTTCGATACTTTAAACGCTAAAGCAGCATTATTTGCTATTGATGAGGTTTTCGAAGCGCGAAAAGTTAAAGTTCCAATAATGGTTTCAGGAACAATTACTGACCAAAGTGGAAGAACTTTAACGGGTCAAACCACAGAGGCCTTTTTAATTTCCATTTCGCACATGCCTTTATTAAGCGTTGGTTTAAATTGCGCTCTTGGAGCAAGTATGATGCGTCCATACCTTCAGGTTCTCAATAAAACTGCTCCTTTCGCGGTCAGCGCACACCCGAATGCAGGCTTACCAAACGAATTTGGGAAATACGACGAAACTCCGGAAATAATGGCAAAACAAATTAAAGAATTCCTTGACGAAGGTTTAGTTAACATAATAGGCGGTTGTTGTGGCACCACTCCTGATCATATTCGTGCAATTGCTGAACTTGCAAAAAACGCGAAACCAAGAAAAATGGAATTAAATTAAGAGTGAAAAGTGAAAAGTGAAGATGGATGCTGCGTTGCATTGTGACACATTGAGCTTGCCGAAATGAGCGGAGTCGTAGGGTGAGGAGTGAATTATTTGGTTGGATAAATACTTTTTGATTAACTTGATTGAAAAAAAGAATGAAAGAGAGTATTTTAAAGAGAAAAAGTTATCGTTTAGCATTAAATGCTATTAATGTTTGTAAAAGATTGATGGAACAGAAAGAATACATTTTAAGTAAACAAATACTCAGGTCTTCAACTTCGATTGGCGCAAATATTAGAGAGGCAAATTACTCACAAAGTCCAAAAGATTTTATTCACAAACTGACTATTTCCTTGAAGGAATGTGACGAAACTCAGTATTGGTTCGAACTATTATCTGATTCGAATTACATAGAGAAATCAACCTTCAATAACCTTTATAATGAGTCAAATGAAATTAAAAAGATGCTAATTAGTAGCATATTAACCTCCAAAAGAAACTAGTAAATAATGACTACTAATAACTATTCACTCATCACCCTTCGGCTCCGCTCAGGCTTCACTATTCACTAATAACTAATAACTATTCACTCATAACTATTCACTCAAATGCTAAAGCTCTCCGGTCTAGAACCCCTAATCGTTACACCACAAAGCAACTTCGTTAATGTTGGTGAAAGAACAAACGTTACTGGCTCAAAAGCCTTTTTAAGAATGATTAAAGAAGGTGATTTTGAAGCTGCACTTTCTGTCGCACGTGAGCAAGTGGAAGGTGGCGCTCAAATTATTGATGTCAACATGGACGAAGGAATGATAGACGGTAAAGAAGCAATGGTCAAATTCCTGAATTTAATTGCATCTGAACCCGATATTGCTCGCGTACCTGTTATGATTGATAGTTCCAAATGGGAAATCATTGAAGCGGGGTTAAAATGTGTGCAAGGCAAAGGAGTGGTTAATTCCATTTCATTGAAAGAAGGAGAAGAAAATTTCATTCATCAAGCCAAAACTATTAAACGTTTTGGAGCGGCTGTAATCGTTATGGCTTTCGATGAAAAAGGACAAGCCGATAGTTATGAACGACGCATAGAAATTTGTAAACGCTCTTACGATATTCTTGTACACGTAGTTGGCTTCCCTTGCGACGATATTATTTTCGACCCAAATATTTTCCCTGTTGCAACAGGAATGGAAGAACATAATAATAACGCTGTTGACTTTTTCAGAGCCACTAAATGGATTCGAGAAAATTTACCTGGAGCTCATGTGAGTGGTGGCGTTTCAAATGTTTCATTTTCGTTTCGAGGGAACAATAAAGTACGCGAAGCAATGCATTCCGCTTTTCTCTACCATGCAATCGGGAATGGTATGGACATGGGAATTGTAAACCCAAGCATGTTAGAGGTTTACGACGATATTGACAAAGAGTTATTGACTTATGTCGAGGATGTTTTGTTGAATCGAAGAGCTGATGCAACCGAAAGACTATTAGAATACGCTGAGACCGTAAAAGGAGAAGGTAAAAAGAAAGAAGTGGATTTAGCTTGGCGGGAAGCACCTGTTAAGGAAAGACTCACACATGCTTTGGTGAAAGGAATTGTGGAATTCATAGATGAAGACGTTGAGGAATGTCGCCATTTATTTCATCGACCGATTGAAGTGATAGAAGGACCATTAATGGACGGAATGAATGTGGTGGGGGATTTATTTGGTAGTGGAAAAATGTTCTTACCTCAAGTTGTAAAATCGGCAAGGGTTATGAAAAAAGCAGTTGCTTATTTGTTGCCTTATATTGAAGCTGAAAAAGACGGGGTTAAGAGCGCTGCTGGCAAGGTATTGTTGGCAACGGTTAAAGGTGATGTTCACGATATTGGTAAAAACATTGTTGGTGTTGTATTGGGTTGTAACAATTACGAGGTGATTGATTTGGGCGTAATGGTTCCAACCGAAAAAATCATTGAGGCAGCAATTAAGGAAAATGTTGATATTGTGGGGTTGAGTGGATTAATCACGCCTTCCTTGGATGAAATGGTGCATGTTGCAAAAGAAATGGAACGTGCCAATTTGAGTATTCCTCTATTAATTGGTGGCGCAACAACATCCAGAGTGCACACTGCTGTAAAAATTGAAGAACATTATTCCAAAGGGCAAGCCGTCCATGTTTTAGATGCTTCACGCTCAGTTACAGTAGTTGAAAGTTTACTTGGACACAAGAAAGAGCAATTTGTTATCGATTTAAAACAAGAATACCAAAGAATTCGTGAGCATCATGCGAAAAATAGAAGCAACAAAGAACTCATTGGATTAGAGGAAGCGAGAAAAAACAAATTGTCTTTGGGTTTTAATAAAGAAACCATTTCAAAACCGAAAAATTTAGGATTGACTCAGCTAGTTGATATTGATTTATCAGAATTGGTAGCGTTTATTGATTGGACACCTTTTTTCCAAACTTGGGAGTTACATGGGAAATTTCCTAGAATTTTAGAAGACGAAATCGTTGGAGAAGAAGCAAAAAAACTATTTGCTGATGCTCAAAAAATGCTCTTTGACATTATTGCAGAAAAATGGTTGAAAGCGAAAGCAGTTTGTGGGTTGTTTCCAGCGAATAGTGTGGGTGATGATATTGAAATTTATTCAGATGAAAATAGGACTCAGGTTTTATACACACAACGAACCCTACGTCAACAAACCAAAAAAGCAAGTGGTCAACCTAACATTGCGCTTTCTGATTTTATTGCACCATTAGATTCTGGTCAAATCGATTACATTGGTGGATTTGTTGTAACAGCAGGCCTGAATATTGAAGAAAAATTAGCTGAGTTTGAAACGCAACACGATGATTACAACAGTATTCTCCTCAAGGCACTTGCCGACCGATTAGCCGAAGCTTTGGCAGAGTATTTACATAAAAAAGTTCGTACAGATTTTTGGGGATATGCCACAGAGGAAACCCTGAATAATCAAGAATTGATTGAAGAAAAATACCGCGGAATTAGACCTGCGCCTGGCTACCCTGCTTGTCCCGACCATTTAGAAAAAATAGGTTTGTTTGAACTACTAAATGCAACAGAAATTACAGGCGTTTCTTTAACTGAAAGTTTAGCTATGATGCCCGTTTCTTCCGTAAGTGGTTGGTATTTTGCACATCCCGACGCTAAATATTTTGGTTTAGGAAAAATAACAATGGAACAATTGCAAAATGTTGCGCAAAGAAAAGGTGTTGAAATTGACTTTTTAGAACGCTGGTATGGGTCGTTTTTAGTGTAAAAACCATAAATATTCAGTTAATGCGACAAAACATTTGTTTTTTGCGTCAACTTTTTATCTTTACGTTCCCTAAAACCGAAGCTAACCATGAGAAGCACGTTAACCTTCCTTTCAATCATACTTCCTTACTTGTTGATTGCACAATTACCAGTTGCAAATTTCACTGCAAATCCAACAACAATTTGTGCTGGGGAATGCGTAACGTTTACAAGCACTTCGTCAACCAATGGTGGTACACCAATCGTTCAATACAACTGGGCATTTGGTGATGGAAATACAAGTACACAACCAGGCACAACAACCACTGCGGTTCACTGTTTTCAAAATCCTGGAACCTATCCTGTTACCCTCGTTGTCACCAATCAAAATGGTCAATCTGATTCCGAATTTAAACCAAATTATATCACCGTTAAAGCAAAACCGTCGATAGGATTTTCTATTTTGGGTGCAAGTTGTACCATTCCACTTACACTAAGTTTTAATAATACATCCCAAACAGGAGCTGGAATATCGTACGCATGGGACTTTGGAAACGGGCAAACCTCTAATCTTCAAAACCCACTTTCTCAAACCTATAATACAGCTGGAACTGTTAATGTTACCTTATCAGTTACTGACAATAATAATGGCTGTACAAACACCATCACTCAACCTGTTGTTGTATCGAATTATCAGGCTGGATTGACTTTGCCTTCTGTTGCTTGTTTAGGACAACCTATAACCATCAATGATGCTTCAACCGCTGGTGTGAATGCTTGGAACTGGCAGATTACGCCATCTTCGGGCTGGTCATTTGAAAATTCAACCACACCAACTTCTCAAAACCCTTCCGTTTCTTTCAGTGCTCCAGGAACTTATACGGTACAAATCTCCTCTCAAAACACAACTAGTGGATGTACAGGAAGCACCTCATCCACCATAACTGTTCAACCAACACCACAGCCTTCATTTACTGGGACACCAACCAATAACTGTGCTCCTTCAACGGTAAATTTTGTGAACACTTCAACAGGAGGTGTAACTTATGTATGGAATTTTGGAAATGGCGTAACTTTCACAGGAGCAAATCCTCCGGCGCAATTGTATCCTGTAAACGGTGAGTATAACGTTTCCTTAACAATGACAACTTCTCAAGGATGTTCTGGGACTACAACTCAAAATGCCTACATCAAAGTTTTTGACCCGACGGTAAGTTTTACTGCATTACCCGACAAAGGTTGTAATCCGTTAAACGTTCAATTTACCAGTACCTCTACCTCACCAAACCCAACGTCAAATCCAATAGTAAGCTGGAACTGGAATTTCGGTGGAGGAACCCCTAATACATTTTCAGGCGAAACACCGCCCGTAGTGACTTATGGTGTTGGGATTTACGATGTTACCTTAACAATTACTACCCAATCAGGATGTACGGCAACAATAACACAAGATGATTTCATAAAGGTTGGGCAAATTAATTCCATTGACTTTACAGTTGATACTACTGTAAATTGTATCAAAACAGATTTTGAATTTACATCTTTTGTAAGTACCACACCTCCCAATCCCGACCCATCTGAAATAACTTATTTTTGGGATTTCACCGACGGAACATCAACCGACCCTAATCCAACTTACCAATTCACCTCTGATACAGGATATTTTAAGGTTACATTAATTGTAGATTTTCGAGGTTGTAAGGACACCCTTGAAATCGACTCTCTCATTTACATCAATGCCCCAATTGCAAAGTTTTCTCCCGATGTATCTCTATTTTGTAACCCCGGAAGCTTACCCGTAACCCTAAATGTTACTGATGAAGCTACTCATGGTGTTCTTTCGGATGATATTTTGATGATTTGGAAATGGGGAGACGGAACACCAAATACTGTTCTTGATGACCCCGAATTAGATGACGCGGACAAGGGGAATTCATCACACGTTTACTCCAATTATGGATCATATACAGTCGAACAAGTGGTGTACAACTATGATACAGGTTGTAGTGACTCAACTACTCGAACTATTCACGTTTCACAAGTAATTCCCGGTTTCACCTACAGTAATGATAGTATTTGCCGTGGAGATACGCTTTTCCTTCAGGATTTAAGTACAACTTGGAACAATCCACCAACACCACATCCACTTGAAACTTGGGTTTACGCAATGGGTAATGGAACGGATGTTACAATGGGAGCGAATGCAAATTATGTTTATCCTGTATCAGGAAGTTATACAATTACCTTAACAGCCACCAATTCAGTGGGTTGTTCAGCACAAACATCCTTGCCAGTTATTGTCTTAACTGCACCATTTGCTGTTCTGTCCTCTGATATTGAACTAGGGTGTGAACCTTTGGTAGTCAATTTTACGAATAGCTCCATGTCCTTAAGTGGCGTTCCACTTGCTTCTTTTGAATACACTTTTTCTGACGATAATTCCTCTGTGACCACAACAAACATAAACACACCTGTCAGTCATATTTTCAATGGTGCTGGCACACATTACGCGTCTTTAGTTGCCACAGACCAATTTGGCTGTTATTCCGGTCCCGCACAAATTCCAATTACCATCACAAGACCAAATTCATTTTTTTCTGTTGATAATGTTATCTGTAATGGAGCAACAATTACAACACAAAACAATACAACAGGAACACAACCACTTACTTATGAGTGGCAGTTGAACGGGCAAACTATTTCAACAGAAACAAACGTTTCCACTACCATAACCATTCCTAGTTCAGAAAGCGGAACCGGAGTGGTGCGGGAATTGATTTTAATCGCAACAGATGGAAATGGATGTAAAGACACTTTAGGTAACTTAATAACCGTTTCTAGACCAATAGCAATTGCTGACACTACCCTTTTTGGTCTATCTAAAGATGAATTTGGAAACTTTACTTGTCCGCCGGTTACGGTTAATTTCACAGATCAGTCTCAATCCTACGGTTCTATATCATCATGGAATTGGAATTTTGGTGGGCCAGGAGTTTCAATTGACCAAAATCCATCTGCGATTTATTCTGTTTCAGGAGTTTACACCGCAACACTCACTGTTACAGATGAATTCGGATGCACAGATGATACAGTGATGGTGGATTTTTTAGTTATAGGAGGTCCTCAAGGTGAGCCAGAATGGATTCAGAATAGTGGGATTTGTGCAGAAGGGGCATTATTTGTTGTAAACGACCCAGTTAATGTGACATCCGTTCAATGGACAATGGGAGATGGAAATATTGTAATGGACTCTCTCCTATTTCAGTACAATTACGAAAATCCGGGCACGTATCCTGTAAGTGTAATTTTGTTCGATGAATTGGGATGTCAAGTACCCTTCAATTTACCTCCAGTAACAGTTGTTGATGGCAATATAGACGCATTATTTACTGCCAATCCAACTTTAATTGCGGAAGGTGAGCCTGTTGTTGTTCAAGACCAATCAACATCCACGGGTTCAAATATAGTTTCATGGGTTTGGAATTTTGGGAATGGCGATGTTGTTACAGCCAGTTCAAGCGCAAATCAATCAAGTACTTATTCGAGTGGAGGATCGTACAACATTACATTAACAGTAACAAACTCGGTCGGTTGTCAGGATTCATATTCTGTTCCAATTGTCGTTACTTTCCCTGAATTGTGGGTGCCAAATGTTTTCACTCCAAATGGCGATGCAGCTAATCCGTTGTTCCTTCTTCCTTTTGATGCCATGGAAAATTATCGAATTGTCATTTTCAATCGTTGGGGAAATGTAATGTGGGATAGAACCAAAGATCCAGCAAATCCTTTACTTCTTTGGGATGGAACAGATAACGGTGGGGCAAAAGCGAAGGATGGCGTTTACTTCTACCATTTAACAGGAAGAATTTACAACAATGGTCCTGAAGTAAATAAGCAAGGATTTGTTCATTTGGTAGAGCCATAAGTAATACTGAAAATACTAAATTTTCTGAAAACTCGTTGAAGGGCTATGCCAACATCACCGAAATGGTTTCTTCATTATCACTTGTTTAATTTATTGGTATTAGTCGTTGGTATTGCGTGTAGTAAATTTTTGATGTCTCTTGGTTTAATGCTCGGAGGTCTTGGTTTTTTACTCGAACGCGACTGGAAAAATTACGCTCAAAATCTAAAAAGTAGTGTAATCTTCTGGTTAATTTTTGGATTTTATTTGCTCCATTTTATCGGAATGCTTTGGTCAGAAAACCTCGAATACGGTTGGAACGACATTCGAGTAAAATCATCTCTTCTTACTATCTCACTTATTGTTCTCTCTCGACCTATTTCTGAAAGAAATTTTAAAATTATTTCTTGGGTTTTTGTTTCTGCTGTTGTTATCACATCAATTATCAACTTTTGTGCTTACCAATTCTATTATGAAGAACTTCATATTAAGGATATTCGAGAAATGTCGCGCTTTGGTTCCCATATTCGTTTTGGAATGATGGTTGCTTTTTCACCTTTTCTATTGGCTTTCACCCTTGATTTGAAGAATAAACGCTGGCTCTTTGCTTTCGTTTTGGTCACAAGTTGGTTGATGTTTTACACAATTTACAGTCAGGTCTTATCTGGTGTAATTTCCTTACTAAGTGCGGTTTTTATATTGTTGGTTGTTTATTTTTTAAAAAGCCAAAGGTACTTTGCGTTAACACTCTCCTTGCTTACATTTTGTGTTTCTTTCTTTCTACTTATTTGGTATTTGTCACTACCTGTGGTGTATAACATTCCTAACGAATTGCCTCATAATGAACTTAATCAAGCATGGAACCAAGTTTCAAGTTTTGACTACAATGGAAAAGATAGAAAAGAACAAGAACTAAAAAATACGCTTCACCGCTATTTAGCTTCCAAAAATTTATCAATAAAGGCAACAGGAATTAAACAATTGAATTCAGATGACATTAAAAATATCGAACAGGGATTCGCTGATTACCGTGAAGTTGGAATCGGATTAATGCCGCGATTGTTTGGTTTGCGCTATCAAATTCATGCCACAAAAAATCCAAATGGACACTCACTATTAGAAAGATTAGAATTCTGGAATACTGCGTGGCAAATTATAAAAGAACAACCATTTCTCGGTGTAGGAACGGGGGATGTTCGTATAAGCTTTGAAAAAAAATACCTCGAAAACAATTCCTTGTTGGAAGAAGACAACCGTTGGAGAGCACACAACACTTATTTAACAACTTGGCTAACTTTTGGTGTTTTTGGTTTATTATATTTCCTATCTATGTTGTGGTATTTTGGTAGAGAACAGTTGTATCAGAACCAATGGATTGGACTGGTTTTTTTGGCAATTTTCGTTTCTACCTTCTTTTTGGAAGACACACTTGAAACACAAACAGGTGTTACTTTCTTTTCATTTTTCTTTGGGATTTTTAGAAACAAAATTTTTACAACTTACCAATCGTAATTTCACTTCCATCAATTTTTACTGGACGTTTTAAAAAGGTATAATCTGATAACAATAGTGCTTTTATCTCCTCTTCAGAAAGGTCACGTTCAGAAAGTTTAAGCTCTTTGTATTTCCGCGCCACCTTCGAAAAAAGTGCGTTATATGAGCCTGCTAAATTTTTCATTTCGACAAGTTCAAACTCCGAATACCCAACTGATTTTATATCAATGATTTCAAAACTTTGCTGATTGTCAAATTCAGACAACATCCTTTTGCATTTATCGCAAGTTTTCAAAGAATAAATACGTTTCATAGAATAAAAGTGTAAAGAAATATCCTGCAAATTTGATAAAATAGGTGAATGAGGGAATCTTTGCTAGATGACTATTCCAAAAGTTACCTGAAACTCTCCCCTACTCAACACCACAATGTGTAGAATATTTTTACTTTTTATCAATTTTCAACCATTCCAATTGTACTTTTCGAGAATGGAAATTCTTGATATTATTCTGATTTTACCGTTGCTTTATGGTGCTTGGCAGGGTTTTAAAAAAGGGTTTATTATGGAACTCTTCACTGTTCTTGCTTTAGTGGTTGGGCTTTACGCAGCATTTAACTTTTCTGATAAATTTTCAAAGTACATGGATGTCGGTGAAATTGACCATTCTTATCTGCCCGCGGCTAGTTTTTTGGTGTTATTCTTACTAGTCGGTGCGATGGTATTTTTTGGAGGAAAAGCACTCGAACAAGTCGTTAAAATTGCCCAACTTTCACCACTCAACAAAGCGTCTGGTGCGGCAATTGGACTTATTAAAACACTTTACATTTCTGCGTGCATATTAGTTTTTCTGGTTTCACTTGACAAAGAAGAGAAAGTATTTACCCCAAAATCGAAGGAAAGCTCGATTCTTTACAATGTGCATTTACAAGTTTTAAATATCACGCTTCCAGGAGTGAAACAATCGAGTATGATTAGCGTTATGGACATTCAAGAAACTGCAAACAAAACCCGAATGACCTACGAGCAAACAAAACGAGCAAAAGAAGTTGCGGACAGTCTGGGCTTAGATGCTGAAGATGTAATGGTAATCAAAGATGTTCACGACAAGTATGGGAAAGAGTAAATTTTGGTTTGTTTTATTTTTATTAACAGCACAAATCACGCAAGCACAATTATTTAAAAAGGAAGAAGAAAAAACGATTGTAAAAACTGGACCATATATCGGTGTTCAGAGTGGTCGCTTTTACGCAGGTGAAGTTGGGGTGGAACGACAATGGAAACAAGGTAAATTAAAATCACCAAATACACATTCTTTACATTTTGGTGTAAACTATTCCTACGATTTCAGAGATTGGAACCCGATTTTGGGATACGATATTGGATACTGGTACAAAGGCAGTAATGTTGGATTAACTTGGGGAGGAGCATTAGCTATGCGAACTAATTTTGAACAATATCGTTATGGGATAGTTCCTACTTTAGGTTATAAAGTTTGGCAAATTCACCTTCAAACAGGGGTTCACCTTTTATATCCTTTTAGCAGAAATTCGGCAAATTATTTTACCACAAACACGCTGTTTTTGAGTGCACGCTTTGTTATTGTTAACGACCGAGAAGTGAAACGTAAGAAGAAATAACAATATAGATCACCAGAAATGCCCAACTTAAAAGTCTAATTCTTAGGGTGCTTTTAAAAATTTAGAGCAAAAGTTAAGGAAAACCTTAATGTTATGTTTAACAAAATGAGAGCTATTGAGAAGAAACAATTAATCGGGAAAATCGGGCTAAGATGAATGAAAATGAAATATCTTACAAAATAATTGGAGCTGCAATGGAGTTGCACAAAGCTCTTGGTCCTGGTCTACTAGAATCAGTATATGAACATGCTTTGGCGTATGATTTAGCAGAATTAGGGCTTGATGTAAAGACGCAAGTGCCAATGCCTTTGGTTTACAAAGAGATAAAGCAAGATGTGGGGTATCGGATTGATTTATTGGTTGAGAATAAAGTTATTGTTGAAATCAAGTCAGTTGAAAATTTAGCTCCAGTACATTTTTCTCAAACGCTCACATATTTGAAATTATCGAATAAAAAACTGGCTTTACTTATCAATTTTAACACAAAACTTTTAAAAGAAGGAATTCACAGAATTGTCAATAACTTGTAGGAAGTTTCACGCAAAGAGCACAAAGTTATTGCGCAAAGAAACGCAATACCGTAGCGAATTCTGCGACTTCTCCGCGTACTTTTCCTGAAAAAAAAAATTCCTTAGCGTGCTCTACGTGAAACAAAAAACCTCTGCGAACTCCCCGACTTCTCCGCGTACTTTGCGTGAAAAAAAACTCAGCGAACTCCCCGACTTCTCCGCGTACCTTGCGTGAAAAAAAAACTCTGCGAACTCCCCGACTTCTCCGC
>CAZWSY010000022.1:0-44311 GCA_964636775.1 uncultured Lishizhenia sp.
CGCTCATGCGATGTACGTTACCCGACACCAAATCGTAGCGGTAATCCAAACGCTTAAAACGCTGAGAAGCAAGCGCAGTGTAGGTGGTAGCCATTTTTCGGTTGTCTTGGAGTAGGGTTTTTACGTTTCCGTGAATGTTCCCGCTGCTCCATTGCATTCCGAACGGGACAGGCTCCATCGTAGTTTGTGGAGTGGTCGTAGGTTTGGTTGTTTCGAATTTTAAGAAAAATACTTAACTTTGTTAAAACAACAAATTTGATTTTTTTTTCATTAATTAATAAATTCTGGCAATGAAAGTAATACTTGATATACAAGAGAATAGCCGTGTTCCTTTTTTCATGGAAATGATTAAAAGTCTTGGCTACGTTAGTGTCATTAAAGAAGTTAAGGATAAGCGCAAAAGCCAATTTATAAGTGAATTAGCCGAAGCATTTAATGATGTAAAATTGCATGAACAGGGTAAGAAAAAACTAAAATCTGCAAAAGACTTATTGAATGAGCTTTGATGTAATTGCCACCGAACCTTTTGAAAGAAAAATTAAACGTTTAGCGAAAAAATATAAGTCCCTTCCTTCCGATTTATTACCTATAATAGAAGAATTGTGTGAAAATCCTACACTTGGCACCGCCATTGGAAGAGATTGCTATAAAATACGTATTGCCATCGCCTCTAAAGGAAAAGGTAAAAGTGGAGGAGCAAGAATTATAACTTATATAAGAGTAGTAAAAAAGAACGTTTTTTTATTAGATATTTATGACAAATCCGAACAAGCCAATATTTCGGAAAAAGAAATGCTTTTTTTAATTGAAATGCTTCAAAACAAATAAGTTACCTAGATTCTTTAAAAATCTTTAATTCATTTTTTTTAAACCAACAACCCCACGGTTCGTTCAGAGGTTTAATGCCAATGGAAGCGTATGTCCAAAAATCTGTAAATATGGACTTTAAACCTCAAATTCAAGCCGCAAAAGCCATTAGAATTGAAACAAACAGAAAATCAAATTGTGGTTTGTGTAGCTAAAGCATACAAAAAGCACCAATGCCTAATCTCTAATTCCAAATCGAATTAAGTTTAAAAAAACTAAAGATGATCCCTCTCGGTAAAAAATCTGCAAACAACTCATTTTCAAAAGGCATCCGATGTATAGAAGGGTTTGTTTTAAGTTTTGAGTTGGATTAATATAGGTAATAATTTTTCGACCTATTGCCTAGGTAATATTCGAATGATTATCAACAACTTACATAAACTACCTATCTTACTTAAATACAACAACAGAGTCGGTAAAAATCTTCCAACTATCTATGGTCAAAGTCTGTTCTTTTATTCTTTAAATTTCCACTCGCTTCCATCGACCTTTTTTGAAAAAATACAATCCAACCAAAGCGTGGAGAGAGTGACAAAGTGCAATGGCTAGAAAAACACCAAACTCCTTCATTTTCAACGGTTCTGCAAGAATATATGCCAAAGGTATTTCCAATAAAATAAAGAGGAAAATGTTCATGAACATTGGTGTTTTGGTGTCTCCAGCTCCATTAAAACTTTGGGTCATAACCATTCCAACGGCGAAGAAAATGTAACCACAAACGATGATACGTAGTGCCTGTGTAGCCAAAGTAGCGGTTGCTCCGGGTTCACTAAAAAACAGCACAATGTAATCTCCAAAAACCAAGTAAACTAGTGTTACAAAAAACAAGAAAATAACATTGTATCGTGCTGTTAACCAAACCGATAATTCAGCGCGTTTTATTTTTTTTGCACCTAAATTTTGTCCTACCAAGGTACTCGCTGCGGCCGATAAACCCCACGCAGGCATCAAACTAAACATCAAAACACGAAACGCGATTGTAAATCCTGCAACCGCGGCATCACCATACACTGAAATAATTCTGGTTAAGGCTATCCAAGCAACAGAGTCAATTAAAAACTGAGCCATACCGCCTAATGAAATTTCTACGATTTTGCGAAATGTTTCAAAATTTACTAGGAAATTTTCCTTAAGGATTTTTAGTTGGTGTTTACCGTTGAACAAATGAAACAATTGATAAGCCACACCGATACTTCTTCCTAAAGTCGTGGCAATTGCTGCACCCGTCAAACCAAAACCTGCCCATTCCCCAATCCCGAAAATAAATAAAGGATCTAAAATTATGTTTACTCCATTCGAAATCCAAAGTGCTCGCATGGCTAAGTGTGCCTGACCTGCTCCCCGAAAAGCCCCGTTGATGAGAAAAAGTAGCATAATCGCCAAATTCCCACCGAAAATGATTTGTGTATAAGGAACGCCTATTTCTAGTACGTTTTCACTTGCACCCATTAAGGTCAAAATATCTTGAGCAAAAAATATCCCCAAAACGGCCATGAGTGAAGATAGAACCGCGCCAAAAAGTAATAGCTGAAAAGTTGCTGTTCCTGCCTCGTGGTAATTTTGTTCACCAAATCTTCGCGCCACAAGTGCCGTTGCAGCCATACTAATTCCAACCCCCATTGCATAAACCACAACGATTACGGCTTCTGTTAAACCGACTGTTGCAATAGCGGCATCACCCAATTTTCCAACAAAAAAGATGTCAACAACCGCAAAAAGCGATTCCATTATCATTTCCAAAATCATGGGTGTCGCCAAAAGAAAAATGCCTGTCTTCAGCGGAATTTTCGTAAAGTCTTGTTCTTCACCTTTCAGTGCCGATTTAATAAGTTCTAAAGTTTTCATACAGATTGAAAGTAGTTTTTGTAAATTCTTGAAAATAAAACTGATTTTATTTGCTGACCAAAAAGTCGAATAGCATTTTAATGGATTCATCAAGTTTTTGCAAAAATACCATCTTTAAAAAGGGTTCCAATTTTTAGACATAAAAAAACGGACTGGCTCGCTTGCCACATCCGTTCTTCGACTATAACTAAACGTAAACTTTTACCTTTTGAGATGCGTTTAGACGCGTTTAAAAATTGTTTAGGTAAAATACCGACATGACATTTTTTTGATTTAAATCCGTTTGATAGATATAATTTGTCATCGTCGGTATAACTTTTCTAATTCTTCATTTTACCTAGAAATTGAAGAATACTCCTGCCGTTACCGGACTGAACTCAGGTCCCTTTCCTTTTTCAAAAACTTCAGTCAAACCATAATTCACATAGATGTTCCAGTTATCGTAACCGAGCATTACGGTTGCCATTGCTTGGAAAGGTTGGAAGTGGTAGGTTGCCTTCTCATTATTGCGATTTGTTTTGCCATCCGCTTCCCATTTAGTTCTCCAGCTACTACCAATTCTTATTCCTCCAATCACACCAGCGGAAAGGTGCCATGCTTTGCTAGGCTCACGATTAGTGGAAAATTCCAAAAGCAACGGAACTTGTAAATAAGTGGAGCGAAGGAAGTTCTTTTTGAAGTTAACATCCACATTTTCAGTTCCAAAAATCGAATCGGAAGCATAACCCACATTCACATTGTTCTTTAAAGCATAACGATTCCATTGCAAACCTAAACCTGTTGTTAACCCTACGTATTCTTTGATTATCGGGAAACGTTTTTGAGCGAAATTCAGGTTAAAACCAATACTTCTAGCATGATCTAATTGTAGAAAATAACTGTCATCACCATTTGCAATTTTACCAGCTGCGTTTAAAAAACCGTTCGTATTAATTCCAATTCCGCTCCAATAGGCCGTTCCATTTTTTCTCCACCAATCGTCTTCTTTATCATCATCGTCTTCGTCATTTTCTTTTTCCATAACAACTTTTTCATCAATGATAACTTTCTTGTCTTTGTCATTGTCAACAATAACGATTTTCATTTTCCCAACTTTGATTGTGGTTGAATCTCCGTTTTCGGCAACTGAACCATTTTCAAAAAAAGAGGAATCTATAGTGATTTTTGAGTCTTTTTCTATGATTACAACAGTTGAATCTATTTTCTCAACTTTCTCTTTTTTGTTTTTCTGAGCCATTACTCCCGCAACACTCAGCACCATCATAAGGGTTAAAATTGTTTTCATTTTGTGTGATTTGCCCGTAGGACGAACTACTCATTTATTTGTTACAGGTTTTGTGGATTTTTTTCTCTCAATTGAAAAAATACCCCATTTGAATCGGAACAAACGCTTATTGGATCTGGCATCATACCCCATTTGAATTCTTCCTCCAGAGGCATTGGCTATTTTATCTCCAAAAGAATTATACTTTTCTTCTTTGCTTGGGTTGGTTTTCCCGAAAACGCGATTATTGATTTTTCCACTCACAAATTCAGTTACCGTTAAAGCCCTTTCTTCCGATTTGGAGTTCAGCTGAATGTCGTTCGAAATTACAGAATTTGAGGAACTTGCTAATTCCTGTCCAACATTTTCCACACTTTGACTTGAATGGTTTGTTGTATCTTGAGAAGAGGTATTTTCAGCAATAGACTCAGGATTTTGGAAAATCGGTTTTATCTTCTCTTGGATATTTAAATTTTCTGTTTTAACAACAAGTTCATTCCAACTTTTTACCTCCTCATTTTCATTGCTTAAAGGAAAGCGAACCTTGTCATTTAGAGTGTCATTCGTTGCAGATTTCGGTTGAGGAATCTCCATTTTTTCCTTTTTCTTTCCTGCTGAAAGAGTTGGTTTCGTTTTAGAGGATGCTTGTTTCCACACGATAAATAGTGCCAATGATGCGGCCACACCAATGCTTGTCCAACGGACAAAAGAAACGTAAAGTGGTGTTCGGTACAAATCTTTTTTATCACGAAATACTACTTTATTTTCTGGAATAAGTTTTGTGTTTGCGAATTGTTGCGCTAAGGAATTGATTGATTTTGATTCCGATTTGATCCTATCAAAAAGTAATTTTTCTTTTTCTGTTAATTCGTTTTCCATGGATGCAACCGACCATAACTCTAAATTGTTGGCTTGAAGCTGACGAAACACTTCTGGTTTTTCTTCCAACGTTTTTTTTAGATGCCCTTTATTTTCGAGTGTAATTTCAGGAGCAATCAATTCTGGAAGTTCTTCTAAATAATCTTTGTATTCTGGATTTTCCGACAAAAACACAGAAAGTTCAGCCTTCAAATCCTCACTTAAATTTCCTTCCAAATAGTCAAGTAGGAAAGCTTCAATATTTTCTTTATTAATCATCCTACTAAATTTTCAATGTTAACAATGTATTCTTTCAAGGACTTACGCGCTCTGAAAATATAAACCTTCACTTGTTGTTCACTTAAGTTCGTTATTTCACCAATTTCTTCGTAAGAATATCCTTCGTAATCGCGGAGCATAACAACAGTTTTTTGAACATCTGGTAAACGTTGCAAAGCTTCATTTAAATGTTCTTGCAAATCGAAGGAGGTATTCAATTCATCATAAGAAGAGGTTTGTTGGGCTTCAAAATTTCGGTGTCTTTCTGCTTTTCTTGAATGATCAACAATGGAATGATAAACTGCTGTAAAAAGGTAAGATTTAACCTTTTGCGCATCAACTGTATCAAGTTTTGTCCAAAGTTTCAGGTAAGCCTCTTGTACTAAATCACGCGCTAATTCTTCGTCACGTAAACTTTTCACTGCAAAACGAAAAAGTCCGTCTGAGTGGGCATCTACACTTTCGTTGTATTGTTTAGTAGTCATAGAATTCGATGGTGAGACGCTTTAAAGAAAGATAAGTTACAACAGTTTGATTTTTTTTTTCAATCCATGCAAATCTTCATCCTTATTATGGATTTCCTTCTCATTGGCGCAACAAAAACACATTTATCCCAACGTTAAAACCTATATTCAAATCTGGTCGATAATTAAAACTATTTGGTCGGTTAATTAAGTGACTCACATTCAAACCTAAAACCCCATTAATTGATATGTTTGGAGAGATGAAATAAGCTGCTCCAAATCCTAAATTTCCTGAAACTATATGACGATAAAAGAAAGTATTAGAGAAACCACTTGACAAATTAAAAAAATACCCTGCTTCGAAATGCAGAAAAAAGTACAATTGTTCATTTTTTTTGTCTGAAAATATTTTCTAACAAAAGGAGATGCACCAATCCCAAAATACCTTGGATTCAATTGATTATTATAACTATTTGTTGAATATACAATATTTAAACACCCACCCAATAACCAGTTCTTATCCAACACCTTACCAGCACATGGATAAAGATTTAAAGAAAAAGATTTTTCTGGAGAGTCTGTGGAATTTCTTACATTAATATTCGCCGCCCCCCCAATGAAGTACATTCCTTTTTCTAATTGTGCATTTGAAAAACTTGAAACAACTAAGAAGAAAAAAAGAACAAGATGATTTAATTTAGTCATAGATGAAGTTTACTCGAAAATGCACTTTTATTTTCTGAGTTGTGCTTCATATATATCAATCCACTCTTGAACAGACATTTTGCGCACCAATTCCCCAATTAATTCGTAAGGAATTTGATCCATTTTCTTGAAACGTACACATGACTTCCCCATGTCTAATTTACCTTTCACGTGTTTTGGATATTCCTCCACAAACCAATTCAATAATTCCGGTTTTGCGTAAATTCCCATGTGGTAAAAATTCACCGAGTTTTTCTGCGAGGCATATCCCATAAATGGAAGTGGTTCTTTTGGGTTACAGTGATATCCTTTCGGGTAAATCGAATGCGGAACATCCCAACCCGGCATTCCATAAGAAAACGATTCTTGAAATCCTTCGGGAAGGTTGTCCAAAATTACTTGTCTCAATTTTCTTACAGCTTCCTTGCGTTCTTCTGGAAGTGCATTGATGTATTCTAAGGCTGTCATCTTATCGGATTGTACCAGGATATTGTTCCAAAGCGACTTTCAAACATTCTACCGCTTTTTGTAAAGATTCTTTGTTTAAAACGTAAGCGATTCTTGCTTCTTGTTGCCCCAATCCTTTGGTTGCATAAAATCCATTTGCCGGAGCCATCATTACTGTTTGTCCCTCATGTTCAAAAGATTCCAACAACCATTGACAGAACTTTTCAGCGTCATCAACTGGGAATTTAGCTACACAATAAAACGCACCACTCGGCATCGGACACTCTACCCCATCAATGGCGTTCAATCCGTTAACCATGATATTGCGGCGTTCAACGTATTCATTTACAACATTATCAAAATAACTTTGAGGTGTTTGCAATGCCGCTTCAGCCGCGATTTGATCAATCGTAGGAGGAGAAAGTCGCGCTTGTCCGAATTTTAGAGCAGCTGCCATAACTTCCGCATTTTTCGAAATCAATGCACCAATTCGTGCACCACACATGGAATAACGCTTTGACACCGAGTCAATCATGACCACATTTTGCTCAATTCCTTCCAAATTCATTACTGAAAAAGGAACCGCACCGTCGTAACAAAATTCACGATACACTTCATCCGCAAACAAAAACAAATCATGTTTCAAGACAATATCACGTAATTGTTCCAATTCAGCTTTTGAATACAAATAACCCGTTGGATTTCCAGGATTACAAATAACAATAGCCTTCGTTTTTGGTGTTATTTTCTTTTCAATTTCTTCAACCGGAGGTAAGGCAAAACCATTGGAAATACTTGCTGTTACAGGAACAACATTCAAACCTGCCATTACAGCAAAACCGTTGTAATTGGCGTAAAAAGGCTCAGGAATGATGACCTCGTCACCTAAATCGCACGTGGACATCAAGCCAAAAATCAAGGCTTCTGAACCTCCTGTTGTGATAATAATATCTGCCGCATCAACATTGATTCCACTCGCTTTGTAATAATTAGACAAACCTACTCTATAACTCTCAAAACCAGCAGAATGACTGTATTCAATCACTTTTCTGTCTAAATTCTTAACAGCATTTAAAGCTACTTCAGGAGTTTCGATATCCGGCTGTCCGATATTCAAATGATAAACCGTTGTACCTCTTTTTTTAGCCGCTTCTGAATAAGGAACTAATTTTCTGATAGGAGAAGCGGGCATTGCAACCGCTTTGGATGATATTTTTGGCATAGTGAAATTTTGCGGGTCAAAAGTAGTAAACTCCACTCAAACTCTAAGTTCAATTGAAAAAGTCGATTTTACAGCATGCAGTTCTAATGTTTCCTGACTTTTATTTCTAGAAAAGTTTAGGTCAAATCATTTGCTTTTTAACCAGGTGATTATACTTTCTTCCCACCAAAACCTGCGTTTTATTTGAGTTTTATAAATACTATAGGTTCCTGAAGTATAAGTTGCTATGTAACAAGAAATCAATAACATAATAAAGTATTGCCATCCAAAAATTTCAGCTCCTAAAATTGAACTAGCGTAAGGCGTTTTTGTTGCAGCACCAAAAACAGAAACAAATCCACATGCGACTATAAGTGGTAAAGGCAAAGGAATCCAGAATGACAAAAAATTGGCAAGAGTTGCACCAATGAAAAAAAGTGGAGTCACTTCTCCTCCTTTGAATCCAACACTAAGGGTTAATGCAGTAAGAAGAATTTTAAGTGCGAAATCTAAATTTTGAGAAGAAACGGAAAAAGAGGAAACAATGGATTGAACACCTAAACCTGAAAGATGATGTAATTGAGTTGTTAGAAAAAATAAGGAAATTAAACTTCCGCCTATGAAAATGCGCACGTAAGGATTGGGCAAATATTTCGAAAAACTAACCCTCAAATATGTTGAAATAAAGATGTAACTCAAAGCTGCTAGTCCAAATAAAATGGCAGAAACAAACAACCAAAACAAAAAATCTGCGGAAAAAAGACAAGCTGCGTCCAAAGAGTAATTAGTGTGTTGAATTGTTGTGAGGTGACAAATAAAATTCGACGCATAAGCAGTTAAGGAAACAAACAAAACATCATACCAATTCCGTTCCTTAATTCTCAAAACTTCTATTGCAAAAAGTGAACCTGCTAAGGGAGTTCCAAAAACAGCAGCAAAACCACCAGCAATTCCCATCTTCAAAAGTCGTTTTCGGTCGAGTTCAGTGAGAACAAATAATTTATTAAGACTATCTGCAAGGGAAGCTCCCACCTGAACTGCTGTACCTTCTCTTCCTGCTGACCCTCCACCTAAATGTGTCAGTAAAGTCGAACCCAAAACCAAAGGTGTCATCCAACTTGAAAGCGTTGATTTTGGTTTGTAAATTTCACTCAAAATTAAGTCATTACCGCCTTGTGACTCGAGGCTAAATCTGTGGTAAGAAAAGACAATGGCTAAACCAAAAAAAGGAAGTAAGAAATAGAACCAATTATGTTGGGATCTGATTTGACCAACAAAATCCAGCAAAAAAAGAAACAATGAAGCACTTAATCCACAAAAAACAGATACCAGCATTGTAATTATCATCCATTTCCCTAAATCTTTCAATGCTTTCATAAATCAAACTGTTAAACAAATTTATCATTTATGTTCCGTTTAATGAATGTTGATTCAGTTCCTCGCAAGCAATTTTCACCTTTTCAACCTTTATTAAATACACTTCGATGTTCTTTAAAAAAAATACCATGAATTTACAGATAAACGTAAATAGATTACGTTCTTGTGGATTTAGCTTTGTGTCATCAAAATAAAAAGCCATGAAACAAATGATTGCCATCCAGAAAATTGAGTTTAATAATTTCAATAATGAAGTATTACTCAAAGCAGAAATCACAAAGGAAAATTTAACTTATCCTACCACATTGCTTTTACACCAACAAGACTTGAACAGACTTATCAATCTAATTCAAATTCAGAATGAAGAAATTGAAGTTTTAGACTTAATGCAATCGGATGAATTGGAAGATATGGTTCATTACAAATTAGAACTATACAATTTGAACAACGCTATTGATTGGTCAATTTTTGCCATAGAAAATCATTTTCAATACCGACAAATTAGGGCATAAAAAAAGGTCGGAGAAATCGACCTTTTCCATTTTGTTAACCCTTGTTAGGGCTGTATTATAATTGTTTTTTCGTTGGTCATTTCAGGTTGGATAGTTATGGTGCTTGATCCTTGCCTATTCAATTTAGAAGCTTTAATGTCCAAAATAGCAACACCAGATTGACCAGTTTGATACAAATCACTTAAATTAAAAACAGCCAAACCCGTACTACCTGAAATTACTGTATCTCTGTAATTTCCAAAACCAGGCGTTTCGCTTCCAATAGGATTTCCTGTAGAAGTACCATAAAGAATTACTTCTGCTTCTTGAACCACATTATTAGCTTCATCTCGCACGTAAATATTAGCCATTGTGGCTTTCTTTTTCGGACGACAACTTGTCAACTGAAAAATAACAAAAGCTAAAAGTAAGGTTGAAATTGTCTTCATGAAAAGTCCAATTACGGCTGAATGAAAACAGTTTCCTCGTTTACAATCTCAGGCTCGATTTTAATTATACCTTGGCCAATTCTATTTAACTTTTGAGCTTTAATGTCTAATACCGCAACACCAGCTTGTCCAGCTTTGTAAATTTTATTAAAGTTGAAAAAGGCCACTCCTTGCGTGTTGGTGTATGCCGTGTCAAATACATTTACAATATTTGGGATGTTTGTTGTGTTCACACCAAAGAGTACTACCATTGCGCCCTCAACTGTTGCGTTTGCTTCGTTTCTAACATAAATATTGGCAACTGTGTCTTTTTGCTTACGGCAAGAAGCTAGCGTACCGATTGTTCCCAGTGCTAAAATAGCTACAAGTAATTTTTTCATTTTCAAATTAATTTAAAAGGTAAACCGTTTCTACTGAAGTGGTGTGTACACGGCAACGCGTGTAGCCAGTACCCGTTTTACTATTGTGTTTTACAATAATGTCGAAATAACCAGTTGTTGTTGATGAACCAGCAGACTTGAAAAACTTATCCATGTCAACAACAGAAAAACCCGAACTATTGGTGTACGAGGTATCCACAAACTCTTGTGTTGGTGGATTGGATTGTTGGTCACCGATAACGATAACTTTCGCACCGTTAATTAATTGATTTGACGCGGAACGCACAAAAACCTTCAAAATTGCTGGGTCTTTAGGTTCACATGAAACATTGGTAAGCAATACCAAAGTCATTAAACTCAAGATTTTAAATATTCTCATTTTTTTAAAACTAGCCAAATTTACACTTTTTTCTTATTCAACACTTTCTACTGTAGATAAACGGTTTGGGTTACAGTCTCTTCCTCAATAACAGTAACATGGTTTGAACCAAACTTTCCAAGGTGCTGCGCTTCAATTTTCAAAACCGCAACTCCGGTTTGTCCCGATTTGTAAAACTTGTTCATGTTGAACGTTGCTACACCTAGGTTATTCGAGTATTCTAATTCATTAATATTCAATACGTTTTCTTGTAAAATTGTCGGTTCACCAAAAACGCGAACTTGTGCTCCGTCAACAACTCCACCCGTTTCATTTCTTACAATTACTTGCAAAACAGTATCTTTCTTTTTATAACAACCACTTAAAAATGAAAAGATTATAAAAAATAACCATAAACTAAATAGCTTCTTGCTCCTTGCACCTTTCAAAAAAACTAATTTTGTTCCTTTCATTTTTAGAGTTCTCTCTTAAAACAATAAATAGGTTGATAAAGTTACACAGTTGTACTTATGAAGGATAAAATTGTTGCCATTGAGCAAAGTATTATTGATTTTAACATCCAATCAGCAGGCGACGCTGAGAATTTCCGTATTCAGTTTTTAGGTACTAAAGGCGAAATTAAAGGATTGTATGCTGACCTAAAATCTGTTCCCAACGAGGATAAAAAATCGGTCGGACAACTCATTAATGAACTTAGAGCTAAAGCTGAAAATAAATTGGAAGAGGCAAAAGCTAATTTCGGAAATGAAAGTTCAGGAAGTAAGTCCAAGATTTCTTTCGATTTTTCTCGTCCGGGCGAGAATGTTAATTCGGGTTCACACCATCCACTTTCTTTGGTTCGAAAAGAAATCATCGAAATTTTTAATCGTATTGGATTCAACGTTTCAGAAGGTCCTGAAATTGAAGACGATTGGCATAACTTTAGCGCCTTGAATTTTCCACCCGAACATCCTGCGCGTGATATGCAAGACACTTTTTTCATTACAAAAGGTGAAAATGAAATGGCTTTACGCACCCACACAAGTTCGGTTCAGGTTCGCGTAATGGAAAGTCAAAAACCGCCAATTCGAACTATTTCTCCCGGAAGAGTTTACAGAAACGAAGCCATTTCCGCTCGTGCACACTGCTTTTTTCACCAGGTGGAAGGATTGTACATTGACAAAAATGTTTCCTTCGCTGACTTGAAACAAACTTTATTATTCTTTGCACGAGAAATGTTTGGTGAAAATGCTCAAATTCGTTTGCGCCCTTCTTACTTTCCATTTACTGAACCGTCTGCGGAGGTGGATGTTTCTTGTACTTTGTGTAATGGTGAGGGTTGTAACGTATGTAAATACAGTGGTTGGTTGGAAATTTTAGGTTGTGGAATGGTTGATCCAAATGTTTTGGAAGCTTCAGGAATCGACACCAACGAATACAGTGGTTTTGCTTTCGGAATGGGAGTTGAACGCATTGCTCAATTAAAGTATCGTGTAACCGATTTACGCTTGTATTCGGAAAACGACTTGAGATTTTTAAAACAATTTACACCGGGCTACTAATGAGTTGGAAAACCTTAAGTACTGAGAATGAACTGGAAACTCTAATTTCAGAAAGTTTTCAAGTACCTCAAATGATTTTAAAACACAGTACACGTTGTGGCGTTTCATCAATGGCATTACGTCGTTTAGAACGAGCAAACATTCAAGAAAATAATAAGCTGACTTGTCACTACTTAGATTTATTGAAGTACAGGCCAATTTCCAATCTTATCACTCAAAAATTTAATGTTTGGCATGAATCGCCACAGATTTTAGTTATTAAAAATGGAGATTGTGTGTATCACGCATCTCACGAAATGATTGACGTTGAACAAATTATATTAGAAATCGAAAAATCCTAACTGTGAAGAAAATTATTCTTTATGTCATTTTAATTGGCTTTGTGGTCGCCATGATTTTACCTTTCATAACTGGAGGAGATGAAGGAACAAAACCAAAAGTTGATTTTAATTTTTCTGAAAACATTGCCACAACCATAAACAGTGTTTTGCCGATTCCAATAAAGGTGGAAGATGATGTAAAATCCGTGAATTTGATTCTTTCCGGCGAACGTTTGCAAACTTGGAGCAATCCTTCAGGAGTACTCACGTTCAATTTGGACACCAAAAAATATCAAGTTGGTGCTTATGCATTAGAACTGCAAATCACTGATAAAAAAGGCGTTCAATACACAGAACAACGTTTATTAAGAATTTTATCTGACATTGTTCCCGAGCAATGGACGGTAGAGATTGTGAACACTTTCCCTCATGATGAAACGAGTTTTACTCAAGGTTTAACCTTCCACAATGGAAAATTGTATGAAGGAACCGGCGACCCGAATCAAACAGGTTCTTCAATTGTTGCGGAAATTGACTTGAAAACAGGAAAACAAGTTCGAAAAATTGGACTTGACGCCACTCATTTTGGAGAAGGAATTGCCGTTATAAAAGATGAAATTTTTCAGTTGACATGGCGAAATGGAAAGTGTTTTGTCTATGACATTAACAACCTACAACTTACAAGAGAAATGACTTACACTGGCGAAGGTTGGGGTTTAACAACGGACGGAAAAGAACTGATTATGTCCGACGGGACAGAGCGAATTTTCTTTCGTAATCCTAAAACATTTCAAGTTACTCGAACTATTGAAGCTTACACTAATGTGGGCGCAATTCCCCGCTTGAATGAATTGGAATACCACGACGGACTAATCTATGCAAATGTTTGGATGTCGGCGGCAATTGTTGTAATCGAAGCTAGCACAGGGAAGGTTTTGGCAAGTATAGACGGAAAAGAACTTGAAAAAATCGGACGCGGAAAAGGGGAAGTTCTCAACGGAATTGCATACAATCCTGAAACTAACAAATGGTATGTCACTGGTAAAAATTGGCCTAAACTTTTTGAAGTAAAATGGAACAAAACGTCCATTTAAATCATCGATAAATAAACTGAAATTCGTTTGCCTTCGGTGCTTTTTGGAATTTGAAGGTAATTACGTGTTTGCCTGGAAGTAGGTTCTTGAAATTCTCCTCAAATTCAATATCTTGGTTTAACGTGTAAAGCCAGAAATCAGCACAGAAAACGTCATTTGAAACGGTTATACTTCCTGTTTTTGTTACTTCATCAACTTGGAAATCCTCTAATTTAACCAATGGTTTTCTTCCCGATAAAGATTTTTTATCAGCAACTAAAATTTGTCGTTTTCCATTGTCGTAACTAACTTCAATCAGAATTCCATTATTGAATTTTGTCTTTTTGGCATCCCAAACTAAAGTTGACTGTTGGTAATCCAAGGTCACTTTTTGATTGGTTTCCTCCAATAATTTTCCTGCCAGGTTGAAGGTTTTGATGTTTACATTTTTCTCGATTTTGTTTGGCAAATCGTTCTTCATAAAAATCTCCGTTTTACCTGATTTGTCAAGTGCCGACAAAATCGCTATATCTTTAAAATCTTGTGCAACAGCAAAATGCAAGGCTTTTCGATTATTGTAAAAATCTAAACTCGACCAAGTTGGAGCTGGCCAACAATCGTTCAATTGCCAATAAATTGTCCCTGAGCAACGCGGTGCGTCCAATCGGTGACCTGAAACAGCGGAAGAAACAGCGTGTGCTTGCGTTAACTGACTGAAATACACGAATTCTTCAAACGTTTTTGGTTTTCCATAAAGTAAAATAGCGTGTTTTTCAATCATTCCATTTCCAACATAACTTTTTTGGTGGTGTTTCATGACTTCACTTTTCAAGTTCCAATCTTTCCTTTCAGAAAAAGTATTGAGGGTTGAAAATTCAGGAAAACTTTGAAATCCATACTCTGCATTGAAACGACCTATTTTTCTGGCGAAATCTTCCATCGGGTCCTTTCCGTGCCAAACGCCCCAATAATGCTGAGAACCATGATTATAAAAATCATCATTTCCCCAATTACTCAAAGGCGAAGTATGAATAAAGGGAATGTTTGTGTATTGCGCAATCACCGTTGGAGCAAGTTTTTTGAACAAATCATCGTAGGCTTTTTCAATAATTAGTTGATGATCTTTGTTCAGTTTGTTTTGACTTTGAAATCCCCAATTTTTCCACGCAACATCCACTTCATTGTTTCCATTAATCAACACAACCGATGCATGAGCGGAAATTCTTTGTATTTGCTGAATCAATTCTTCTTTGACCGTTCCTAAAAAAACTTCATCTTCGGGATACATCGCACACGCAAACATCAAATCATGCCAAACCATAATTCCTTCTTCACTACAACGACGCAAGAAATAATCATCAGCATACATTCCTCCGCCCCAAACACGAACCATATTGAAGTTGGCAAATTTCATTTGTTGAACAAGTTTTTCATAATCTTCGTCAGTTACAGAGGCAGGAAAAACGGAAGGTGGAATATAGTTTGCTCCTTTACAAAAAACTGGAGTGCCGTTTATTTGAACGACATAAGATGTTCCCCACTGATCCTTTTCTTGAATAAGTTGGGTTGTTCGAATTCCGAAAGTGTGTGTAAATTGACTCAGAATTGCTCCCTTTTCGTCCAGAACTTTGAGCGTGTCTTCATACAAATTGGGGTTTCCGAGATTGCTAGGCCACCACAATTTCGGGTTAGAAAGTTGAACTTTTAGGCGATTCAGACCATTCTGATAAGATAAATCCCCAAAAATTGAAGATTTCAACCTTAAATTTTGATTTCCCGAAAATTCAAAGTTATAAATAAGGTTTGCTTGATTGTTTTGAAGCGATTCTGTGTTTATCCAAGCATGTTTAATTGCGTTATTTTCAGGTATTTCAATGAATGCAGGTTTGGCAAAACCAATAGTATTCATTCGTAAAGCCCAATCCCAACCGAACTGATATTGCGGTTTTCGGGTGAGTGGAGCAGCCTTAATTTTATGAGGGTCGTTTGGAGCGGGATAATGAAAATCTTCCTTTTCAAATCTTTCTTTATGGTAGCGAACGGGAGGAATGATTTCGACCTTAATTTCATTCATTCCACATTGAACTTTATCTTTTATAGCGAAGCGCCAAATTCGGTGGAAATTATCGGTTGTGGTTAGGAATTGTCCGTTCAGATAAATTTTTCCGTAAGTGTCAATGTTTGGAAAAACCAAATCAAGTTTGGAGGCAAGGAATTCTTGCTCTGAAAGGTAAAATTGCGTTTTGAAGGTCCAATCGTATTCTTCAATCCAATCGTATAAGTGCTCATTTTTACCAAAAAATGGGTCGGGTAACTCACCTGATTTTTGCAGTAATTCTTGCACACTACCTTTTTCACCAAAAGCCATCCACAAATTCTTTTTCGGGTGAAAAACTTCCCATTGTAGAAGGCGTGTTTGTTGTGCGAAAGTCATGTTTAAAAGGAGAATAAAGGAGAATAGAGTATAGAATCTAAGTTGCATAAAATAAATTGTTGGGAAATTTAAGAATAAAAATAAGTCAAAACCGCTTTCGCAAAAATCAACTCCTGAAAAGAATGACAATCAATGCATGATCAAAAAAACTTCACGATTTTCAGTTTTTTTTTGATTTAAAAAAACGTTTGTCTGAATAAAAAAGGCAGTTTTACAAACTTTAATCAGTCTAACATTTAAAACAAAAATTTTTCATGAATCCATTTTGGCAAAGCATTATAATTCAAATCGTTACAGGGTTTAAAAGAAAAGACAGCGAAAAATTATTTAGTCGCTATCGAATTGCAAAAATGTACAGGGAATGGCGAATCACGTGGAAAAGTCGGTTTAAAAGTGTAATTCTAATCACCATCGGAATTTTTCTTGCAGCGTTTGGTTTCAAAGGATTTTTGCTAACGAATGACTTTATTGACGGAGGTTCAACTGGAATTTCATTGCTACTTTCCGCCACCACTAAACTACCTTTACAATATTTCCTTGTCATTGTAAACATTCCGTTTATCGTCCTCGCGTACAAGGTAATGGGTCGAACTTTTGCGATAAAAACCGCATTTGCCATAGCTGGATTAATCATGTGTTTAACCTTTATTAAATTCCCGAATGTGACCAACGACAATCTTCTTGTAGCAGTTTTTGGTGGATTTTTTCTCGGCGCTGGAATCGGTTTTGCAATCAGAGGAGGAGCGGTGATTGACGGTTCTGAAGTGCTTGCCATTTTTTTGAGTAGAAAATTTGGAATGACTATCGGAGACGTAATCGCGGTCATAAATGTCATGATTTTCCTTGCTGCCGCTTATTTCTTGTCTGTTGAAAAAGCACTTTATTCGATGATTACTTATCTCGCCGCCTCCAAAACACTGGATTTCATTGTAGAGGGAATTGAAGAATACATTGGCGTTACGATAGTTGCAGTTCACAGCGAAGAAATGCGCCAAATGATTATCAAAAAATTAGGTCGAGGGGTTACGGTTTACAAAGGAAAGCGCGGATACGGAGATATTGAATTTGCAAAAGATGTTAATGTCATTTACACTGTCATAACGCGTTTGGAAATTGCAAAATTGAATACTGAGATTGAAAAAATTGAACCCGATGCTTTTGTTGTGATGCACAGTGTAAAAGATACGCGCGGTGGTATGATTAAAAGACGACCTTTAGATCATTGATGTACCTTTGCACCTCAAATTAAATTATGACCAATAAAAAATGGGACAAATTTCAAAAAGGTCCCTTAAAAATTACCCTTAAATGTTTTTTCGGTTTTGAAGAAGTTCTTGCAGATGAATTGAAAGAATTGGGCTTCGAAAAAACAGAAATTTTAAACCGTGCAGTAAGGGTTGAAGGAAACTGGAAGGATGTTTATTTTCTGAATTTATATTGTCGTTGTGCGATTTCTGTTCTTGTTGAAATAGACCATTTTTTCATTCAAAGTGAAAAGGAATTGTATGATTGCTGTATGCGTTTTCCATGGACTTCCTTGTTTGATGCGAACAAAACTTTTGCGGTTAAAGGTGCTGTTTTTTCAAGCCTTTTTAAAAATACGCATTACCCCTATTTATTGGTGAAAGACGCTATTGTGGACAGTTTTAGAAAAGAAGACTTAGAACGTCCAAATATCGACATTAAAAAACCACAAGTTCTATTCGACCTCTACGTAAAAGAAAAAGAAGTGACCATTAGCGTAAATACGAGTGGTTTACCTTTGTTTCAACGTGGTTATCGCTCAGGAGTTGGCGAAGCTCCGCTCAATGAAGTAGTTGCAGCATCTTTAATTCGATTATCAGGATGGGACAGAAAAACGCCATTTTTTGACCCGTTTTGCGGTTCAGGAACCATCTTAGTTGAAGCGGCACTTTTGGCTTGTGGAATTCCCTCAAATATTGAAAGACAACATTATGCGTTTAAAAACTTAAAGAATTTTGACCGTGAATTATGGGATGAAATTTATGAAAAAGCGCCTAAAATTGTCCGTCAACTTCCAGTAAAAATTTATGGCTCCGACATTTCAGACGAAATGGTTTTGAAAGCTCGAAGAAATTTGCGTGTATTTTCTTTCGGTCGCTTTGTCCCTGTTGAAGTAAAACCTTTTTCAGAGGTAAAAAGATCAGAAGACGTTTTTATCCTCACTAATCCACCCTATGGAGAAAGACTAAGTGCAGAAATTCCTGAACTGTATGAAAGTTTTGGAACTTGGATGAAGCACGAAATGTCACCTTGTACTGCATGGGTAATTTCGAGTAGCGTCGAAGGTTTCAAATCCATCGGACTCAAACCTTCAAAGAAAAATTTGGTCTTCAATGGCGACTTAGAATGTTCTTTCCAGAAATTTGAGTTGTATGCTGGAAGTAAAAGAAATAAAGATTAGTTGGGAGCTAGGTGCGACGAGTTGATAGAGAAAAGTTGTTTTCCTTTTTAGCTGATTTGAGTTTTAGAGAGGGAAAGACTGAGGGCTGAATTCAATATATTTACCAAAAAAACAAACGCTTAACCTATGAAGAAAATTTCAATCTGCTTACTCCTAATTTCTTGCATATCATTTCATTTTGTTCAGGCGCAACAAACGGTCAATGGTTCATTCACCTTTGGTGGTACTGCTCGAAACTATTCGCTTTATGTACCCGCAAGTTACTCATCCAATCAATCTGTTCCTTTATTACTGAATTTACACGGTTATACTTCAAACGGTTCACAACAAGCAATTTACGGTGATTTTAGACCGATTGCAGATACAGCAAATTTTATTGTTGTACACCCAAATGGAACCATCGATCCTGTTGCAGGACAGTCATTTTGGAATTTTGGAATTGTAGGTGCAACTGTGGATGATTATGGCTTTCTGGATGCAATGATAGATACAATTTCCGCTCAATACAACATCAATCAAAACCGAATTTACAGTGTAGGTATGTCGAATGGTGGATTTATGAGCTATGGACTTGCTTGCCAAACTGAACGCTTTGCGGCAGTGGGTTCGGTCACAGGTTCGATGTCAATACCCATGTATAACTCATGTAATCCCTCCCACCCTACTCCAATCATTCATATTCACGGTACTCTTGACGCAACAGTACCTTATACAGGAGGTGCCTCCGCAAAAGCTGCTGAAGATGTTGTATCTTATTGGGTTACAAACAACAATTGTAATCCAACACCCCAAACTATAAGTATTCCAAATAATAATCTAACCGATGGAGCAACTGCAGAACGTTATTTATATTCGGGTGGAACAAACGGAAATACTGTAGAATTTTTTAAGGTCAACAATGGTGGACATACGTGGCCGGGCGCTCCTATTCCCCTTCCTTCCTCGGGAAACACTTGTATGGACTTTAGTGCAAGTAAAGAAATTTGGCGGTTTTTTAGCCAATTTGAATTATCAAATACAGCTTCTATAGAAGTACCAAATATTTACGAAGCAGTTACCATTTATCCCAACCCAACAACAGAAATTATCCATTTTTCAATACCTGTGAATGTTCAAGTATCAAGTGTTTCTGGTCAAATCATGAATAGTCAAAAGAAGGTGAATTCCATTGACGCAAGCGAACTTCCTTCTGGAATCTATTTCATCGAAATTTCAAACGATTTGGGTCATGTGGTTCAACGAAGTAAAATTTTAAAGAATTAGAGGAGTGCTAAAAAATCATCAAATGAAAGCACGTTCCTTAATGTTTGTTTTTGGTTTCATTCTCATTCAGCAATTATATAGTCAAGAAAATTTTGGCAAAAGGTATTTTATTAAATCACCTTTTTTTCAAGAGAAAATGGATATTGAAAAGTATCAAGAAAAAAGGAAAAGTCTGTTGGACGAAACAAAGTACGTAGAAAGGTATATAGATTATTTCAACTTTGAAAACAGCAGTTTGAAAATGGTCAGAAACTCGAATTTTGAAATTGAAAGGATATCTATCGAAATGGAAAAAGTGCAATACTACTTTTCAAAAAATCGAGTCACGAAAACATTTATCGATGTTCCAAATATTACTCAAAGGGAAATTTTAGTCCAAAATGATTCAATTGTGAAAATTTTATTTTCGAGTCCAAATCATATTCCGACGTTGGAAAGGTTAGTTCCTTTTGTTGGAATCTATAAAATTTCGCCTAGTGAGATGGATTTAGTAGAAAATTTTGAATTTGAGAAACGTTATCCTGAACAAGTTCAAATTGGATATCCCTCACCACTATTACTTCATTGTGTCTTGAACGAAATTTATGTTTCCGAAAAAGAAAAAATTCTACTTTATCGGTTAGTACTAAATCCCAACGAAAGAAATTTCAGAAAAGTGTTGAAAAAATTTAATCAGATTATTACTTAAAATGTCACTGTTTTATAGTGTTTTAATCCAAACTTTAAATCCAGGAAAAGGTGATTTTGGAAGACCTTACGATAGTTTGAACGGTATTTCAGCGAAAGGTAAATTGATTTTTTATCTAATTATTTTGGCTTTTGGATTTTATATTGGCATTAAAGTTTGGTTGAATTTGAGAAAGGAGAAATAGTAACGTAAAACATAAAATCCTAACCCATTTTAACGAGCAATAAAAAACAATTCCGAGCCTAATCTTGGGGAAATAGAATTGTAACAAGGCTCCATTAAAATGATGTTTAAATGGCGTTTAAATAGCAATAAATATTCTTCCAAATTTCCACCAAACGGTGGTCCACCCTCAAAATCACGATTGAAAAGTAAACCAACGTATTTACCGTTTTCTGTCAGTAAACTTGCAATTTTTGAGATATAAATTTCTCTTTTCAAAGGACTTATTGCACAAAACATTGTTTGCTCTATAATCAAATCAAATTGTCCATTAAAGGTGAAAAAATCCGATTGAATGAGCTGTTCCTTTGGGAAATTCGGATTGCGAAAAAGAAAATCCTCCAAAGGTTGCGACGCGAAATCCAACAAATAAACCTCTTGAAAACCAAGTTTATACAAATACTCCGCCTCATAAGCCCTACCACATCCAGGAATTAAAATTTTTCGCTGTTTCCAACTCTCGTCCAATTGATCGATATATGCTTTTAGCGGTGGAGAAATTCCGCCTAAATCCCAACCCGTTGAACCTTCCTCGTATCGCGCTGACCAATAATCAGAATTTAACTCCATTAGCTTTGTTTTAATTCATTTTCAGCATGTTGAAACAATTGCCTACGCTGATGAACACTTCTCAAAAAATAATCTTGACGACGGTTTTTAATGTATTTTTTCTTGTGTAATCCCAAAGCTATTACATTTAAAAACTTCCTTCCAAAACCCCAGGGAGGCATAAAACTCAAATCAATTCGACCCAATTCGTTCATTTCTTTGTTAACAGCCTCACTTAGGTCTAAACGCAAAATTTGTTGCCGAACTTCTTCTGACCGCAAGTCAAACTGCCGCAAATTTTCAATGTCCATTTCCTCTGCTTTCATCAATCTGTTCGACTGAAAATCTAAATCTGTAAACGCTTTGAACAAGTCTTGAATCGTCATGTGTTGTGTGAAAAGGGATACAAATTTACCATTATGATTTTTTCTGAACGGCGAAACCTACATTGGTTTTGAATTTTGTTTAATTTCAACTCAAATTTTGAAATATGAAATACGCAACTGCCACCGAAATAGATGAAAAACTCCAAGCACACAAAGAATTCTTTGATACCAACACAACTAAAGAGGTTCGCTACAGAATCACCCAACTCAAAAATCTAAAGAAATCAATAAAGAAATACGAGCAAGAAATTGCAGATGCACTCAAAAAAGACTTGAACAAATCCTTTCAAGAAGCTTATTTAACCGAGATAAGTATTGTGAATCAAGAGATTGACTATCATATCAAAAATGTTCGTGAATGGGCTTCTTTGAAACGTGTTGAAACACCAATTCATTTGCTTCCTTCTTCAAGCTACCTCATGACGGAACCTTTAGGTGTTGCCTTGATTGTTGCCCCTTGGAATTACCCATTCCAATTACTTTTTAATCCTTTGGTTGGTGCAATTTCTGCTGGATGTTGTGCTATGTTAAAACCTTCCCCTTTTACGGTTCATATTTCTGAGGTGATGGACAAAATCGTAAAAGAAACTTTCGACCCAAAATTGGTGAGTATTGTCCACGGCTCGAAAGAAGAAAATCAGCTTTTGTTTGAGCGTCGCTTTGACATTATTTTCTTTACAGGAAGTCCAATGTTAGGAAAAGTAGTGATGAAAGCTGCGGCCGAACACCTAACTCCGGTTATTTTAGAATTGGGTGGAAAAAGCCCTTGTATTGTTGACCAAAGTGCCAATTTGGATAAAGCGGCCAAACGTATTGCATGGTCAAAAACGATTAACGCAGGACAAACGTGTATCGCCCCTGACTATCTGTTAGTTCATGAAAAAGTGAAGGATGCGTTGTTGCCGAAAATCGCGAAACATTGGCAAGAAATGTTTGGAAACGACCCACAAAAAAGCGAGTTCTACCCAAGAATTGTTAGGACTGAAGCACTCGAAAGATTAGAAGGATTAATGAAGCATGGGAAAATCGTTTCTGGCGGTAAGGTGGACAAAGAAAACCTTTACATTGAACCAACAATCATTGACGAGGTTCAGCCTGATTTTCCAATTATGCAAGAGGAAATTTTTGGACCTATTTTACCAGTTTTGACTTACAAAAATCTTGATGAGGCTGTTCGTTTTGTGAAAGATCGCGAAAAACCTTTAGCACTTTATTTCTACGGCAAAGAATCTCTTGGAATGGATGTTTTCTCCAAAACTTCTTCCGGGGGTGGCTGTATAAACGATGGTTTGATGCATATCGCAAACCACAATTTACCTTTTGGTGGCGTTGGTAACAGCGGAATGGGAGCCTATCATGGGGAGGAAAGTTTCTACGCATTTTCCAATCGTCGAGGAATTGTCAGTTCACCATCATGGCCAGATTTACCGTTCAAGTACGTTCCATTTAAACTGTTTAATTTGATTAAGAAAATCATTTAACATGTTCATTAAGCATTGGATTATTGTATTATTCACGTTACTATTCATTAAGTGCAATCATTTCGCACAGTTAACTGGAATAAAATCGAAAGGAGTGATTCAATGGAAAAATAACGCACGTTATCAAGGCGGAACGCATACCGATAATGATACATTGTTTTACGCACACGGTTCAGGAAAAGTAAGTTATTCGAATGGGGATTATTATGAAGGTCAATTTGATAAGGGAATTAGAACTGGCAAAGGATATTTAAAATATGTTTCAGGTGATACTTACACTGGTTCATTTTTAAACGATAAAAGAAATGGTTACGGCGTTCAACAATATAAAAATGGAGAGCGCTATGAAGGAGACTGGCAAAACGATCAACGCAATGGAAAGGGGAGTTATTTTTGGTTGAATCGCGAGACTTACACTGGTGAATTCCTCAACAACAAACGACACGGGCAAGGAAAGCAAACTTTCAAAAACGGACAACGATATGAAGGAGCATTTTTAAATGACAAACCTCATGGAATCGGCTATTTGACCTATCCCAGCGGAAAAACTTACAAAACAGAATGGAAAGATGGGAAAATGATTAAGTCCATGAAGCACAAGAGTTCAAAGTCAAAATAGGGATTGCTCCTGTATAATATTTATCATTCGTTCTATGTGATTTAACTGCTTTGTTTCTATGTTCATGTTGAACAGTTTTAGAAATTAAATCACATTAGTTGTCTAAGCGCACCGTTACCGTCCCGGAAATTCCAGCGATGGCGTTGGCTACATTTACCGTTCATGTGGTTTGTAAGGTGGTGCCTGAGGTTATCCATATCGCTCCTGAACCCACGAAAATGTTGTTGATGTAGATGTTGTAATTGGCGTAACCCGTTGGGCTTGAACGGTGACGGAAACTGTAGCTTGTCACATCCAACAAATAATCGCTGTTTACGCTCATATTCAAATACAAACGTGTGGTGTCTTGTGAAGTAGAATTTATGGCAATCGCGCGTCCGGTGTGCCCTGCGAAATTCGTCCAAGCGTTACGGGTATTCGTCCAATTTACTTGGGTTAAATTAGGGTCTATCGAAGTTGGTGAACCGGTGTAAGGGTGCGTGCTGGGATTTACCAAACTCAAGATTGAACGGAATTTGTTGGTATTGGAGGACATCAGAAAGCTAATTTATTGAAAATATGGAACATCGAAGGATTTGTTTTAATCTTGTCATGGAAGTCAAAATCCAATTTACAAATAATCGTGAATAGACTATATTTTGAATTGGCTTTTATTTTTGACAAACCCACTATTTGGATTTTATCAACGCTATATGAATTACATTTGAGGTTCTGTTTGGCGAGGAAAGTAATGGATTTGACATAATCGTTAAATCATCGATTCTGGCAAAAATAAACACCTTATTAAATTTTGAAATTTTTTTAAAGAAATCATCTGAATTATAACTAATATTTTTTTCGGAACATTGAAATTTTGAACTTTCTAGGTCAATAGATTTTAAAATTAGTTTAGCAAATACTTTGGTATCTAAAAAATCTGATCTATCAAAAACACATCGATAATAATTTTTGCCAACACCAAAAAACAAATTCAGAGTACTTAATTGAACTTTGCTATTTTTCCATGAAAAATAAATATTTAATTTTTTATAATCAATAGTATCATAGGATATAAAATAACTATTTTCAGGAATATTAGTTCTTGAATTAAAATTATCAGTTTTAATGTCTTTAATTTTTGTTTTAAATAAAGCCAATCCACTTAATTCTCGATTTTTTATAGAACTTTCACAAGAAATAATAACTAAAACCATTATTAAATAACAAATTTTTTTATTCATAAATCTACTATTTTATAGAAACTATTTATATTTCGGTAAAATCATTTTTTTGTTTTATTTCTTACGAAACCATATTTCCCCGTTTTTTCATCTCTAGTTACTCCATAATCTTTCCCTGTTTTAATATCTTGAGCAATTAATTCTCCATTTTCACCTTTACGAATAGCGTTAGAATCAAACTCAATATTTCCTAATTTTTGTATATTTCCATTAGTTCTTAAATATACTCTTGACAATCTGTTCCTGCGCATATCGGCGGGTTCTCCATACAAGCCTCAATTTCTAAAACTTTACCCACCTTTACCTCTGAACGAAAATTCCCATCTAACTCCTCAAACAAATTTTTCGGTTCCGTTAAGAAGTTCTTGCTCAATCGTCATTTCAATAACCAATAATTGAATTTCCCTTCACCGTAGTCCTTCTGCTCCAAAAATTCACTTTTCTTTAATCCAAATTCCAGCCACAATTCAACCTCGTTGAACATTCTCTTTTGTAATTCTATAATACCTATTTTTTTGACTACAAAATTCTATTGGATCAAAATTTATGGCAAGATGTGATTGGACGGGGGGATATAACTTACTTTACATTTACGGACAATTTTAATCGTCCAATTTGTTTCCTTTTGCATCTAATTTAAACGTTCCTTTTCCAATAACTTCGTAATAATCGCCTACACGATTAACAGTGTCAAAGTCAATTGGAATAATCACTTTATTTTCCAAACTTACCATTCCCCATTTATCTTTAACTTTTACTTTAACTAAGTAGTTTTCGTCGTGGTAAGGTAAAAAATCCATGAAATCATTGTAGCTATAAATATTATCATCAATTTCATCATAAACCATTGGAATTCTGAATTTCCCTTTCAAATCTATCAACCCATACTTACCATTATTTCCAACTTTTATAAGTTCAACTGAAACACTATCATCTCTTTCTCTGTTCGGCTTTGGTCGAAAGTATGAAAATTCAAATGGAATCAAGATTTCCCCTTTTTCATTCAACAAACCCCATTTACCTCCTTCAAAGTGGAAGTCATCGTACCATGAAGAATTTTGTTTTTTCTTTCCGTCACCTTGATTAGCGACAAAACAATTCATGTGCGGAATAAAATCTAAATAGCTGTAAATCATTGGTATAACTAACTTTGAATCACGGCTGTATGCACCCCATGCACCTTCTTTTTCAACCAAAAAATAATTTGTAAATACATTTACTGCATCGAACGAACACGGTAAAATTTCTTTAAATCCCTTTTTACTAACTTCTATCATGCCCCAAGAACCGCCGTAAGTCAAACCATCTTCCACATGTCCACCAATTCTAGTGTGTAACAAAACAACCTCATAAAACCCGACGTCTTCAGCCTCAGAATCGTTAAAGGTAGAACTGTGAAAATAGAGACTATCGTAAATAAAATCAGTAACTTCCTTGAGTGTTGAAATATCCAACAGCCCCCACTTTTGATTTTTTTTAACTTGTAAATAGTCGCCAAAATGATGACCACTAACATCGTCATATTGAATTGGAACCACCTCCTTCCCTACTCTATCAACGAAACCAAATTTTTTGTTTATTTCCACAAGCGCATAACTGTTGTTTGCGAAATAAAATTCAGGTGAAAATTCGTTAGTGAATTTCGGTGCAATGATTTGAACCCCTTTGCTATTTTTTAGACCCCAGAGTTCATTTTGTTTGAAAAAAGTTGAAGAATTTTGCGAGGAAACTTTTAAAACTAAAATTGCTGTAAAACAAAAAGTTGTAAATAGTTGAACATTGAATTTCATGGTTTTTTTCATGCAATTTAGCATAAAATTGGCATTCCTTTTTTATTGACAATAAACCGTGTCGTAAGTTGGTGTGTAGCCAGCCCAAACTCCCAAAGCTCCCCCTTTAACATTGCTCACCAAATTTACAGGACTTGAAAAGGGACTATTGTTGTTATCCAATTGCGTTCGCTTTCTGCGGAAAAAATCGTAAACATTTTTGTCCATTGTACTCAATTTAAAAACAACTAAATGTCCCTTACGGAAATAATCTTCGTATTTTTTTAGGTGAGTTGAATCACGTCGTTTTAAATTACTTGAAAAATCAAAATCAACTGTTCCACCATTGAAATAGCGATCACGGAAATAACCTCTTCTTGATCTTTTGAACAATAAATCCATTGGTTGTCCTTCAAAATCCTGAATGCGTTTGTATTCACATTTGTAGAAATTTGCTTCAATTGGATCGTTTAAAAGTGCTTTAATCACCCCATATTCCTGATTTTCCTCCAGAGGTAAGAAATTTAAACCTGCAAAGCCAACAGGTTGAGGAAGTAAGGTTATTGCGCTGTAAGATTTCTGATTGTAATCAATGAGTAACTCATAAGTTTTACCTGCTATTCCTTGAAGCGTAGTTGAACTATACACTTGAATTGGAACCATAGCAATTTCAGGCCAATCAAATCTTAACATTTCAGCAAATTTCTTTTGCGATTCAATAGGGAGGTCAGCAATATAAAACAATTCAAGAGGAATAGTGTCATTGTCAACCACCACTTTCACTTCTGCAGAAGTTATAAATGAGTTTACATAAGCTTCTAAAAATGTGGTTTCTTGATACACACTCGCTGATTGTGATAGTAAAACGATTGGAAATCCTCCAGCTTCAATCGTTCCTTCGACAACAAGTTCTGGCTTAAAACCCGGAATGTCAATATTCACTTCCTTCGTACAAGAAAATGTAATAAACAACAAAAGCAAAGCACCCCAGACTTTCATTAACTCACCCGATTAAATGACATCGCTTTCAACAACCAATTTGGTAAATAATCACCTTTTTTCTTGTTTTTCAAATTGATGTACCAACCCAATTTCTTGAGAACAGGCACTTTATGCGTTTCAACGAATTCAATTAAAGTTCCATCGGGATCTTCAACATACGAAAATCTTCCTCCTGCTTCCCCCATATCAAAGGTGTCGGAACTGTCCACAGTGAACGGAAATCCTTTTTCCTCACATTCCTTTTTTAAGGCATCCATATTCTGAACATCGAAGCATAAGTGAATAAAACCCCAGTCACCCCAAAAACGATTTTCAAAAATCCGTCTTGGTTCAGGTCGGTCAAGCACCTGCACCAATTCAATCGTTGTAGGACCTAACAATTTTGCAAAAGGACCGCGACGTGCATTTTTATGCGATAAACGAACTCTTCGAAAAGTATGATTCCCTCCTGGAAGTACCGCCAAATCTGGAAAATGACCTGTAACATCGTAATCTATAGTTTCGTAACTCAAGATTTCTTGATAAAGTTTCATAGATTCCTCAATGGAAGAAACACCGATAATTGTTCCTGCCACACCACCGCATTTTGAAGGATGACCAGTTGAACCGAACCAACCTTTTCCTTCCACAATTTGAAAAATATTGCCATTTGGATCTTCGATAAAAAAGGTTTTTTCACCGTTTGGCGTTTTCTGTAAATCACCAATAATAATTCCCCCTTTTTGTTTCATGTAGAAATAACTCTCCGAAACATCACGCGATTTTATTTTACAAGCGAACATTCCAAAGTCGCCAAGTTGCGGTTTGAAAGTAGGTTTTTCTGTTCCTCTACTCGTATATTGCCAAATTTCAAATCCACCTCCACCGTCCATGGATAGTGCTAAAGTAGCTGTTCTTGATTGAACAACTCCACCCGTGTATTGTGTCATAAGTGGTGCGGGAGCAGCCTCCTCGAATATTCGAATGTCTGTGCCAAAGAAACTTCGATACCATGACCAAATTTTCTGAACATCAGGAACACCAATTCCCATTTGTTGAATACCACAGATGATTTTTTCCATAAAATGAATTTGTGCAAAATTAGAAAAAAGGACATGCCAAAATGTTTTCTCTCTTCCTTATAAATTCCTTTTCAGATACTACCTTATCGCCCTTTCATTAAACAATACATATCCAAAACTCACTTGGAAACTGAAAGGATTGTAATATTTTGGAAGGTAATTCATGGTTGCACGAACTGGACCTATAGGAGTGTGAATGATTACTGAACCACTAGCCATGTAGGTGCGACCTGAAAAAGTAGGTGCAAAGCCGAAACTTCCGTCGCCGTATTTTTCAATTGTTCGAATGGGTTGTAAACCATAGACATCGAAGCGCAAATCAACAGTTTTCTTTATTGTAAAAATGAAATTCAAGCCCATGCCACCAAATTGTGGGGTTCTAAATTGTGGGAGGAAAATGGTTGCCATATCAGGTACAGCAATAAAATCAGGAAAGGACAATAAAGTCGCCGTGTAATTTGCAAAAAGTGGTTGGTTATTATATTGCGCCCTGGCATGTAAACCCATGCTGAAAAAACCTTTGTTGACAAAATAAGTTTGAACTTCAGCTCCAAGCGCTAGCCAAGTGTGATTACTTTCCACATTTTCACTTGGTTCTGGCGCAGTTGAACCTGGACGTGTGTACTCGGTTCCTTCAATGTACTTTGCTTTAATGGAGAAAAAACTTCCCTTGTTGGCGAATTGCTTTCTATTCAAGCTATTCTTAACAATTTCACCACCAAAACTATAACCTAGAAAACGAGTGTCGTCAGGTGTGTCGCTGCTCGTAAAAACGTCGGTTTGGTAGTATCGGTCTTCTAATCTGAAAGCACGATAATCTAACGTCAACTTAGAATTATTTCCCACAGGAATTTTCAATGAAGCACCACCGTAAACTTCATTTTGAATAAGAAAGGAAGGGCGAACATCCTCAAAAAAGGTCGAAAAACTTCTAAAATAATCCCAACGATTTAACACAAAATAACCATTCGCACTAATTGGAAAAGTAGATGGAACCTCAGTACTCAAATCCAATTTTGCTGAACCGTAAAACTTACCAAAGTAAGACTCACCTTTGATTTTGTAGGCTAGATTACTGATGTAGCGGTAACTTAACCCCAAATATCCCATATTTACCGAACGTGAGCTCAAATGTCCTCCAACATCTACTCGGAAAGTTTTTGCTTTTGTAACCTCCAAATCTAAATGATAAGTGGAATCATTTTTCAAACTGAGATTTGGATAGATATAGTCAATTTGTTCGGTAGCATACAAGCGAAAATAGCGTTTTGTTAACTTTTTGAAGTCTAGTACTTCGTTGGTTTGCAAGAAAATCATGGAGTTTTTAACATAGTTAACCCTTGATTTTTTCTCTAAATTATTGGAAATACTACTCACTCTAATTTCTGGAACTTTTTCCTTAAATGCTTTGCGTTTTGCTGTTAATTCTTCTTTTGAAATTCGTCGAACAATGTACTTCTCTAAAGTATCAATTTGTCGCATTGTCGCTTCATATCCACCTTGTATTGCCTTATCCACTTTATTGAAATCAAAGGTACCAACGTTGTTCAAATTTGATTCTAGAATTAGTCCGTCGGTGCAAGGCAAGTCAAAATTGGTAGGAGTAGTTAACATGGTTGCGATGATCCCAAAAAAATCTCGTTCACCAAAAGCCTTTATGTTGTCTGCAACTTTTGAACCAATGATGTAATCCGGATCAAAATCGTTGTACATCACATCTATTGGGAAATTGTTGTAAAATCCCCCGTCGAATAAAACTTTTCCGTCCACCTTTATGGGATTTACGTAAAGTGGATACGTCATAGAAACGCGTACGGCCTCATTCAAATTCCCTTTAGAGAAAGTAACTGCCTTTTTCTCAACAATATCAGCACCCATGCAACGAAAAGGAACAAAAAGATTATTGAAATCATTCCCATAAGCAGCACTTGTAGCTCCCATAAAACGCATCATTTCAAAATCTAAAAAAGACGGCGTCACTAAACTTACCGGAATTGACTTTCTCAATAAACTGTCTTTTTCGAAGGAGAAATTGAACATACTTGCCGAATGATCACCCTCTTTCACCAAAAATCGTTTGTCAGCGTCAATCTCACCCAAAGTCATCAATTGAAATTCAGGGCTTTTCACATAAGCTTCCATTTCCTCGGGCGACCAACCACAAGCGTACAAACTCCCTACCAAGGAACCAGCAGACGTGCCTGTAATGTAATCCACAGGTATGCCGCGTTCTTCCAGTGCTTTTAATACACCAATGTGCGAAATTCCGGCTGCTCCCCCCCCACTCAAAACCAACCCTACTTTTTGCTGTGAAAAACTAATATTTTGGAACGAAATTCCAAGTAAAAACAATAGGTAGAAATGGTGTTTCACAACGATTAAAATTTGGTGGACAAAGGTGCTCAAAAAAGACGTTATGGGGACTTAAAAAAATTTAAAAATGCAATTAAATCTTACGTCATTGTTATGCTGTTTTAATTCTAAGATTTTAGATTCATTTTAAATAGAAAAAAGGTTACAACCATTACTAAAATTGTACTTAACGTTGTACTATGAAAGCAATTGCTCCTCTTCTTGCACTTTATTTTTTTCTGCTTTCTATTGCTCCCAATTTGCAAGGTGTTCAACTTTTGAATTTGTCTAATTTTATTGAACACTACGAACAACATACTGAACGAAACCCAGAATCCACTTTACTTTCATTCATCAAAGAACATTATTTTTCAAATGTCACTGAATTCGAAAAAGAACATCAACATCTTCCTTTAAAAACGAATTTGACAGTATCAAATGTTTCTTTGGTTTGTGATTTCCCTCAATTTACCTGGATTAAATTTTCCGATGTTCCATCTTTTGAATTGCAACAAAAATTAAACATCCGTTACCTTTTTGGATACGTTCATGAACGTAATCAAGCTATTTGGCATCCGCCTCAATTGTCTTAACGTTGAGTCCATTCAGAAAAGGATGTTCGCCGCGGCGAATCAATCAAAATCGACGCGGAGTGAATTTTTAACCGGAGTTAACCGGTCGTTAATGAGTCCGCCGCGGCGGATGAAAATTTTAGCGACAAGGAAGAATTTGGAAGTCCGCCGTGGCGGAGGGACTTTTCAGAGTGGACTCAAATTTCTGTTTTTCGGAAATTCAAAACACATTTATTTGTCGAAAAAATAATTAAGAATTTCCACTAAGAAAAACCATCTGATTCTCTAAAAGACAATTACTTATTTTTTTTTTATTCATGTTAAATCGAATCATTTTTTGGTCGATTCAAAACAAATTAATCGTTGCTGTTTTGACCTTTTTTCTAATAGTTTGGGGACTCTTCTCCTTACAACAACTGCCAATCGATGCCGTTCCAGACATCACTAATAACCAAATTCAAATCATCACCCAAGCACCATCTTCCGGAGCAGAAGACATTGAGCGTTTCGTTACATTTCCTGTTGAACAAACGATGGCGACTATTCCAGAAATTGAGGAAATTCGCTCATTTAGTAGGTTTGGTTTAAGTGTGGTTACCATTGTTTTTGATGAAAAAACGGATATTTATTGGGCAAGACAACAAGTTGCAGAACGTCTGAATGAGGCCAAAAGTGAAATTCCAGAAGGTTTTGGAACCCCTAGTTTAGCCCCTCTTAGTTCTGGATTAGGTGAAATTTATCAATACACAATACATGCTAAAGAAGGTTATGAAAAAAACTACAACTCGACTGAACTTCGAACCATTCAAGATTGGGTCATCCGACGTCAATTACTTGGTGTTAAAGGTGTTGCAGATGTCAGTGGTTTCGGTGGAAATTTAAAAACCTATGAAATCGCAGTTGACCCTTATCAATTAAAAGCACTGAATTTGACTATTTCAGACCTATTTCAAGCTGTAAACCAAAACAATGAAAACACAGGTGGAGCCTATATTGAACGCAATAATTTAACGACCTACATTCGTACAGAAGGTTTACTTCAATCGATTGACGATATTTCCAGTATTGTTGTAAAGGATAGCGAAACGGGACAACCCATTTTGGTGAGAGATGTCGCCGAGGTAAAAATGGGAACTGCTGTTCGATACGGTGCCTTAACACTCAACGGTGAAGGTGAGGCAGTTGGGGGAATAGTGATGATGTTGAAAGGCGCAAATTCTTCGGAAGTGATTCAGCGTGTGAAAGATAAAATGGAACAAATAAAATCGACTTTACCCAAAGGAATTGAAGTAAATGTTTATTTGGACCGAACAGATCTTGTGAATCGCGCTATCAAAACGGTTGGAACAAATTTAACCGAGGGCGCATTGATTGTGATTTTTGTGTTGGTTTTGCTACTTGGAAATTTACGAGCAGGTTTAATTGTGGCATCGGTAATTCCTCTTGCGATGCTCTTTGCCATTTCATTAATGAATGTTTTTGGAGTTTCTGGAAATTTAATGAGTTTAGGTGCCTTGGACTTCGGTTTGATTGTAGATGGAGCAGTCATCATTGTGGAGTCAACCTTACATTTTATACACCTCAAAGGAAAACACCATCTTACCCGTGAGGAATTAGGTGAAGAAGTTTATCATTCTGCTTCTAAATTCAGTAAAAGTGCCGTTTTCGGTCAAATTATCATTTTGGTGGTCTATCTTCCTATCCTCGCACTTGTAGGAATTGAGGGTAAAATGTTTAAACCAATGGCTCAAACGGTGATGTTCGCCATTTTAGGTGCGCTTATCTTGTCGTTGACCTATATTCCAATGATTTCCTCCATTTTTTTATCCAAAAAAGTAAATTTAAAAGAAACATTAAGCGATAAAATCGTTGACAGAATTAAACATTTATACCAACCAATTTTGCGTTTTGTCCTGAAAAAAAACAAAGCCATTCTCGTTGGAATTTTAGGACTTTTAGTGCTTAGTTTAATGGTTTTTGGAAAATTAGGTGCTGAATTTATTCCATCCCTAGATGAAGGAGATTTTGCGGTTGAAACACGTTTGATGACGGGTTCAGGATTGACGAAAACCATTGACGCAACCAACAAAGCATCCGCCCTTTTAATGGAAAAATTTCCTGAAGTAAAACAAGTAGTTGGCAAAATTGGAACGGCGGAAATTCCAACCGATCCGATGCCAATGGAAGCTTGTGATTTAATGGTCATTTTACAGCCAAAAGACACGTGGACAAGTGCAAATACAAAAGAAGAATTAGCGGAAAAAATGCAACAAGTTCTAGACGAAAAATTGCCAGGAGTTTCCTTTGGATTTCAGCAACCTATTCAAATGCGCTTCAACGAGTTAATGACGGGGGCGAAGCAGGATGTTGTTGTGAAAATTTACGGTGAAGATTTTGAAAAACTGGATTTTTACGCAAAAAAAATGGGGAAATTAGCCAATGAAATAGAAGGCGTACAAGACGTTTATGTGGAGGAAATGGACGGACTTCCACAAATGATTGTTCGCTACAATCGTCAAGCATTGGCTTTGCATCAAGTTTCCGTTCAAGAAGTGAACAATGTGGTCAACCTTGGATTTGCCGGACAGTCTAAAGGACAAATTTTTGAAGGTGAAAAACGCTTTGATTTGGTAGTAAAACTTCAAAGCGACTATCGCGAAAATTTGGACGACTTAAAGAACTTATTTGTGACAAGTAAAACTGGAAAGCTCGTTCCCATTGAGGAATTGGCAGAAATAACTTTAGAAACCGGTCCCAATCAAATTCAACGCGACGATGCAAAAAGAAGGATTTTAGTTGGTTTCAATATTCGTGGAAGAGACGTTGAAAGCATTGTTCGCGAATTAAAATCGAAAGTTGATCAACATATCAGTTTTGAGGCAGGATATTTCACCACTTACGGCGGAACATTTAAAAATTTGGAAAATGCACGAAACCGTTTATTGATTGCAGTCCCTGCGGCTTTATTGCTGATTTTCTTCTTGTTATACCTCACTTTTCAATCGTTGAAGCAAGCACTTTTGATTTTTTCAGCGATTCCTTTGGCGGCTATTGGCGGAATTTTCGCGCTTTATTTTCGCGACATGCCATTTTCAATTTCAGCAGGAGTTGGATTTATTGCGCTTTTTGGCGTTGCGGTTTTGAATGGAATCGTTTTAATTACTGAATTCAACAACCTGAAAAATAGCGGTGAAAACAATATTTTGAAAGTTATTTTGCTTGGAACTAATTCTCGTATTCGTCCGGTTTTACTCACAGCGTTGGTGGCATCGCTCGGTTTTTTGCCGATGGCTTTATCGCATGGAAGTGGTGCTGAGGTTCAAAAACCCCTTGCGACTGTAGTTATCGGAGGATTGATTACTGCAACACTGTTGACATTATTTATTTTACCAATACTTTACTTGATTACAAATAAAGAATTGAAAATAAAGAACATAAATGCAACTACTTTAATTTTTATTTTATGCTCTTCGGGTCATTTTTTCGCTCAAAATCAAATGGATTTGAATGCACTGAAAAAGACACTGGAAGAGAAAAATGGAATTTATCAATCGCAGGTTTTAGCAGGACAACGAGAAGAATACAGCGCAGCGGCGAATATCTTTTGGGGAAAAACCAATGCTGATTTAATGGTTGGTCAATTCAATTCACATTATTCGAGCGACAATAACATTGCACTTAGCCATACAATTCCATTTCCCACAATTGCAAGCGCAGAAAAAAGTCTGGGAAATGCGAAATCTAATCTTTTGAATATCAATGCTTCTTGGACTTTACTTCAACTCCAACAGCAACTTGAACTTTCCTTTGATTCCTATCAATTTATTCATCAAAAACGAAGCTATCTACAAGAACAAGATAGTATTCTGAACGGTCTGTATCAAAGGATGTTGGTTCGGAAAGAACTTCAAGACATTACCAAATTGGAATTGTCTTTGGTGGCCTCTCGTTTGAAGAAAATTCAAAATGAAGTTTTTGTTTTGGAAAAAGAATTAGAGCGTGAAAAGTTCAGAATTGCTGAGCTGATTCAAGTCAAACCCACTGATTTTCAAATTGAAATCAAGGATTATTCACTTCAAATTTTACAATTGGAGAACACTGGAAACTTTGAAAATCATGTATTAATGAATGCATTTAAAGCGCAAGAAGAAATTTTAAATCAAGAGAAAAAAGTTGCCTTGGCTCGACAATTACCTGACATTAGTGTTGGCTACTTCAATCAAACTTTGGTCGGATTTCAAAACGTGAACGGACAAGAAAAGTATTTCTCTTCTGGCGACCGCTTTCAAGGTGGAACAATTGGATTGTCAATTCCACTTTTTTGGAACAACTATCAAAATCGTGTAAAGGCCATACAAACTGAAGCACAACAAATTGAACTAGCCAAAAACAACCTTGGAATCTCACTTCAACAACAATTTCAACAACGAATGAGTATGTTGCAAGCACTTCAACAATCCAAAATATTGTTCGATACACAACTCCTTCCTGAGTCCATTTTGATGCAAACTGAAAATGAATTACATTTCCAAACCGGCGAACATTCGATGATTGAATTTCTTCACATTCGTGATCAAGTTAAACAAATCGAGATGGACGCTTTGGTCAATCAATTCAACCTAAATCAACTTACGATTGAACTCAATTATTTCTTGAAAGGTACTACCATTCAAAAATGATTTTCATAAAATTTAAACCTCATTTAAACCTCATTTAAATTACGATAAAATGAAACCAAAAATCTTCATTCTTTCCATTTTGCTAGCAGCTTGTGGAACAGAGGTACAAAACGAAACGAAAAACAAAACGGAAAACGTTTCCTCCCTTAATTTGACCCAAAAACAAGTTAATGACCTGAATATCAAAACTTTTTCTCCAAATGTAGAATCTTTAAGTTTCATCATTTTCGCTAATGGGACAGTTGAAGTACCACCACAAAACAAAACGTTTATCGCTGCTCCTTTCGGCGGATATTTGACCAAAATAAATGTATTAGAAGGTTCAACTGTAAAACGAGGTCAGGAGATTTTACGTATTCAACATCAGGACGTTATACGATTGCAACAAGAATATTTGGAAGTTCTTGGCTCGATGGAATACCTGGAGGAAGAAGTTAAACGGCAGAAATTATTGGTCGAAAAAGAAGCTTCAAGTATTCGTAACCTACAAATGATAAAGTCGGAATTGAATACTGCAAAAGCACGAAGAAACGGTTTGAAAGCTCAACTCGAAATGGCAAATGTTTCCATCACAGATTTGGAAAACGGTAAAATCCAACGTGAACAGTCAATTTCTGCACCATTTGATGGAGTGGTTACAAAGGTAAATGCAAACTTGGGTGCTTTAGCAGAAGGAAAAGATAGACTTCTGGAGATAATTGACTTAAAGCACGCACATGCTGAAGTGACCGTTTACGAGAAATACTTTGAATTTTTAAGAGAAGGACAACTTGTAAACCTTAAAATGTTGAATAGCAACCAAATAGTAAAGGCTAAAATTCATTTGATTGGTCGAGAAATTGGAGCAGATAGAACGGTTAAAGTACATTGTCATTTTGATGAAACTCCAAAACAACTTACGCCAGGTTCATTTTTTAAAGCCGAAATTGCATGTAAATCTGAAAATCAATTGGTTGTACCAAGTTCGTCTATTGTTCAAATTGGCAATGACAAAATTGTTTTTGGAACAATCGATGGAATTAATTTTCAATCAGTTAGAATAAAAGAATTGATGAACAACAAAGAAAAAACTGCGGTGAAATTCCTTGATGCGATACCAAATAATTTCAAACTAGTCAATGAGGGAAGCTATGAATTATTGGCAATAACCATTAAAAGGAATAATCGTGGAGGAGATTAATAATAGAAGAAGAACAGAAAAAGTTTTGCAACCAACATAACCTCCTTCCTTCAAATGAATGGTTAAATTTGCCGATAAAAAAAGATTATGTCAGTTGAAAAAGTACAATGTTTAATTATAGGTTCAGGTCCTGCGGGATATACAGCAGCAATTTATGCAGCACGTGCGGACATGAAACCAGTTCTCTATCAAGGTTTACAACCTGGAGGACAGCTTACCACAACCAATGAAGTTGAGAACTTTCCTGGTTATCCTGATGGAGTAACTGGTCCAGAAATGATGATGCAATTGGAAGCTCAAGCCAAACGATTTGAAGCTGATATACGTCCGGGATTTATTGATAAAGTTGATTTTTCAGGAGCAGTACACAAATGTTGGGACGAAAATGGTCTTGAAATTCACGCTGAAACTGTAATTATTTCCACGGGTGCATCTGCGAAATATTTGGGTCTTCCAAGCGAACAAAAATATTTACAGTTAGGTGGTGGAGTTTCTGGTTGTGCTGTTTGTGATGGATTCTTTTACAGAGGTCAAGAAGTGGTAATTGTTGGTGCTGGTGATACAGCTTGTGAAGAAGCTCATTACCTTTCAAAACTTTGCAAAAAAGTAACAATGTTGGTGCGTCGTGATGAATTTCGCGCTTCAAAAATCATGGCAGACCGTGTGAAGAAAACGGAAAATATTGAAATTCTGTTTAATACAGAAACACTTGAAGTTCTTGGTGATGGACAATTGGTGACTGGAGTTAAGGCAATTAACAACCAAACAAAAGAAGAAATCACCATTGAATGTACGGGATTTTTCGTTGCTATCGGACATCAACCGAACACCGGAATTTTCAAGGATTACATCGATCTTGATGAAACGGGATATATCAAATATGCTGAACCGGGTACAAGTAAAACAAACGTTCCAGGAGTTTTTGTTGCAGGTGATGCGGCTGATAAAACATATAGACAAGCCATTACAGCTGCAGGCACGGGTTGTATGGCAGCATTAGACGCTGAAAGATATTTGGCAGCGAAGCATTAGCAATTTTAAATTTTTGATTGAAATTCAAACGAAACAGCCTCCATTACTGTTTTTACATTTCGACATTTTTAATTCAATTAATTCTGTTTTTAAAACCGCTGGATATTCTAGCGGTTTTTTTTTTTGCCGCTACAATGATTTTTAGAAAGCAGAAAATTAAGTAGGGTCTGCTGAAAAACGGCAAACTATTTGTTTTACAAATGTTTAGACTAAGAATTTTGAATGCAAGTGCAGGGTTTTCTAATGAAATCTTTGAATCCCCATGCACTTATTTGATAAAAGTCCAGTTATTTGGAATTTTTATTTGCCTAGCCATTAGCACATCATCTTCTTGTAAGCTGTTTTTCAATGTATTAATATACATCTTCAAACACCTTACTTCGAATCTGATGCACTACTGACTTTTTCAACAGACCCTAAGTAATCTATTACATAATTCATTGCTTTAAAATTGGATGTAAAATTAGGAGCAAGTGAAGCACCCTAAAATCCGCAATAAACTCAACAATTTTTATACAATCCAAACAATCAACAAACAACGCCCTTATCCACTCAGAAATATTATTTTTGGGAAAAATTATTCTTACATGAAAAAATATTTTGTTCGCGTTGGTTTACTCTTGAGTCTTCTTGCAGTTCCAATTTATTACAGTGCTCAAGCTAAACCTGGAACCCTCAATTGGTACAATGGTGAAGGTTTAGGAATGAAAACCGACAAGGCTTACAAATTATTAAAAGGTAGAACCCCGCAAACCGTAGTCGTTGCCGTAATTGATTCGGGAATGGACATCGAACATGAGGATTTACAAGGGAAAATTTGGGTTAATACCAAAGAAATTCCAAAAAATGGAAAGGATGATGATGGGAATGGATACATTGACGATGTTCACGGATGGAACTTTTTGGGGAACTCAAAAGGTGAAAATCTTGACCACGCGCGACTAGAAAAAACAAGAATTTTGGCAAAACTTGTTGACAAATATGAAGGTATTGACCCCTATACAATTGCTTTTGATGACGAGTTTAGTTTATATGAGTCCGTTCGAAATGATGTGGAAGGTGAATTAGCCAATTTCGAACAATATATGGGGATGATTAAAGACGGATCTTTCGATAAAGAAACTGCTAATTATATCATTTCTAAGGTTAAATACCATTTGAATATCAACTTTGACGATAGATCGTTAATTGGTGATAACCCGGATGATTTTAACGATAAATTTTATGGAAATGGCGATGTTGAAGGTCCTGACGCACTTCACGGAACTCATGTTGGGGGCATAATTGGTGCAATTCGTGGAAATGGTAAAGGAGGAGATGGCGTAGCTGATAAAGTCATGTTGATGTCAGTTCGTGCTGTACCGGACGGAGATGAGTTTGATAAAGACGTTGCCCTTGCAGTGAGATACGCTGTTGATAATGGTGCCCAAGTAATTAACATGTCGTTCGGAAAGGCTTATTCTCCTCACCAAAAAGAGGTTTTTGAAGCGTTTGCATACGCGGATTCAAAGGGTGTTTTGTTAATTCACGCAGCAGGTAACGATGCGAAAAATGTGGATTACGAACCAAATTTCCCGACATCATTGTACGACTTTCAAGAAGCTCCTTTGAATCATTTTGTAACGGTTGGAGCCTCAACTAGAACGCGCCCAATTGAGAAAAAGTCAAAAAAAAGTGGAAAAGTTGGATCGACTGAGGAAGGATCAATTATTGTAATGGGTGAAAATGCTCCTGAAGGACTGATTGCTTCATTCTCGAATTTCGGACAGGCAAGAGTAGATATTTTTGCTCCTGGAAACGAGATTTACAATAGTGTTCCTCAAAGTGATTACAAGGATTTACAAGGAACTTCAATGGCTGCACCGATGGTAGCTGGAGTTGCTGCAATGTTAAAATCTTATTTCCCAAGTCTTACCATGTTGGAAATCAAAGAAATTATTTTCAATACTGCAACAAAATATCCAGAATTGGCTGATAAATGCACCACAGGAGGTGTAGTTGATGTTTATGCCGCCGTAAAAGCTTGTTTGGCAAAAGAGAAAACCAAAAAGTGATTTTTGTTCTAAAAAAAAATTGATTTTGATTTGTTCGAAAGCATCCTTTTTGCGCTTCATTTGAAAATAAAACAAGGTCAACAAGGTATGACCTTCAAAATTTTTCGTAAAAACGATAATGATGAATAACTCGTTCCGAGATTGTTTGTGGTAACTTAATTCAAATTGTGCGTTTTGTAATTATGATCTTAAAGCTGCTACCTAACTTCATTTTGTTGCTGATTATTTCGCTTGCTTGTTCAGAAAAACCAAAGTCACAAAAAGTGAAAAATGAAATTAAAAGTCCAGCCAAAAAATTGATTCTAAAAGAGGTTGAACCTTTACCAGAAATAAAGAAAAACGTAAATGATGTTCAAAAACGTGAAACGAAAATTTCAATTCAGGAAAAAACAAATACAGCTATAAAACCAGCTGCTAAACCTCAGGAATCCAAAGCAATCGTAAAAAATCAAGTTGTTGCCAAAAATCAACCTAAAGAAACACCAAAGGAGGCTTACAAAAAGGAAAGTTTTCAAATTCCGACCGAGTGGAATGATGTTTATAGTGATGATTCCGAGTGGTTAAAATTATATCAAGAAGCGCAAGATGCATTTCTCAAAGGAAGTGATAATGCATTTTCGAACAGTTTAACCCTTCGACCGTCAAAAAGTCAAATTGTTAAACGGTTTGAACAAAAATTGGAACCACTTTTTTACAACACACCCTCATTTATCGCTTTCAGTGTTGAGCGTTTTAAAAAATCAGAAGGCTTAGATACTTTGTGCAGAAAGTTCAATTTGTGGAAGGAATGAATCTTGTGGGCTTATGAAATCTTTGCCCAATTCGGCTTCGTTTTGAATTGCTTAATCATACGTTCCCGTAAAGTTGTGTGTTCTGGAAGATTCAATCTTGGGTCGATGGAAAGAATTTTGTTTGCCCACTCACGCGCCAGAGTGACAATTTCACCATCACGTGTCAAATTCGCGATTTTCAAATCCAAAATTCCGCTTTGTTGTGTACCCATAATATCTCCAGGTCCACGCAATTGCATATCTACCTCTGCAATTTCAAATCCATCATTAGTCCGAACCATTGTTTGCATTCGTTTCTTAGCTTCACGTGAAATTTTGTCGCCAGTCATTAAAATGCAATAGGATTTTTCTGCACCTCTACCAACTCTACCCCGTAATTGGTGCAATTGTGACAAACCAAAACGTTCTGCGCTTTCAATAACCATTACAGATGCATTCGGGACATTTACCCCAACTTCAATGACCGTTGTTGCAACCATAATTTGGGTTTCACCTTTTATAAAACGCTGCATTTCAAAGTCTTTCACATCGGGTTTTTGTCTTCCATGAACAATACTAATCTGATATTGAGGAATGGGGAAAGAACGCGATAGAGACTCAAAACCTTGTTCCAAATTAAGGTAATCCATGTTTTTAGACTCTTCAATCAAGGGATATACCACATAAACTTGTCGTCCTAAAGCAATTTCACTACGCATAAAACTGAACAGGTTGGAACGGTAATTTTCGAATTTATGAATCGTTTGAATGGGTTTTCTACCCGGTGGTAGTTCATCAATCACAGAAACATCCAAATCTCCATAAATGGTCATCGCTAAGGTTCTCGGAATTGGTGTTGCCGTCATGACCAAAATATGAGGCGGAAGTGTGTTTTTCTTCCACATTTTGCCACGTTGGGCTACTCCAAAACGATGCTGCTCATCGATTACAACCACTCCAATATTTTTAAACTGTACCACATCCTCCAACAAAGCGTGTGTACCAACCAAAATATGTACCTCCCCTGATTGCAAACCTTCGTGAATGCGCGTTCTTTCCTTTTTTTTTACTGAACCTGTCAACAATTCGATGCGCACATTCATGTCTTTCACCATTTCCTTTAAGGAAACAAAATGCTGACTTGCAAGAATTTCTGTTGGTGCCATAAGAGCCGCTTGATAACCGTTTCCAACTGCTATCAACATGGTCAAAAGGGAAACAACCGTTTTTCCGCTACCAACATCTCCTTGCAACAAACGATTCATGTGTTTACCGCTTAAAAAATCTTTTCGAATTTCTTTGATGACTCTTTTTTGCGCATTCGTCAGTGGAAAAGGAAGAAGTTCATTGTAAAATCGCAGAAAAACTTCTCCAACTTCCTGAAAAACAAAACCTTTCTCTTCCCTTTTCGCTTGTTCCCTTTTCAATAATACTTCCAATTGAAGCACCAACAATTCCTCAAATTTTAAGCGATAACGGGCTTTTTGAGCTGTAATTTCATCCGTTGGCTGGTGAACTTGAAGTAATGCTTCTCGATGAGAATAAAGTTGAAGCTCCTGAAGAAGATAATTTGGAATAAAATCAGGGATTACTTGTGGGATTTGAGGAAGTAGTGTTTGAACCAATTTTTCAATACCTCTGGAATGCAATCCTTTCGACGAACATTTTTCCGTACTGGAATAAAGTGGTTGTTGTCCGCGTTGCAATTCCTCTGAAAGTTCAGCAATAGGAGTCATTTCTGGGTGAGGAATACTCCAAAAAGCGCCGTTCAACTTTGGGCGACCATAAATTTGAATGGGAACATTAATTTTTAGGTTGGGTTTAATCCACTGAAAACCTTGAAACCAAATCAAGTCAACCATACCTGTAGCATCTCGAAATCTTGCGATCAAACGTTTCGAACGTCCCGTACCCAATTCTCCAACAGCTGTAATTACTCCACGAAACTGTCCATACCCCTCTAATTCAGGTATTTGTCGTAGGGTATGAATTTCAGATCGATCCACATACCGAAAAGGAAAATAATACAGTAAATCCGAAAAAGTGTGAATGTTCAATTCCTTTTTCAGCAAATCACCCCGCTGAGGCCCAACGCCTTTGAGGTATTCAATAGGTGTGTCAAGCGGGTTCAAACTCAAATTTTTTATTGCCAAACACCCATTTTACAGAATTTCTCAATGCGCTGATTGATTCTTTCTTCAGGACTAAATTTCTCTAAATCAGAAATGTAAGATTTGATTTTACTTTTTACAATAGCAAACATTTCTTCTTGCTTGCGGTGTGCACCAGAAAGTGGTTCTTCGATAATTTCATCAACTAATCCGTTGGCTTTCATGTCTGTTGAAGTTAACTTTAAAGCATCAGCAGCTTTTTCTTTGTAGTCCCAAGAACGCCATAAAATAGATGAACAAGATTCAGGAGAAATCACTGAATACCAAGTATTTTCAAGCATTACCACTTTATCACCAACACCAATTCCGAGCGCTCCACCAGATGCACCTTCACCGATTATGATACAGATTACAGGAACACGCAAACGCGTCATTTCGTAAATATTTCGCGCAATTGCCTCCCCTTGACCGCGCTCCTCTGCTTCCAAACCAGGAAATGCAC
>CAZWSY010000023.1:0-27235 GCA_964636775.1 uncultured Lishizhenia sp.
TCTGCTGAAAAAGTCATTAGTGCATCAGATTCGAAGTAAGGTGTTTGAAGATGTAAACTAATACATTGAAAAACAGCTTACGAGTAGATGATGTGCTAATGACTAGGCAAACGAAATTTTAGAATTGTTGATTTTTGTACATCAGATGCATGGAAATTCAATGAATTACAGAAAAAACCTTGTACTTGGTTTAAATTCAACTTTCCTAACCAATTGTATATCACAATTTTTGCCGTTTTTCAGAAAACCCTACTTATCTTCGCGACCATGGAATTATACAGCTTCATTCAACAACAAACTTCGCTTTCGGAAAAATCCATTCAAAACACACTTCTATTGCTGGAAGAAGGTGCGACTATTCCGTTTATTGCGCGCTACCGAAAAGAAAGAACCAATGGTTTAGACGAGGTTCAAATTGCTCAAATTCGTGACACTGCCCAACTTTACCAAGAAATTCAACAGCGAAAAAAAAAATTGTTAGATGCTATAGAAAAACATCTCGAAGAAGGGAAATTTGTTGCGCCAGATTTGAAAGATAAAGTCAAAGATTGTTTTGATTTACAACTTTTAGAAGACTTTTACTTGCCGTTCAAACAGAAAAAAGAAACGCGTGGAGAAAAGGCAAAACAACTTGGTTTAGAGCCGCTTGCTAAAATAATCATGTCGCAAAAAGATGGAAATCTTTCAAGAATTAGCGGAAGTTTTGTGAAAGGCGCAGTGAAAGATGAAGACCAAGCATTACAAGGTGCGGCAGACATCATAGCTGAATGGATGAATGAATCTGTTTTTGTACGAACAAAATTACGTAAGCTTTTCGAAACCAAATCGTTAATTCAAACTAAGGTCGTTAAGGATAAGGAGGAAGAAGGTGCAAAATACCGTGATTATTTTCAATGTTCCGAACCTTTGTATCGCGTTTCTGCTCATCGTTTTTTAGCTATGCAACGTGCAGAATCAGAAGGTTTTATAAAATTGAAAGTTCATCCAGAAGCGGAAGAGGCGCTACTCATCTTGGAGCGAACTTTTGTGAAAGGAAATAATGAATGTGCTGAATTTGTGAAAGAGGTGACGAAGGATGCTTACAAGCGCTTACTTGCTCCGTCTTTAGAGAACGAAACAATCAAGACCTTTAAAGAAAAAGCAGATAAAGAGGCCATCCGGATTTTTGCGTCAAACCTTCGTCAGTTACTGCTTTCGCCACCTTTGGGAAACAAACGTATTCTCGCCATTGACCCAGGATACAGAACAGGTTGTAAATTAGTTTGTCTCGACGATTCAGGTGATTTATTACACAATCAAACCATTTATCCACATGCTCCGCAAAAGGAAAGTTCGGCTGCAAAAGCTAAACTGGCACAACTTGTTGAAGCTTACAAAATAGACGCAATCGCAATCGGTGACGGAACAGCCGGACGAGAAACCGAAGATTTGGTGAAAAGTGTTCGTTTTAATCGTCCTGTTGAAGTTTTTGTGGTTCGTGAAGATGGCGCTTCGATTTATTCAGCAAGTAGTGTTGCACGAAAGGAATTTCCGACGTATGATGTAACAGTACGCGGTTCGGTTTCGATAGGTAGGCGTTTAATGGATCCATTGGCCGAATTGGTGAAAATCGATCCAAAATCCATTGGTGTAGGACAATATCAACACGATGTTAATCAGAATTGGTTGAAGACAGCCTTGGACGATGTAGTGATTTCGTGTGTAAATGCTGTTGGTGTGAATCTGAATACAGCTTCCCCATACTTATTGACTTATGTTTCTGGTTTAGGGGAAACGTTAGCAGAGAATATTGTTGCTTATCGAACCACAAATGGTCCTTTTAAAAAGCGTTCGGATTTGATGAAAGTTCCTCGTTTGGGGGAAAAAGCTTTTGTGCAAGCAGCAGGATTTTTGAGAATTCCAGACGGTGAAAATCCATTGGACAATTCTGCTGTTCATCCTGAAAGTTATTTTTTGGTTGAAAAAATGGCCAAGAAATTGAAGTGTAAAGTGAGTGAACTCATTGGCAACAAGGAATTGCTATCCAGAATCAAAAAAGAAGAATTTCCGGAAATCGACAATTATACATTTAACGATTTACTTTCCGATTCAGGAGGACTTTTAAACCCTTCACGAGACCCGAGAAAAAAAGCAAAAGTTTTGGAATTTGACACCACCATTCGAGAGATAAAAGACTTAAGAGTTGGGATGAAATTGAATGGAATTGTAACCAACGTAACCGCTTTTGGAGCATTTGTGAATATTGGAATTAAGGAAAATGGACTTATTCACAAGTCTAAACTTGCAGATGAATACGTTGATGATCCCGCGAAATTCATACAATTGCATGAACATGTGAAGGTGGAAATTGAAGAAGTTGATGTCGAACGAAAACGGATTGCTTTGAAGAGAGTTAAGTTATGAAAATAAATTTTGAGCAAAAGAGTTGGATTTAAAGATAAATGCGTAATATTGCACCCCGTTTTTAGGGGGAAAAATATTTGAACATGGACTTAATCAGAGAAATTCAGCAAGAATTAACCACCATTAAAGATTTTCCAGTTTTTGGTGCTGGTGACACAATTTCTGTATCATACAGAATCGTGGAAGGAAATAAAGAGCGTATTCAGCAATTCCAAGGTGTTGTTATTCAACGTCGTGGCTCGGGTGCGACAGAAACATTCACTATTCGTAAAATGTCAGGGAACATCGGGGTTGAGCGTATCATCCCAATTGCTTCACCTTTCATTGATAGTATTACAGTTATCAAACGTGGTGCTGTTAGAAGAGCAAGAATTTTCTACTTCCGCGAAAGAACAGGAAAATCAGCACGTATCCGCGAGAAAAGAAGTTTCTCTCACGCTTAATATTCTCAACAACAATATTCATAAGCCGCTCAGTTTTGGGTGGCTTTTTTTGTTTATCGATGGAATTGGAGTTTATGAACTTAGGTTCAATTCTAAAATTGTCATTACCTGCGGTGCTCCCGCAAGAAAGGACAGGTGCTTCGCTGTCAGATAGACCTAAAAATCTCGGCTTAAAATGTCCATTGCATTGCCAAAACCTCAGCTCAACGAACCAATTTTACTCTTGAATGTTAGTTATTAAAAAAAAACATGTTCGGTTTATTCAAGAAAAAATCTCCTTTAGATGCTCTTCGTGAGCAACACAAAAAACTATTAGAAGAATCCTTTAAAATGAGCAAAATAAATCGTTCCAAAGCAGACGAATTGTATGCTCAGGCCATGGATATTGAAAAGAAAATTTCTGAATTAACGGCAGAAAAATAGTTTTGACTTACACTTTTTCACTTACATAATCCTCTAAATAAGTGAATGCAGGGGTTAAATTTCCATTTAAATCCGTTTCAGAAGCTCTTCCTATAATATCATGTAAATCTTCTCCAAATAATGCTGGTAAAACATGTTTAAGCAATTCATTTCCAAAGTCCTCTGATGCATCTTTTGGTAGCTCACAAGGAAGGTTATCAATAGCCATAACAGTAATTGCATTTTCCGCCATGAAATCAATTTCTAGTCCAGTTTTTGGATCGAAACCATAAATAGCATCACCAATTTTACTCGAACGAATAGTTGAGGCGATTGGTCCGTCAACGTCGCAAGAAACGTCTGCAATCACTTTGATTCTGTTGTCTTCACGCTGCAATTGCTCCAAAGGAAGAATTACTGGTGATTTATTGCTCCAAAAATGACATGGAATGTACATGTCGGTACAGTTGACATATCTATCAAATGTTGACTTAAAATCTTCTGGACTAGCATAAAATTCAGATTTTACAAACGGTTTACCATCTTTTCTTCCGTAATAATCTTCGACTTCCAATTGTGCAAATATCGGAGAATCAAAGTTTTGAGTTAAATATTCTTCTGGACTTACTTCCTTTATTGGCAATAAATCCAAAATTTCTCTTGCACCGTGTCCAACTCTACCAAAACCGGTAAGCAATATCCTGAAATTACTTGGTAACACCACTTTTTTTAGTTCACTTTCGACTTCTTTTCGGTCGGCGCAAAGATGAGCAGGTTTTAGGTTGAAAGTTCCTGATTTTAGTCCGTAAGTGAGAAAAGCATTATAACATCCTACAATTCCAGCGTATCTTCCAAATCCAATTAAGCGTTTGTTGTGTTTATCCTTAATAACTTCGTAGTCCACTAAGCGAATTTTTTTTGCGAGAATTGCTTGAAGAAGCTTACGGTTATGCGCTTGTTTTTTTATCGTATGTGAAAAGAAGAAATAGGTTTTATTCTCTAATAACCAGTCAATTGGAATTTCTTTCACACCGAAAATGATATCGCATTCATTCAAGTTTTCGACAATTTCAATACCCTCAGTACGGTATTCTTCATCTTTAAATACGCGAATTGGGCTACTTTGAACCAAAACTTTTACGTTTGGATAAAGCGTTTGAATGGCTTTACATTGTTTAGGAGAGAGTGGAACCCTAAAGTCCGGAGGAGTTTTTCCCTCACGAATGATTCCGATAGTAAAGTTTGACATTTTATTTTTTGTTTATTGAAGAGGCTTTGATAAGAGATACTCGTCCACAAATTCGCGAACGCAACCCTCGCCACCATTGCGAGTGAGTGGAATAAGAGCTGTTTTTTTTATCGTTTGAACGGCATTTTTTGGGCAAGCTGAAACACCCACTTTTTGCATGATTTCTCGATCGTTGATATCGTCTCCGAGATAGGCAATTTCTGACCAATCAAGATTCATTTCTGAACGCCATTGATTGAGAATTTCCAATTTATTTTCTCGTCCAACGTAACATTTTTCAACACCTAGTAATTCTGCACGACGCTGCACCATGTTTTGAGTAAATCCAGAGGAAAGGAACCCGACTTTAATTCCAAAACTTGGGAGTTTAATAATTGCCATTCCATCTTTGGTGTTGAACTTTTTTATTTCATCACCTTTTTCAGTGACAAACATTCCACCGTCAGTTAAAACACCATCAACGTCGGTTACCAAAAACTTAATTTTTTCGAGCTTTTTTTTGTGAATCTCGGGCTTGAAAAGCGGAACAAAAATTAAACTGTATAAATCAATTTCATATTCCTCGCAGACGGCCTGAAGGTCAAAAACGGTTAATTCATGAACATCATCTACATTCAAATCATTCAGGAAATCATGAAAACTAATTCCGAATTTGGCGCAAAGACCCTTAATATTTTGATTGAGGTGCATGAATTAAATTAGTTGGTAACCAACAGCTTGAGCGATTGGCTTAAGTTCGGAAATCAAATTGGTAAATGTCGCATGATCCAATTGTTGTGAAGCATCCGACCACGCCAAATTTGGTGTTGGATGAACCTCAATCAATAAACCGTCAATTCCCATTGCAACACAAGCTTTAGCTAAAGAAGGAACACCATAAGCATAACCCATTGCGTGAGAAGGATCTAAAATTATAGGAAGATTGGTGTGCTCTTTCAACCAAGCTACACCACATAAATCAAGCGTAAATCTTGTTCCGGTTTCAAAAGTTCTAATTCCACGTTCGCACAAAATCACATTTGGATTTCCACCCGAAAGAACGAATTCAGCTGCTTGAACAAATTCTTGTAGCGTTGTTCCAAAGCCTCTTTTTATTAAAATAGGTTTTTGAATTTTGGCACATGCACGTAAAATTCCTTGGTCATACATCGCTTTTGCGCCTATTTGAATGATGTCAGTATATTCGATGACTTCATCTATGTGTGTTGCGTCTCGCGCTTCTGTTATGACCAACAATCCAAACTCTTCACGCATTTTCGCTAACAATTGTAAACCCTCTAATCCCAAACCTTGAAAGGAATAAGGACTTGTACGCGGTTTATAACAGCCTCCTCGTAAACTAGTTAAACCTAAACCCTTTATAAAGTTTGCAGAAATTCTAATTTGTTCTTCTGATTCAACAGAACAAGGACCTCCAATAATTACTGTATTTTTGGTGTCACCGCCAATTTTCCATTTTCCTAAGTCAATCGTTCTTGTTTCTTGTTGATATTGTCGAGAAGCAAGTTGCAAATCGTTGGCAAATACCCAAAATTTTTCCGTTTGACTTTCCAAACTTTCGGGAACCTGTTTGATTCCTGAGCCTGTAATCAAAATGAAATGGTCGTTTTCTTTTACTAAAAATGCCTTGTGTTGAACTGCAAGTTGTTGTGCTTGAGCCTTATCAATATCTTTCTTGAGTTGAATAATCATAATTCTGCTTTAATCAGATTGGCAAAAGTAACAATTCCAACGGCATCGTTTTTTTCATTTACCACCGGAAGGTACATCACAGGAAAACGACATGACTTAACCAACTTCAACATTTCTTTTACCGTAAAATTTGAGTTTATTTTTATTGGATTTTGATTGATTAAATCAGTCGAATTAATCTCATTTAAATTATTGATTTTCTTCAAGAAAGCCTTTCTAATATCCGCACTTGATGAAATACCGAATAATTTTCCTTTATCCAAAATCAAGCAAAACCCGATATCTCCTTTTTCAACTTGATTAGCAATTTCAAAGGAGCTACAATTCTTAAGTTCTACAAAAGGAACTTCGTTAATTGGCGTCATAAAATCCTTTACTGCAAAAGCAGAAGCTATCGAACGGGAAGTTAAATTAAGTAAAGCTTGACCTACGGTGGCCGCATTAAAAAGATAAGAACCTGATACAGCGGTACTCACACCCATTGTGCGAAGTATAAAGGACACTTCACCGTTTACCCCACCATCAACGTGAATAGACTTTTCGGGAAATAATCTTCTGCATTGTCGGATTTTAGCAAAATTAAGGGCATCAAATTTTCCGCCTGATTGACCTGGAACGGTAGCCATAAGGAGTACAAAATCAAAATCTTGAAATGACTGTAGCCGTTCCAAAGGTGTGTTAGTGGTTAAGGCAAGTCCCTTTTTGCACGTCAAATGTTCGGGGAATCCTTGAAAACCTGAGAGTTCCTCGATTTGAAGAGTTAAATACTCTACAGGATTTTGTTGAAGTAATTCGTAGTATTTTTCAGGTTGTGAAGTGATGAGGTGTAAGTCTATTGGAGTTTTGCTCCACTCACGAATGCGATTAATATCTTGGAAAACTTTTGGGTCATCGTTGCAGTCTACGTGTAGTAAATCAACTTGGTGATTATCTAAATCTTTGATTATTTGTTCCAGTTCACGGTTTGAATCGCTGTATATGGATGCAGAAATTTTCATGGAACGGGTTGATAAATGGGTTGGAAATGTCCGTCGCAAAGCACAATGGTGAAAAACTGTTGGGAGTACTTTCTTAAATCAGACTGTAAATTTGAAAATGCAAGCACTTCAGTGAAAGGAAAATTCTGTTTGTCAATTGAGTCATTTGCAATCAGTAGGATTTTGTAAAATCCTTTTTTGCTGAACTGAAGTTTGATAGATTGTTGGATACTGGAGTCGGTGAGTTGGTTTTCAACCCAAAAATTTGCGATAGAATCAGCGAGACTGAGGTCCTCTTTTCTGTCGTAAAAAACGGTTAAATTTTCCCACGAAACATTGTATCCATGACCTTCTTGACAAGCTGATAATCCAACAATTATAAAGGAAATTGAAAGGAAAAATTGGAGGAATTTAAATCGAACGATTTGGTTCATTTTTTAAGGACAAAAAAATAGGGTAAGCTACTTCTATCGCACCGCTACAACCTCTTGCCTTTGCTACGTTCCCGTCCTGGAGGATTCAGAGGGAGCTGGTCGTAAAAGACTTACCCCACCGCAAAAGTAGAAAAATTTTCAAGTTTGCAAGGACAATTTGTCAAAAGGAAACAATGTTTTTAGTTGTGCGAATCCAATTCATTCATTTCCAGAAGTTGATCAAATGCTCGGTAATAATGAAACAAGACTTTTTAAGCTGTTAATTCAAATCAATTAAGCCCTTTCTTCAGAAATTTTTTAACTTCTATTTTATTTCTTCAACAAAAACCTTAAAGGAAATTCTAATCGTTCTTTCCACGCTTTTTCGGAATGGTCGGTTCCAACGAATTTTAAAGATTGCCACGTTTCATGGTCGATTTTGCGTTGTTCAAAAAACAAATCTACACGCTTTTGATAGGGTTCGTAATAGGCATCCAAGGTTTCGGTTCCGTGGTCGAAATAAATTTTGGTGCGTCCAAAATCGAAGTTTTTCCCGAAATAGTTGATGCAAGCATCTGCTAAATCTGTAAAGGGATTGTTTGGAAAGGAAGCTGGCCAATGAGTGGAAAGACAAAGTGCGCCACCAAAAACTTTTGGATATTTACACGCCGCGTACCAAGAAATCATTCCTCCAAAACTTGAACCTCCAATGAAAGTATTTGCCTTGTCCGATAACGTGGAATAATTTTTATCGATAAAAGGTTTTAATTCCTTTACAATGAATTTCAAATAAGCATCGGCATTCCATTCATAAACCGTTTTAATCTCACTCGGCATCAATGCTTTGGCAATGAAATTTCGACGTTTTAAGGACAAACTTTCCATTGGTGCTTGCGGCATATACTCGTAGCGACGTTTTTCTCCGTTGTTGTAAATTCCCACTACAATGGTTGGTCGAATTGCATTTTCATCCATTAATTTTTGCAAAGTTTCGTCCATTCCCCACTCTTGTTTATTCCAAGTTGTAGTGGAGTCGAAAAGCATTTGTCCGTCGTGCATGTACAAAACGGCGTATTTGGTTTTTGTGTCGTAATTTTCTGGCAACCAAACAGTAACCATTCTTGCATCTACAAGTTTCGAAGGAAAATTAGTGTGCCAAATAAGTTTCCCTTTCGACGCTTTTGGTTCTTGTGCCTTTGCAGAAAATAGGGCACAAAAAAGTCCAACGAAAAGAACAAAATGTTTAAAATCTATCTGAAAAAAGCAACGTTTAAACGACATTTAAAGACTGTTTAAAAGTGAGTTTAAAAGTGTGGCAAAAGCTGCTCCAACCAATGGTCCGACTACAGGAATCCAGCTGTATCCCCAATCTGGCTTTTTGTTTTTTCGGGGTAAAAACGCATAAACGATTCGTGGTCCGAAATCGCGAGCAGGATTTATCGCATAACCTGTTGTTCCTCCAAGCGACATCCCGATTGCCCAAACCAATAATCCAACAGGCAAAGCACCAATTGAACCCAAACCGAAAACAGATGCAGATTCATTTTCGAAAGAAAGTGTTGGTGAAGTCAATCTAAAAATGGCAAATACAAGGATGAAAGTTCCTAAAATTTCACTGAATAAATTTCTCGCGGTATTTGGGATTGCTGGTGAATTACAGAACATTCCCTTAACTGCATCTTCGTCCTCTGTTGCGCCAACATGAGACTTGTAGAGCGAATAACTTAAAAATGCTCCTGTCATTGCTCCTAAAAACTGTGCTAAAACATATCCGGGAAACAAACTCCAAGAAAATTTTCCTGCAAGTGCCAAAGCTAAACTCACAGCAGGATTTAAGTGTGCGCCACTAATATCGCCAACGCAATAAACTGCAATAAATACGGCCAACCCCCAGCCAGTTGTGATTAAAACCCAAGGTGTTTGTCCCGTGGCGAGTGTGTTTTTCAAAGAAACATTTGCTACGACTCCAGAACCAAGTAGCAGCAAAATAGCGGTTCCGATAAATTCTCCTAAATAGGCGGTCATAATTGGTATTTTTTAGCGGTTAAGTGAAAAGATTTTAATTGTTCTTGCTCCCAAAGTTCATCCTTCAGCATGAATTTAGCCATGATTTTCGCAACTTGTGGTGCTAAACTCAGTGCTTCTTCAACGTCTAAAAACAGGATTCGTGTACGCCTTGCTAGAATATCTTCAACAGTTAAAGCGTATTCATTTTCAATACTATAACCAATAAAGGCCTCAGATAAATGACTTTTGGAACACATAGCTAGTGTTGAACCATAGTTCGGTAGTTTATTTTTTTCTGCACCCAAAACACATAAATCATCCTCCTTCAATACTTTTTGATTGGAATCCACTAGTTTAAGGTGGTGTGTTTTTGACGGAGAGAATGGTAAATCGCTATTTTTCAATGCTACGTCAACTGTTTCTTCTGCCATGCTTCTGTAGGTAGTCCACTTTCCACCGAGAATACTCACCAATCCACTTTTTGAACGGTGCACTAAATGTTTTCTTGACAAGGCTTTTGAAGATTTTCCTTCCTGAGAAATAAGTGGACGCAAACCTGTAAATACACTTTTAATATCCTTCCATTTTGGTGGGTGAGCTAAATAAGCCGCGGCATTTTCCAAAATAAATTGTACTTCTTCCTTTGTTGAAAGTGGCTCATCATCAATACTTTTAACTTCTGTATCGGTAGTTCCAACAATAACTGACCCGTGCCAAGGAACAGCAAAAAGCACTCTTCCGTCACTTGTTGAAGGAACCATCAGCGCGGACTTTGTAGGAAGAAATTTTTTATCCAAAACGATATGTACACCTTGACTTGGTCGGATACGAATTCCTGAATCATCTCCATCCAAAGCCATTATTTTTTCTGCAAAAACACCTGTTGCATTTACCACCATTTTAGCGGAAATTGAATAACTCCCTCCCGAAAAAACTTCCTGAACTTTCAATCCTGCAACTTTATCATTCTCCTTGATAAAATCGTTAGCGCGAACATAGTTCAATACAAGTCCGCCCAAATGTTCAATAGTTTTTGCCATTGAAATTACCATTCGAGCATCATCGAATTGTCCGTCACGATACAAAACACCTCCAACAAGCCCTTTGGATTTTACCGTTGGCAAATGTTCCAAAACCTCAGCTTTATCAAGCCACTGAGAACCACCAATTGACTCTTTTCCAGATAAATAATCATAGACTTTCAAGCCAACTCCGTAGAACAGTTTATGAAAAATGGAATAACTCGGAATTATGAAGTCCATTTCTCGTGAAAGGTGCATCGCGTTTTTAAGAATCAAACCTCTTTCGTGAAGTGCTTCTTTTACTAAGGAAACGTCTCCATTTTTCAGATAGCGAACACCTCCATGCAACAATTTTGTACTGCGAGACGATGTTCCTTTTGCAAAATCATGGGCGTCAATCAAGGCAACAGACAAACCTCTTGAAAGTCCGTCCAACGCAACACCCATTCCCGTTGCACCGCCTCCAATCACAAGTAAATCCCATTTTTGGTCGGCTAATTTTTGAAGGTTTTCTTCACGCATGACTAATTATTGGTGATTTTCTTCATCCTATCGTTCCACATATTTACAATGCGTTGTGTTTGTGGATTTTGTTCTGGTTTAAAAACTTTGTCTTCTTCCCAAATAGACTGAAGTTCATCTGTGTTTTTCCAAAATCCTGTTCCTAAACCTGCTAAAAATGCTGCACCAATTGCCGTAGTTTCAGTCGTTTTTGGTCGAATGACGTCGCTGTGCAATAAATCGGCTTGAATTTGCATCATGAGGTTGTTCATGGAGGCACCGCCATCCACACGCAAATTTTTGAAAACAACACCAGCATCTTTCTGCATTTCGAAAATAATTTCGCGTGAGCGCATGGTAATTGCTTCCAAAGCTGCACGTGCAATATGACCTTTTGTGGTTCCTCTTGTGATTCCGAAAATTGCACCAGTCGCCATTGGATCCCAGTAAGGTGCACCAAGTCCAGCCAAAGCTGAAATGAAAGTTACGCCTCCATTATCGGTTACGGAAGCCGCCAATGCTTCAATTTCCTTTGCCGATTCAATCATTTCCAAACCATCGCGCAACCATTGAATAAGCGCACCAGCTATAAAAACGCTTCCTTCTAGTGCATAAGTGACTTTTCCATCGAGTTGCCAAGCGATTGTAGTGAGCATTTTATTTTGTGAAACAACAGGCTTATCCCCCGTATTCATCACACAAAAACAACCTGTTCCGTAAGTATTTTTCACTTCTCCAGGTTGAAAACAAAGTTGTCCGAAAAGTGCAGCTTGTTGGTCGCCTGCTATTCCTGAAATCGGAACTTCAATATTCCAATCATCCAATTTAGCTTGGGCGGCAATGCCTGATGAAGGAACAACTTGCGGCAACATAGACATTGGAACTTTTAAAAGTGAACACAATTCCTCGTCCCATCGAAGGGTGTGGATATTGTAGCACAAAGTTCTACTTGCGTTGCTAGGGTCTGTGATATGCGATTTTCCGTTTGTTAAATTCCAAATTAACCAAGAATCAATTGTTCCAAAAAGTAATTTTCCTTGTTCAGCCAACTGATGGAAATAAGGGTCTTGGTTAAGAATCCATTGAATTTTTGTTCCTGAAAAATAAGCATCAAGAACAAGACCTGTTTTTTCTTGAAAAAGAGACGCATGACCGTTTGCGCGAAGTTCGTCACAAATAGAAGCTGTACGTCGGTCTTGCCAAACAATGGCGTTATGAATTGGTTTTCCTGTGTCCTTATTCCAAACAACAGTTGTTTCACGTTGGTTTGTAATTCCAATGCCTGCAAGTTGTTCAGGAGAGATATTGGCATTTTTCAGGGCATCACGGATAGCTTTTTTTTGAGTTTCCCAAATTTCTTCGGCGTCGTGTTCAACCCAACTTTCTTGCGGGAAAAATTGAGAGAATTCATATTGAGCCAAACCAACTTGTTTGCCATCGTGGTCGAAAATCAAAGCGCGAGAACTAGTAGTTCCAGCATCAATTGAGAGGATATAATCTTTCATTCTGGAAAAAAGGTTGAATATAAGAAAGATGTTTAATTGAAAACCTTAATCCTTGTTGAAAAAGTATTTTAGAGCTTTTCTAAAATTCCACTTTTGGTCGATGTACATAGTTCCTGCGATGTAAAATAATCGATATAAGCAAGAATTCCATTCATCAATAGATTACTAATTCTAAAAGAAAAAAGGGATAAACAACTAAGTTTCTTGTCTCTTGAATTTCTCAAGAACAAAACAGTAAATTATACAAAGAACAAGACTGGCAATGAACAAAACGGTTTGCGTGGCATGAATTAAAAACAAAGCATAAAAAAGGGTTATCGATAAACTAACTACTCCAATTGTAAGTGATGTTTTTAAATGGCTACCTGAGAAGTAGGGTAAAAGAATATGATGTATGTGGGTTTTATCAGCGTGAAAAGGACTTTTCCCTTTAATTATTCTCGTTGCGAAAACCCGAAAAGTATCCATCAATGGAACAAATAAAATTGTAAATACAAGAAATGGAAAATTTTGTAGCGGAAATTCGAGTTTGTAAAGCTCTGTTTTGGTCAACGTAAACAAATCAATTGCCATAATGGAAATCATAAAACCAATAACTAGAGAACCTGTATCACCCATAAAAATTTTCTTTTCGGGGTGAACGTTGTACCAAAGAAATGCAAGAATAGATCCAACAAGGACAACATTAACACTTAATAGAAACAAATGGTCAATGATAAAGAATATTGCTCCAAAACTTGAGAAAATTACAATACTCAACACTCCAGCTAAACCATCTATACCGTCAATTAAGTTAATGGCGTTAACAGTAACAATAATAAAGGCTATAACCAAGGCAAATCCAACAAAAAAATCAACCTGAAAAGTCCAGAGGAAACCTTTTAAATTAATCAATTCAAATTTGGGGTGCGCAGCAATAAAGTAACCCGAGGTAATTTGTGCTATAATTTTTGTGTATGGTGCAACCCCCACTAAATCGTCTTTTAATCCAATGATGAACATAATTGTTAAACCTGGAATAATTGAAGTAAATATGTCCGTTTTATCTAATGGTTGTATGAAATAATAAAAAACCATCATTGTTACATAAAAAGCAATTCCTCCAATGTTTGGGGTCGCATTTATGTGAGAGGATCTATGATTTGGAATTGACCCTAATCTTCGCTCAATGGACAACGAGCGAATTTTGGGTATCATTACAAAAGTTGTCAAGAATGCACCAGCAAAAACACCCAACAACAACAAAAATTCTTCAAACAACATAAAAGTAGGTTCTACCTTGCGAAATTAACAATACTTAAGAAGTAATTCACCTAAAATAGGAAAAGTCAATATTGCTATCAAGGGTTTTCACTGTTTCAAAAATTAATCGAATACAATTTTCAACGTCCTCCTTTTGTACCATTTCTACGGTTGTGTGCATGTAACGCAAAGGCAATGAAATCAATGCACTTGTAACTCCTTCACTCGAATAGGCGAATGCATCAGTATCAGTTCCTGTAGATCTTGAAACAGCTGCTCTTTGAAATGGAATTTCTTTTTTTTCTGCCACCTTAATAATATGTTTTAGGAAGTTGTTCTGAACAGCAGGACCGTAGGTTAAAACAGGGCCTAAACCAGATTTTTGGTCGCCATTTTCAATTTTATCAATCATTGGTGTTCCAGTATCATGGCAAACGTCCGTAATTAATGCCAAATTTGGTTTTAACCGGTGTGCCATCATTTCCGCTCCACGAAGTCCGATTTCTTCTTGCACAGCATTCACTACATACAAGGTGAAAGGCAATTTGACTTTTTTCTCACTTAAAAGCCTTGCAACTTCTGCAATCATAAATCCCCCTACTCTATTGTCCAAAGCTCGAGCAACGTATTTGTTTTTGTTCAAAATCATAAATTCATCTTCAAATGTTGCCACACAACCGACATGAACTCCCAATTTTTCTACTTCTTCTTTGGAACTGCACCCACAATCCAAGAAAATGTTTTTCATGCTAGGTGTTTCCTCCTTAGTATGACGTGTGTGAATTGCCGGCCATCCAAAAACGGCCTTCACTATTCCTTTATCGGTGTGAATGTTAACTCTTTTTGACGGTGCAATAATATGATCAGACCCACCATTTCTTTTGAGGTAAATAAACCCTTCTTTGGTAATGTAATGAACAAACCAAGATATTTCGTCAGCATGTGCTTCGATAACAACTTTGTATTCTTGTCCGGGATTTATTACTGCGGCAACAGAACCATAAGCATCAACGATATAATCGTCAATGTAAGGTTTTACATATTCCAACCACATTTTTTGTCCCTCTGCTTCAAATCCAGTAGGACTTGCATTATTAAGGTACCTTGCTAAAAACTCTTCTGATTTTGAGGTGATTATCTTTTTCATATTATCTCATTAATGTAACATTCCCTTTTGTAATTGATTTCAAGCCACCAATACACGTGACGTCTAAATAAAAATCATAAACATCTGGATCCAAGGCTTTTCCTCTAAATGTTCCGTCCCAACCTTTGGTGACATCCTCACTTTCAAAAACCATTTCTCCCCATCGGTCAAAAATTCTGAAAATCATTTTTTCTATCCAAATTCCACGAACGTAAAGTACGTCGTTGTAAGTATCTCCATTTGGTGAAAAAGCATTTGGAATAAATACATAGGGATCCTCGCAAATTATTTCATAAACCCGAACCTCAACCGTGTCAGAAACAGAACAAACGCCATCCGAAACGGTTAAAGTGTACAGAATTGTTTCACTAATAGTTGCATTGGTATTCTGTTCGTTCGGAGTAGAAAGACCAGTTGTTGGTATCCATGAATAAATTGGGTAACCACTTGGCGAGCCGGATAAAGTAACGCTTGCATTCGGTAAAACAATGTACTCGGAGGAAGATGCAACTACGGATGCTGGGTCAATAAAAGATACATTTATAAAGATGGAATCACTCACAAAACAACCGTTCGAAGATGAAGCACTTAAATAAATGTACTGAGAATTTGTAGGAGTTACGGTTATTTGATTTGTCCCCGAACCGCCTGTAATGATATTCGTTGGAGTCCAATTGTAATTAAAAGTCACCAACGGATTACTGTTTTGTGCTGTGATTACACTTGAATTTCCAAGGCAAATATTTTGAGTTCCTGATAAAGTTAAGTCGGCACTTGTAAAATTCACGAGTACACTATCGCGGTTAATACAATCCCCGTTGGTTACCCATAAATAGTAATAACCGTTTTGTGGGTCGTTGAGTGTTAGATTAGGATTGCTTAAATCTGAATTGAGTGTGTCAGAAAATTGATTGTTGCTTGACCAAATAAAGGTTGTAGGAGAACCAGTAAATGTTGGATTAAAATTCACTGGAACGGGATTACACAGTGCAATCTCATCAACAAGATTAATTTGAATATTTGGACTAACCGAAATGGTAGCAAAAGCAATATCATTCGCTGGACAAACAGGATCTTCAATAAATAAACTCACCGTATAAGTTCCAGGAGTATCGTAAACCATGGTAACTGTATTATTAGTTGAATTGGTTTGACCGTTTCCAAATGTCCAAAGAATAGTTTCGGTTTGAACTGAAGTATTTGTGAAAGTGACGGATAGCGGCGCACAACCGGAAGAATCATTAAGTACAAATGACGCCTCGGGTTGGACATCAAAGAGCACATAAACGCTATCCTTTTTACTACACAAACCATTTCCTGCTTCAACGTAATACCATTTTGGCGGTGCGCTAACAGCGATTGTCGGATTGTTGTTGGAATTAATAGGATTACTCATGTTCGCGCTTAATGACCATACAATTGAAGTGGCAGTTCCGTATGTTTGAGCGGTTAAATTAAACGGACCGGAATTACATACCCGTAAAGTATCTGGAACATCCAAGCGAATGGAGTCAAGAGCAACGATTGTTATTCTTGCCGTATCAACTAAATCACACAAGCTATCTCTTACATACAAATTCACCTCGTAAGTTCCTGGAGTTGTATAAGTAATGACAGGGCTGTAGGTAGTTGAATCAATGTTTCCATTTCCGAAATCCCACCAATAGGTACTATTAGGATTAGAGCTATTGGATAAGGTAACGGTGAGGTTTATACATCCTTGTGTGGAACTACTTGAAAAATCAGCTACTGGAATAACATCGGTATCAAATTTATAAATTACGTTATTACAGTTGGTGCTATTGTTAGTTGCCGACCAGGCACCTGGGGTTGTAGGAAAATCGTCTCTTCCTCCGCAACCTGCACAAACAGACTGATAGACAACACCATTTTTATCAAAACGTGAAGTCCCGCCGTCAACGTGTTCTGTCGCCTGATTACCTCCGATATATGTACCATACAAAATACCTTCAAAATTGCTTTTAATAACCAAAAGATAAAAGTCAAATCCGTTAGGAGGGGTCAATTGAAAAGCATCAGGTGTTACAGGCATACCACTTAGAGGTGTGTTTTGTAAAATATTTGCTCCCCAACCTGAGACGTATATATTTCCGCAGACATCAATCAAGAAGGCAGATGGAGAAATATTGATGGCTGTATTGTTGTTTCCAAATCTTGTTGAGGCAAGGTTTGTTGTTAAGCCTGGATTTAGTTTGATGATAAAGTTAGACCCGTTGTTGTTTGAAAATTGGGCATTCAAAATCGGAAAGGTTCCACCAGCAGATTGTCCAAGCAAGAAAATGTTGTCGTCACGGTCAATTTCCACAAAGAAAACTTGGTCATAATTAGCTTTTCCCACGTAAGACGCTTGTGTAATTGTACTTCCATTCCCTGGCATTTTTACTACGAAACCATCAGCTGCTCCTCCAGCTGTTGCGGGTTGGAATCCTCCAGTTGTTGCAATTAAATTATTCGAACGTGTTCCTCCGGCAAACACAATATTATCCACTCCATCTACTTTTACAGAATAACAAGCATCGTCTTGTGATCCACCATAATAACTTGAAAAAAGTAAGTTTTGGAAATTGGCTGAAAGCTTAAAAATTACTCCATCTTGATTGCCGCCGTTGGTTCCTTGTATAGCCTGAACAGTTGGAAAGTTGGTAGAACGTGTACAACTTGCTACAACAATATTGTTCTGATTGTCTAACATTATTTCACCACGAAACTGATCACCATAATTGGTCACTATTCCTGAATAAGCGGTTACATTATCATAGGGTAACGAAGATTGGATGTAGTTTACCCCATCATTCCCACTACCTCCTACAAAGGTTGAACCAAGTAAATTGTGTCCATTTGGACTGAACTTGGCAACGTAAATATCGGTACCTAAATTTTGATAATAAACCCCATTGAAATAAAAATTGGTATTACCTGTAGTTACTCCACCGTTAAAAGAAACATCATAAGCTCCGGGAGTTGTTGGGAAATTACTACTAGATGTTGCTCCAAAGATGTAAAGATTATCATCCAAATCACAAATCATGGAGTGAACTGTCTCAGTCCCTGAATTATTGTTTCCACCACCAATAAAGGTAGTCCAAAGCATTTGTGTACCTGTTGGATTGAATTTCGAAATGTAAACATCCGTAATACCGTAACTCCCTGAAACAACTGTAAAATTTGATGCGACATTATATGCCTGATTGTCAGGAGTTGGATAATTTCTACCATACACAATTCCGCCTGTGTAAGCTGTTCCATCATGACCATAGGTCGCAGTCATTCCAAAATTGTCTGAAACCGCTCCCACCCAAGTTGAGAATATCAACGTAGGATCAATAACCAATTCGTAATTTTTATTGTATTTACCCAAATCAAAAGTGACGTTGTTTCCTTCTAATTTGAATTTCACTTTTACACCAACCAATTTTCCATTAATAGACTGAAAAGCAAGCGGATAACGTTCTTGAATTTGACCTAAATCGGTTGAAATAATGAGGTTTCCTTTTTTATCAATTTTCAAACTTTTTTGATTGGCATAGTTCAACACAATTTTGGAGGGATCAACATTTGGTTTTACTACAAACTCATACTTTATCTCGTCGCCTTTTCCGAGGTATCGCATATCAATTCCATCATAAAATTCTTTTAAAATCACTTCATGATATCCATAAACAGCTGAAGCCCATTTGTTTCTGTCATTTCCTAAGAAATAATTGTGATAATAATTGGTTGGATTCTTTTTCTCGATTTGTTTTACCTCATTTGCACCAGGAAAATTCAGATGTACAACCGTTTCCCGAATTGTTGTATCCTTAAAGTCTGGATTTAAGCCTGCATGTGCTTTTTGCATCGCAGAATAATCTTGGAGATGGTAAACCATTTTTTTCTGTTGAACCCACAACTTTCCTCCACTCATTTCAGCATTAAAAAGTACACCTTGTGGCCACTGACCTTTGTTTTCAAAAAGTGCTTTGTGCTGAACTTGCTTTGAAGGAATAAGTTTGGGTTGAAACTGATTTTGTGACCACAATGGAAAGGAGAGTATCCATAATGACGAAAGGAACCAAAACTTTTTAGACATATTTTCTAATTTGACAGACTAAATTAAACATTTTGTTAACATAATCAGTTTTCACCACTCATGCACTTTTCTTATGGTAGCGTTTGAATTGATTAATTTCGTTTTTTCTAAAGAAACAAACAGATGAATAAAATCTCACAATTATTTGATATACAATATCCTTTGATTCAAGCTGGAATGATTTGGTGTTCTGGCTGGGAATTGGCAAGTGCAGTTTCGAATGCCGGAGGGCTAGGAATTATAGGTTCTGGTTCGATGTATCCTGAAATTTTAGAGGAACACGTCATAAAATGTAAAGCTGCAACAAACAAACCGTTTGCTGTCAATCTACCAATGCTTTATCCTGACATCGACAAGCACATTGAAACAATTATTAAACACAAAGTTCCAATCGTTTTCACATCAGCTGGTAATCCAAAAACATGGACAGCACACTTGAAGTCTCACGGAATAAAAGTGGTGCACGTGGTTTCCTCTGTGAAATTTGCTGTTAAAGCGCAAGAAGCTGGCGTTGATGCTGTTGTAGCAGAGGGTTTTGAAGCGGGAGGACACAACGGACGAGACGAAACCACTACTTTTTGCTTAATTCCGATGGTCAAAAAAGCCATTTCAATTCCATTAATAGCCGCTGGAGGAATCGGAACTGGTAGAGGAATGCTCGCTGCTCTGAATCTTGGAGCAGACGCCGTTCAAATTGGAAGTCGTTTTGTTGCAACCCCAGAATCAAGTGCGCATCAAGCTTTCAAGGATAGTGTTGTAAATGCGAAAGAAGGTGACACTATGCTTACACTCAAAGAATTAACTCCTGTAAGATTGATTAAAAATGAATTTTACAAACGCGTTGAAGCGGCTTATCAATCTGGAGCCGATGAAGAAACCCTAAAAAATCTTTTAGGCAGAGGACGAGCAAAAAAGGGTATGTTTGAGGGCGATTTAATTGAAGGAGAATTGGAAATTGGACAAATTTCTGGTCTGATAAATGAAATTCTTCCTGCCGCAGATGTAGTTAAAGAAATTATCGAAGAATACCGACAAGCACTTGCAGAACAATCAAACGACAAATTTATTTTCTGATGATAAAATTTGAAAAATTCGAACTAGAAAACGGTTTACGTGTCATTTTCCACCATGACCCAACAACTCCAATGGCGGTGGTGAACGTACTTTATGACGTTGGTGCTCGTGACGAAAATCCTGAAAAAACAGGCTTTGCACATTTATTTGAACACCTTATGTTTGGTGGTTCTGTCAACATTCCTGAATTCGACAAACCCTTACAAATGGCGGGAGGTGAAAACAATGCATTCACCTCGAATGACATTACCAACTACTACGAAAGTGTTCCTGCCGTTAATCTCGACACGGCGCTTTGGTTGGAAAGCGATAGAATGTTGTCTTTGGCGTTTACTGATAAAAGTTTGGAAGTACAAAGAAATGTTGTGATTGAAGAGTTTAAGCAACGTTATTTGAACCAACCTTATGGAGATGTTTGGTTGTTGCTGCGTCCTTTAGCCTATAAAAAACATCCCTACCGCTGGGCAACTATTGGCAAGGACATTAAACATATCGAAGATGCAACAATGGATGACGTGAAGAAATTTTTCAAGAAATTCTATCATCCTAAAAATGCGATTTTGTGTGTTGCTGGAAATTTTGAATTGGAATTTGTGAAGGAAAAAGTGAATTATTGGTTTGGCAATATTCCTTCAGGTGTGAAGCCCGAACGTTTACTTCCTGCAGAACCATTTCAAGATGAATTTCGCCAATTGACAGTGGAAAGAAAAGTTCCTGCCAACGCTTTTTATTACGCCTTTAAAATGGTTGAAAGAAAAAACGTTGCCTACTATATGACTGACCTTTTGAGTGATACGTTGGGGCGAGAAAAGTCTTCTTTGCTTTATATCGAGCTGAAGAAAAAACGTCAACTTGTGGCGGAAATAAATGCCTACATAACGGGTTCAATTGATGACGGCCTTCTGGTCATAAGCGGAAAACTAAATAATGGCGTATCTTTCGAACAATTGGACGAGGCATTGTGGGAAGTAATCGACCATTTTCTTGCTCAACCCATTTCTGATGAAGAATTGGCAAAATTGAAAATCAAAATTAGAACGGCAAAAGAATTTCAAGAACAAGGTTTATTGAACCGCGCTATGAATTTGTGCTACTTTGAATTGCTCGGTGATGCCAATGGAATCAATGAAGAACAAGCTATCTATGACGCAATAACAGCAGCGGACATACAACAAGTTGGACAAGAAATACTCACAAAAACAAACTGCTCCTTACTTCAGGTAAAAGCCATGAAAGGTTTTGAAAATGAAGAATTTGAAATGGAGGAAGAAGATTAAAATCAATTCGATTATGGACAGAACAATCGCACCTGAAATTAAAGCCGTTGAAAAAATAGATTTTGTAGCACCTGTAGTTCAAAATTTATCCAACGAGAACACCTTTATTTGGATGAAAAATGTTCCAAATGCTACCTCTCGTGTGGACTTTTATTTCGACGCTGGAACAGCAAAAAACAATGCTACACTTTGCCATTTAACTGCTGGTTTGCTCTTCTCAGGGACAGCCAAAATGGACAGCACAAGCATTCACAATGCCTTCGACGCACTGGGTGCCTACATGGACGTTGGTGCTTCGTTGGAGCAGTCAGTGGTTTCATTTTACGCTCTTAACGACCAAATGCCAAAGGTTTTGGATTTGTTTTTTGAGGTAATGACTGAAAATTGTTTCCCTGAAAGTGAGCTAACTGAATTAAAGGCAGATAGAAAACAAAAATTATTAATCAATTTAGAAAAAGTTGGATTTCAGGCGCAGCGAACATTTCAGCGTCAACTTTTTGGTGATAGTCCTTTCAGCAAACTCACCGAACCCAACGATTATGATTTAATTCAACGCGAGGAAGTTATTTCATTCTTTAAAAAGGCTTATTTATCAGGTCTTTTTAAGATAGTGCTAGTGGGTGATTTTACAAAAAGTGTTGCGGAAAGTATATTCGAAAAATTTAAACCTTGGTTGTGTAACGAGAATGTTAGCCTAAATCCAAATCTTATTAGCCAAAAGGGAGAATTGTATTTGGAAAAGTCGGATGCCATGCAAACCGCACTTCGAGTTGGAAGACTACTTTTCACCAAAAACCATCCTGATTTTATTCCATTTTCCATTCTCAACACGATTTTCGGAGATTATTTTGGAAGTAGATTGATGAAAAATATTCGTGAAGACAAAGGCTACACTTACGGAATTGGTTCTTACGTGAATGAATTGAAAAATGTTGGTTATTTCGTTATTGGATCAGAAGTGGGTAAAGATGTTTTCCAACCAACTTTACATGAGATTCGAAACGAAATGCAACGATTACAGGACGAATTAATTTCGGAAGGCGAACTTTCTTTGGTTCGCAATTATTTGGAGGGACAACTACTTAAAAGCGCTGATGGTCCTTATTCTTTGACCGATTTGTATTTGAATGTTTCTTTCCATGGACTTGATATGGATTATTACAATCAATTTCTAAAAACGCTCCATCAAATTGAACCCAAACAACTTCAAGTTTTGGCTCAAAAATATTTGCGTTGGGAAGAAATGGTTGTGGTTGGTGTGGGGTAAGTAATTACTTTTTGCGGCAATCTCACCTTTTATTATTGTAAGTTAACTCTTTTCAATTGCGTCATTTAACTTACTTAATTCGTTGATATTGATGTGATCTTTGTAAAATTTTAATCTTTGATTAATTCATTTGTTTTGCTTTGAGGTCAGTTCAGACAAATTTTCTGCTTTTTTTTTGAATCAAAGTAATTTTGATTTTCCGACATTTTTTATAATCGCCATTCGAATTCACCTTATCAAATCGTTTACTAAGGACGACAAACTTCTTTTGTGAACTAAATTTTACATCTAATTACCTTTTGAAAATAATGGTATTTCTAGTCGGTTTTTTAAACAAAATTTAAGAATTTAACCCCTCATTTGAACCTTTTAGTTAGCATTGAGTATTACTGCCGAATTTCGAAATTTCAAACTCATTTTTAAATTATAAAGCTAACTTTAATACAATGAAAAACCTCTTTATAGCCTTGACTGTGTTCGTTTTTGGACAAGCGCTCGCGCAGCAAAAAGAAACAGTTTACAGCATCGCCAAAGAAGTACGTGAAATTTCTTGGTACGAAAAACAACAAGAATTGTGGAAAGCCGAAACTGAAAAAAACAAGAATAACGGCGAAGCATGGTACAATTACTTTGCAGCAACTCGCGCACTAAAAAACTTATCGAATTCGTTTTATATGACTCAAGCAGAAGCTACTAAAAAACGCGAACAGTATGAAAAACAATGCGAACAAATTGCTGATGCAGCGTTAAAAGCTATTCCAAATTCGTTTGAAGCAAACCATATCAAGTTTTGGAACGGCGATTTAATCAAGGACAACTCTTATCTTCTCAAGGCACATCAAATAAGCCCAAATGACGCACGTGCTTTCCATAATTTAATGATTCACTATGAATTACAAGGAAATCAAAAAGAACATGAACGCTTTGCACAGAAATGTTTTGAAAGTGGCGAACTACCCGCAGGAATATTAAATTGGGGCTATAATCTATTGTCGGAGTTGGAACCAAATGCCATACTTTTCACGGTTGGCGACAACGATACATACGCTGTTTGGATTGTTCAATCTGCAAAAAACTTCAGAAAAGATGTGAAAGTAGTGAACACTTCATTATTGAATTATGACGATTACAGAAACAGAATTTTCAAAGATTTAGGCTATTCTGATTTGGTAATCAACAAGTTGCTGGAAGATTATGACAACTTCGAAAACAATCAACTGAAAATTTTTAATCACCTCTTTACTGGAAAAAGGCCTGCTTACGTTGCCGCAACAGGAATTGAAGCTTTCAAAGAAAAATACGGCGATAAATTGTACTTAACCGGATTGGCGTATAAATATGGAAGTGAACCAATTGACAACATTTCAATCATTAAACGTAACTTCGAAAAACGCTATTTATTGGATCATTTGACGGAAGTTTTTTCGTTTAATGTTTACGATAAAGTGGTTGGTGGTTTTAATGAAACGTACCTTCCAAGCCTAATGAAATTGCACAAACATTATCAGGACAGCGAGGAATTTGCAAAAGCAAAAAACTTAGAGAAATACATCGTTTCGATTAGCGAAGAATCTGGTAAACAAGGAGAAGTGTTGGATTTGTTGGAAAAGGATGAATCTTCAAATTCTATTATTATCAACACGCTTTTGGATGTAAAAACGATTGAGAAAAATATGCTGCCTTTTAAAGAGCATCTCTATATGTCGAGGTACGAAACGAGCAATGAAGAGTACAAAAAGTTTCTTGAAAATTTAAAAAGGTCAAAGAAATTTGAATTGTACAAAGCTGCAGTTTATGACACTAATGGTTGGTTGCGACCGAATAAAGCTTTGAAAACAAAAAAAGAAGGTGAGCTTTGGATAAAATCCTATTACAGTCATGTGGCCTTTAATAAATTTCCTGTGGTGAGCGTTCCACATGAAGGAGCAATCGCTTATTGTGAATGGTTGACACAACAATACAATTCTCAACGCAAACGCAAATATACACAAGTGGTTTTTCGACTCCCCACCGAACAAGAATGGAAACTTGCTGCTGGTTCAGGAAATGAAAATGCTAAAACTCCCTTTCCAAATGATAATATTCAAAATGCAGACAAATGTTACCTCGCTAATATTCGACCTGAGGAATTTGCACCAAGTGCAGATGGTTTGGATTTCATGGGTAAAATTGACAACTATTTGCCGAACAAAATAGGTCTATACAATATGTTCGGAAACGTAGCTGAAATGATTGACAAAAAAGGAATTGCTAAAGGAGGTTCATGGTACAACACCTTCGATGAATCAACCTTTGACAAACAACAAATTTACACCTTGCCCGAACCTGGAATTGGATTTAGAATTGTGATGGAAGTAATCGTAAAATAAACGAGTCTTGTTTCCCAAAAACTTAGTTTCAAAAACCGATGAAGAATTGATGGTTCAGGTAATAGACCACCATTCGCATGCAGCAATAATGGAATTACATCGTCGCTACAGTCAGAAATTACTAGGTTATTTCATCAAAATGCTGCAGAAAGATGTCGATTTAGCGCAGGATTTTGTTCAAGAAATTTTCCTTCGAATTTTGGAGAAAAAGCACTTATTTGACCCCGAAAAAAAGTTTTATACTTGGCTTTTTACCATCGCCTCTAACATGTGCAAAACCACTTATAGAAGAACTCCTTTCAACAGCTTTTCCAAGGATGAATTTGAACTTAATCGTTTTTCTCATTTGGCTGATGACTTGGCTGGAAAAGCACATTTCAAATTGCTATTGGATAAAAGCATAGATTCACTCGATCACGGACAGAAAACGGTTTTCGTACTTCGCTACATGGAACATTTTTCCTTGCAGGAAATTGCTGATATTATGGAAACCTCAATTGGGACGGTCAAGTCACGCTTGTTTTATGCGACCCAAAAAATCGCGCAACAACTCAAAGAATTTGACCCGCGCTTCGAAACCCAACTTTTTAAACTGAATTAAAATGGATAAAGAATTTTCGAAAGAACAAGAACGTTTGTTTCATCTACTCGAATCTAAAAATTTCAATCAACTTGATTCCAAGGAACGCGATTTTGTACTACAACAAATGTCGATGGAAAGCTATCAATTACAAAGAACCATTATTGCTGAGACAACAAGTAATACTTTTGAGACTCCAAAGGTTAAACCTCTTGAAATCAAGCCCGTTCTAAGAAAAACAAAAGTTGTTCCTTTGTATCAAGCATTAATGGCGGTCGCGGCAGTTGTAATTTTCTTCTTAATAATTTGGCCAAACGAAGTTGAAAAAACTCAAGTGGTTTATCGAAAAAGTTTACCCTCAGTTATAACTAAAACGGTTTATGACACGGTCTTTGTTGCCAGAAAATCCTTAACATCTGTGAAATACCTTTACGATACCGTTTATCAGGTGATTTCAACTTTTTCAGATGAAGTCAACAATTATGCGCAAGAAAAACGACTTCTCGAAGTTCAAAGATCATTTGAATTGCCTCCATTGACTACCGAATTGTATCGTGTAAAGAGTTTGTCAGCAAAAGAAGATACAATGTTGGCGAGTTTTACAAATCGAACGTTACAGTTCTCAGATAGGTGAGTTAATGTGCTAATTTTTCAATGTGCTAATGTGCTAATTTTTTAATTAGATAATTAGCATATTAGCACATTCTCTCTGGCTTCTCAATTATCATCCTTCTTTCCAAAATCAAATCTTTTCCAATCCAAGTCCAAGGCGTTTTCACTGAAGCGAATGTCTTCCATCAATTTAAGTTTCTTCAAGAAACCTACCTGCAAGCAATAGTAACCAAATTCTTCAGTAACGATTCCGTTAAGTTGATAAATCCCTTTTCCGGTAAAAGGAAACCGTTGAACACTCTCGGGGAAATGAACTGTATCAATAGTGTTTCCTTCTTTATCTAAAAGTGTTCCGAAGTTCATGTAAGTTCCTGTGCTCGTCCGCGAACGTTTAATGGAAACGAGATAGCCGTACATCTCCACTACTTGTCCCAATTTTTCGGGCATTTCATGGGCTAATGTGTGTGTACCCACTTGTTGTTCCAATAAATCGAAAGGATGACACAACGGAAAACCTAATAATTCCATTTGTTCAAAAGCCAATTCTTTGTCCGATTCTTCCAAGTCGGGCAACTGGAAAGGCGTTGGCGGGACTACAAATAATTCTGCTTCTCTGGCTTTCCGTTTATCGCGATGATGCTGGAAATGTGCCTGCCACAACAGTTTTTTTCTTGAAACTTTCCATGAACGAAAAGCGCCAATTCGAATAAGTAAACTCAATTGCTCCAAGGGAACATAGCACCTGCGTAATAAATCATCTAAATCGGCAAAGTGTCCGTTGTTGCGCTCCTCAAGTAACTTAAAAATTACGTTGTGTTCCAATCCTGCCACAAGTATAAAACCCAAAATCAAACGTTTACCCCGCAAAACACACAAGTAATCTCCCTCGTAAATAGACGGTGCTTCTATACTCGCTCCCCATTTTCGTGCTTCATGAACATAAATTTCCGTTCTGTAGTATCC
>CAZWSY010000023.1:27245-30034 GCA_964636775.1 uncultured Lishizhenia sp.
ATGCAAGCCGTCATGTATTCCAAAGGATAGTAAGCTTTGAGGTAAAGACTTTGATAACTTTCAACGGCGTAAGAAGCAGAGTGCCCTTTGGAAAATGCATAGCCGGCAAAGCTTTCAATTTGTCGCCAAACATCAGCCGCCAATTTATCATCGTGTCCGCGCTCTTTGCAGTTGGAAAAGAAAGCATCTTTCACCCTCAAAAACTCTTCTCTCGACCTGAATTTCCCTGACATTCCTCGACGTAAAACATCCGCTTCCGCAAGACTCAAACCTGCAAAATAATGCGCTACTTTGATTACGTCCTCTTGATAAACCATCACCCCGTAAGTTTCTGGCATGATTTCCAATAAACTTGAATTGGCTTGTTTTCGCCGTTCAGGAAAGCGATGTCGAAGTATGTACTCACGCATCATGCCCGATTGTGAAACGCCAGGCCGAATAATGGAACTTGCTGCAACCAATTCCAAATATGTTTGCACCTTGAGCTTAATCATTAACATGCGCATTGCTGGAGATTCTACGTAAAAACATCCTAATGCTTTGGCGTCAAGTAAAAGTTGAGTGACCTTTTTATCTTGTTTGAAATAGTGAACATCGTGTATGTCTCGTGGAGGATTTTGTGGTTGATTATAGGCGATTATGTCGATTGTTTCACGAATTTTACCCAATCCCCGTTGACTGAGAATATCGAATTTATACAAACCAACATCTTCCGCCTCGAGCATAGAAAATTGTGTGGTTGGATAACCTTTTGGTGGTAAAAAAGTAGCAGAAAACCAAGTGATAGGTTTTTCACTAATCACAATTCCTCCCGAGTGAACGCTTAAATGTGCGGGCAATCCTTGTATATTATTCGCATACTTCAAAACAAGCTGCGACATGCTGTCCAACTGTTCAACCTTGAATTTACCGTCACTCAATTTATCAATTTCGGCTTTCGGCAAACCAAAAACTTTTCCCAATTCACGAACTGTTGCCTTGTATTGAAAAGTATTGTAGGTACAAAGCCAAGCTGCATTGGGATAACGTTCAAAAATATAGCGCACAATATCGTCTCTCTCTCGCCATGAAAAATCCATGTCAAAGTCGGGAGGATTTTTCCGATAGAGATTGATGAAACGTTCGAAATACAAGTCTAATTCTAAAGGGTCAACATCGGTAATACGAAGTAAATAAGCCACTAAACTATTTGCACCACTTCCTCTTCCTACATAGAAATATCCTTTTGATCGTGCGTACGAAGTAAAGTCCCACGTAATCAAAAAGTAAGACAAATAATTTTTCTCTGCGATAATTCGAATTTCTTTATCGATTCGTTCCAAAATTGTTGATGTAACCTCGTTGTAGCGATATTTCAAACCGTCCATGCACAATTCGCGAATTAGAGCCTCGTCATGTTGTTTATCCCCCGTGAAGGTTGCTGGATTTTGTGGTTGTGCGTCATCTCCAAACTGAAATTGAACTTGACAAGTTTGTAGAAGTGCTAAAGTTCGTTGTAGCAAGTTAGGATAATCTTTGGTGAGTTCAACCAATTCATCGAATGAGCGAAGTAGTTCATTTTCAATCGTTTGTTGTTGGGATTCTAAACGAGAAAGTAAGGTGTTGTAGTGGATAGCGCGTAGCAAACGGTGGGTGTTAAAATCGCGTTTGTTGCGAAAAGTCATTGCTGGAAGGAATAATAATCGTGATTTTGGCAATTTCGAATAGCGAATAGAAATATTCGGTAAATCTTTGATTTGAAATCCAATAAATTCATTTTCACGGAGATTAGTAGGTGTTTTTTCTACTGGATAAACCACATAACAATTCGTGAAGTGTGGAAGCGGATGTTCGAAGGGTTTATGTTGATGTAAATGTTCCGATAAAAAACGATTCAACTCATGAAAACCGCGATTGTTTCGTGCGATAATTAAGGCTACTTGTTGAATGTCATTACAAAGATTTGTTCCAACAACTGCATGAAAATTACGTGTTTGGGCTTTTCGTAAATAGTCCAATACCGCTCCTGTGCTGTTGATATCTGCCAAAAGCAAAGACGGATAAGCATTTTGTTCCGCCCAAATAACCAATTCTTCAGGCGACAAAATACCGTACTTGATGCTGAATTGAGAGTGAACGTGCATTATGCGATCAATAATTTGGTTAATCGAAATTTTGAATGGAATATGCTAAGCGACAAGCGTTTGAGTAAACCGAAATAGTTGCTGCATTAAATCGTGTCTTTGAAAATAGAAACTGTCCACTACAGACGTTGGTAACACTTCCATTCGTTGTGCCAATTCAATCTGTGTGTCTAGTTCATAAAGGAGTGTTTGAGCGTCTTCAAGTGCTAGTGCAAAAGCCGTTTGACTGGATTTTCCTGTCCCGAGCGCAATTTGTGTGACGATTTTTACAGAAGTTGCCCGCATTTGAGAGAGCATTCCGATGTGGTCTGTTGGCAAATAATCAGCTGTGGCTGTGTGGATGCGTTCGCTAAGTGCGATTGCAGCTTGCCAGGATGGTAGTTTTTTGTAGTTGTACATAATATTTGAGTTAATGGTAGAGGCGTAAGACATTACGCCTAAATATCAATCCGTCGCGTGCGACATAATTCATTACGCCTAAATATCAATCCGTCGCGTGCGCCGTAATTGATTATGCCCGAAACACGTAGGGCCGTAATTCATTACGCCTAAATATCAATCCGTCGCGTGCGCCGTAATTGATTATGCCCGAAACACGTAGGGCCGTAATTCATTACGCCTAAATATCAATCCGTCGCGTGCGACATAATTCATTACGCCTAAATA
>CAZWSY010000023.1:30134-43294 GCA_964636775.1 uncultured Lishizhenia sp.
GCCCGAAACACGTAGGGCCGTAATTCATTACGCCTAAATATCAATCCGTCGCGTGTGCCGTAAACTAATTATATCCAATCAAATTACCCGTCTCGTATCCATACAATGTATCACATTCCGTGCATTGCGCATTCTAAATTCGAAATGCATGAGGTCTGATATTTAAGGCGTTAATATGTTCAAGGCGTTAAATTGAGAATCTCAATTAATTCGTTGTTTTTTAATTATTTAAGCACCTGTAAAGTAACAAAAATCGAACATCATATCAATTGCCACAAATTTTGTCGTAAACTGTAATCATTATGGTATAGTACCTCCGCCACGGCAGAATGACCATCGATACAAGTCGAATCCGTCGCGGCGTAAACATTCTTGTTATCGTCGGCATTAAATCCGCCTATTGGCCAGTAAGGGAGGTGGTTCGCCAGAAAAAGGATTCCATCTACCAATAGTTTTGGCTTCCATACCTATCGCGCGAATGACAGATCGGTCGCCGAAACGTTTGCGTATGTTGTCCATTGCCTGATAAAGTTTTGCGTAATCGATTGCATCATCAAACAAACTCAATTGGTAATGTCCCTCCACCAAAGCACTGAAACGCAAACCTATAAGACGCACCAAAAGTCGGCGCTGAAAAAGACGGTTGAACAATTCCGTCACAACAGGAAGCAAGTCATGGTCGGCAGCAGTGTAAGGAATTTGTTTCTGTAAGGTTTTTGTTTGAAAGTCGGAATAGCGAATTTTTACAGTTACACAACCCGTCAACTTTTTTCCCCGACGTAGTTGAAAAGCCAAATTTTCTCCCATTGCGGCTAAAATACCCTTTAGTTTAACCACGTCAATCGTGTCTGTGTCAAAAGTGCGTTCCGTTGAAATGGATTTTCGCTCATTGAACGGTTCAATTGGCGAATTATCTATCCCATTGGCTTTTTTCCAGATAGTTACACCATTTTCTCCCAACGCACTTTCCATCATTTCCACTGGCATTTCCTGAATCGTTTGGATTTTTCTTACACCAAGATTACACAACGTTTGATACGTTTTTTCACCTACCATCGGAATCTTTTTCACCGATAGAGGGGCTAGAAAAACTTGTTCTGTTCCGTAATCAATCTTGAGCTGATTATTTGGTTTTGCTTGTCCCGTCGCGATTTTTGACACCGTTTTATTTTGAGACAATCCAAAAGAAATAGGTAAACCCGTTTCCTTTAGGATACGATGCCGTAATTCTTTAGCATACTTGAATGTTCCGAAAAAGCGATCCATGCCCGACAAATCCATGTAAAATTCATCAATCGAAGTCTTCTCAAAAACGGGAACTGCCTCGCGAACAATATCGGTCACCATTCGCGAATAATTCGTGTAGGTTTGTGAATTACCTTTAATGATAATTGCTTCAGGACACCTTTCTTTAGCCATTTTCATGGGCATTGCAGAATGAATTCCGTAAGCGCGAGCCTCGTAACTACACGAAGCTACTACACCGCGATCACTCGTTCCACCAATCAAAATTGGCTTACCATTTAATCTACTGTCTAATAAACGTTCACAAGACACAAAAAATGTATCTAAATCCATGTGAACTATGGAGCGTTGTGATGCCATTGCTACTGTTTTAAAAATTTAAGTTTGCTCATTATGGCATATCGTTGGTGACACAAAACTAATCAAAAGATTGAAATAAAATCATTTTTATGATTAATTTTTAATCATTGAATAGCAAGGCGCTAATAATCAAAATGTTAAATCATGAAAAAATTAATTTTCAAACAAAAAGAAGTGCTCTGGCACAATAAAATATGAATCAGTAAGGGTAATAAACTCAACGTAACAACTCTTCACTCTCTGGACTAAATTTCTGCCAGCTATTTTAGGAATGAAAGAGTTTGGCTATGTTTTTGCTTACTTTAGCTCAAATTAATATCATGAAAAATATCCTTTTCTTTGCCTTAATTGTGCTTTTTTCAGCCTGTAAATCAAGTAAAAATGCTTCAAAAAAATCAGAAAAAATGAAAGATAAACAAGAACAAACACTTGTTGCCCGAATTGGAGATTTCGTTGAAAAAAATGACCATTTCGACCTGATTGAAGCAAAAATTGAAGGGAATTTTCTCCTATTAAAAGTGGGATACGGCGGTGGCTGCCAAGAACACGAATTTGAATTGATTGGTTCAACTGTAATCGCTAAATCTATGCCTCCAATTCGAAGTATACAATTGGTTCATAAAGCTAATAATGATATGTGTAAGGCATACATTTACAAAGACTTAAAATTTGATATCCGCAACCTAGCTGAAAGACAAGAAAAAGGCAGAACAATATACTTGAACAACGAAAAATTCAAAGAAAAACTTCTTTACACCTTCGAATAACAACTGAGTTAAACAAATCACTCCAATTTGAGGAGTAAATAAAATGGAAGAAAGATTAGACAAAATTTTAGTCCAACGCGGACTGATTTCAAATCGTTCACGTGCTGAGCAGATTATTCTCCAAGACGGCGTTTTAGTTAATGGGAAGTTGATAAACAAAACAGGAAAAAAATTTCCAGAGGATGTTGAAATTCAACTGTTAACTCAAGAATTGGCATGGGTTTCCAAAGGCGCTTTGAAATTACTTGCAGCAATCGAAGCGTGGAATTTGGAGTTGGACAAGCGAACAGCAATCGACCTAGGAGCTTCAACTGGTGGATTTACAGAAGTTTTGCTGTCCAAAGGTGTAGAGAAAATTTATTGTGTTGATGTAGGACATAGACAACTTCACCCATCCATTCAAGAAAATCCAAAAATTGTCAATCTTGAGAAAACACATGCCCGCGACTTAACTGCTCACCTCATCCCTGAATTAGTTGATTTAGTGGTGATTGATGTTTCGTTTATTTCACTTGAAAAAGTTATTCCTTTCGTTCAACCTTTTTTGAAAAGCGCCGGAAAACTTATTGCACTAGTAAAACCCCAATTCGAAGTTGGAAAAGGAAATTTGAACAAAAACGGTTTAGTGAAAGATACTTCAGTTTATCCGCAAGTTTTACAAAATGTGATAGAAACATTTAATCGCAATCAATTAAAACATTTAGGAACTATCGACTCTCCCATCCTTGGTGGCGACGGCAACCGAGAGTTTCTGTGCTACTTTTGCAAAAATTAAATTTCTGTGAAAGCACATTATTTTGTGAGCGGTATAGGTACCGACGTAGGAAAAACGGTTGTTAGTTCCATTCTTTGTCAGTGGTTGAAATACGATTATTGGAAACCAGTTCAATCCGGTGATTTACACCGAACTGATAGCATCAAAGTAAATGAAATGGTGCGTTTCGAAGGGTTTAAAACTTTAGAAGAACGACATCGTTTCAAAGCACCACTTTCGCCTCACATCGCTGCAAAATTGGACGATGTAGCCATTCAAGTTTCAGATTTTGAACTTCCAAAAAACGATAAAGGGATTCTAATTGAAGGTGCAGGAGGCTTAATGGTTCCGCTAAATGAACAAGGAGATTTGTATATTGATGTGATTCAGCAACTACAAATTCCAGTAATGCTCATTTCTCGACACTATTTAGGAAGTATAAACCATACAATCTTAAGCGTTGAAGCATTAAAAAACAGGGACATACCTATTGCTGGAATCATTTTTAATGGTGAAGAATTACCTGAAACAGAAAGTATAATTTTAAAATTAACAGGGCTCAAAAAGTTATTCACCGTTCCTCAATTTGAACAACTCAATGCCGACGAAATTGAAAAATTTGTATTGTCACTTCCTGACCCAAAAACAATTTTATCGTGAGTTGGATTGAAGACGACACAAAATATGTTTGGCACCCATTTACGCAAGTTGAAATTGATCCTGAACCAATTGCAGTCGTGGAAGCAAAAGGTGTATGCTTCAAAACGAGTGATGGAAAAACCTATATTGACTGTAATTCTTCGTGGTGGGTGAATATTCACGGACACGGACATCCTGAAATTCAAACCGCAATCCAAGAACAATTCAAAAAAGTAGATCACATTATTTTTGCTGGCACAACACATGAACCCGCTGTTCAACTCGCAAGGAATATCGTCAATCTCACCAACAAGCAATTACATAAAGTTTTTTTTAGTGACAACGGTTCAACTGCGGTAGAAGTAGCGATTAAAATGGCGATACAATATTTCCATAATAAAGGAGAAAATCGCCAAAAAATAGTGGCCTTACAAGGTGCTTATCATGGTGACACCTTCGGGGCAATGTCGGTTGGTGAACGCGATGTTTTCAATCGTCCTTTTGAACCTTTTTTCTTCGAAGTTGATTTTTTGGATTTCCCCTCAAAGGAAAAAGAAAAAACAATTTTGGAAGCTGCGGAAAAACTGTTGGAGGAAAGAAAACACTTTGCAATCATTGTTGAGCCTTTAATTCAAGGTTCTGCTGGAATGCGAACGTACAGTGTTGAGTTTTTGGAGAAACTCGTTTTTCTTGCTCGAAAATTTGAAACTTTAGTGATTTTCGACGAGGTTATGACCGCTTGGGGAAGAACGGGTAAAAATTTCGCTTTTGAACATACAGCTGTTGTTCCAGATTTATTGTGTCTATCTAAAGGTTTGACAGGAGGTGTTTTACCGATGGGTCTAACCGTTTCCACGCAAAAAATCTTCGATGCTTTTAAAGATACAAGTAGGGTCAAAGCCTTTTTGCACGGACATTCTTTTACTGCAAATCCCTTGGCGTGCGTTGCAGCAAACAAAAGCATAGAAATTTTACAGCGCGAATCTACTCAAAATCAAATCCTTGAATTAAACCTTTCACACCAAGAATTTTCAGAAGAAATCCAAAATTTCGAAAAAGTAGCCGAAGTGAGAATTATAGGAACAATTCTCGCTATAGAACTTAAAACAAACAACACAGGCTATTTTTCCGACGAAAGAGAATCAGCGTATCGCTTTTTTATGAAAAATGGAATTCTACTGCGCCCATTGGGCAATGTTCTGTACATCAACCCACCCTATTGCATAACTAAAGACGAATTGAATTTGATTTATGAAAAGACGAAGGAGTATTTACTAGTTAACTGATGGAACAACTCTATTTTAAACAATTCGATATTAACTTTTCTTTACACTTAGGATTGTCAGTTTTGAGATTTGGTTATTTTAGTACACCTAAACAACCCACAGAAGGATAAATACTAAAATTAAACTTCTGTAACTAACTAAAAACCAAAAACATAAAACTATGAAAGGATCAATGTTGACGGAAGTATTACTTCCAGTTTCTCTTGCAATTATCATGATTGGAATGGGTTTATCCCTAAAAATGGATGACTTCAAACTCATTCTCAAAAAACCCAAATCAGTTTTGTTGGGTCTATTCGCTCAATTGGTCGTACTTCCGCTTTTGGCTTTGGGAATCCTGTATGTAATTGTCCCTAACAAACCTGAATATGCCGTTGGTCTTTTGTTAATTGCGGCGTGCCCAGGCGGAGCTACATCTAACTTACTTTCCTATTTGGGAAAATGTGACACTGCACTTTCAATTGCTTTAACCGCTTTTTCAAGTTTAATAACCGTGTTCACGATACCTTTTATTGTCAATTTTGCATTAAATAAATATATGTCACAAGATACGATGGTGACTTTACCAATTTTAAAAACCATCGGTCAAATTCTTCTGATTACAGTAATTCCTGTTGCTATTGGAATGTTTATCCATGCCAAAAGAGAAGATATTTCTGCCAAATTGGAAAAACCGGTAAGAATTGCATCAACGGTTTTCATCATAATTGTAATTATTGGAGTTATTTTAAAGGAAAAAGCAATTATCGGTGATGCTTTCAAAAATATTGGTTTGGCGACTTTACTATTGAATGTCGGAAGTTTGGTAATTGGATTTTTAATCGGCAAAATCTCAGGTTTATCAAATCGCATGTCAAGTACAATTTCAATTGAAGCTGGTATTCAAAACGGAACTTTAGCAATCGCAATAGCATCGTCTGCAACACTTTTAAACAATAGTGAAATGGCGATTCCTGGGGCTGTTTATTCGTTAATCATGTTCGCAACCGGATTTGTAGCTGTTGCAATTTTTTCGAAAATGAATAGTAAAGAGGGTACAACGAATGTTTAACTTTTTTCGTCCAAACCTAACTTATTCTTTATAATTATGAATAAAATTGTTTTGATAATAGCGTTTCTATTTGTTGCTCTCTTAAATTTTCGTGCACAAGTAGTTATAAACGAGGTGATGATTAATCCTCAAACGAATGCAACATCTGCTCAGTTTCAATCACTTAAAATGTGCTCTCAATCCACAAACGGATCTGAATACATTGAATTGTACAACTCAACGGGCTGTCCAATTGATATTAGTTGCTTTTTGATAGGATTTAATACTAATTTTCTCACTGGAATAAATGGAACCTACCGTTTTCCCGTTGGTACATTTATTCCTGCAAATGGCTTTCTATCAATTGGAGGTCCAAACTCCGGAGCAACAATTAATTTATACGCGGCATGTAATACGCCTAATCTAAACACAGATGCTGATCGATGGTTTCTACCAAATGGAGATGGTTACCTTATCTTGTGGAACGCAAGTGGCACCCCTATTGATGCCGTTTTTTGGACTTCAAATCCAGGAGAAACGTCGAAGTGGGGAACAGACTCCGATATTTCATTAGCGCCAACATTTATAGCTCAAGGAACAAATTGTACAACGATTAATTCATTAAATGGACCCGCACAAATTCCAGTAACGTCAGCAATAGTTCATTATGCTGGACAATCCCCTACAATTGGAAATGTTATTCACCGAGTAGTTGATGGAGGCTCGAATTGGGCTACAAATGCCACTCCAAGCATAAACGCATGTAATGGAACATGTAATTCTATCCCAAATAGTTTTAATTTGAACGCATCTGTTACACAGCCTACTTGTGGGAACAGTGATGGTGTAATTTCATTTAATCCATCCCCAAACGACACTTACTTTTTTACTTGGCCTTTCCCAACCACGGGAAATGCGAGTAGTGTAAATAATCTAGGGCAAAATAGTTATCAAATTTCAATAACAAATTCAGCAGGTTGCACCATTGATACCACCATTGTGTTGACCGAAGATTGTCCAACAAGCACGTGCAATATTCCACAATTAGACGCGGCAATGTTACAAGCTGGTTTTGTCCCCCTCAATGTTCAAGGTTATCCATGTGCGAAATATTATTACAACCCAAGTACAACAAACAGCTGGATTACAGCAAGTCAGCAAGCTTCAGCTGTAGGCGCTTCACTTTTATCGGTGTGCAGTCAAGCGGAAAATGATGCCGTTTGGCAAGCCGCTTTAGCAGCAAATATAACTGGTGGCTTATGGATTGGCTACACAGATCAAGTTACGGAAGGAAATTGGGTTTGGCAAGATGGTAGTACTTGTACATTTACCAACTGGAATTCTGGAGAACCTAGTAATACATCATCATTTCCATGTCCGGATGAGGATGCTGCCATCATTCAAATGAGTAATGGAAGATGGAATGATGTTTATTTATCCGCAGGAATTTGTTCTCCTGGAAATTATCCTTCTCTGGTTAAGGTTAACTTATGTCCGGTTGTAACCCCAACAGCAAGTGCCTTATCTGTTTGTGAAGGAGACCCAGTACAACTTTCAGGTTCAACATTTTTTGGTTCGCCATCTTACACTTACACTTGGTCTGCCAACAATCAAAACGTAGGAACAGGAGCTACGGTAACCGTAAACCCGAATTCATCAACCACCTACACAGTTGTTTCAACCGATTTGTATGGTTGTACTGCAACATCCACTATTTCAATCACTGCACAAGATTGTACTCCTCAACAAGCCGATATTTGTTGTCCTTACGTTGGATGGGATTATGTTCAACCCATTACAATTACCAATAATACCCCTTTGGCTACTGCTGTAAATCTTCAAACCTTGCTGGTTTTAGACACTCAAACCCCAATTTCTCAAGGAAAAATGTTGCCTTCTGGGAATGACATTCGTTTTGTTTATGAATCCTGCGGGAATTACTTGGACTATTATATCGAAAATGGAATCAATACCACTTCAACGAATATATGGGTAAAGATGCCATCTATTCCTGCAAATGGTTCAATTACACTTTATTGGTACTACGGTAATAATGCTGCACCCGTTGGTGCTGTTCCATTTACTGGAAGTGCAAATTCGATGTTCCCAAATGTTATAACTGTATCTGGTTCACAAAACTTATCGGGAACTCAAACCGCAGATTGGATTGAAGTTCCTGTTGGTACAACAATTACTATGACCAACCAACAAGCGGTTATACTCAATGCACGAAAAGTAAATTTCTTAGGTACATTCAATGGTAATGGAAACGGTTATGCAAATCAAGCAGGCCCTGGTGCAGGAGGTACTGGAAGTGGCTCTGTCGGTGGAGGTGGTGGTGCCTACGGCGGAAACGGTGGAGGTGGAGGAAATGCCAATGGTGGAACAGCGAATGGAACAGCAAACGGAAACGATATTGATTTTGGTTCTGGTGGTGGAAATTCCGATTGTAATGGTGCAAGAGGTGGTGGACAATTACAAATCAATGCTCATGTTGTAAACCTTAACGGAACGGTGAATGTGGAGGGAGCGACAGTTACCAACAACTGTAACGAAGAAGCTGGTGGAGGTGGTTCAGGTGGAGGAATTAGAATTATTACCGATTATTTATCAGGAAATGGAACCTTAAACGCAAGAGGAGGAAAAGGGCAAAACTCCAATGACAAAGAAGGTGGTGGTGGTGGATCTGGCGGTCGAATTAAAATTTTCCATGGCATTACTAATTCATTTTCCGGCACAACCAATATTCAAGGAGGCGTTGCAGGAACAGGTGGACAATCAGGAATGCAACCAGGACAAGTTGGAACTGTTCATCAAGGACAAATACCAAGTTTAACTTTCAACCTTGCACCTGAGGTTCCTGTTAGTATTCCAACAGCTTCGTTTTCAGCAACAACAGTTTGTGTTAACAATCCAACTTCTTTTACGAATCAATCTAGTGTTCAATCTGGTGGTTCAGTAGCCAATTTATCATGGGATTTTGGAAATGGAAACACAGCTGGTTTCTCTCAAAATCCAACGCAAACCTATTCGAGTGCAGGAACTTACAACGTTACTTTAACTGTAACATCAAGTACAGGTTGTGTGGATGATATTACCCTTCCTGTTACTGTAAACCCGGGTGCAACTGCTTCATTTACCGCTCAAAATGTTTGTATTGGAAACACAACAAATTTTTCAAATACTTCAACAGGAGATATCATAGGCTACGTTTGGAGTTTTGGAAACGGACAAACTTCTGCTGATGAAAACCCAATTCAGACCTATCCGACGGCAGGAAATTATTCGGTAACACTTGCTGTTGCAACTGCTAATGGATGTACAGCGCAGACAATACAGCAAGTCAGTGTTTTTGCTTTACCAAATGTCAGTGCAGGAAATAGTCAAACGATTTGCGTTGGGCAAACCGCTACCCTAAACGCATCGGGCGCAACAACTTATGTTTGGACACCAAATGGCACGAATGGACAACCGGTTTCCCCTGCAATTACTACTACTTATAATGTAGTTGGGACTGACGCAAATGGTTGTTCGAACACTTCATCAGTTAATATTACTGTACTTCCAGTGCCAAATGCTGCAATTTCTGCAAATACTCAAGTAGGTGCACCTGGAGAAGTTTTCACATTTACCAATAATAGTTCCAATGGAATCACGTATTCATGGGATTTAGGAAATGGAACGCAAACAACAATAGCAACAACAGCCGAACAAACCACTTCTTACGACCAAGTTGGATTATACACAGTTAATCTTATTGCTAGTAATGGATTTTGTCAATCAGATGCAAGTTTGCAAGTTCAAATCATTGTACCAGAATTGATTTTGTTCGTACCGAATGTTTTCACAGTAAATGATGACGCCGTGAACGACACTTGGTCTATTCAAACCCAACATGCTACAGAAGTTAATGTTCAGATATTTAACCGTTGGGGAAATTTGATTAAGGAACTGAAAACAGCAACAGATACTTGGGATGGAAAGGATGCAACCGACGGTGTTTATTTTTACAAATATGCCATAACTGATAATTTCCAAAAAGTACACGAAGGACACGGTTTTATTACCTTGATCAAAAAGTAAATTCTGAAAAATAATGTCGGAAGAGGAGTTGAAGGAATTTTTAGATTTCAAAGCAGAACAGTATGAATCGCCAGACTTTTTGAAGGATGACCCCATTCAACTACCTCATCTTTTCACCAAAAAAGAGGACATAGAAATAGTAGGATTTCTTGTCGCCTCAATTGCCTGGGGAAACCGGAAAAGCATTATTACTTCGGGAAAAAGATTAATTGAATTAATGGAATATGAACCGCATCAATTTATTATCAATTACAAAAGCGGTAATGTACAGAAATTTGTGCACCGAACTTTCAATAATATAGACTTAGACTTTTTCTTTCGTGCTTTGCAGAATATTTATCTGAATCACAAGGGATTGGAGGGCGTTTTTGGTTCTACTTCAATTGAAGCACAATTAAAAGCTCGAATCATTCATTTTCGTTCAATCATGTTAGAAACTATTCATGAAAACAGAAGCGAAAAACACATTTCAAATCCTTTACAAGGTTCAGCAGCAAAAAGATTGGTAATGTATTTACGGTGGATGGTTCGTTCCTCTAAAAAAGGAGTTGACTTTGGCTTATGGAAAAGTATTGAACCTGCTGAGTTGTTTATTCCTTTGGATGTACATACCGGAAACATTGCGAGAAAACTTGGCTTATTGGATCGAAAAATGAACGATTGGCAAGCAAATATTGAATTAAAATCTCGCTTGATTAATTTTGACCCCGTTGATCCAGCCAAATACGATTTCGCACTTTTTGGACTAGGGGCTTATGAATCATTTTAAATTGTTGATATGAAAGAAATTATTGTCGTTTCAGGTGTACCACGTTCAGGAACTTCCCTCATGATGCAAATTTTAGAAAAAGCGGGATTGGAAATTTTATCAGACGGAATTAGACAAAAAGATGATAGCAATCCTGAGGGATATTACGAATTGGAAGCAGTAAAAGGAATAGTTAAGGATAATTCTTTCCTTAAAAAGGCTGAGGGAAAAGTAATTAAAATAGTTGCGCCATTGCCGATTTTTATGGATAAAACGCTTTCTTACAAGGCTGTGTTTATGCGACGTAATCTTGATGAAGTATTGCGTTCTCAAGAAGTTATGCTGAATAAGGACCAAACAGCAGAGCGAGAAAAATTTCGTAAAATCTTCGAAGGACACATTGAAAAAACGCTACAATATTTTGAAACCAATAAAATACCCTATTTGGAAATTCAACACCGAAATCTAATCCAAGAACCTGAGAATGAAGTTAAGAAACTTTCAGATTTTTTGGACTTATCAACCTCCACTGAAAGCCTTGCAGGCGTTGTAAATCCAAATTTGTATAGAAATAAACATAACGTTTCTTGAAAATGATGTTTTTGTAAATCTTTTCTTTCTAAATTCGCCACACAAAACAAAAAAACATGAGAAAAATTTACTTAGCATTTGCTGCGATGGCAATGATTGTTAGCCAAATTTCGGCGCAACAAATTTTAGTTAACGGCAATTTTGAAGCCGCAATCTCTGCTCCACTACCAGGAGTTGGTCAGACTACTGGATGGGGAACAGGAATTTATTCAGGTGAAACTACTTCGCCTTACCAAGGTACACGTTCAGCCAAAGTTGAAACGTTGAACAGCCCTCAAATTAACCAAGTTTTAAATTGGGGTTCAGATACAATCACTGGTTTATTATTACAGACCGTTAATGGTCCAGTTAATAACCCTGCGGATTTGGTTTTCACTTTTGCTTTCAAGTATACACGTGTAGCAAGTGATACTGGTATTTTCTTAGTAGATTTATATGATACTTTACAGGCTGGTGATGCAGATGATTTATTGTTGTACCAAGGAGCATTAGAATTCACAAGCACTGTTGGTAACTGGACTGTTGCAACTGTACCAATGGCTGCTAATCCAAATGCAACTGGAACAGTTAATCAATTGTTCTGTGCCATTGTTTCTTCAAATAATGCAGTCCCTTCACCAGGAACAACACTTTGGATTGATGACATCGTTTCAGGTTATGTTGGAATCAATGAAACTCCTGAGACCTATGTAAAAGTTTACCCAAATCCAGCAAACGATTTGTTAAATGTAGCGGCTAACGAAGCAATTGAAGGTGTAGAAATTTACGGATTCGATGGTAAATTGGTGAAAACTGAAGCATCTACCTCAATCAATGTTGCAGATCTTAATACAGGAATGTACATTTACATCGTAAAAACTGTTTCTGGTAAATCAGTTAAAGGCAATTTTTCTAAAATCTAATTAAGAAAAACCTAATTTTAGAAAGCCACCTTCGGGTGGCTTTTTTATTTTTGTGCTATGGAAGACAATCAACCTTCAAACGAAAAAACTTATCAAGTTACTGAGCATGGCTCATTAGGACTTCTTGCCTTAGGCCACATTGGGATTAGATTGTGGAAAAAAGCCATAAAAGAGGCTAAGGAGAAAAGAGAAAAACAATCCTAATTTTCAATTCAACCAACATTTCATGTCAAAAAAAAAGAAAGTTGTCCTAATCGGATGGGATTCCGCAGATTGGAATATTATTAATCCTTTGCTTCAACAAGGAAAATTACCTGCTCTTAAATCTTTAATGAACAGAGGAATTTCTGGAAAAATCAAAACCTTGGACCCACCTCTTTCACCAATGTTGTGGACAAGTATTGCAACTGGCGTTAGAGCAGACAAACATGGAATACTAGGTTTCGTTGAACCTTCACCCAACGGAGAAAGCATTCGACCAGTTAGTTCAACATCTCGAAAAGTTAAAGCCATTTGGAATATATTGAATCAAAATGGTTTTAAGTCAAATATTGTCGGTTGGTGGCCTAGCTATCCTGTTGAACCAATCAACGGAATTATGGTTTCCGACAGATTTCTATCTCCTGAAAATGTAAATCCTACTAAGGAATTGTCACTCGACGGAATGGTTCACCCAAAGGAAATGACTGAAATCTTTGATGAATTTAGAGTTTCAACTTACGACATTACAGGTGATATGCTCGCACCATTTGTTC
>CAZWSY010000024.1:0-43030 GCA_964636775.1 uncultured Lishizhenia sp.
TAGAGCACGACCTTGCCAAGGTCGGGGTCGCGGGTTCGAATCCCGTTTCTCGCTCCAGTTTTTAAAAGGGCTGCAAAGCTCTTTTTTAGCATAAAACAGGATGCTCGAGTGGTGGAATCGGTAGACACGCCGGACTTAAAATCCTGTGGGCATTTGCCCGTGCGGGTTCAAGTCCCGCCTCGAGTACAAAAGCTCTGATGAAAGTCAGGGCTTTTTTTATTTAAAGTAGTTTATAAATTGCAACAGTTTACATTCTTTATTCTCCAAAAATCAATCAATACTATATTGGTTCTTGTCTTGATCTGGAAAAAAGATTGTCAGAACATTTGGCTGGTAAACTGGATGGCATTATTGTCACCAGAGAAAAGGAGATTCATACTTTATGAATTTGCTAATTTTCAAATAAATCTATTTATGCCTTATGCATTCACCGAAGGGAAGAAGAACATGAAATCTATTACCAACCCAACTCAACCGTAGAATCCAAAATTTCCAATGGAAGCAGGAAGGTTTTCGTTCCTTTTTCAAAGTCGGAGCGAAACTTTACTTTCTTTCCGTTGACCTTGATTCTTTTAATCTCGTTAGCACCAAAAATTACAATTTGAGTTTGGTTTACATAAGAGGAAGTTCCTGTTCTTCCTGATAAACCAACTTTTATAATTCCTTTTTTTTCACCGGATTTAGTGTAGTTAAAGTCAATGAGTGTGAAGTCTTTTTCTTCTAAAGATTTGGCATTGTAACCGTTGTCTTCAAACCATTGACCCGAACTGCTGGTCAACGTATTGTCCCAATAAAAATGTACCTTCGTTTGATTTGGTTGATAATTATCCGTTTGCTGAACCAATTCAGCATGAGGAACAAAAGACCCCGAACGAACGAATACGGGAATTTGATTTTCAACGATTTCAGGATACACAAAAGGCAACATTTCGCCACCCTCTTCAACGTACTCAGGAACAACTCGTTCACCCGTAAACCAATCAAACCAAACCTCATTTTTAGGTAATAAAATGGACGACTTATCACCCATTTCCGCTTTTGGATATTGAATTGGAGCAACAAGAAATGCATCACCCCAGAAATAGGTTTCGATGCTCCAAAAACTGCCGATTTCTTCATTCTTTTCAAAGAAAACGGGACGCATAAGTGGCCAACCTTTCGTTGAATTTTGATAAGCAAGTGTGTAGTTATAAGGTAACAAACGATAACGCCATTCAATAGCTTCTTTTGCCAGTTGTTTGGTTTTGGAATCCTTGAAAATTGGTTCGCTAGCCACTTCTTCTTGCGCGTGAGGACGGAAAATTGGTTGAAAAACACCATATTGCAACCAACGCACATACAACTCAGTATCGTCATTAGCACCTGCAAAACCTCCTAAATCGGAGTGCATATACCCAATTCCTTGTAGGCCCATTTGTAACGCAATTTCGGGTTGCGGTCTGAATCCGCCCCAAGTTCTGTTTACGTCGCCCGACCAAGGAATCATTCCAAAGCGTTGAGAACCGGAACAACCAGCACGCATTAAAATAAAAGGTCGTTCTTTCGGAAAATCTTTTTTGTATCCTTCAGCAATTAAACGCGCCCAATCGTGTCCGTAAATGTTGTGTACTTCATCAGCTGAACCTATCGCGTGTTGGAGCTCTTTCGGGTGTACTTCAGGTTCTCCCAAATCTCCCCAAATTCCTTTTACTCCACGCTTGATAAGGTCTTTATAAATATCCCAAAACCATTGTTTAGCGTGAGGTTTATAAATGTCAATCAAGCCTGTATTTCCAAAGTAAAAGTCATATTTGAAAGGATTTCCGAGTAAATCAGTGGCTAAAATTTTCTTTTCAACCGCCTCATTCCATTTTTTTGAAGTGGTTAAAATGAAAGGCTCAGTTATCAATACTGTTTTGATTTTTCTTGCATTAAAATTCGCAATCATGTCGTCTGGATTAGGAAAGGAATCTCTATAAAATTCCAAATTCCCCATCGTGCCTTGAATTTCTTTTCCAAACCAATACAAATCAAAGATTATTGCATCTAAAGGAATATTTTCTTGTTGAAATTTGGTAACAACATCTTTGGCTTCTTTTTCAGAATGATAACCGAAACGACTTGCAAAATTTCCGAAAACCCAACGCGGTGGCAAAGGTTGACGGCCTGTTAAATGGGTGTATTGGGTCAACAAATCTTTCCAATCTTCGCCAGCTACAACTTGATAGGTTTTTCGTCCACTAATTGTTTCGTAAACAAGTGAATTATCTCCTTTTGAATCCAAATCCAAAAAACCAATCGGAGCATTATCGAAGTGTAGTAGAAATCCTTTACTCGAAATAACAATTGGCATTGCAAAATTCATTTGCTCAGAACGCTCCTCGTAACCATAATGCGCACGATTGTACAAAGGCAAACGTTCCCCTCTACGATTCATTCCCAATGCTCTTGCCCCCGCTCCAAAAAGTGGTTCAGCATCAAGAAGTTTAAAGTTCAGTTTTTCGTATTCATCGTCTTTCGTGTATCCCAGACTTTCTTCTATTAACTTCTGATTTTTGAACCAAAAGCTTATTTTGAAGGGATTTTCTTCTATTTGAACAACAATTCCGTTATCTTGATTCAAATAAATTGAACAGTTATCGTCTGTAACCTTAAAAGCCTGATAAATAGTTTTTGCTACCACCGCGTGGGAATTGGGATTATAAGTTTGTCCAGTGGGAATAAATGTACATTCTACCACTTTAGGCGTAAATGCTTTGATTAAATAATGCCCGTCAGAAACCACTACTTTGTAGGATTCTCCTTCGTAATTCGCACTTACAAAAGTTCTCGTACTTTGAGCACAAAGAACAAACGTGAAGAGTATTCCAAAAACTAAAAACCAACAACGCATTTCCCTTACTTTTTCCATTCAATAATCATTGAAGACTTTCCTTTAACGGCAATTGAACCATTGGAAAAAGAAACATTTTGTCCAGTTAAAATTTCCTTTCCACCTTGCGCGTTTCCAATACATTCAGCAAAACGACTAAGGTTCAAGTTTTGATCTTTTGATTGATTATTGATGACAACAATTACCACCTCTTCTGCAGTTTCACGGAAATAAACGTAAACATTATTTTCCGGTAGAAATTGCTTGAAAGTTCCATGGTGAATGGCTTTTGAGTTTTTTCTCCAGTTAAATAACTTTTGGGTAAAATCAAAATAGGCGCTTTGTTCAGAGGTTCGACCCGATGCGGTAAATGCATTTTGTTTGTCCTCTTTCCAACCACCAGGGAAATCCTGACGAATCGCAGCGTCTCCTTTTGATTTGTCGCCACGCATTCCAATTTCGCTACCGTAATAGATTTGAGGAATTCCACGAACTGTTGCAATGAGCGTCAAGCCAAGTTTATAAGCGTCGAGACTTTTATAAATTTCGTTGAATCTGTCTGTGTCGTGATTTTCTAGGAACACCAAAAGATTATTCGGGTCTTTGTAGAGAAAATCATTCACAAAGTTCTCGTAAAAACGCACCACACCTCTGTCCCAACCTTGATCTTCTTCTTTAAACGCAGGGCCAAAAGCATCGTGAAGTGTAAAGTCCATCACAGAGGGTAGATGTGTGTTGTAGGATTGAATTGCCGCAATCGGACTATCTTTTTGCCAATAAGAAACTTGGGCTTGATCGTGCATCCAAATTTCTCCAACCATATTGAAATTCGGATATTCGTTCATGATGGCTTTAGTCCATTCCGCGATTGGTTGTTTGTCGTTGTAAGAATAAGTATCCACTCGAATTCCATCTAAATCAGCGTATTCTACCCACCAAATTGTATTCTGAATCAAATAGTTAAGTACTAAAGGATGAGATTGGTTCAAATCGGGCATTGAACGAACAAACCAACCCTCACTGCAATATTTTTTATCTCTTTCCGAAGCATTCGGATCCATTTGTGTGGAAGTTCTATAGTTGGATTGTGCATAACCTGGAAACTGATGAATCCATTGGTAAGTTGGCAAATCTTTCATCATCCAATGCATGTAGCCCCAGTGATTTGGCACTTCATCTTTAATGATTTTGATGTTTCTCTTGTGTGCCTCCTGAACTAATCTTTTGTAGTCTTCATTCGTACCATAGCGTGGATCTACTTTGTACAAATCACTTTGTCCGTAAGTATGGTAGGAATAAGTGGAATCATTATCCTCCAAAATTGGGGTTGTCCAAATAGCTGTTGCACCAATCGAGGCGATGTAGTCCAAATTATTGATGATTCCTTGAATGTCTCCACCATGTCTTCCTCCTGGAAACTCTCTGTTCAATTTTTCAATGGTGGAAGGGTGAGAATCATTGGATGGATCACCGTTTGCAAAGCGGTCAGGCATCAACAAATACATCAAATCAGCTGAGGTGAAACTTGTACGTTGCGCGGAATTGGCTCTGCGATTTTTCAATTCAAAATTGTATTCAGCTACAACTTTTTTTGTGTCGGAAAAGAGGATTGGATAAGAACCAGCAGGCTTCCCTTTTGTATCCACTTTGATAAAGAGGTAGTTCGGATTCTCGGTTTTAGTGACCCCAAGAACGTTTAGTCCTTTGACCTCAAATTTGTAGTTTGCGATATTCGGTGCATGAACCAAAATTTCCACTTCCGACCATTTCATATCAGTCCACCAATTATGTGGTTCCACATGTTGCAAAGTCACTTTTTGTGCTACACATGAAGCAAGTGTCAAACTAACAGACACGAAAAAGAGAAATACTTTATTCATAGTTCCAATACATTTTTGTTTGTCCAAAATAATTTCTACCAATTAATATACCCCGAGCATCAAACTGAACTTTTCTTCCCAATAAATCAAACATTTCTTCGGGAGTAAAAGGTGGTTTTTGAGGTTCTTCAATTGAGCCAGTGAGGCAAGGATGTTCCATTTCTACAACAGGTTGAAGTTGTTGTTGAGCGGATAAATATCGTTGTTCGAGGTAAGTTCCGATACCCATTTTGACATGAAGACCAAAAGCATCAACAATACTGTTATTAAAGTCCACAAATGTAAAGCCATAATCACCCGTTCGGTAAGTGTCTTCTTGTGCGGCAGATGAAACAAGCGATTTTAAGTTCTCCAAATAGGAAATCCAATAAGTAGGAGAAAAGTGATTTTCAAGAATGTCTTTTATATGTTTGGTCAATTCATTTCGGAAATATGGCACAGACATTAATCGATTGTAAAGCGGTCGATTTGAACTTGTTGTCCATTCATAAATATTCCTTTCCGACCAATCGATGTTGAACCAATCAATCCCGAAAGTATTGTCCAAATCGTAAGGCAACATCATAAACTTACCATCGGATGGACGCTTTATTAAATAGAAGTTGTTTTGATTGTAAGTATAGCCATCCCAATGACCGGTAAGTATTTCTGTTGCCAAATAGCGCAGATAAGCATCAACATCGAATCGATCCTCAATTCCACACAGGAATGCGGCATTAGAGGAATTGTTTAGAAAATCGAGGAATTCTATAAGCGACTGAAAACCCGTTTCTTCGTTTCTTACTTTTTCATAAGGACCATAATAAGCACTTTCATCCCAGCCTTTGAAACTTAGATTTGCACCATAAATACATTTGTACATATCGCCTTGGTGTCCTTGTATGAACCTTTTTTTTGCAAACTCCTCGTCAATTTGTTCCACATTTACATAAAGTCCTTTGTATTCACCATTGATATAAAGTCGAACATGACTTGTTCTTGAACTTGGTAAACCGACTTCTTTGTAAATTTCCTGAGCCAATTTTGTACGCATGATGGAAACGTCATTGTGCTGTCCGTTTAAGTTCATTTTCTCAATTCCTTGCCATTTGAATCCAGAAACTGAATGATTGAATGAAATCTTGAAGGATTTTTTTACGGCATTTCTTGATGTATTACCTCTTACTCTGAAGCCAATATTTCCGAGTGAATCTGAAAAATTATTAGCAGTGTATTTGAAACTCGCGTCAAATTCAAAGTCGCTGTGAAGTGAATCTCCCAATATTAGGTTGAGGAATTCCGGTTGAATGTAAATGTCAATTCGTGCTACTTCATTTTGCAAGAAAGCCTTTGTATTTGCAGGGTGAACATGTTGTGCACGAACACCCCAAGCAAATACAATAAGAAGTAGTATTGTGAAACGCATTAATGCTGAATCATCAAAGGTTTATTGGAAAATTTACCACCATTTTTCACAAGAATGTGATAGCTTCCTGAAGGTAAATCGCCTACTTGAATTTCATTTTTATGGAAACCTGTTCCAACTTTATCCACTTGACGGCGAACAACCTGTCCCAATTGATTCAAAAGTAAAACTTCAACTTCGCCCGCATGTGGTAAATTCAAATAAACGTTAACTTGTTCTGAGGTTGGATTAGGGAAAACGTTGACATCGAAGTTTTCCAATTCTAATTCTTCATAAGAGAGCGTTGATTCAGTAATGAAAGGTTTTGCTAATTTTTTGCTCGTGTAAATCCTATACGAACCTGGCTCGAAAGTTAATGCCATTTCGACATTCTCAACAAGTAAAGAATCGCCAGTAAAAAATTCATACCACCATCCTGTACTATGGAACGTCGCAGATGCATTTTGATTAGTAACAGCAAAATTCGCCATTACCACAGCATTCATGTCAGGGTGGGTTAAGCGTATTCTTTTAACGGCTCCTGAAAGCGAGTGGTTAAAAGTTAAAGATTGAAAAGTGGGGTGCGATTTTCGTAAATTCAGAACAGCTGAATACACATCATACGTTTGCCTTCTTCGAGATTGATTGAAGTAATTCCACAAAATCGGTTTATTACAAACTCTACAAGGATTATCAATTGAAATATCGTACCCCAATTCTCCAAATTGCCAAATCATTTTTGGACCGGGCTGCGTAAAGCAAATTACTGCTAATGCTTGCATACGACCTAGAGCAACGAATTGATTTCGTACATTATGATCTGGATTACTCGTATTTCCATAGGTTATTGCCTCATACATTGCACGTTCCTCATCATGACTTTCTATGTAAGTAATCAAATGAGGAACATTCCATCCGCGAGATAGGTGTATTCCATTGGACAAGTTTCCATTATTTGTGAATCCCATTCCTGCTTGGTGATAATTATAAGTCAAATTACCCCACAACATCATGCCGTATTCCGCTAATTGTCGTTCTTCATTGTTGTCGCACCAATGTTCCAAAATCACATAAGCATCTGACTTGTAATCCCAAATTACATCAGCCATTCGCTTCAAAATTGCTATTCGATCATCATCGTAACCGTTCGCATTATTGATAAAGCCTTTCGTGTAATCAAAACGGAATCCATCAATGTTGTATTCTTTCATCCAAAATAAGTTCACTTCATCAATATAGTCCTTCACAACTTGACGTGTGTGGTCATAATCATAACCCCAACAAAAAGGCTCGTGTGGACATATCGCATTGAACCATGGGCTATTTGCCGCAGGTCTATTATTCGCTGCATCCCAGTACATTCTTACCATTGGACTTTGACCGAAAGCGTGATTGAGAACCATATCAACGATAACTGCTATTCCTTTTGAGTGACAAGAGTCGATGAATTCTTTAAATTTTTCAGGTGTTCCGTAGTATTTGTCTAAAGCCATGTGAAAAGAAGGGTTATACCCCCAACTTTCATTGTTTTCAAACTCTCCAGGTGGCATTAACTCTATAGCGTTTATACCAAGATTCACCAAATAGTCTAAGGTGTCGATTAAAGTTTGATAATTTCTTTTAGCAACAAAATCACGTACATGTAACTCGTAGATCATTAGGTCTTTGTTGGCGGGCAATTGGAAGTCCGTTACTTGCCATTGATAAGATGATGCGCCAGGATGCATGATTGTTACAAAACCTGTTGTTTTTCCAGCGGGATAGGGGTGAGGGTTGGGATAAGTTTGGGCAGAAATACTACCATCGTTATTTGGGTCAAGAATAAGCGGACTCATTGGGTCAGCCAATCGAAGTTCACCATCAATATAATATTGGTAGCCATAACGTTGTCCTGGTGTTAATCCCGAAATTTCAATCCACCAAGTAGCATCATCCGAAGCACGATTCATGTGGTATTCTATACTCGGAACCCAGTCATTAAAATCTCCCAAAACATAAATATTTTGCTTGTGAGGAGCATGTAGTTTTAAAATAACCGTGGAGGCGTCTATGTAATTTATTCCATGATTTAAACCCGTTGGAGGATCTAGTGGAATAACGGTTGGATTTACAACGTAGAAAATAGAATCAACTTTAGTTTCTGTTGCTGTTTCGGCAACGATTTTGAGCGTGTGATTTCCTGAACTACCAGCAGTTACGTTGAATAATAAATTTTGACTATTCGTAACATTTTCCACTTGAACATTATTGTCGAAAAGTGTAATGCTTGCGTTTTGATTAGTTTTCGCGTTCACAGCAAATTGCTCTCCTTCACTTAAAAGTAAGCCGTTTGCTGGTGATAATATCTTTGCTTGAAGTGCTCCGTCATCGGGAAACACATCATAATAAATGTCTGAACCATCGGCACTTCTTCCAACCGTTTGTCCATTAGCTGTTCTAAAAACAAAAGCTAATTTTTGAACGATTGTGTTTGTAGGAAAGCCATAAAAAGAAGGAATATTTATGGTTATGGAGTGTTTGTTATTACCTAAATTGGTCATTGCAACAGTTGGATCAGCAGTACCCCAATTTCCTTTGGTAAATTGCCAATTTGTTGGAGATGTACTTGTTGAGGTTATTACACCAGTATGAGCATAAATTTGGGTTTGACCGACTAAAGCCGCATTCCCTTGAGTTGCATCATAAACGATTGTCACAACATCGTTCTTTGTAGGGAACGCAGGAGTGACTTCCAATAGTTGAGCTTTCATCAACATAACGTTGAAAAGCATTCCTAGTAAAAGTACTTTTTTCATAATCGGTTGAATTTTTAGTTGAAAAAAAAGCCTAAGTCTTTCAACTTAGGCTTTTCGAATAATTTCTGTTTATTATTTTTTGCTTACTTTTCCAGTAGCGATACCTTTTTCAGTAGCTACTTTGTAGATGTAAGCTCCTGCATTCAATTCAGCAATGTTCAAAGAAGCTGAAGTTGAAGTAGCAACCACTTTTCCAGATAAGTCGAACAATGAAATTGTGAAGTCATTGGCATCAATTTCAAAGTTTAAAGTTTCTGTTGCTGGATTAGGGAAAGCTTTAACAGCAACCATTTCTTGCTTACCAATTGATGCAGGCTCATCCGCAAAATAGTAGAAGAAATCTGAACAGTTACCCTCTGCGTCAAAAGCTTTTCCTTCTGCATCCCAATCACCAGCAGTATTTGGATAGCCGTTAAATACAAAAGAAAAACCTTCTACAGCTGGAACACCATAATAAGTAGTTGGGGTAAATGTAGCTCTAAACACACCATCACTTACTCTGTTAAAAACAAGTCGATTTGGAGAATTCCATTCTACAACATTTTGCCATGCAGAACCACCAACTATTGCTCCTGAGTGGAAAGCAATATTAGGCCATGTAACATCAATTTCTTTTCCAGCAGGCATACAGATATCAGCAATAGAAACTGTAACTGTGATTTCAGACGTACCGTCAGTTCCTTGAGGTGTAACAGAAATACCAGGTGCTACTGTTTGTGCAAATGTTGCTCCCATAAAAAGAGCTGAAACAATCGTAAAGATTTTTTTCATAAAATTTAGTTTTAAGAGTTTAAAAAATTACTTAGTGTCAAAAAGACGTGTTAAAAGTAAATTAATTTTCACAATGTCAAATCAACACTTTCTAAATTTTTAACATTTCCTTGAAAAAAACTTATTATTTCAGAAGGTTTACATGTCCTGAAATCACTTTGTAATCATCAATATTTTTTGCTTTAAACTGAATTATATAAGTATAAAGTCCATTTTGCGCTTTTCGTCCTAAAAAGTAGCCGTCCCAACCTTTATCGTGATTTAAAGTTTCATAAACCACTTGTCCCCATCTATTATAAATGGTCATTCTGAAATTAAATGGATCAAAGCCACTCGTAAAAATCGGTTGGAAAATATTGTTGAACTCGTCTCCGTCAGGTGTGAAAGTATTGGGTACGTAATAGATTTCGTCACTTTTGACTTGTATAACTTGATTCGCCAAAGAAACACAACCAAACTCATTGGTAACTCGAAGGGTGATTTGATAACCATTTTCAGCCTGAGGAAATCCATGATCAAATATTACTTCATCCAATGTGGAAACTATCCCATCTCCAAAATTCCATTGATAACTTGTTCCACCAGTGCTATTATTTGTAATAGTGACTACAGGATTATCAGCAGATAAAACCGTACCTGACAAACTGAATGCTGCGGTAGGAACAGGATGAACAACAACTGAGGTGGTAATTGTATCTGAACATCCATTTAAACTTGTGCCGATAATGGTATAAATAGTTGTCTGTGGTGGAGAAACCACAAAACTATTTCCTGAACCAACTGGTGACCAAGTGTATTGGTCAGCACCAGAAACAAAAATCGAGGCAGCTTGACCCAAACAAATACTTTGAGAAGGTGTGATATCCATTGCAGGTTTCACAAAAGCTTGAACCGTTGTTTGCGCTGTGTCGGAGCAACCACCAACGTTCGAACCAACAACATTGTAAACCGTAGTTACCATTGGTGAAACAAATTGAGTGGCTAAAGTAGGGTCTGAAAAACCGCCATTTATCCACAAATAGGAACTAGCACCACTTGCTGAAACCGTTGCAATTTGATTTGGACAAACGCCTGGTAACGATGATTGCACACTCACGTTTGGTTTAGGTTGCACCGTAACTGTAACTTGTTGTGTGTTCGAACAGCCAAATTGATTCCATCCTGTTAAAATTAAATTTTGCGTTTGATTTGCTGTAAAAGTTAATGTTCCATTAGTTGAAACATTTCCAGGTGCAGGGCTCCAAGAATAATTTACGCCGCCTGTAGGTGTGAGTTGGACCGATGCACCTTGACAAACCGTGGTGTTCAAATTCGGCAAAACAGGAGGAGAAGAAATGATTAAATTGAGGGTGACAATTGAATCGCATCCATTTATTGTTTGAAGGTTTGCTGTATAAGTACCCGAACTGTTTATTGTTTGATTATTGAAAACGTATGGACCACCATTACAAATGGTATCGAAAACCGTTCTTACAAATTTTGGATAAATACTTACTGTAACTTGATCGGTTGACGGGCAAACACCTGGGTTAGCAGCAAGAGAAGTTGTAACTGTAAAATTTTGAGTAATTGTGGTATTTCCGTTGTTAACCAAATTCACTGTAGGATTAGAAACATTGTTCGCAGACAAACCATTTGATGGCGACCAAGAGTAAACAAAATTTGGGTTATTCGTCGTTCCAATTTGAACTGAACTTCCGGTACAATAACCAATATCTGGTCCTGCATTCGATGGTGCTTGGTCGGTGTAAATCAACACATTCTTTACAGAGTGTTGGTCGAAAGATTGACCTGTTGATGCAGTAAAACCCATATAACCAACAAAAGTGATGGGGAAATTGGCTGATAAGTATTGTATATTGTTAATTAGTACTGTTACTTGACCATTCACATAGGTAATTTTTACCCGTTGATATTCCGAATTTCTCACAAAATTGAGATTTCCAGAAGAGTTATCTATCTTTACTATACCGTTTGCACATTCATTGTAACCTTGACCGTAATAAATCTGAATTTCCGGATTTGGTGCACCACAATTATTAAAAGTGTCAAAAATCACCTTGAGTCCATTTGCTGTTCCGGGAATCCCAACGCCACCACCGGAAACAAAGCCCGAAGGTGGAACATCTAAAAAACAAAACGCCAATCCATCAGCAGCACTTCCGCCCCAAATTCTGTAATCGTATTCAACTGTCCATTTTGAACATATCAATGGATTGATTGGGGTTTGAAAAAATACACCTCCACTTTCAAAGGAACCGTTATTGGTCAATAAAATCTCATCTTGAAAAGTATCTGAATCGCCTTGTGTGTCTGTAACTTGAGCATTACCAGTTAAATTCCAGCCACTTATATTAAATGCACTTCCTGAATTTATTTCCGCAAACACGAAAGTTTGAGCTTCCAATTCGCTTCGAAAAATCATAAAGAACAACCATAAGAAAACGCATTTTGAAAAATAAAATTTATGGTTTTCTAACATTTTTTATGACTGAATTAGAAGTTTTTCAAGGTGTTTTTGTCATTTAAAAATAACTTAGTGTAATTTTGACACAAACAAAGATAATGAATAATTCCGAAAATATTAATTCACACAAGCATACCGAAGTCTTTCAACCTTTTAATATCGTTGTTTTTGGTGGTGACGGAGACTTGGCATTGCGCAAAATTTATCCTGCCTTATTTCACAGAGAATTGGACGGACAACTACTTTGTTCTTACAATATCGTGGCAATTACTCGTCAAGATCCAGCTGAATTTAACTTTAGAGAAGGCTTGGTTAAATTTCTCGAACTTTCAAAAGAAAAGGACACGACCAATGAGGATATTGAACGATTCGCGGACAAAGTAACTTTAATCAAAGCTGTCGATGCCAACGCCAAAGACTACAACGACTTAAAGAAATTTTTAAATAAATATCCTGATTACCAAAACATTTACTATTTCTCAACTCCATCTGCTGCTTTTGGTCCAATTGCTAATACCCTCAAGGAATGTGGATTGATTAAAGAAGATAGTAAAGTTGTACTTGAAAAACCGTTAGGATACAGTTCAACTTCTTCAAATGCGATAAATGACGAAATTACGAAAGCATTTAATGAACATCAAATATACCGTATTGACCATTATTTAGGTAAGGAAACGGTGCAAAATTTAATGGTTTTACGGTTTGCCAACAACCTTTTTGAGCGCGCTTGGGATTCAGAGCATATTGAAAATGTTCAGATTACAGTTTCTGAGAGTTTAGGTGTTGAGAAAAGAGGTGCGTTTTACGACCAAAGTGGGGCTTTACTTGACATGGTACAAAACCACTTACTTCAATTACTTTGTTTGGTAGCAATGGAGCCTCCGCATTCGCTCGAAGCGGATGAGGTGAGAAATGAGAAACTGAAAGTTCTTCGCGCTTTAAGACCGTTTACCGCGGAAAATGTACAAGATTTAACTGTTAAAGGACAATACACAAGAGGTGTTTCACAAGGAAAAGAAGTGAATTCCTACCTCGAAGACATAGGGAAATACAACTCGAAAACCGAAACATTTGTCGCAATCAAAACTTACGTTGACAATTGGCGTTGGAAAGACGTTCCTTTTTACCTCCGAACCGGAAAGAGAATGTTAAAACGTTATTCCGAGATTGTTATCAACTTTAAGGAAGTTCGACACAACATTTTTCCTTCAAAAGTGCGTTTGGGTAACAATAAACTCATTATCCGCCTTCAACCTGAAGAACGTATCGAATTGATTCAAATGACCAAAATTCCTGGTCCGGGAGGTTATCGCTACAAACCAATCGCATTAAAATTGGATTACGTGGATTCTTTTAAAGAACGTTTTCCTGAGGCTTATGAGCGTCTTATTATCGATGTAATCCGTGGGAATCAAACCCTTTTCATGCGACAGGATGAACTTCAAGCTGCATGGAAATGGATTGAATCAATTACGGACAATTGGAAAATCACCAACCAAGCGAACATCCTCTATGAAGCAGGAACTTGGGGGCCAGGCGATACTATTTTGGATGAAGGAACAAGTTGGATAACCAAAAGCTGGAAAGAATGACACATCAATTTCCCACAAAAGCAGCTCTAAACCAAGCACTTTGCGAACGTATAACCAAAGATCTTGAGTCTGCATTAGCAAGAAAAGGAAGTGCGAGTTTGTTGCTTTCTGGTGGTAGTTCACCAAAAGACTTATATCGTTTACTTTCCTTATCCAAACTAGATTGGAGTAAAATCAAAATCGGGTTGGTAGATGAGCGGTATGTGACCAACGACAGTGAATTTTCTAATGAAAAACTTGTTCGTGAAACTTTACTCACTCATGAAGCTGAAAATGCTCCTCTATTCCCTATGGTTCTCGATGCTGAAAACGAAGAAAGAAACATTGAATTAATAGAGCGTGAATATTCCGTTTTTCAAAATGCGGATGTAGTTCTATTAGGAATGGGTGACGATGGTCACACGGCTTCCATTTTTCCAAATGATCCTCAATCCGACGAAGCACAAAAGTCCCATAAAAATGTTCTGTCAACCAAAGCTCCCGTTCACCCTCAACACAGAATTACTTGTTCTGCTCAACTATTAAAAAGTGCATCTTCGCTCTACCTTTTGATTACCGGTTCAAATAAGTTTCAAGTTTTAGAAAGTGCAGAAGAAAAGTCGTATCCTATTGCCGCCTTTAAACCCCATTTAAACGCCATTTATTTTTGTATTTGATTATGAATGAAAAAATTATAGCGATTACGAATCGCGTTATTGAAAGAAGCAAGGCAACACGTCAACAATATTTAGCAGACATGCAAGCTGCAATTGAGGACGGAGTAACACGAAAGAATTTACACTGTGGAAATTTGGCACATGCTTTTGCAGGTTGCTCATCATACGAAAAAAAGGAACTTTCCGAAAACTACACGCCAAACATTGGTATAGTAACTGCGTATAACGACATGTTGTCTGCGCATAAAACTTATGAGGATTATCCAAAACTTATCCGTCAATTTGCAGTTAAGCACGGTGGAGTGGCTCAGGTTTCAGGTGGAGTTCCCGCTATGTGTGACGGTGTTACACAAGGACAAATCGGAATGGAATTGTCGCTTTTTAGTAGAGATGTGATTGCTCTTTCTACGGCTGTTTCACTCACACATAACATGTACGATACAGTAATTTGCTTGGGGATTTGCGACAAAATTGTCCCAGGACAAATGATGGGCTCTTTGCGTTTTGGACACCTTCCAATGCTTTTCATGCCGGGTGGCCCAATGCCAAGCGGAATTTCCAACGATGAAAAATCCAGAATTCGTCAATTGTATGCTGAAGGTAAAATCGGACGTGATGAATTATTGAAAGGTGAATCGGACAGTTATCATTCACCAGGAACATGTACTTTCTACGGAACAGCAAACAGCAATCAAATGTTGATGGAAATTATGGGCTTGCAATTACCAGGTTCATCGTTTGTCAATCCAGGAACAGAGTTGCGCGACTTGTTGAATGAAGAAGCGGTGAAAGTTGCCATTCAAAACGCTAATAAAGGTTTTGAATATTCTCTCGCTCATCGTTTTGACGAAAAAACAGTGGTTAATGGAATTATTGGTTTACTTGCGACAGGGGGTTCAACCAACCACACTATCCATTTAATCGCCGTTGCGAGAGCAGCAGGGATTATTATTAATTGGCAAGATATGTCGGATTTGTCTGATGTTGTGCCGCTTATTTGTAAAATGTATCCGAATGGTGCCGCAGACGTTAACCATTTTCATGCTTCAGGTGGGATGGCTTTTGTGATTCGTACGTTGTTAGAAAACGGAATTCTTCACGAAGACGTGGAAACCATTATTGGAAAAGGACTTTCAAAATACACGCAAGAACCAAAAATTCGCGATCATCAATTGATTTGGGAAGAAGGTCCTAAAGAAAGTTTGAATACAAGCATTATTCGTTCTGCTTCGGAACCATTTTCGCCAAATGGTGGCATCAAAGTTTTGACTGGAAATTTGGGGCGTTCGGTTATCAAAACATCCGCTGTTTCACCCGAACATTTTGTGGTAGAAGCTCCGGCAGTAGTTTTTGACGAACAAGTGGATTTAATTAAAGCTTTTAAAGCAGGCGAATTGGAAAAAGATTTCGTTGCCGTCTTACCATTTCAGGGGCCGAAATTCAACGGAATGCCTGAATTACATCAGCTTACGCCAACTTTGACCGTTCTTCAAAAACGAGGTTACAACGTTGCCTTGGTGACAGACGGTAGAATGTCGGGTGCTTCGGGTAAAGTTCCTGCCGCCATTCACGTCACACCAGAAGCGCATGAAGGTGGCCCACTTTCAAAGATTCAAACGGGTGACATTGTGCGATTAAATGCTCACACTGGCGAGTTGGTTTGTTTAACAGAAGGTTGGGAAGATAGACCAGTTCGAACCAAAATTGTTCGCACGCAAGGTTACGGGCGTGAATTATTCAATCCTCTGAGAGCAACTGTTTCCACAAGCGAAGAAGGTGCTTCATTCATTCAATAATTTAAGAAAATGACACAAAACAATATTGCCGAAGTTTTAATACCGCATCAAGTAATTCCCGTTGCGACCATTAAGGATGAAAGAGATTTATTCGAACAATTGGAGAAAATTGGGAAAGCTGGAATTAAATGCATTGAAGTAACTCTTCGTACAGATTTCGCATTTGAAGCCTTGCAAATCATTAACCGCCAAAAAAGCTCAGACTTCACGGTTGGTGTAGGTACAATTACGAATGTCGCACAAATTAATGCCGTAAAAGAAATAGGTGTGGATTTTTTGGTGTCTCCAGGACTTACCGAAAATTTAGCTAAGTCATTAATTGAATCCAAAATTGCTTTCATTCCAGGCGTTTCAACAGTAAGCGAAATCATGGCAGGAATGGAATTCGGACTCACACATTTTAAATTTTTCCCAGCCCATCTTTCCGGCGGAATTGAAGCTTTGAAAGCCTACGGACAACTTTTTCCACACTTAAAATTTTGTCCTACAGGTGGAATTTCTGAAAGCACTTATCAAGATTATCTTGCTTTGCCACAGGTTATTTCTGTTGGAGGGTCGTGGATGTTGAAGGGATGACGAGAGGAGAGAGGAGAGAGGAGAGAGGAGCCTGCGCTGCCCTGAGCGGAGCCGAAGGGAGAGGAGTAGGAGGGAGAATGAGGACGAGAATGAGGACGAGAATGAGAATGAGAGGGAGAATGAGAGGGAGAATGAGGATGAGAATGAGTCCGCCGCGGAGAGAATGAAGCCTGCGCTGCCCTGAGCGGAGCCGAAGGGAGCGGAGCCGAAGGTTGAATTTTGGAGAGTTGAGAATGGAGAATGGAAATTAGTTTAGGCAAACTTGAAATTTTGAATTTCCAAATTAGAAATTTGATGAATTAAAATGATTGACAAAAGAAAAGCAATGATAATAGAATAAATTTCGGCACTTATTTCTGAGTAGAAAAGGAGGATGTATTTTCTGTAATGTGTTCTAAGAATTGTGATTTGAATTGAACAGTAATATGAAGATTTTTTTGTTTTTGCTTGATTGTGAGAATTTTGTTCTAATTTCGGGCTGAAAACAGATTTTTACCAACCAAAAAAGCGCGTATTTTTTACCCTTTATGACTAGTATTTTTGTGGCCAAACTTGATTTTGGCGTGACAAATGAACAACTCAGGGAGTTGTTCTCTTCCTACGGAAAAGTTTTGAAAGCTTCCGTTGCAACAGACCGTGAAACTGGTAAATCCAGAGGATTTGGATTCGTAGAAATGGCTAATGAAGGCGAGGCAAGTAATGCAATTCGCTCATTGGACGGTTATAAAATAAATGGTCGTCCAATTACTGTCAAACAAGCTGAAGCAAGAGAAAATCGAACGCCATCAGCAAACAGTAACACGCGTAGAGATAATGATTTTAAACCTAAATCCAGCGATAACAGGAAAGACAATCCTAGTCCTAAAAGAGAGGGTTTTACACCACCACCAATTTTAGATATTCCGTCAATTGATCCAAGAAAGAAAGTAGTTAAGGAAAAAGATAAGAAAATCCTTGACGAGGAAAATCGAAACAAAAAACCTAAACTAAATCCTTATAAAAAGAGCGGAAAAAACAATAAATTCTTCGATGACGACGATTTGTTTGACGATGATGACGAATTGTTGAATTACAAAAGGAAAGACGATGACGATTTTTTCGATGACGAAGAGGATGAGGATGATTTATAATTTCTTGTATTGAACTAAAGTCATTTGTAGTTGTTTTACAATATGATTTTAGATTTTACAGCTCCTACAAAAGACCAGATAAACGCCGTTGATAGTCTTATTGGTAAACCTTATTCAATTGTGCAAATAATTCGAATGGGCGGTACGGGAAGTCACAAAATGATACTATCAGAGTATAGTAGCGGTTTTATAAATTTTCTAAGAAAAAACCAAAACCTTATTTACGGAAATATCGAATTGCGCCCTAAAGGTTTGTTGGTTCATTTGAGTCATATCAATAGTCGATTTTCATGGGCAGTTCCATTTTATCGTTTATCCATTTTTCAAAGCGGCGATTTTACTATTCATGGAGACGGTCAATTTTTACGTTTCCGGATGGATGGAAATTTTTTGAAAAACAAAGATTTTATTCAAAAATTACTGAGACTGAAGATTGAGTTTGAGAATAATTTTTCTGATAATCAGTAGTTTAGTGGAGATAAAATTGTTAGTATATTCTTCCAAGTACCAATAATCTTTTAGTGGAATTTCAGAATTATAAGCTTGTTTTTTCAACCTGACTTGAAAAAGCGTTGCAATAGTATTAATCTTGAAACACTTCGGCGAAACTAAAGAAAGAGTTTTCCATAGTTTTACTTAGAATTTTTCCACTGCGGAGGAAACATCTGACTTATTGAGCATATCCTATTTTCTCAATATTGATTTCTTTAAATTTAAAAGTCGCGACCTCTTTAATCCAATTCAGCCGCGACTTATATTTTGTCAATTCTGAATTCCGAACTGTTTAATAATCAAATTAGCAAGTTCTTCACCAATTCGATCTTGTGCTTCAACCGTTGCCGCTCCAATGTGTGGTGTGCAAGCAATTTTTGGGTGGTTAAGTAAATCTTTACGAGGATTTGGTTCGTTTTCAAATACATCTAGCGCAACTCCGGCAACTTTTCCACTCGCCAAAGCTGCAAGTAAATCATCTTCATTCACAACTCCACCACGTGCTGCATTTGCAATTCGAACTCCTTTTTTCATTAACTCAAATTCCTTAGCCGTAATCACAGCGCTTCCATCCGCTTGTTTTGGTACATGGATTGAAATATAATCTAATTCAGGAAGCACGGCATTCAAATCCGTAGTGGTTGTAAGAGGAACTGAAATCTTTTGTCCACCCACTTCTATTTCGATATCAACCGTTCTGACATCTTGATCAATAGCTATCACTTTCATTCCAACCCCCAAGGCATAAGACGCCAAACTTTGACCAATTCTCCCGAAGCCGATAATTCCAAGCGTTTTTCCTCTTAACTCAACTCCTTTGGCGTAGTTTTTCTTTAAGGTCGAAAAATCACCGTTTTCCATATTTTTAAAAGAATCATTCAAAAATCTACTCAACGAAAACAATTGACCCATTACCAATTCTGCAACGGATTGTGATGAAGATGCTGGTGTATTGATTACTGTAATTCCATTTTCGCGAGCGTAAGTAACATCAATATTGTCCATACCAACTCCACCTCTTCCAATTAACTTAATCCGTGGACAAGCGTCAATCACCTCTTTTCGAACTGTTGTTGCACTTCTAACAAGAATCATGTCGATTTCTTGTTCGTTCACTTGAGTAGCCAAATCGTTTTGTGCTACTTTTTCTGTAATTACAGTAAATCCTGCTGCTTCTAAAAGTTGTTGTCCTAAAGCAGAAATACCATCGTTTGCTAATATTTTCATAATAATTCTTTTAAATTGCTATCCTTTTGTTCTTGTGAATTCACGCATTACATCAACCAAAACTTGCACACTTTCAATTGGAAGTGCATTATACATTGAAGCGCGGTAACCACCAACTGAACGGTGACCTGGAAGTCCAACAATGTCGGCTCCTTTCCACATTTTATCAAATTCGGCTTGTCCAGCTTCATCATTGAGAAGGAAAGTAACATTCATGTTTGAACGATCTTCGATTTCTACAGTTCCCCTAAACAAAGGATTGCTATCAATTTCTCCGTAAAGAAGTGCTGCTTTAGCTTCGTTTCTTTCTTGCATAGCTTCTACTCCGCCATTATTCAATAAATCGCGAAGGTTCAACATCGCAACATACACGCTAAAAACAGGAGGTGTGTTAAGCATTGATTCTTTATCAACTTGTTGTTTCAAATCCAAGTAAGTAGGCATAAACGGAGAAGTTGATTTTCCAAGAACATCATTCTTTACAATGTACAAAGTTGCTCCAGCCGGACCTAAATTTTTCTGCGCCCCTGCATAGATTAAATCAAAATCAGACACATTTATCGTTCTTGAAAAAATATCGGAAGACATATCGCAAACCAAAGGCAAATTAGTTTTTGGAAAGTCTTTGAATTGCGTACCGAAAATGGTGTTATTTGATGTGAAGTGAATGTAATCCACATTATTTGGGACTTCGTATCCTTTCGGTATGTAATTGAAATTTTTGTCTTCACTTGTAGCAAAAACTTGAACATCAACCCCAACTTTTTTCGCTTCTTTAATTGCTCCAGAAGCCCAAGTTCCGGTGTTGATATAACCTGCTTTTTTTGTATCGCGCATCATGTTTAATGCAGCAATTGTAAAGCCTAACGTTGCACCACCTTGCAAGAATGCAACCGAATAACCTTCGGGAATATTAAGTGATTTTTTCACTAAGTCCATTGCTTCATCCATCACAGCAACAAAATCTTTGTGGCGATGTGAAACTTCCAAAATCGAAAGTCCATTAAAATTTAAAACTGCGTCTGCTGCTTGACGAAAAACGTCTTGCGGAAGGATACAAGGTCCTGCTCCAAAATTGTGTTTCATGTTATTGTTGTTAGTTATTCAATTAAGGGTTAAAAAAAAGGCCGCCATAAGACAGCCTTTGTGAAAATTAATTTTTGTTAGTAGCGGTTGCATCACTCTGTTTTGCAACTCCATGAGCTTTGCTCGTTTTCTTTCTTCTGGTATTTCCAAAAGAGCCCATGTTACGTTTTCCTTTTGCTGTTTTTTTATCGCCTTTTCCCATAAGTAAAAAGTTTTTAATCATTCATTAAAGGTTTACTTGACAAAGTTAGAATTGTTTTTTTAAATGAACTTTCGATTCTAAAAATGAACTCAATATAAAAAAAAGAGGAGCTCTTTCGAGACTCCTCCTTTCCTCATCAATCAACGAGTTTAATATTCTAATAACCTGTATTTTGAATTAAGTTGTTGTTTAAAACTAAATCAGAAGTTGGCAAAGGATATAAGTTTAAGAATGAAGCAGTAGCTGTTCCTTCAGGTGTACCACCTTTAAATGGCCACACATAATCTCCACCAGTAAACTTACCAAATCTAATCAAGTCTGTTCTTCTCGAACATTCCCATTTTAATTCTCTTGCTCTTTCATCCAAAATGTCTTGCAAAGTAACATTTGAGAAGTTATAGTTTGTATTTCCATAACCTCTTTCACGCACTTTGTTTACATATTGCAAAGCCTCAGAACTATTTCCATTTCTCAAAGAAGCCTCTGCGTACATCAAAAATACATCAGCTAGACGGAATAGAGGGAAGTCAATGTCAACGTGTGCAGAGGTTGCATTGTTTGAACCATTTAAACCTGCTTTAGTTTTATTCTTGAATTTCGGAAGTGCATATCCTTGAGTAAATGTTGAAACGTTTGTGATTTCTTTCGTTTGTCCATCTCGGTAAAATAAATAACGCTTATCAATAGTAGAATCAGGAAATTTGTCGACCAATGCTGAAGTCACCCTCAATCCAGCCCATTTTCCATTAACACCATAATCCGCTGCCACCATGTTTCCCCCAAGTGCTGCGTTTACCAAGAAGGTTGTTCCTCCCCAAGTCATGGCGTACAAACCATCATAGACAACTGGGAAAATAATTTCAGGTGAAGTGTGGTTGTCCGCAAGGAAAACATTCTGGTATTCTTCATCCAGTTGGAAAGCATTAGAATCAATTACCTTTTTACTAAAGGTTGCGGCTTCATTGTATCGCGCTGTTCCTGTGTAAACTTCAGCGTTCAAATAAAGTTTTGCCAATAAAGTTTGTACAGCTGCTTGAGAAGCTCTTCCATAAGGCGCTGCACCAGAGGCAAGTAATTTATTTTCAATATCTAACAGTTCAGTTTCGATGTAGCTAAACAATTCGGGTCTTGTCGTTCTTGGTGGAGTAAATGCTCCGACTCTATCATTTTCAGTTACAAATGGGACATTACCAAACAAATCCATTGCATGATAATAACTTAACGCTCTTAGGAATCGGGCTTCATTACGGTAAGTTCGAATCATTTGTTTGTCCGACTCAGAAAAACCTCTTTCATTTAGTTTTTCATCACGAGATTGCCAAATAAACTCATTACAAAGTGTAATTTGATAATAGATTCGGTAGTACATACCTTTCACCCAAACGTTTTCAGCATTCCACTGAGATTTGTTTAAATCAGGTAATCCTGGGTCATTCCAGCCGCAAATAGCTTCGTCTGTAGGAAGTTCTTGTAAATTCCAAAGAACACGAATGTATGCGCTAAAACCTTCATCAATACCAGCAATGTCGGCTGCACCAGCTGGACCAGAATTTCCAGTCAATGAAAGCCCTGCATACAATTTTGCAAGAACGTTAATATAGTTTGCTGGGTCGCGGTAAACCGTTTCAGCATTCAAACCGTATTTTGGGGTTTGATTCAACTGTTTGTTACAAGCCGTTGACACCACTAGTGCAACAACCGATAAAAGGGAAATTATCTTTTTCATGACTATTAAAAATCAAAAGTTAAATTCAATGAATACATTCTTGGACGAGGATAGATATTATTATCGATACCACCTCCTAACTCAGGATCTAAACCAGAATATTGTGTCATAACAAATACGTTTTGTATAATAAACGAAGCGTTCAAACCAACTTTGTTTTTCGTCCATTTCATTTTTCCAAAGCTATATCCGAAATTAACAAAGTCCATACGGAAGAAGTTCGCTTTCTCAAGGTAATGGTCTGACAATAATTGATCATTTGTTCTGCGTTGAACCTCATCTTCAAAATACAAAGAACTAATATTGTTTAAGAAACCTTTTGTTCCGTCGATTGCGTCAAAAGTACCATTATTAGAATGAACATTATTGTAAATAGTAGCACCCATTTCTCCGCGTAAAGAGAAGCCCGCAAACCATTTTTTATAAGTAAAGTTTAAAGATGTTCCTAAAAACCAATCTGGAGCAACTTGACCAGCGTAATAACGGTCGTCAATATTTATAATCCCATCTCCGTTTCTGTCGACAAAAGCATTCGTAGCTTTCCATTTATCAGCCGTCGTAATTTGGCCATCACCGTTGATGTCAATATTAGCTTGATTTCCAACTTCTATGATATTTCCATTTGAGTCATATTGCTGTTCATAAACATAAAACGTAAAGGTTGGGTAGTTAATTTGGTGAACTTGAACACTATTACCAATACCACCGGAAATACCTCCAACAAGGATTCCAGGAGAATCAGGGTCGTTAACTTGTGAAAGTTTCATAACCTTGTTCCAGTTACGCGTTGCGTTAATCATCCAATCTAAACGCATATCTTTTTTGGCAATCAAACCTGCATTAAGAGATAATTCAATTCCTTGGTTTTGCATAGCACCAACGTTTGTCAAAATTTCGTTGGTGAAATTTGTTCCAGCAGGAACTACAACGGTAGCAAGTAGGTCTGACGTGTTTTTGCGATACAAATCAACTGTTCCTGAAATTCTATCTTTAAACAACCCAAAGTCTAATCCAAGGTTGTAAGATGTGGTAGTTTCCCATTTTAAGTTAGCATCGAATCCAGCTGGACGGAAAACTTGGTAATATTGACCACCAAAAGCATATTGAGCGGTAACTGCACCAGGGAAATAGTTTCCGATGTAAGCATAGTCGCCTATTCCATCTTGTTGACCTGTTATACCATAACCAGCTCTTAATTTCAACATGTTGATTTTCCCTAAATTCTTAATGAATTTTTCTTCACTTAATATCCAAGCGGCAGAAACAGCAGGGAAAAGACCCCATCTCTGTTCCTCACTAAATCTTGAAGACCCATCTCGACGAAGGGAAACGTTAACCACATATTTGTCCATTAATGTATAAATCGCACGTCCATAAAAAGAAAGAAGGGCGTTTTTAGTGTAAAATGGATTAGGCTGGGCAGGGAAGATGATTGAATCCTGTGCAAAATTGAAAGTAGGATTGTTTGGACTTCTTGATGTCCAATCTTGATATGAATAACCAGCTGTAATGTCTAATAAATGTTTGTCGCTTTTACCTGAATTATTGTAGTTGGCATAGGCTTCTATCAATTTGTTCGATTTTGTACTTCTGTATTGTGAGTAACTTCCTTCAGTGAAGAACCCAGCCGCAGAAGTTGCAGGTTGGCGAGTAAATCCTGTTCCTTCTGCCAAGTCAGTACCGACATTAACAACTGCTTTAATTTGTGGAAAGAATGGAAGTTTGTAAGTTGCTTTAGCATTTGCAATGTAACGAGAAACATTACTTCTATCCTCGCTTTGCATAATTAAACCAAGTGGATTTCTTCCAGATAAAGTATTTGGAAGACCGTTATCCAACCACTCAAAGTAACCTCCATAAGCATCATTACCAGATCGTACAGGTTGTGTTGGGTCAAAATACGCAGCTCCTAAAGCACCTCTGTTCGCGAAGAAAGAACCTGTTTGAACAAACTTTTGATTTACCTCAAATTGCAAGCTATTGTCTAAAAAAGAAGGACTCATATTCAATGCAACAGATGTACGTGAAAACAGATCTCTTTTCAAAAGTCCGTTCTCTATTCTATTTCCAATTGACAATCTGTAAGGTAGTCCCTTGATTCCACCACTTAAAGAAATGTTGTTGTCTGTAACGTAGGCTGCACGGAAAACTTCTCTTTGCCAATCTGTATTTTCAGTTCCCAGAAGTGCAGCTTGTGCAGCCGTTCCTTGTTCGCCAACTAATCTTCTGAATTCATCACCGCTTAAAACGTCAGCATATTTGGCAACCGTTGAAAGCGAATGTTTAGTGTCAAACACAACTTTTAAAGGTTGATTTTTCCCTCCGTCACCCTTTTTAGTCGTGATTAAAATAACTCCGTTAGCCGCACGAGAACCGTAAATTGCTGTTGCAGAGGCATCTTTTAAAACCACAAAAGAAGCAATGTCATTAGGGTTGATTAACGATAGTGGATTTGCCGCTCCAGCAATCCCTCCGTTATCCAATGGAACTCCATCTACAACGATTAGAGGATCGTTACTTGCATTCAAAGAAGTTCCACCACGTAATCTTAAGGTACTACCTGATCCCGGTGCTCCGTCGTTTGAAGTGATTTTTAACCCGGGAACTTTACCCATAATGAGTTGTTCTGGTGATGACAATGAGCCCTGAACGAAGTTTTTCTCGTTAATAACAGTTGCGGAACCAGTTAAGTCTTTGGTTCGAGTTGTACCATAACCAATTACAACAACTTCTTCCAAATCCATCGCCTCTTTCTTCATTGTTACATCTTTAATTAAAATTTGATTCGCAGTTACTGTTACCGACTCAGTTAAGGTTAATAATCCAGTATAGCGATAAATAAAGTTGTACGTTCCAGGCTCTAAACCTTTGATTTCATACATCCCCTTGTCGTCAGTTGTAGCACCTTTTCCTTTTCCTTCCACAACAACAGTTGCGTTGAAAAGTGCAGTCCCGTCAAAGTCTTTTACCATCCCTTTTACCGTGGCTGTTTGTGAAAAGCCAAGTGTTGAAACAAGGGTAAAAAGACATGACCAAATCAGATTGTTCATTCGTTTTTGTTTCATACTGTTTTTAAGTTTACGTTGGGCACTCTTTTGTTTAGACGTCAAATATATTTTATATTTTCTTAACGTCAAAGTGACACAAAGAAATTTTCGGGTTGAGATGAGGTCACTTAAATGGTTAAGATACATTTCCAGTAATGTAAAAAAAACAATAAGTTATCTATAAATCAACTGAAATTTGATTCATATTTTTCTTGGAAAATGAATTCGTTTATCGCAGATTGGAGTTTTTATTTTTATTAATTAAGTCCAGGATTGAGTTTCTATAGTTAATCATTCTGTTGATTTCGTTTTTTATCAGTTTAATGTTTCTAAGATTCTTAATTTTTTTTCCTCGTATTTCCGAACTTGCATTTGTAATACCAACGAATATTTTATTCCACTTAGTGAAGACACATTTAAGTTTTTTTTGAATCCTCACAGTTGCGAAGGAATTATACCTCCGACGATGAGGAATGAATATTGTATTCGAAAAAAATGAATCTTAATTGGTGTAAAAACTAGAATTTCAAACAATTATAAAATTTTGCGCTCATTACATGAGATTGGCAATTTCATTGGAGAAGGCGACCATGGCAAAATTAGTCATGGAATAAAGTTTAAAAAAATATTAAAATTCTATGAAAATATTGAAATGTTTCAACTGATGCTGGTTTCGTTCATTGAGAAATAAGGGGAATTCCTTAATTCATAACTTAGTAGAAGCTAAATTGAACATTTTTAGTAGTTTACTATAAAAAATTCCATTTAAAAATTAATTATGATGGACAGAGATCAGCAATTAAAGTTTTGTAGTGTTTGCAAAAATAGAGGCTACAATAAAACAAGAGGGATTATTTGTGGCTTAACGAAAGAGTTACCTTCCTTCACCGAGAATTGTTCTAGTTATAAAGAGGATTCTTTGGCTGTATTGAGAAAGAAAATAGACAAGGCTAAAGAGAAAAACGAGGAACAAGAGCAAGTTACGATTGTAAGAAGAGGTAGTTATGCGCTATACTTTGTGGGAATCCTATTTATTGTCTCTGGATTTTATGAAGCCTTCTTTATCAAAAATCATCAGCTTACATTTGGTATAATTAATTGGCTAATTGCTGGGATGTTTATCGTTTTTGGTTACCTGGTAAATTTCTTTCCTTTTATTTCACTTTTGCTTGGTACTTTAGTTTATTTGTCTTTAAACCTAATTACAATTTCAATTGATACAACAAACATCCTAACAGGTGTTTGGCTGAAAGTAATTATCACCGCTTATCTTTTTTACGCTTTAATTACTTCGAGAAATCTTCCAAAGAAACAAAAGAAGAATAATTCTTATATTCTTGATCAAGCCTAAAAAAATCCAAAAGCTCGAATTATGGTTTCATCAGAAATCTATTGGTGGTTAAAGTATAGTTTTCACTTTATCATTAGTAATACCGTCAAACCCTTTTAGTTTTTTGTAAATAATTTCTCCACCAAAAACTTTCCTGTTAAGTTCCCTTCGGCTTTTGCCAAATCTTCAGGTGTACCAGCGAATAGAATATTTCCACCTTTTTCACCGCCCTCCGGACCGATATCGATTACATGGTCAGCACATTTAATTACTTCCATATTGTGTTCAATAACCACTATTGAATGTCCTTTGTCTATCAAAGCGTTGAATGCAATAATCAATTTTTCAATGTCGAAAAAGTGTAATCCTGTGGTTGGTTCGTCAAAGATGAAAAGTGTTGGTGGGGTGTCATTTCCTTTTGCCAAGAATGAAGCCAACTTAATTCGTTGTGCTTCGCCACCACTCATTGTGCTTGAAGACTGACCCACACGTAAATAACCCAAACCAACATCAATCAAAGGTTGAATTTTTTCGACAATTTTTCGTTCTAGTTTATCATCTACACCTTTGAAAAAAATCAAGGCTTCCACCAAAGTCATTTCCAAAATATCGGCAATCGATTTTTGACGATAAAGCACCTCCAAAGTTTCTGTTTTGTAACGCTTTCCTTTACAAGTCTCACATGTCAACTCGATATCCGCCATGAATTGCATACTTACTGTTACAATTCCCTCTCCTTCACACATTTCACAACGCCCTCCTTCAACGTTAAAGCTGAAAAATCCTGGTTTATATCCTCGAGCCTTTGCTATTGCTTGACGTGAAAATAATTCTCGTACTTCATCAAAAGCTTTAACATAGGTAATAGGATTACTTCTGGAAGATTTACCAATTGGATTTTGGTCGATGAATTCAACGTGTTTGATTTTTTTCCAATCACCCGTTAAACCATCCATTTTTCCAATCAATTCGCTACTTAAACCCAGGTTTTTGCGCATCGCAGGATACAATATCGAACGAATTAAGGTGGATTTTCCGCTTCCTGAAACTCCCGTAATACAAACCAAATTGTGTAATGGTATGGCAACCGTTAAGTTTTTCAAATTATACTGTCTCGCTCCTTCAATTACAATTTTATCAACACTTTTCCGACGTTTTTTAGGAACAGGAATTTCTCGTTTTGAGGTTAAATATTGAGCAGTAAGACTATTTTCTGCTTGTGGAAGCTCGGCGAATGTTCCTTGAAAAACAACCTCGCCTCCTCCTTCTCCTGCTAAAGGTCCAATATCCAATAAATTATCCGCTGCACGCATCACTTCTTCTTCGTGTTCAACGATAATAACTGTATTTCCAATATTCTTCAAACGTTGCAAAACGCCAATCAATCGCTCGGTATCACGAGGATGCAAACCAATTGAAGGTTCGTCCAAAACGTAAACCGAACCCACCAAACTACTCCCCAATGAAGTGGCTAGATTAATTCTTTGCGATTCACCTCCAGACAAACTATTTGCTGCACGATTTAAGGTCAAATAACCTAAACCTACATCCAACAAAAAGCTCAAACGTTGAGTGATTTCTGGTAAAATTCGCTTGGTTACCTGTCGGTCGTGTTCAGAAAGTTCCAGATTTTTGAAAAAATCAAAGGTTTGACTTATTGGCATCAATACGACTTCTTGAATCGACTTTCCATTAATTTTCACATTTGCAGCATCGCCACGTAAACGGGTTCCTTTGCATTCAGGACAATGTGTTTTACCGCGATACCTTGACAGCATTACGCGATACTGAATTTTATAAGTTTGACTTTCAACAAATTGAAAAAATTGATTCAATCCTTCAAAATATTTATTTCCTTTCCAAAGGAGTTCATATTCTTTTGGAGTTAAATCCTTGATTGGTCGATGAATAGGAAAATCAAATTTTGAGGCATTGAATATCAATTGATTAAGGTAGGTTCCCATTGAATCGCCTTTCCACGGAGCGATTGCACCTTCATAAACACTCATATTTCTGTTTGGAATCACGAGATCTTCGTCAATTCCCAATACCATTCCAAAACCCTCACACGTTTTACACGCACCAAAAGGATTATTAAAAGCAAAAAAATGAACATTTGGTTCTTGAAATTCTTGTCCGTCAGCCTCAAAGCGATTGTTGAACCATTCTGTTTTTTCGGTGGATTGTACCCAAACGCCGCAATCACCATTTCCTTCAGCAAAAGCAATAGCGATCGAATCAAGGCAACGTGAAACTTGTTCATCACTTTCGAAATCGCACAACAAACGGTCCACAACCAGGAACATTTCACCTTTCGGTATTTCCTTCAAATCTTCGATTAAATGAAAATTTCCGTTAGTTAAAACTCTTGTAAAACCTTGTTTAAATAAATTTAAAACGGTATTTAAATCGCGTCTAATTGGAGCGAGCAAGGCAATTCTTTCGGAATTAGATAAATTGGAAATGAACTGAAAAACATCTTGTGGTGTATGTTTTTTGACTTCTTGTCCACTTACAGGTGAAATAGTTTTTCCTGCTCTTGCAAATAGTAGTTTTAAGTAATCGTAAATTTCAGTGGTTGTTCCAACCGTCGAACGCGGATTACTTGTAATGACCTTTTGTTGAATAGCGATAGACGGCGCAATTCCTTTAATGTAATCTGCTTCGGGTTTATTGAGTTTACCCAAAAATTGACGTGCATAAGACGACATACTTTCCACAAAACGTCGCTGTCCTTCTGCATAAATGGTATCAAAGGCGAGGCTTGATTTTCCACTTCCCGAAACGCCTGTAATTACGGTCATTTGTCCGTGGGGAATGGTTACGCTCAAGTTCTTCAAGTTGTGAACCCTTGCGTTTTTAATGTCTATTGCTCCTTTCATCGTTGCAAAAGTAACATTGCTAATTGGAGAAAGTTTAGCAGATTTAAAAAGCTAAATGATTATTTTCATAATGCACTCAGGTTATGAATTATTTTGATTCTCAATCAGAAAGTCTATAGCTGGTTTGACTCAACAACTTTGAAAGAAAATTCATCCTTGTTTAGAATCAAAAACTGAAATAAGAAAGGTGAATCGAGCTTGTTTTTTTAATGTCCTACATTCTTACAATCGTTCCTGAGTAAAGCGATTTCTCACCTTTTTCAGGTTTGCTTAAGTTTACTTTCCAAATGTAAGCCTTGTTTGAACTAACCATTTTTCCTGTACGAATATCTGTTCCATCCCATTCATTTGAGCTGTCTGAACTTTCAAAAATAACTGCTCCGTTGTCTGGGTCAATAATAGTCATTTTAAAGGGTGTTTGGCGAGATTTCAATGCAAAAGGCATGAATGTTTTATTAGCCAAATTACTTGAATAAGGATCAAAAGCATTAACTGCGAGTAAGTTGTATTCAGTAGGTACTGTGATTCTACTGTAACTTTCAGAAATACAGCCATTCGCAGATTGAACTTGTGCAACCACTTCAAATCTTCCTTTGTTGAAAAGCGTTAGTTGTACGTTTTTACCTCTCTGTTCAGCAATTTTTCCGTTAACCAACCATTGAATATTTCCTTCCTGAACATCAACATTGGCTTTAACAATTGGTAAACCATTTTCATAAGTCAACTCATTGTCCAATTGAACAGAAAACGTTTCTCCAGGACGAACCGTGAAGTTGTTCAAGGATTTTTCGTTTACTTGACTTACAAATCCGTAGGTGCCTGATTCTTTTACGATTAATTTAATTTTTTCGGAAGGTTCTATTGCGATAAACATACCGTTAGGCTCTTTCAAATAAATGGTTTGGTCGTTGGTATTGTGAATCGAAACACTTTCACCCACACATTTTTCCGTAATCACAGGAAATTGAATTTTCTGTGGTTTGCGATTTGGAATTTTATCGGTTACGTTTAGTACAGGGGTTAAATTTTCAGCTTTTTTGTTTGAATTATCATTCGAAACTATGCTGTGATTGACATCTTCAGCAGGAATAGCTGCAACACTTGAGTTTGAAATCTTCAGAGTTGTTGTAACGTTCGGAGAAGGATTTAAATTAGCTGAATGCTCGGGTTTATTGATGGATTCTGTTTTTTGTTGAATCACGTTTTCAGCATTATTCTTTTCAACCTTAGAATTATTCACTGTTTTCGTTGAAACCTTATCGGATTTCTGAATATTGGAGCTTGAATTGTTGGTCAACATGTAAATGGAAAGTCCACCAACTAAAGTCGCAGCGGCTAATCCCCATTTTGCCCATTTAGCAAAACTTGATTTTGTTTGAGGCAGTCTTTTTTCAAAACTAACCCAAGCTTGGTGGTCGAAAGGAAGACTGTGATTTTCTAGACTTTCCTTAAATAAATCTTCAATGTTCTTACTCATTTTCAATGGTTTTGAACTTTTCTTTTAAAATACGTTGCAAATTCATCTTTGCTTTTGCCAAATTGGATTTGGAAGTTCCTTCGTTGATTCCGAGCATTTCGGCAATTTCCTTGTGCGTGTAATCTTCGATGACGAAAAGGTTGAAAACAGTTCTGTAAGCTGGAGAAAGTTTAGAAATGGCTTCCATTGCAACCTCTGCTTTAAGTTCTAATAAGTCTAAATCTTCCCGCATTTCCAATTCGTTTTCAGCGTCTTGCTTAAAATCTCGGTCTTGGTCACTTAGGAAAGGACTCCGTTTGTTTTTCCGAATATGGTCAATTGCTGTGTTTGCGATAATGCGACGAATCCAACCATCTAAGGAACCCTTAAAATCAAATACTTCCAATTTGTCAAAGACCTTGATAAACCCTTCTTGAACAACTTCCATTGCTGTATCCTTATCGGAAAGATACCGCATACTTACCGCCAACATTTTTCCGTAGTACAACTTGAACAACGCTGCTTGAGAGCGTCGGTCGCCTTTCACACATCCGGCTACAATTGATTGTAAATTTTCTTTGTTCTCCAATGTTCAACATTTCGGTAACGGAATAAAAAAAAGGTCGTTGCCTAATAAGTGCAAAAATCCGAATTTTATTTCGCTCGCGAAGGTTGCGTTACATGAAGTTTAGTAATTTCGTCGCACGGAAATAATTATTAACTCAAATATCAATTTTCAAATGAAAGTAACCGTTGTAGGCGCCGGAAATGTAGGTGCAACTTGTGCAGACGTTCTAGCACATCGCGAAATTGCCAATGAAATCGTTTTGTTGGACATCAAAGAAGGTTTTGCTGAAGGAAAGGCTTTGGACATCTGGCAAACATCCCCAATTAATCTTTATGACTCTCGTACAGTTGGATCGACCAATGATTATGAGCGTACAAAAGATTCTGATGTTGTTGTGATTACTTCAGGTTTGCCAAGAAAACCGGGAATGTCTCGCGATGATCTTATCGCTACAAATGCAGGAATTGTAAAAACGGTTACTGAAAATATCGTTAAATATTCTCCAAACGCAATTATTATTGTTGTATCTAATCCTTTGGACGTTATGACTTATTGCGCATATTTGAGTGCAAACACGGATTCGTCAAAAGTATTTGGTATGGCTGGTGTATTGGATACCGCTCGTTACCGTGCTTTTTTAGCAACCGAATTAAACGTATCACCAAAAGATATTCAAGCAGTTTTGATGGGAGGACATGGCGATACAATGGTACCACTTCCACGTTACACAACTGTTGGTGGAATTCCTGTAACTGAACTAATTGCAGAGGATAAATTGAATGAAATCATCGAAAGAACTAAGTTTGGTGGTGGAGAAATCGTGAAACTTTTGGGTACTTCTGCTTGGTATGCTCCAGGTGCAGCAGCAGCTCAAATGGTTGAAGCAGTTGTTCGTGACCAAAAACGTATTTTCCCAGTTTGTGCTTGGTTGCAAGGAGAATATGGAATGAAAGATATTTACCTTGGTGTACCAGTTGTTCTTGGTAAAAACGGAATTGAAAAAATCATTGAATTACAATTGAACGACGCTGAAAAAGCATTACTAGCTGAATCAGCTGAGGCAGTAAAAAGTGTAATGGATGTTTTGGATAATATGAACGCTAACGCTTAACAATTCATAACTTATTGGAGAAAGGCTATCTGTATAGGTAGCTTTTTTTTAGTATGTGCTCCTCCTGACCACGAAGTATTTATCCTCGCTTGCGGGAGCAGCGAACCTGTCTGCCGATAGGTAGATCTAAAAAGTAGGTGTTACCTACCGAGGTAGACCCTAAAGACTTTTTCAACAGAATATAAATAGGCCTTGTTTGTCAAGTATTCTTAATTTTGAGTAGTTCATTTTTTTTCAGGTTTTATAATCAAACTGAAAGAATAAACTACAATCTTTTAATTGGAATACAATGAGTTCTTAATACAGACCAAACAATTTGCTGTTTTGAAAACTACTTCAAATACTTATCCAAAAACTGTTCTTGCTCCCAAAGTACATGTAAGATGTTTTCCTTTGCAACATAGCCATGACTTTCTTTCGGAAGAATTACCATTCTTGCTTTTCCGCCTAAACCTTTGATTGCTTGAAAATAACGTTCCGTCTGTAAGGTAAAAGTCCCCGGATTATTATCAGCCTCACCGTGGATTAAAAGAATTGGTTTATCCATTTTGTTTGCGGTGAAGAATGGCGACATATTTCCGTAAATCTCTGGAACATCCCAAAAATTTCGTTGTTCAGATTGAAAACCGAACGGTGTTAAGGTACGATTATAAGCACCACTTCGAGCAATTCCACAAGCAAAATCTTCGGAGTGGGTGAGCAAATTCGCAGTCATAAATGCACCATAAGAATGCCCACCAACCGCCACTTTTTTACGGTCAATGTAGCCCAAAGCATCAACGGCATCAATGGCTGCCCGTCCATTTGCAACAAGTTGCTCGATAAATGTATTGTTCGGTTCCTCTGTTCCTTCACCAATAATTGGAAACGACGCATCATCCAAAACCGCGTAACCTTTTGTCACCCAATAAACAAACGACCCGTAGTACGGAAAGGTGAATTCGTTTGGATTTTGTTTGTTTTGTCCAGCACTATTTTTGTCTTTGAACTCTTCAGGATAAGCCCAAATTAATAATGGAACTTTTGGTTTGTTTACCTTGTCGTAACCAATTGGTAAATAAAGTGTTCCGGAAAGTTCAACGCCATCATTTCGCTTGTATTTTATCACTTGTTTTTCAACATTTTTAATGGCTTCAAATGGATTTTTCGCGAATGTTAATTGGGAAGTTTTGTTGTTTTTAAGCGACAACATGAAGTAATTTGGGTAGTCCGATTTGCTTTGTATTTGAACTAAAACCATCCCTTTTTGAAGGTCGTAAAAGTCGATTAAATCTAATTTTTTGTCTGTAAAATTGGCGGTGTAAATTCTTTTTGTTTTCAAAGTCGCTAAATCAAATTCGTCAATAAAAGGGAATTGCCCGTCTTTTGTGAATCCGTCACCAAACAGTACCAATTTGTTTTGATTGACTGTTAAAACATTTTTTCCAAACTTACCTTTTGTTTCTTGGAATGAACCCGGATCGCCATAAGCGTCTTGATAATTTCGGTCGAATATAATCTTGTACGAGTTATCTTTTAAGTTTACTAAATACGTTTTTTGGTTACGGGTATCGTACCATGAATCATATACTAAAAGGAGGTTGTTATCCGAAAATTGAACGCCTTCAAACCGTTGTTTTACTTTTAAAATTGAAGTTGCTGGAGTATTGAATGGTGCAGTCCAACTGAAAATTTCATCTCGATATTCAGCTGTTTTTGCGGGGTCGCCACCGTCAAGTGCTTCAACATACATTAAACTATTAGGGGCGTCGTTTCGCCACATCACATTTCGTTTTCCCGTTCGAACTGCTGCAAATCCTTTTGGCATAATTTCCACTAAAGGAACGTTATTCACCACTTTTATCATTTGACCAGACGAATTGAACACTTGCTGAATCATCGGGAATCGGTTGTAAGGAACGATATAAGAAAAAGGACGTTGAAGAGTCGTAATCAAAACAAAATTCCCGTCAGGAGAAAAAGACGAACCGATGTACAAATCAGCGGGAAGAAAATCTTTTATCTCTCCTTGGATACCCACCAATTTCAATTCGCTTCTGATTAGAATTTCGAAGTTTTTTTCGTCTGTAGGGTTTTTAAGCAAATCTTGGTAAGTGCGATTTTGGGAAACTTTTCCTTCTGCAACAGAAACTATTGGGCCTTTAGGAAGCTCTTTTTTGGTGTCTATTAATTCAGGTCGATTAGTAGGAATAGTTCGAACCAATAGTGATTTACTGTCTGTTGTCCAACTGTAAGGCATACCAGTATTGGCGTTTAAAGTAATTCCTGTAAAACGTTTTGCTTCTTTAGTTGAAACATCAATTATCCACAAACTCAGGGAAGTTTCGTCCATGTTAACAAAAGCAATGAATTGATCATTTGGAGACCATGAAATGTAGGTGATGCGCGGTTTTTGTGGTAAATTTTTAATTTGAACTGGCTCAGATTGAGTATCATTCAATTTCCTCAATTTCAAATTGGTAACGTAAGATTGAGTGGATGAAATGTTCAAAATCGGATTTACACGTAGTCCTCCTAAACGCAATTCTTCTTGGTTGAGGTCTTGGAGCGTTTTGTAGGTATCACGATATGTAAACAATACCATATCTCTCTTGCTATCCATTGTAATTGAAGGTGGGCGTTCAAAATCAGCAAGTTGAAGAATCGGGTCGGATGGTTTTTGGAAAAGTAACTCGTCTTGAGCGGCAAGATTGAAGACAAGAACCAGAATGAAAAATGAGAGTTTGTTGAGTTTCATAGAAAGATGTTTGGTGTAAAAATAGACTATTCAAATGTTTTCACAACCGACACCTTCTAATTTCATTCCAATCAATTAAAAAGTAAATTCCTCACAATACCATTGGAACTTCCATAACCAGCAATTCAGTTTTATCGCTTAGCGATTGGATTTCAATATTTTCAGTATCCCAAATTCCAAATCCGTCACGAGCTTCTAAAGTTGTGTCATTGATTTTTAGACTTCCGGAAAGTAAAAAGAAGTAAACTCCATTTCCGTTTTTTTTCAGGGAATAAGTTGTGGAAATTGATTTATCAAAACGACCTAAGTGAAACCAGGCATCTTGATGAATCCAAACACCTTCGTCGTTAGCTGATGGAGAGAGAATTTGTTGGAGTTTATTTTTTCTATCGTCCAAATTCAAAGTTATTTGGTCATAGCGTGGTTTTACATTTCGTTTATTTGGAAAAACCCAGATTTGAAGAAATTTTACGGGTTTGTCAGCATTTGCATTGAACTCACTATGTTGAATTCCCGTGCCTGCGCTCATAACCTGAATATCACCTTGACGTATTGTTGCTACATTACCCATACTATCTTTATGCTGCAAATCTCCATCTAAAGGAATACTGATTATTTCCATATTGTCGTGAGGATGCGTTCCAAAACCGCGACCTGGAGCAACAACGTCATCATTCAATACTCTCAAAACACCAAAGTGCATGCGTTCCGGGTTGTAATAATTGGCAAAACTGAAGGTGTGATGTGAGTCCAACCAACCGTGATTTGCGTGTCCACGTGTGTTTGCTTTGTGTAAAACTGCTTGTGCGTTCATTTTCGATTGGGTATTTTCAATGTGATTAAATCCAACAATTTCAAGTTCTTTTAACTCGTCAATTTCGTTTTTGACAACAGACGTAAGTGCTCCTCCCGACGCAAGAATGGCAGTACCGAAAAGTCCTTTTTTCAAAAATGTTTTACGATCCATAACTCAAAATTTATGTTCAAAGGTATAGCCATTCAATGTTTCTTTTTGTTGACATAAGTTAAGGGTAGGGGAGAAGTGTAATTTATTCTAAGATAGGCATATACATTCTTTAAACTGATGTAATGGACTTTTTTTGACCATAAATGAATCATAATGCCAACAATAGGTAAATAATACAATTTGGACGCTGTATTTTATTCACTTATGACCAAAGGTTAAGTGGTCCAATTAAATAAAAAAGTCGACCGAAGCCGACTTTTAAATGTAAAATTTCTTTTGAGTCTTATTTTCCTGCTTTAACCACTTTTCGACGAACCACAAATCCTTTGTACTCAGCAATGAATATGTATGCTCCTTCAGCCATTTCACTCATATCAATTTGAACAAAGTAATCTGCTGCTTTTCCACTAGCTAATATTTTTCCATTCATATCCATCAACTGCCAATTTTCGATATTTGCTGGCGCGTCAATATTCAAACTGTTTGAAACGGGATTTGGATATATGGACAATTCCTCTGAAAGCTCTGTAATTGAAGAGGTTGAAGGTGCAACACAAGCACATTTTGCTTTAGGAACATTGGTTTGTACAACCGCAGGAGCCATGTAAGTAGCTTTCACCCAACATTTTTGTCCAGGTTGAGAAGCTGTTGTATTTCTGATTCGAATAGTGTACCAACCGTCATAACTTGCATTTTTATTGAAAACAAGATTTCCTGCACCAACAATTGAATCTATCGGGTTGCAATCTTTGTCCAATAAAATCATGGTGATGGAGTGAGTTGGTGCTGCAGGATAAAGTTCCAAAGAAATTTGTGTTCCATTTTTTGCAAACACTTTCCCAACTGTTCTACATTCTCTACTGTTCGCTGGCAATCTACCTCCTTGTTGAAGAGAACGTGCTTCACTGTCCCCTAAATCATCGTCCATTTCCCATTCTTGTGTGATTGTTTTTGCAGGTCGTTCGTAGTTTGCCGTTATTCCTTTCGGTGCCCAAACACTGTAACATCTTCGTCCTTCTTCAGCTGTCCCATTACAAGGAGGAATATTTATATCCACTTTCCCGCCTCCGTAGACAGTCCTTTCGGTTGTTCCATTTGCTCCGGAATAATCTACCAAGATAGTTCCGTCAGACCACGAAGTTTGAACTCCTGTTAGATTTTGCCAATTTGTCCATGAATCTGTAATTCCAATTAATGCTTTACCTCCACGCTCAATTACCAAGGCATCTTCAGCCTGCCAACGAACTAAATAAGCACCTTCTTTGAAACGTAAATTTTGGTGACACCAAATTAAATTTTCAATGTCACTTCTAACAGGAAGAGTTTCCTCATCTTTTGGATCGTGGCTAAAACGATTTCCCAAATACCCGATATTAAAAAGGTCTTCGAAGAAAATTTGCGGTGCACCATCCACAGCTAAAATAACGGCATGAGCTGCACTACTTCGACCGTCATTTGGCTCAATATGTTGTCCAAGTTGTTGACTTGTGTTCCACCCCGTATAATTTCCCGATGAACTCAATTGAGGTCGGAAAGTATCATGATTATTCACAAATGGCACTGTTCGACCACGATTTTGTTGTTGTGCAGCAGGAATTGCTCCCATATTGTAAAAGCTATTTCCACTAACAAGTCCATTCAAAGCACCTCTCAATGCAAAATCAAAGGTACCCGCACGATTTTGAACTGCGTTTGCCCAATTATCTAATTCGGCTTGTCCTCCTACCCATTCACCTACTGCAAACATTCCTTCTCCACCACTGGCCCAACCGGCATTGTTTTGTAAGTTCCACATGTAATCCTCTGTAATGTACGCAGGAAAATGCTTTACGGCATCTAAACGTACTCCATCCCAACCCACTTGCTTTTTGTACCAAATAAACCAATTTCTCATTCCATCACGCATGTAATTCGATGATTGAGCAGGGTTATATGTGGCATTACTACTCAAACCAAATGCATTGCTTTCATAAGAAATGTCTGGTCCCCAATAAGGTGAATTGATTTCATTTGTGCAACAAACGTTGTTATTGTTTGGATAGAAGTTTTGCCAATTTTTATGGAATCTTCCTCCTCGAGCGAGATAGTTAGTGGCTGTTTCAGTCGTTCCAGGAGTTTTGTAGCTGGTGTATCTGAAATTTTTGAATTTACTGGTAGATCCATCGTCGATTGCTGCTGGGTCTGCTCCTCCAGCACCATTGGCGCTTCCTGCATTGGTGTTGTGGTTCAAAACAATATCCTGAATGACATCAATTCCATTAGCCTTCATAACGGCAACCATTCTCAATAATTCGTCTTTATCACCTACTCTAGTTTTAACATTTCCTTTTTGCCATTTGTCCCCTAAATCATAATGGTCAAATGGTGAATAACCTACACTATTTGTGCCGCCGTTTTTGATAGTTGGTGGAATCCACACAGCGTCAATTCCCATATCTTTTAAGCGAGGAGCAAGTTCTGCTAAGTAATTTGCCCAACCATTCGGATAATTGCTGTTCCAATAATCCCACCAAAAGCCTTGCAAAACTATCTGACGGTTAGTTGGATTTACCTGTGCTTGAAAGGAAAAGCACGAAGTAATGACGATTAAAGAAAAAAGTAGGTTCTTCATAACTTATTATTTTACAACAACTTCATTAATTATTGGAGCAACAATTTTCCCACCTTTCGGTAATATTTGCTGTTGCTGATAAATACTTAAAGGCAATTCGAAATCACCTTTATTTTCAACAATTACTTCTTTCCCATCAACAGTTATTTGCAGTGGATTGTTTTTGTACAAAATCTGAAAAGAATAACTTTTCCATGCTGCTGGAATAATGGGGTTAACTCGAATTTCATTTTCATAAATTCGAACACCAGCTAAACCTTCAACTACGGAAACCCAAGTTCCCGCCATACTTGTAATGTGAAGTCCTTCGTCGGCTTCGTGATTGTAGTCATCGAGGTCTAGGCGAGAAGTTCTCAAGTACAATTCATAAGCCTTGTCAAGTCTGCCTATTTTTGCAGCCAAAATCACGTGAACACAAGGAGAAAGCGAAGATTCATGAACGGTTTTCGGTTCATAAAACTCAAAGTTTTCAGACAAGGTCGGTAAATCGAAATCGTCTTCAAACAAATAAAGACCTTGAAGAACATCCGCTTGTTTGATGAAAATTGAACGAAGGATTCTATCCCAAGACCAATGCTGATTTATAGGACGTTCTGCTTCGGCTATATCTTTAACCGTTAGCTGTTCTTTGTCCATAAATCCATCTTGCTGAAGGAAAATATTGGTTCCATCTAGCTTCGGGAAATAAACGTTTTCCACTATGTGTCTCCATTGTTCGGCTTCCCCTTTTCTTAAAGCGGAACCTTTGGTTGTCGCACAAAATTCATCAGCTTCAAGAGCATATTGGATGCACCAACGCGCGATGTAGTTTGTGTACCAATTATTGTTAACGTTGTTTTCGTATTCATTTGGACCAGTCACACCGAGCATTACAAAAGCTTTTTTGCTTTCGGACCAATTGAAACGTTGCGCCCAAAATCTTGCGATTCCAACCAAAACAGGGCGTCCGTAATCCAAAAGGTAGTTTTTATCTCCTGTGTGACGAATGTAATTGTAGATACCGAATGCAATTGCACCATTTCTATGAATTTCCTCGAAGGTGATTTCCCATTCATTATGACATTCTTCGCCGTTCATCGTCACCATTGGATAAAGTGCAGCACCATCCTTGAAACCCAGTTTTGCAGCGTTTTCAATAGCCCGCTCAAGGTGATTATATCGATACACAAGTAATTGTCGGGCAACTTTCGGGTCTGCTGTTTTTAAATAGAAAGGTAAGCAATATGCTTCTGTATCCCAATAAGTTGCACCCCCATATTTTTCTCCAGTAAACCCTTTAGGACCTATGTTTAATTTTTCATTCTTACCAGTGTAAGTTTGATATAAATGGAAAATATTGAAACGAATACCTTGTTGAGCAGCCACATCACCATTAATCGTAATGTCGGCATTAGACCAAATTTTTGCCCATGCAGCTTCATGTTCGCTTAAAAGTGTATCAAAACCAGACAAGTAAGCATTTTTTACTTGATTAATCGCCCGTGCAATAATAGAGAATTCAGAATGATTTAAGGTAGATACGATAGATACATATTTTTTCAAAGTGTAACGAACCCCTTTCTCTAAATAATGTTCAAAATTGTTTTCGATATAAAATTCACGTTGAGCAACATTTGGATGGATTTCCAATAATTCTTTTTCCTTCCAAAAAGAGAAGCGCATTGCTGTGGCAACGGAGAAATTCGTTTTTTTCGTTTTTGCACAAACAACTCCTTTTTTAACGTCCACTTTACGGCTGTCCTCTTCCCAAAACATTTCATTGTAATTTGAGTCGTGGTTGGAAACTTTTCCGTCGAGATATGGCGTGAATTTGATGTTTCCACTAAAATTGATAGGTGTTACACTGTAAGAAATTGCTGCAACTTCTTCACGTTCCATAGAGCAAAAACGAATACTTTCAACCTCTATTTCTTTACCGTTAGAGAGTGCTACACGGAATTTTCGGGTTAATGTTCCCCGATACATGTCTAATTCGCGATAGAACGACTTCACAGTTGCTGAATTAAGGTCAAGTTGAATTCCGTCAATTTCTAGATTAATTCCTATCCAATTACAAGAATTTAAAACTTTAGCGAAATATTCTGGATAACCATTTTTCCACCAACCGACACGAGTTTTATCAGGGTAATAAACACCCCCCACGTAACTTCCTTGTAAGGAACTTCCAGTGTACTTTTCCTCAAAGTTTGCTCTTTGTCCAAAGGAACCATTTCCTATACTGAAAATACTTTCCGCTTGTTTTTGCTTTGCAGCATCAAAAGTGCGTTCGATTATTTTCCACTCGTCAATCTCAAATAAATTAAGCATATACGTTTAAACTAAATTTTGTCAAATCATCATAATATTCATCAGCCAAATTTTTAATGGCTTCGTTGCCAACACCAATTGCCTTAAAGCCACCCGCCTTTGCAGCAGCTATTCCACTTGAGGCATCTTCGAAAACCAAACATTCGGAAGGTTCAAGACCTAAAGCTTTTGCACCATTCAAGAAAACCTCTGGGTGAGGTTTAGGATCCTTTACTCCATTTCCATCAACAATAACATCGAACATTTCTTCAATTTGAAGTAGTTGAAGAATAATTTTCGCATTTTTACTTGAAGAACCCACACCTAATTTGATTCCCTGACTTTTCGCGTTGGTAAGTAAGTCAAGAACGCCCGGTAAAAGGTCATTTTGGTTAAGGGATTGAATGGAATCAAGGTAAAACTGATTTTTACTTTGCAATAGTGACTCAAATTCATCTTCGCCAATTACAACATTTCCCATTTCCAATATTTTTTTCAACGAATCAATTCGACTTACGCCTTTTAATTCTTCATTTTCTTTTTCTGTAAAAGGAATTCCTAAAGCATCAGCTGTCCTTTTCCATGCTACAAAATGATTGTGTTCTGTTGTTACTAAAACACCATCTAAATCGAATAGTAAACCTTTAATTTTCGACATTTTTTTCTTGTATTCTTAGGGTTAAAATTGCTGCAATAATTAGAAGACTACCGCCTATGGTAACTGCTCCAATTCGAGATAAATCAAGCGCTTGCATCACTTTTCCGAAAAAAACAGAGGCAATAATCTCAGGAAGAACAATGAAGAAATTGAAAATACCCATGTAAATTCCAATTTTATTCTCTGGCAAACAATCCGTTAACATTGAGTAGGGCATTGTTAAGATACTTGACCAAGCTATTCCGACAAATGCCATAACTACAAAAAGCAATGTTTTACCCTCAGCACCACCGATAACATTCATTCCTATCAATCCCAAGCCACCAATCATCAAGCATAGTGCGTGTGTCCATTTTTTTCCAAACTTTCCTGCTAAAACGGGTAACATCAAGGCAAAAAGGAAAGTAACCACATTTTCAAAGGAGTAGGTCAGTCCTGCATAATTCTGTCCTTCGGTGTAGGCATCCGACCCAGGAGTTCCACCAAAAATTTCCGCAGCTACAGTGGGTGTATAATAGAACCACATAAGAAAAAGCCCAGGCCAAGTAACAAATTGTACAAGTGCAAGTTGCTTCATTTTAGATGGCATGTTTTGAATGGCATGGAGAATTTCACTTGCACCACCACCAAATCCTTTTTTAGATTCTCTTTTTCGTTCTTCCTCTTCTAACGTTGAAGGAGGATATTCTTTGGTAGTCAACACAGTGTAAAGTACGGCACCCAGAAATGCAATCCCCCCAAGATAA
>CAZWSY010000025.1:0-43006 GCA_964636775.1 uncultured Lishizhenia sp.
CCCCATTAATAAACACATCCTTTAAATCGTCGAGCGTTTTACGATCTTTTTTACCCATGGCTTTACGCAAAGTATCGGCTTGGCCTTTACTAAAGCCCGCTAACTTTTGAGAAAGCAACATCACCTGCTCTTGGTAAACCGTAATTCCATAAGTTTCAGCCAAATATTCCTCGTTGGCAGCTAGGTCATAAGTAATTTCTTCTTCGCCATTTTTCCGTCTGATAAAGGAAGGAATGTACTCTAAAGGTCCCGGACGATAAAGTGCATTCATCGCAATTAAATCTGCAAAAACTGTTGGTTTCAACTGTTTCATGTACTTCTGCATACCGGGAGATTCGTATTGGAAAACCCCAACCGTTTCACCCTTTTGGAAAAGCTCGTAGGTTTTCGGGTCGTCAATCGGGAAAGTGTCTGGATCAAGGTCGATTCCATGTCGTTCCTTTACAATTCGAACGGTTTCTTTGATAAGCGTAAGTGTCTTTAAACCAAGGAAATCCATTTTCAACAAGCCCGCAGATTCCGCTACAGAGTTATCGAATTGGGTACACACCATTGCTGAATCTTTCGCTGTTGCAACGGGTACGAAATTGGTAATATCGTCGGGGGTAATAATGACCCCACAAGCGTGAATTCCTGTATTTCGAACACTTCCTTCAATTTCTTTTGCTTTCCTCAAAACGGCTGCATGTAAATCCTCTCCTTCGGCAATTTTCCTCAAATTAATTGCTGCGGTAACGGATTCAGGACGTTTGGCTTTTTTCTCCAAATCCTCAATCGGCATGCTTAAAGTCTGATTCAATGTGAATTCATCAGGCAACATTTTCGCTAATGAATCGACCTCAGAAAGTGGTAAATTCATTACTCGTCCGGTATCACGAATCGAAGATTTTGCCGCCATCGTTCCGTAGGTGATAATTTGAGCAACTTGATTCGCCCCGTATTTTTTGATTACGTAGTCGATTACTTTTTCGCGCCCTTCATCGTCGAAGTCAATATCAATATCGGGCATAGACACACGATCTGGATTCAAGAAACGCTCAAAGAGTAGGTCGTATTTTATTGGGTCAACGTTGGTAATTCCGATGCAATAAGCCACCGCTGAACCTGCCGCCGAACCACGACCGGGACCTACAGAAACGCCCATTTTTCTTGCTTCGCGACAGAAATCTTGTACAATCAAGAAATAGCCCGGATAACCTGTTCGTTCGATTGTAGCCAATTCAAAATCAATACGTTCTTTGATTTCATCGGTGATTTCACCGTAGCGTTGTTTTGCTCCTTCGTAGGTCAAATGGCGCAAGAAATTATTTTCACCGTGTTTGCTCACCCCGTCCGCATCGCGTTCATCTTTAAACTCGTCGGGAATTTCAAAAGCTGGAAGTAAAACGTCGCGACGAAGTGGGTACGGTTCACATTTCGCGATTATTTCCGAAACGCTCTCCAATGCCTCAGGTAAATCTTGGAAAAGGTTGATCATTTCTTCCTTTGTTTTGAAATAATATTGGTCGTTTTCCAAACCGAAACGATAGCCTCTCCCCCGCCCTATTGGCGTTTCTACTAAATTTCCTTCTTTCACACAAAGCAAAACATCGTGTGCTTGTGCATCTTTTTGATCCAAATAATAAGTGTTGTTGGTCGCTACAATTTTAACGTTATGTTTTTGCGCCAAACTCACTAAAGTTTCATTCACATATTCCTCTACATCAAGTCCATGACGGTTGATTTCAATGTAAAAATCCTCACCAAACTGTTCTTTCCACCAAATTAAGGCGTTTTCCGCTTGTGTATCTCCGACTTGTAAAACAAGGTAGGGAATTTCTCCATTCAAATTTCCCGACAAAACGATAAGGTCAGACTTGTATTTTTCAATGACTTCTTTATCAATACGTGGAAGGTAGTAATTCCCTTCTGTGTAGGCGATTGAAGCCAATTTAATCAGGTTTTGATAACCCTTTTTATTTTTTGCAAGGAAAACCACTTGGTGTCCTTTGTCCTTTTTTTCGCGGTCGAGGCGATTTTCACATACGTTGAATTCGCAACCTATAATTGGAATGAGCGGTTTTTCGTTAAAAGGAGCGCCGTTTGCCTCAGCTTCTGCCTTTCTTTCCTCCCATTTTTCATTAAACTTGGCCACTGCTTGTTCAAAATGAAAAGCCGCCATCATGTTGCCGTTATCGGTGAGTGCAACAGCCTCCATTCCGTATTTTGCCGCGCGATTTACCAAATCACTGACTTTCGAAGTAGATTGAAGAATGGTAAATTGTGTGTGATTGTGCAGGTGTCCGAAGGGAAGTTCACTTAATCGTTGAATATCAGCTTTTCCAGAATCTGAATCTACATCTTGTTTTTTTTTAAACGATTTTAATTTTTCACTTTCAGCCTGTAAGTTAACATGTTTCAATCCAATCAATTTGAAGGACTCAGGATTCTTGGCTTGAAAATTCTCAATGTAATTTTCAGGTTGCTGAAGTTTTGACACCTCAAAATGTGAAAGACGAATCAATTCCAAAAAAGCGCGAGTGGTTGCTTCCACGTCAGCAGTTGCGTTATGAGCTTCGGCAAAACCTTCATCAAAAAGGAAGGAGTAAAGTTCGGTAAGCGTTGGCAACTTGAATTTCCCGCCTTTTCCGCCAGGCAATTTGAGGAGACTTGCGGTCGCTTCAGTACACGTGTCTAAAACGGGTTTACCCTCCATTGGTGAGGAAACACCCAGGCGAACAAATTCACAACCCAAGGAATTGATATCAAAGGAAACATTATGTCCAACCAAAAATTTCGCACGGGAAACCGCATTCTCAAATTTGGACAACACAAAAGTGACATCCTCGCCCGCCATTTCCGCCAATTCGGTGGATATTCCGTGTATTTTTTGGGAACTAATGGGAATGTTAAATCCCTCAGGACGAATGATAAAATCCGCTTGTTCAACCAGTTGTCCCCACTCGTCATGCAATTGCCACGCAAGCTGAACGACTCTAGGCCAATTGTCTGTGTCAGAGATTGGTGCGTTGTAATTCTTAGGTAGTCCGGTGGTTTCGGTATCAAAAACGAGGTACATAGATGTGAATTTGGAGGGTTAAAGGTAAGGCGTTTTTGCCCCTCAAGATTCGGGTGAGAGGAGAGAGTTTTCAACCATTTTCGATTCCTTCAACCAGTGCACAAAATTCATTGCGACCATTGTGTTGTTTACCAAGATTTTGGTTCATATCGCCGTATGGTTGTAATGAATTACAACCATTGTGGTGTTTTCCAGAACTTTGTTCAGCAAACCTTGTAAACAAAATTCAATGCATTGAGAATATCGGAATTGTAAAATGCAAAAGAAAAATCTACATTAGCACCGAGAAAGACAGAGTAGTTTTTTAAACACACAAACAATACGATAAAATTGATGCAAAAACAATTTGATTATGAATATTCGACCAATAAAAACAGAACAAGACTACAATGTGACCGTATGTAGAATTGAAGATTTATGGGGAGCAAAAAAGGACACATTAGAAGGTGATGAGTTGGATTTGTTGGTGACCTTGTTGGAGGCTTACGAAATGAAACATTACCCCATAGCTCCTTCAGACCCAATCGACGCCATTAAGTTTCGAATGGAGCAAATGGGATTGACTCCCGCTGATATGGTTCAATTTCTTGAAACCTCAGTTCGATTGTAAAATTGAAATTCAGATTGAAATAAAAATCTGTTAGACAAGGCGTTTTCCCGAAAATTTAGCGGTTCGCCGCGGCGGAAAATTGAGAGGAAACAATGCGGTTTAAACGGTTTTTATGCCAAGGTTTTTTTTTATTCCGCTGTCCGCCGCGGCGGAAACAACGATTTACTTCACAACCTTTTTTCGATTTTCCGCCGCGGCAGACCGATAAATCTTCAAAAACGTTATTCGTAACTCATTGTTTCTGAGCGGTCTGAATCCAATTTTAATAATCGAATCTGAGGTTTGGAAGCCAAAGTAGAGTTAGCGAAATATTGAACAAAAAAAGACAACTCACTTTAGGAATGATAAAATCTTTATATAAAGGATTGAAAATTCCAGCGGAGATTTTGTTGCGCTAAAAAACATTTAATACTTCTAAGGAACGGATAGCCGAAGTCGGTAAGAAAAAATGTTTCCGAGACAATCGCTTCTCTCAGTACTACAGGTAAATTCTATTTTGTGACTCTGTATCCTAATTGTTTCGATTAGAACGAAAAGGAACATTCGAATTGAAAAAAATTTTTTTCTATTCTCCATAACGGACGTGGCTTTCACAACAAAATTGACGATTTTAACATTTTTGTTTAACTTTTTTTGTAAATACTTAAACAAATAGTGTTTAACTTTGACCCACTAATCGTTAAACAAAACAATCATGTCAACAATTGAATTCAATGAAGCGCTCATCGGTATGGAAAGCAACCTTCGCTCCTTTGCCATGAGTTTTACAAGAAATCGTGAGGATGCTAAAGATCTTACGCAAGAAACAATGATGAAAGCGATTACTTATCGCAGTTATTACACACCACAAACCAACTTCAAGGCTTGGGTATTTACCATCATGCGTAACATCTTTATTAATCAATACAGACGTAATGTTAAGTCGGGAACTATTTTCGACAACTCAAAAGACTTATATTTGCTCACCAATTCTATAGGTGCTGAAGAAACGCCACTAGAAAGAATCTCTGTAAAGGACATCAACAGCAAAATTGACACGTTGACCGAAGAGTACAAAGAACCTTTTGAAATGCATTTTAAGGGTTTCAAATACAAAGAAATTGCAGATAAATTGGGCATTCCAATCGGTACAGTGAAAAGTAGAATTTTCATTGCACGAAAAAAATTAATGGATTTATTACCTGATTACGCGTTCTCCGCAAATTAAAAAAATGAAAAAAGTTACCATTCTCGGTTCTGGCGTTGCTGGACTGTCCGCTGCTTCATTCTTGGCGAAAGCTGGTTATGATGTGACTGTACTTGAAAAAAATGATAGCATCGGTGGTCGAGCGAGACAATTTTCGGTTGACGGTTTTGTTTTCGATATGGGACCAAGTTGGTATTGGATGCCTGATGTTTTTGAACGATTTTACAATCAATTCGGTTACACTACATCCGATTTCTACGAATTAAAACGCCTCGATCCAAGTTATAGAGTTTACTGGACGGACAAAACCTACACAGACATTCCAGCGTCCATGGGCGAATTAGAAGATTGGTTTGAATCCCTCGAACCTGGAAGTGCAGAAAAATTGCGCAAGTTCTTGAAAGACGCCGCTTACAAATATGAGGTGGGAATGAAAGATTTGGTGTTCAAACCAAGTCTAAGTGTCATGGAATTTGCCGACTCCCGCGTATTGAAAGGTTTGCTCAATATGCACTTACTTTCTTCTTTTTCCAAATATATTCGTGGCTATTTCAAACACCCGAAACTACTTTCCTTATTGGAATTTCCTGTTTTGTTTTTAGGTGCAATGCCTAATGAAACACCTGCACTTTATTCCTTGATGAACTATGCAGACATTTCTCTCGGAACCTGGTATCCAATGGGCGGAATGTACAAATTCATTGAAGCTTTTGAAAAAATCGCGAGAGAACAGGGTGTTAAAATTTTGACCGGCGAGGAGGTGACGAATTTTGAATTTGATAAAAGTAAAAAAGTCGTTTCTGCCAAAACAAAAAATAATCAATTCGACGCTGATGTTTTCGTGTCAGGCGCGGATTACCGCCATACCGACACGCTCCTCAACGGAAAAGCCAATTACAACAATTCCTATTGGGACAAGCGCGTTATGGCTCCTTCTTGTCTTTTGTTCTACGTTGGAATCAACAAACGTGTAAAGAACTTACAACACCACAATCTCTTTTTTGATGAGTCTTTGGAAGAACACGGAAAAGAAATTTACAAAGACCCGAAATGGCCCAAATCGCCACTTTTTTACATGAGTGTACCTTCCTTGACCGACCCGAGTGTTGCGCCAGAAGGACATGAAAACCTATTTTTCCTGATTCCCATTGCACCCGATTTGAAAGACGATGAGGTCACACGAGAAAAATACTTCGATATACTATTGACACGATTAAAAGATTTGACCGGAAATGACATTCGCGAAAACATCGTTTACAAACGCAGTTTTTCCATTTCCGATTTCAAAAATGATTATCATGCTTTCCGTGGAAATGCTTACGGATTAGCAAACACTTTAAGACAAACAGCTATACTAAAACCAAGTTTAAAAAATAAAAAACTTGAGAATTTCTACTACACCGGACAATTAACCGTGCCTGGTCCTGGTGTACCTCCTTCCATCATTTCAGGGGAAGTGGTTGCTAAAGAAATTATCAAAAATCATAAACTATAAACAAAGAACTATGAAACAATTATTCGACGACATCAGTCAAGAAATGAGTGCGTTGACAACAAAGCGCTACAGCACTTCCTTTTCTTTGGGTATCAGTTTTTTACACAGAGATTTACATAAACCTATTTATTCCATCTATGGTTTTGTGCGTTTTGCAGATGAAATTGTGGATTCCTTTCACGGTTTCGACAAAGCACAACTCTTAGCTGAATTCAAAGTTGAAACCTACAAAGCAATCGCTCAAGGAATTTCCTTAAATCCAATTTTGAACGCTTTTCAATGGGCAGTAAACAAATACAATATTCCGTTGGATTTGATTGAAACTTTTTTGAATAGTATGGAAATGGATTTGGATAAACACATCTACGATAAAGACAAGTATGAACAGTACATTCTTGGTTCAGCGGAAGTTGTTGGTTTGATGTGTTTGAAAATCTTTGTGGAAGGTAATGATAGTGAATACGAAAGACTAAAGCCGTCTGCGATGAAATTAGGTTCAGCCTTCCAAAAAATCAATTTTCTTCGTGACTTAAAAGCGGATTATCAAGAATTGGGTCGAACTTACTTTCCAGGAATTAATCTTCAAGAGTTCAATGCAACAGTGAAAAAAGAAATTGAAGCGGACATTGAAAAAGATTTTCACGAAGGTTATTTAGGAATTTTGCAATTGCCTAAAAAAGCACGTTTTGGGGTTTACATGGCATACAAATACTACTTCAAACTCTTCAAAAAAATTCGTCAAACGCCAGCTCAAATCATTTTACACGAAAGAGTACGCATTCCTAACTATAGAAAATTCCGTATTTTGCTGACGTCTTATGTAAGACACAACCTTAATCTACTTTGATGAATACATATGTGATTCTTGTCGATGAGCAAGACAACGTAGTCGGTGAAATGGAGAAATTGGCGGCACACGAGCGGGGTTTGTTGCACCGTGCAGTTTCTGTTTTTCTGTTTAACTCTTCCAATGAACTTTTGATGCAACGTCGGGCTTTGGGTAAATACCACTCAGAAGGTTTATGGACAAACACATGTTGCAGTCATCCTTATGTTGGAGAAACGCCAAAAGCTGCGGCAGAAAGACGATTGATGGAAGAAATGGGCATTGAATGTGAACTTTCGCCATTGTTTCAGTTCATTTACCATGCTGAATTAGACAACAACCTCACGGAACACGAATTAGATCATGTATTTATTGGGTTTTCAGATGAAACCCCACATCTCAATCCACAGGAAGCAATGTCGTTTAAATGGATGAGTTTGACTGAAATCCAAAATAATATGCTTCATTTTCCCGACCATTATACGGCTTGGTTTAAAATCATTTTACGTGAACATTTTCACCAATTCAAAATCAAACAACTCCATGAAAGTATATAGAAGAGCAACCTTCAACGCTGCCCATCGACTTTTCCGTCCAGATTGGTCAGATGAAAAAAATCAAGCGGTTTTCGGCAAATGCAACAATCCAAATTTTCACGGACACAACTACGTAATGGAAGTATGTTTGGAAGGTGAAATAGATCCGGAAACAGGCTATGTAATCGACCTTAAAATCCTGAAAGACCTTATCAAAGAGGAAATAGAAGAACGTTTTGATCACCGCAATTTGAATTTAGATTGTGATGTTTTCAAAGGAATCATTCCAACCGCTGAAAATATTGCTGTTGTTTCTTGGAATTTACTTCGCGCCAAATTGGATGAAAAATACGGTTTGTCGGTGAAATTATGGGAAACACAGAATAATGTGGTGGAATACGATGGGAAGTAGTGTTCTTTAAGCACTCTCAAACCCTTCCAATAACCACTGCCACAATGGAATAACATGGATAACACCTTGTTCAGTTTGAATGCTTTTTTCTTCATCAAAGGTAATGATAAAGGACCTTTGGACATTCAACTCTTTCATGGATAACTGAAGTGCTTTCACTTCACGGTCATAAGTTTCTTTATCTCTAATGCTGTACGAAACTTGAATAATCCACTCTTTTTCAGGAACATAGAAATCGACCTCTAATTTTCGTTTTAGGAAATAAACGGTACAACCCAGTCGCCTCAGTTGTACGTAAACTTGATTTTCCAAAAGTTTGGAATCTTGGTCAAACAGGAATAAATTTAAGATTCCGTTATCCATAAAATAGTACTTTTTGTTGGTTTCTTTTTCTGAAAACTTACTGTGAAAATTTGAAATTGAACCTATCATATAAGAGGACTCTAAGTATCCTAAATAGTCAAATAATGTATTATTTCCGATCGCGACTCCAGTAGATTTAATAAGGTTTTTTATCCGGTTTACAGACGTTTCATTATTTACACTTTCTGCCATTTTTTTTACCAATAATTTTAAAACTATGCCATTCGAAATGGTATATCTCGCCATCAAATCGCCGTAAAATAACTTTTGATAAACACTTGACAAAAACTCCTTCTTATCGTGGAATCGCATTATTTCAGGAAATCCCCCAAATTTTAAGTAAAGTCCAAAATAGCGCAACAACTCATATTTTTCTTTCGAAAACTTTGTCCTTTTATTGTATGTAAACCCATTGAATCTGAGATATTCACTAAAAGAAAGAGGTAAAATTTCCTTGTTTACAAATCTTCCTCCTAAAGTAGAAGCTATCTCAGCGCTCAACATTTCTGCATTGCTACCAGTCACGTACACACGTAAACCCTCATCTGCAATTCGTCTTACAAATTTTTGCCAATGCGGGACATTTTGAATTTCATCCAAGAAAACTACAGGTTGACGAGCATATAGTTCATAATAAGCCTCGATGATTTCATGTAAATTTTCTGTACTAACCTCCAATAATCGCTCATCTTCAAAATTTATCATTAAGACTTCTTCAAAATTATTTTGACTGAAATTTTGCTGTATGATTTGATAGAGATAAAAAGACTTTCCTGCCCTTCTAAGTCCAGTAAAAACATAATTAGCTTGTGGTTCGATAACCAAATCCCGATTAACAATTTCAATTGTACGAAGCCACTCCTGCTTATCAATGATTATCTTCTTCAACGATTCTCTCATATTTTCATCTTTTTATAAAGACAAATTTAAACCAATTTATCTTTTCTGAAAGTCATAAAATGTACTTTTTATCTCTTGCAAAGGATATAATAGCGAATTAATATCTTCACAAAAAGATATTTTTTGAAAAATCAATCAGAAAAGGAAACTAATAGAACACCACAAATGAATAATCAGCCACTCAAAATTTAGAAGTAAGCTCCTTTGCGGATCTCAATTTTATAAACGAAACTGAACTTTACAATTGTCAATACAAAATCATTAAAATTCCTACATTCGTCTAAAATTCCACAATGAAAACGAAAGAAGAAATTGTTCAAAACTGGCTCCCTCGTTACACAGGGAAAAAACTCGAAGACTTTGGAAAATACATCTTACTTACCAATTTTGGAGGATATGTCACCTTGTTTGCAGAATGGCATAACGTATCTATTGAAGGACAAAATCGACCTATGCAAACTGCAACAGCTCAAGGAATTACAATCATCAATTTTAGCATGGGAAGTGCAATGGCCGCAACAATTATGGATTTACTCACAGCCATAGACCCAAAAGCAGTACTTTTTCTCGGTAAATGTGGCGGGTTAAAAAAGAAAAATCAAATTGGAGACCTCATCCTTCCCATAGCAGCAATTCGAGGTGAAGGAACGTCCAATGACTATTTCCCGCCTGAAGTTCCCGCACTACCTTCGTTCAACTTACAAAAAGCCATCTCCTACACTATTCGTTTGAGTGGTAGAGATTATTGGACAGGAACGGTTTACACCACCAACCGACGCGTTTGGGAACACGATGAAGAATTCAAAGATTACCTCCGAAAAATCCGCGCAATGGCTATTGACATGGAAACGGCAACCATTTTTAGTGTTGGTTTCTATAACGAGATTCCTGTTGGAGCATTGTTGTTGGTAAGTGATCAACCTATGACACCTGATGGAGTGAAAACGGAAGCAAGTGACGAAACAGTAACCAAAAATTATGTTTCAGATCATTTGAGAATCGGAATCGACTCGCTAAAAGAACTTCAAGAAACAGGAATTTCAGTGAAGCACTTGAAATTTTAGCGAAAAAGAAATTCAAAAAGGAAAATTTAAATTTATGAAACTCCAGTCTGGTAAAAGGAAATTTTTTTCTTAAACGCTCATTAGTGATTTATCATTAGACAAATTGTTGCTTCATCGCGAAAGCAAATTAATTCTCCGCAGAGACGGAAGCACATTACCGAATTACCCTTAAGTCCCGCAGAATGTTCTATACCCAGCTTCAAAATTTTCGTCTGGACTTTCGAGAAAAGTAGATTGAATTTCCTCACGAGAATAAGGATTTTGTACAATAGAAAGCAACTCGTTAAATTTTGACCAATCATCTCGAAAAGCAGCAAAGTCCAAAGCCTCTTCCACCTTATTGTTTCGTGGAATATAGGTCGGATTGACGAACTTAATTGTTTTGAAGGGATCGGTTTTTCTGTTCTGAAATAAATTTTGCCATTTTTGATGCCACTGTTTGAAAGTCGATCGTTGATAAACTGCATCATTTGGGATTTGAACTCCCTCAATGAACAAAAATGTATTCGTGTAATCAGCACGATTTTCATTCATCCAAACCAATAATTCATTTACCAAATTATTAACTTGTTCATCTGTAGAATCGAAGCCAATTTTCCTTGCAAGCATTTGATTACGATAGTTATTGAAGAGATTATCAAATTCGTTTAAAATCTCTTTGGCAATATAAATCGCAATTTTTTCATTGGTGTGAATGAGTGGTAAAAGTGCTCCAGCAAGACAAGACAAATTCCATTTCAAAATTCCTGGTTGATTTCCAAAAGCATAACGGGCATTACGGTCGATAGAACTGTAAACGGTTTTCAAATCAAAAGCATTCATAAACGCACAAGGACCGTAATCATAAGTCGCACCTGCAATTCCAGTATTATCTGTGTTCATTACACCATGAATAAAACCAACTCGCCACCAATTCACCACTAATTCAATTTGATTTTTCATCACAGCCTTTAAGAATTCACTCACTGGAAATTCAGTTTTCAAAACATGCGGGTAATGTCTGCGAATGGCGTAATCACATAACTTTTCCAGTGACTCGAGGGGTTGAAACTGTCTAGCGAATTCAAAAGTTCCAATTCTCAAGTGACTGGACATCACGCGAGTCAATACAGCGCCCTCTTGGGCCCATTCACGTTGGACAGCCTCACCTGTACGAACAACTGCCAAACTTCTGGAGGTTGGAATGCCAAATCCATACATTGCCTCACTAATCAAATACTCGCGCAACATAGCTTTAAGTGTACCTTTTCCATCACCACCACGAGAAAAAATCGTCTTTCCAGCACCTTTTAGTTGAATGTCAAAAAGCTCATTTTCAGGAGTAAGTTGTTCGCCGAGGAGAATTGCTCTACCATCACCGAGCATGGTGAAATGCCCAAACTGGTGTCCCGCGTAAGCCTGAGCAATTGGAAGAGCATTAGGTGGAAGTTCGTTTCCTGAAAGCCAATTTATCCAATCTTTTTCATTGAATTCATTGTTATTTAACCCTAAGTTTTTGGCTAATTCGGTATTAAAAACTGCCATTCTGGGACGTGGAACGTTTTCAGGAATACTAGCAGAGTAAAAAGCTTTCGGAAGTTTTTCTTGGTAAGAATGTTGAAGATTCCAACCAAGCTTCGAGTTTGAGTGCTGTTCAGCCATGAGCTTTGTAAAGGAACAAAGGTAGTTCAGATGTAAGATTTGGGTGTTACTAGAGTTGCAAAATTGTGGTAAAATCTGGAGCATAGACCAATACTTTCCCTCTAATGTTTCCTTATTCCATTCGTTTTCTGTTTTAACACTTTACATTCAAACTTTCTTCATTCAATTAAACTTTAGTAAAAAACTTCACAAATCCTTGATAATCGCTTTGCAACGAAAATTCTCTGGATGACCTACTTCAATTATGAATTAATTTGTCGCATCCTATATTCAATATTGTGTTTTGTCAATTCGAAAAGATTACAAATAAAATTTTAATATGACGTATGAAACCTTCGCTAATTCAAATTTCAACTTCTAAAATCTATTTCTTTGTTAAAGCTCGTCCAACATCTTGATTACTTCTGCTTTTTTGCGAATGGAAACGGGAACCAAAACTCCATTTTGCATTATAAGGTGTCCACCCTCGGTTTTTACAAATTCTCTAATGAACCGTGAATTAACAAGGTGAGAGTGATGAACGCGGAAAAACTTGTGTTCGGACAATAAATCTTCAAATTCCTTCAAAGACTTGGTTACGACTAATTGCCTGTTGTCCAGGAAGTAAAATATAGTGTAATTCGTGCTTGATTCACATCGTACAATTTCAGATATGGATACAATGTGTATTTTGTCATGGGAATGTAAGGCAAGTCGTTCGCTAGGTTTGTGTTGGTTTTTTAGGGATTCAGTTAAAAGGTTATATTTCTGTTGTTCGTTGGTTTTGTGTGACTTATAACGATTAAGAGCTTGAATCAATTCGTCAGGGTCAACGGGTTTTAGAAGATAATCTATCGCAGCATAGCGAAAAGCCTTAATCGCATGTGCGTCAGATGCTGTTATGAAAATGATTTTAAATGGAATTTCAAGGAGCAAATCCAATAAATCAAAACCACTTCCGTCCTGCATTTGAATGTCAAGAAATACAATATCTGGCTTTAAGCGTTTTAACAATTTCGCACCTTCAATCACGCCACACGCCTCTCCAATCACCTCAATATCAGGGACGTATTCTTCCAAATCGCGTTTCAAAGTTATTCTTGCTTGTTCTATGTCATCTATAAGTATTGCTGAAATCATAGTGCTCATTTTAAAAATGGAAACTACTCACTAAATCCAAGGAATTCTCACAACTACTTTCGTACCAAGCGAAATTCCATTATCCTCTAAATCAATAATCGAAACTCGTTTCTCGGCGCTTAGTTCTCCCATCAACTGTAAACGTTCTTCGGTAATGGAAAGAGCTAAGGATTTGTGATTGGATTCATTAGAGTGATTGGTCAATTTTGCCGCTTGTTTTCTTCCAATTCCATTGTCCATTACGGTACATTCCAAGTGATTGTCTTTTTTGTCAAAAGTAATAGTAATTTTCCCCTTTCTACCTGTAGTTTCAATTTGCCTGAATCCGTGTTTAATTGCATTTTCTACGAAAGGTTGGAGAATCATCGGAGGAACTTGAATGAAATCGGCATCTAGGTTTTCAGGAACTTGAATTATGTAATCAAACTTATTTCCATTGCAAAATTGTTCAATCAACAAATAATTTTCCAGGGTGCTTAATTCCGCTTCAAGGCTTATTGTTGCCGTTCTTGAGTGGTCCAAGATTTGTCGCATCAAACGGGAAAACTTTGCTAGATAATAACGGGCTTCTTTATCTTTTCCAATTCCGATTTGGGACTGAATTGAATTCATAGCATTGAAAATAAAATGAGGACTCATTTGTAGGCGTAGCGCACGTTGTTCAAGTTCTACAAGTTCTTTTTCCAATTGTAATTTTTGCTGCATTTCTGCTGCTTCGTTCTTTATTCGGTTTTCTCGACGGCGAAAAAAAGTATAAACTGAAAGGATAATTGTGCTAATTATCAAAAGAATAAACCACCATTTACGCCAGAATGGCTTTGCAATAGAAAATGAAATAGTATAAGGTTCTATTGACCAAAATTCATCTTCATTGCACGCTTTAACTAGAAAACGATAGTTTCCAGGGTTGAGGTTAGAGTAAACTATGCTTTTTTCACTTGACTCAGGAGACCAGTTTTCGTCAAATCCTTCTAATTTCCATTTGTAACGAACCGCCTCAGGATTGCTCAGGTTTACACCGAAAAACTCGAAAGTTAAATGATTTTGGTCGTAGGGTAAATCAAGTTTTTGGACATTTTTCCAAGCCCCAATTAGATGTTTGAATTCGGTTTTTGAAAGACTTTCGTAAAAAAGCTTAATATCTGTTAATCTGAGGATTGGCGGATTAGAATTGGATTTGTTTTGACTAGGATAATACCGAGACACTCCATTGATTGAGCCAAACCAAATTGTGCCATCCTTATCTTTGAAAACGGCATTCCTACATGTTTCAACTCCAATAAATCCATCGCCTTTGGTGAAATGTTTAACTTTTTGAACTGAAAAGTCAGGTCCAAAATCCACACGGTCTAATCCTTTTTCAGAACCTATCCAAAGGCTTCCGTTTTGGTCAAAACAAAGTAAATAAGCGATAGATGAACTCAGTCCATGGTCGTAGCTAAAATTCACAAGTTGATTGTTTTTGTTGCGCTGAATACACGTTATACCAGCACCTAAAGTTCCGAGCCAAATATTTCCTTTTTCATCTTCTGTTAGACTAATTACTTCATTGGAAATTAAACCTTTATTGGTGTTGAATCGGAATTTTGTTTTTCCTTCCAAGTCGATACACGCCAAACCGTATCGTTCAGTCGCATACCATAAATCTCCGTTTTTGTCTAAAATCAGTGAGGTGAGTCGATTGCTTAAAAGTCCTTGTTCTACTGTAAATTGCTTGATTTCAAAGCCTCCTTCGGAAATAGTGAGTCTGTACAATCCTAAACCTGCCGTTGCAACCCAAAAGTTGTTGTTTTTATCACAAACAAGTCCTCGAATATGTGCTGTTTTTATTAGTGGTATTTGCTCAATTGTTTCATTTTTAAGTAGATACAACCCTTTTCCCTCCGTTCCAAAAATCAGATTTCCATTTTGATTCTGTGCAATTGATTTCACTTGAACATCAATAAAACCGTTGTTTGAATTGTAATTAGTGATTTGCCCGTCTCTTATTCGTGTTAATCCTTTGTTTGTACCCAGCCAGTGAGAGTTGTCCTGAGCCCGAAAAATCGTATAAACCAACTTTCCACTTAATCCGTTTGAAACACTAAGGTGAGTGAATTGACGACAGAGATAGTTGCAAACTCCTCCACCTGATGTTCCAAACCAATAGTTACCATTATTGTCTTGTAAGATGCTGCGAACATGCTTGCTACTTAAGCCATTCGATTCTGTTATTTGTTGGAAACCAGACTTTTGTTTGTTGTAGTGAAATACACCTTTATTCAAAGTTGCAATCCACATTTCATCGTTTTTATCGAAGTGGATATCAAGGATTGTGGTTTGTTGAAGTTCGTTTTGGTGGTCGATTCGAAAAATGTTTTTCCCTTTTTGTCCGTACAAACCATCTCCAAAAGTTCCAAACCAAAGAATACCTTTTCTATCTTTTTTCAAAGAGGCAATCGCATTTTGATAAATTCGATTTTGTTTTCCAAATTCGGTTAATTGGAAGTTGTTTTGTTTTTTTTGAAGAAGATATAATCCGTTTTCTCCGCCAAAATAAATAGATTCATCATCTGTGCAAAGCACTTTATTGACAATTTGAACGGGTAGTTTTAATTCTTTGAATAGGGATTTAAAGTTTTTTCCGTCAAATAAATACAGTCCTTCATTAGAAGCAATCCAAAGGTTTCCATCAGTATCGAAATCAAAATGAGAAACCAAAATAGCTTGTTTATTTGGAAGTTGAAAAGATTTGAATTGGAGACCATCGAAATAGCTCAAACCTGTTTTTGTGGCAATCCAGAGATTTCCTTTTTCATCCTCTTTAATGTGATTGATGGTATTATTGAGTAGTCCTTCACGTTCGGTATAAGTTTTAAAAGTGATTCCATCAAAAGCAGTAAGTCCACCACCTTGTGTTCCAAACCATAAAATCCCTCGTCTATCTTGAAAAGTGGAATAAACTTGTGATTGTGCGATACCGTCCTCTACTCCGTAATTTTTAAAAATAAAGGGTTGGGCAAGGAGATTTGCGCAACAGAGGAAAGTGAAAAGTAAAATTTTAACGATTTTCAAACTCAAGTGGATAATCGTAAAAGTAGAAATTCTTGTGCTTACGGTAGTTTTTTCGAAATAGGTAACTTCGCGCCTTCATGAACAATTATAGTAAACAGATTCTTCAGGGATTAAAAGTTATTGACCTTTCGACGGTTCTTGCGGGTCCATCGGTAGGGACATTTTTGGCAGAACTAGGCGCAACGGTTACAAAAATCGAACATCCTGAATTTGGCGATGTAACACGAACGTGGAAACTGCCAACAGAATCCAAATCGGCATCGGTTTCTGCTTATTTTTCTTCGGTCAATTTTCAAAAAGAATACAAAAAATTAAACTTGAACAAAGAGGAAGACCGTTCGAATCTGTTGGAAGAATTGAAAAATGCTGATGTTTTATTGTCCAACTTCAAATTGGGTGATGCGGAAAAATTTCAATTAACTGACTCTATTTTAACGGCGTTTAATCCGCGTTTAATTATTGGTAAAATTACGGGCTTTGGTGATGAAAGCGATAGAGTGGCATACGATTTAGTCCTTCAAGCGGAAACGGGTTTTATGTCTATGAACGGAACACCTGAAAGCGGACCGGTGAAAATGCCCGTTGCTCTGATTGATGTATTGGCGGCTCATCACCTCAAAGAGGCAATTTTACTCGCATTGTTTCATCGGGAACGAACAGGAAAAGGAGCTATTTTGAGTGTTTCGCTTTACGATGCAGCAGTAGCAAGTTTGGCAAATCAAGCTTCTAATTACTTGATGGAAAGAAAAATTCCACAACGAATTGGAAGTTTACACCCGAACATTGCGCCTTATGGTGAACTTTTTCAAACTTTGGATGGTGCAACTATCACCTTTGCAATTGGTTCGGATAAGCATTTTCAGTTGTTATTAAAGGTCTTGGATTTGAATGATGTAGGTTCAAATGACAAGTTCGTAAGCAATCAAAGTAGGGTTGTAAATCGGAATGCTTTAGCTGAAATTTTACAAGAAAGAATCTCAAAAATGGAAGCTGACCATTTGTTAAATGCTTTGCATCAATTACATGTTCCGTGTGCCAAAGTGAGAGATTTAGCGGAAGTTTTTGAGGATGTTAAAGCAAAAGATTTGGTTCGTCGAGAAAGTATTAATGGGGTAGAAACCCAACGTGTAACTTCAATTGTATTCAAATGGAAATGAGAATGAGTGTTCCTTCATCGGAACTAGAATGGGAAAAATATTACGACTTGCGATACCGCGTTTTGCGTCAACCTTGGGGACAAGTTCGTGGAAGTGAACGAAATGAAGGAGATTTGAATGGAATACATATTTGTTTATTTCAAGATAAAACTCCTGTTGCAATTGCCCGCTTGGATGAAAGTGAGGAGGGAGTTGGACAAGTTCGTTTTATGGCGGTAGAACCTTCTTTTCAAGGGAAAGGTCTGGGGAAACTCGTTATGGAAGAAGCTGAACGAATAGCAAAAACCAAAAACTACCATAAAATCATACTTCATGCACGTGAAAATGCAGTGGAGTTTTACAAAAAATTGGGCTACCAATTATTAGCCCCTTCCCACTTGTTATTTGGTGAAATTCAACATTTTCTAATGGAAAAATCGTTATGACGGAAAGCGAATTAAACGAACTTGTTTTGGCAGAATTTTATAAAATCATTACGCCAAATAAGGTAGAAATGTTTGACAGAATTGCAGCGCAACGCACCCGACATATTACCGTTGCTTTGGAAAATATTTATCAAGAGCACAATGCTTCTGCAGTATTGCGTACTTGCGATTGTTTTGGTTTACAAGAAATGCACGTGATTGAAAAAGGATTTCAATACGCTGTTCAACGGGATATAGCTTTGGGGGCAGGACGATGGGTTGATATGTACAACTACAATTTGGGTGAAAATCCTACCGATGATTGTATTTTGAATTTATCAAATAGAGGATACAAAATTGTAGCTACAACACCTCACACTGATGCATACACGCCTTCAACGTTGCCCTTGAATGAACCTTTGGCTTTTTTCTTTGGAACTGAAAGACGTGGTTTGTCGGAAGAAGTTTTGTCCCGCGCGGATTATCAGCTTAAAATTCCTATGTATGGTTTCACGGAAAGTTTCAACATTTCTGTATCGGTAGCTTTAGTAGTTCAAGCTATTCGTGAGCGATTAGAGAAAAGTTCGCTTTTCTGGCGTTTGTCGGAAACGGAACAAACAGCTTTGAAAATCAAATGGTGTCGGAAAATTTTGAATGGTGGCGCTGCCTTAGAGAAGCATTTTCGAGAGGAATTGGGAAAATAAATCTTCTCATTTCTAAAAAAATCGTGATGTTTTAAAAGTATTAAATCATTGTCGAAACAAGGAATTGTCACCAAAATGATATTAATATTCGATAAAAACTGAAAAATATTCATCGAAAAAGTGTAATGATTTTAAAAGTGGTGCGTTAATGAGATTAATTGTGTCTGCAAGCACAATTGCTAAAACCACAAAATAAAACCAAGAACTATGTCAACGATGATGTTTAATTCCCAAAACATGCGTCTTGAAGATGAAATTCGTCTTATTGAGCGCGCAAAGAGCAACCCAAATCATTTTGGACCTCTTTATTCCAAATACCACGATGCCGTTTTTCGCTACGTTGCAAAGCGTGTAGATGAGGAAGAAATCGCCTACGACATTACTTCAGGTGTTTTTGTTAAAGCATTAACGAATATTTCGAAGTACGAATACCGCGGAATTCCTTTTGCGTCATGGTTGTTTCGCATTGCAAAAAGCGAACTTTATCAATCCTTTAGAGACAAAAAAGCCGAAAAAACGGTTTGTTTGGACAAAGTAGTTTTGGGGCAGTTTTTAGAAGAGGTTGAAGAAGATAATTCTGAAGAAATGCGCGCACGTTTGGTAAAGGCGATTTCTAAGTTAAAGCCTGCTCAGATTGAGTTAATTGAAATGCGTTTTTTTGAGAAAAGATCATTTCGTGAAATGGGTGAGATTTTAGGATTAACAGAGAACAACACAAAGGTTAAAACTTTCAGAACTTTGAATAAGTTGAAAGAAATTTTGGAAAAATCTGCTTTTACTTATTGATGAATTCAACCTGGTTTAAATCAAAATTCAAAAAATGTCAATAGATGAAGTTGAAAACTTTCGTAGAAAAGAACCAACAAAATTATCTATTGGCATTTTTCATTCGAATTAACTTCACTGCAAAAAGGTAATTACAAGCGTATTGAAATACTTGTCAAACTGACCTGTCTCTTCGCCCTACAAACCATGCAAAAAACGCCAAGTAAGCAAAACACAGCACACCAACCCAATAAGAATGTTGAATACCAAGAATATCATCCGATGCTAATGCTCCTTGGAGGGTAGAAATCACACCACCACCCATAATCATCATTATCAATAAACTAGAGGCAATATTGGTTTTCTCTCCTAAACCTGATATTCCCAATGTAAAAATGCAAGGCCAAAGCGTACTACAAAACAATCCAACAGAAATAAACGCAAAAACACTCAACTTACCACTTGAAAAAATGCCAATAATCAAGGCCAAAATTCCAAGAAGAGAGTATAAAATGATTTGTCGAACAGCATTTCCATCACTCAATTTATCAGCTGCAATCAAAATTAAAACCACTCCTAAATAGGGATAAAATACTTTTAGATTTTCCCCGGCTAAATAATTAACGAACAGAAAAATACCAAAGGCAACAAAAGGAAGAATTACTCCTAAAATATTCTTTGTGGATTTAGAAATATCAAATGCACCTGCGGCAGATGTCCATCGACCTATCATCAAACTTGCCCAAAAAAGCGAAACGAAAGGAGAAACTTCATTTTCAGATGTTCCTAGTTTGGCTTTCATAAATTCGGGTAAATTACTAGCTGTAGCTACTTCAACACCAACATACAAGAAAATAGCAATCATTCCCATCCAAACTTGTGGATATTTCAAGGTTTCAAGAATATCCCCCGACTTGCTTTCATTTTGTTTCTCTTCCCCTATTCTATCAGGGACAGAAGAAAATTTAAATACGATGGCAGCAACCAAAAATGCAGCACCAAGAATCAGATAAGGCATTTTCACCGCTTCAAGATTTAAAGTTGTTTCTCCGGCAACGCCACCAAAAATCGCGAATGAAACTATCACTGGTCCAATGGTAGTTCCAACATTATTGATTCCACCTGCCATACTCAAACGGATATTTCCTTTTTCTGGATCTCCCATTTGAATTGCTAAGGGATTTGCTGCAATTTGTTGAAGTGAAAATCCCAATCCCACAATGAAAAGTCCCGAAATTAATAGTGTGAACGACGCATTGTTTGAAGCAGGAATGAAAAGTAAAGTACCCAATGCAGATATTACCAATCCAAGTGCAAGTCCATTGCGATAACCAATTAAGTTTAGAATATCCTTTTTAAGCGCAGAGGAAATGACAAAATAAAGAATCGATCCAACGGTGTATGCCACATAAAAAGCAAATGAAATCAACTGAGATTGGAGTTGTGAAAGATTCAAGGCTTTCTTGAAAACTGGAATTAATATGTCATTACTGGCGGCTACAAAGCCCCAAAAGAAAAAGATAGAAATAAGGGTTACAAAAGCCCCGAGATTAGTTTTTTTCACGAATTATAGTTTTAGTTTATCGGTTACAACTTACTCCTTCGATTTCTACGAAAATCATAAGCGAATACAAATCAAAGCAAAAAACTGTAAAAAATACAATAAGTGCTTCGCTAATCGCTAAATTATTTGCCTCAAGGTGAGGTTCGGTGGACAAAAAATTTTAAAATAAGAAAGAGAAAAACTGTATATTTGGTTAATATCATCATCATGAAAACGAAAACCCACTTTTTGCACTTCTTTCTGATTTTATTGAGTAGTTTTTCGTTGAAAGCAAACCTTCGTCCTGTTGTCCTAACTTTGGAAATCAACGCACCACAAACAAGATTTACCACTACTGAAATAATTCAGATAAATGTGAGCCTCAAAAATTGTTCAGCTAATGACTATTCCATTTTAGTGCCTGGAAGTCAGTCGAAAGGATTAAAACTGATTTACTTTTCTTGGTTTAAGGTGGATGATAAAAATTTTTACACCGAAGTTTATCGTGATTCGCGGGTTATTTTCATGGATACAAGTCTGAAAGGTTCTGTCAATTTTAACCAATTGAATCCAAATGAATCGACAATTATTCCTTTTTTCTTCAACGATACCACAAATGCGAAAAAACACATTAACTCCAATTATAACACACCTAAATTAATACAGGGAAAATACAAGATAGTAGCGTGGTACTACCCTTGGGATGAAGAATTAGCAAAGTATGTATTCAGTAAATACGATTGGAAAAGTCAGGACGAAATTCCAATTGACAATCCTGAGTTAATGGATTTGCCTGAATCTGGAATAGTGAGTCCGTATTTCGATGTAGAAATCATAGAGCAATCTGAATCGAACAAAGAAATTTTCACTAATACATGTGGAAAAGGTTGCGGTTTGTGTAAAGCAATTGAAAATGAAAACTGGCGTAAAACCAAAAGACTAATTCGACTTGATTCGAAGGATATCAATGAATACAACATGGGAAATGACTCCAAAGGAAATTGGAAAAAAGCGCATCGAAATATTGCTTATTTAGGTGACAATCCAGATGCTATTCTAGCTTCCTTACCAAGTTTTCTTACGCGTGAAATCATCTTTAAAAACAAAAATGGGATTCATTATTTTTACTTGACTTGGCAATTAGGAAAAATCAGCCGAGTTAAATCTAGAATGAACACTTTATTCTATGTTGTTGGTTTAAGAAAACTTAGGCTAAAAGATTCAAAATTAAGGTATTCGAAATTAAAATATTTGAGTAAAAGTTAATATATAGGGTCTGCTGAAAAAGTCAGTGGTGTCCGCCGCGGCGGATAGATTCGTAGTAAGGTGTTTGAAGATGTATATTAATACAAAGTTTACCTGCCGAGGCAGGAAAAACAGCTTACAAGAATATGATGTACCAATGGCTAGGCAAACGAAATTTTAAAAAAAGTTGATTTTTTGTACATCAAGTGCATGGGAATTTAACGATTTACCGAAAAAACCTTGCACTTGTATTCAATTTAACTAGCCTAACCAATTGTAAATCAAAATTTTTGCCGTTTTTTAGCAGACCCTATATAATTCCACCTCCTTAACACCAACTTAATCAACATTTAAATTTCTCTTTAAAGCCTTGACAATTCACCAAGGTACTTTTGGTCTCCCTATCAATTCAACATGAATTCAGTCCAATCGAAAACTTTTTTAACTCTTTTAATAGCGATTTTATTTCATTTTCCAACCTGCAATTACGCTCAGCAAAGCACTGAAAATCAAAGAAAATGGTATGATGATTTTAAAATTGACGGCTATTTTCAATTTCAGTACGCTTACACCAACAAGGCAGATTCCTTATCGCTTAATTCTGCAAGTGCTGGTCGTTTTGACCGCTTTGTAAACAATAAATTTTCGGTTCGACGTGGTCGTTTTCAGTTGCAATATGAACGTTCAATTGTCAATGCACAGTTATCTTTTGACGTGACCGAAACTGGTTTTAGAATGAAAGATTCTTGGTTGACTATCAAAGATCCGAAATGGAAAATGTTCACCCTTACAACGGGAGTTTTTACTCGAAAATTTGGTGAAGAACTCGAACTTTCTTCAAGAGATCGCGAGGTTCCCGAACGAACGATGATGGTTCAACATCTATTTCCTGCCATTCGCGACTTGGGAATGAACTTAGAATTCAGACTTCCTAAATCTCATAAACTTCATTTCTTAAAACTTGATGCTGGAATTTTTCATGGAACAGGCGCAAATCTTGAGTCTGATAATGCCAAGGATTTCACCGGACGAATCATGATTGACAAACCTTTAAAATCCGAAAAGTTCAATTTTAAATTGGGAGCCTCTATTTACCGAGGCTTTGTGAATCACCGCTACGACATCGACGGAAGTGCTGCTAATTACCGTTTTATCTGGCGAACCATTGACACCGTTTTGAATATCAATGGAGAAAGTCAACAATTCACCATCATGAATCAAGATTATACAGCTTCGAATCTTGCAACAATTTTAGCAAATCCAACTCTTGCAAAAGCCACATATAACAAAAACGTTCAACGTAATTATTATGCTTTTCACGGACTATTCGAAACCAAAGGTTTGTCAATCGGAAAAACAATGATTCGTGGGGAATATTGGTTCGGACAACAAGTTTCATTAGAAGGAACACTCGGAAATCCTTATGTCTTTAGTAGTATGAGTCCAACAGGCCCGTTCAGCGCAGTAACCTGGCCTAAATTCGATAGTCCACAACCTTACAACCCAGCAACCGTTGCCCTTCAGTTAAAACCTTCCCACACTTTCGTTCGACAGTTCAGTGCTTGGTATGTTTACATAGAACAGCAAATTGGAAAAACGGGGCATCATCTCGTTTACCGTGTGGATTATTACGACCCAAATACGGATGTAAAAGGAGAGCAAATTAATTTAAACGTGTTTGACAATCAAGGAAATATGGTGGGTTCGTCGGGATTATCCGTTGCCGATGTTGCCTTCACGACGCACTTACTTTCTTACCGCTATGTGTTTAATAAGCATTTGAGTGTTAGTTTGTCCTATGAGCGTCCTGTGAATGAAAAAACAAAATTAGACCCACTTGACAGTACTCAAATCGGACTCGGGAAGTACCCACATTCCGGTTATTTAACCAACATCCGTGATGATGTTTTTATGATTCGTATGCAATATAAATTTTAATCCATAAACAAATGAAAATCAAAAGTTTATTTCTAGCTCTGTGTTCACTTTGGAGTTTGAGCACAATGGCTGCCAACAGTCAGTACACCTTGTCTTACCGGGAAGACCCATCCACTTCAATCGTGATTGGATGGAGCGGCGACGACGGAACGGTTTATTACGGTACAAGCGACTTAGGTACAAATTTCGCTTCTTATCCTTCCAACAAACAAACCGACCGATCAACAACACGTCACGGCATCAACAGAAGATTTGTGCGTTTAACGGGTTTACAACCAAAAACGGTTTATTATTTCGTTATTCGTGATGCATCAGGTTCAGTAAGTGCGCGTTTCAAATTCAAAACTTTATCCGATAACCCAGCTGATCCGATTGCCTTTATTTCAGGAGGTGATACGAGAGATGGATTTAAAGTTTTTGGTTCTTATGTGGAAAGCTGTCCGAGTGGAAACTGCTTGGAACAAAAAAGAAAAGGAAATCGTTTGGTGGCTAAATTGCGTCCTGATTTCGTGGCGTTTAACGGAGATTTCGTAATGAATCAAGTTACTTCAAACACCAATGCTGAATGGAATGAATGGTTAAACGATTGGCAATTGACAATTTCAACAGACGGTAGAATGTATCCAATGACCTTTACACAAGGAAATCACGAGGACAATCAAGATGTCAACAATCTTTTCGACGTTCCAGAGGAGGAGTATTACGCCATAAATGTGAACAACGGATTACTCAGACTTTACATGTTGAATTCTGAATTGAACGCGTGTTCGAATACGGCACAATTAAACTGGTTTACAACTGATTTACAGAACCATACAAACACAGCCAACCCACCAAAATGGAAATTTGTCCAGTATCACATTCCAACTTTCGCAATGGGGAACGGTTACGGATTGGTGAGCGACCAAATGAGTTGCTGGGTGAATTTGTTTGAACAATACGGCGTAAAACTGTGCATGGAATCACACACGCACATCACCAAATGGACTTTGCCGTGTAAGAAAAACTCTGCTGATACAGACTTCGTTCCAGACCCGAACGGAATTGTTTACATCGGAGAAGGAAATTGGGGTGCACCCCACAGGACCTTGGATTTTACAGGCGCAAATAAAAAACCTTATGTCCGCGACCAAGAAGTTTTCGATAACTTTTTCTACATCCGAATGAACACCGACCAAACCTTCATTAATTGTGTGAAATTCGAAAATGTTGAAAATGTCGTTGCGCACACAAGTGACGATTATGGAAAAACCCTACCTCAAGGAGTCGTTCTTTGGAATCCTTCGAACGGAAGCGAAGTTGTTCTTAATAATCCTATTCAAGGCATTGAAAACAAACAAGTTGAATTCTCTAAAATATTTCCAAATCCTGCAAAAGAATTCGTCAAAGTAAGTTTCAATAACGCCATTCCGGGTGGAAAAATTGAGGTTTACAATGCTTTTGGCAAGGAAGTGTTAACACAAAATGTCAATGCTGGTAAGGAAGTAAAAGTAAACCTTGAAGAATTGCCTTTTGGAACGTATTATTTATTTGTAAAAACGAATGACGGAAAAGTTCAATCGCATAGAATGGTGAAAGTGAAATAAAGTTTAACCTATGAGATTAAAAAAGCCACTCCAATAGAGTGGCTTTTTTCATATAGAATTGTCAATAGTACAGCATAACAATCGGCGTTGGAAGACTATTTGTCATTTAATAGAATGGGCGTTCCACTTTTTCCGTCGGTGAAAATAACCTTAGCATTCGGACTAGTGATTAATTCGCGCATCATTTCAATTTGACGAAGTTGTAGAATTTTATCAGAAAGTCCCTCCGATAGAATTACTTGCGCATCCCTTGTTCCTTGAGCTTCAATTTTTTTACGTTCTGCTTCTTTTTGTTCTGCTTGAAGAATAAACTCCATTCTTTGTGCTTGTTGCTCCGCCTCAAGTTTAGCCTCTATAGCTTTTGCTAGCCCATCTGGAAGCGTAATAGATTTCATTAATACCGACTCAATTTCAAAACCTTTAGCGTTCAAAATTTCGTTCATTTTTTTAGAAATCTCCTTTTCGATTTTATCCCGCTCTCCGCTATGCATATCTTTTGCATAAAATTTAGAGGTTACATCCGCAGATGCGGAACGAAAGACAGCTGTAATTACTTTGTCATAGTCTAATCCAATTTGTGTAATAATGTCTTTAGCCATCACTGGATTTATGCGGTACAAAATTGAAATTTCCGAGCGAATTGTTAAACCTTCTCTTGACGGAAGGTTAATCAAAACCTCACGATTTACAGTTTGAGTTGGTAGTTTTATTACTGTTGAAACAAAGGGGTTAAATCCAATTATACCATTTAGTTTGGGCTCAGAAAGTTGACCAAAACGTTGTTTAACACCTACTTCTCCTGGACGAATTACGGCACAAGAAGAAAAGAATCCAGCCGCAACAGAAGCCAGCATTATTCCATTTAAAATACCTCTTTTCATAGCTTTATTTTTGGGTTGAAAATAAGCATGGAAAGGATACAAAAATTTGCTTTTCAGTCTGTAAAACAAAAAATTATCAAAGATTAACTAAACAGTGTATCCAGACCTTTCAGCGGAAAGTATGGTGAATGTACCCGACGAACGAGCAAGAAGTTCTCCTTTTTCATTCACTATATCGGCTTCCATGAATAGAAGCTTTTTGCCAATTTTAATCGGTTTCGAACTTGCGAATATTTTTTCGCCCTCCGCAATTCCTTTAAAAAAGGAAACTTTCATTTCAAGTGTTGCAACCACTTTTTTGTGTTCGTGTACTAAAGTTAAAGCACCAACACCCATTGTTGCGTCGAGAATGGCAGCCGTACAACCTCCATGAATCGCATTTGGAGTTGCCAAGTGTTTCTTTTCAACTATTAATTTGTGATGAATCACACCTGGTTCTCCATACGAAATTTCAATTCCGAGAAGATTCCCGAAATGATTGTGTTCAATGTATTGTTCTAAAAGTGATTTCAATTAATTTTTTGACTTTAAGTGAACATCCATTTGAGGAAAAGGGAAATTTAATCCTACCTTAGGGAAATCGCTATATATTTTTTCGTTGATTGCAAAAAATACTGGATGAAAATCCGGAGTTTTAACCCACGCTCTGGCAATTACGTTTACCGATGAATTCGCCAAAGCATGTAAAGCAATCATAGGTTCAGGATCTTTTAGAATTCGTTCGTCCTCGTTAAAATATTCGAGAATTTTTGATTTTGCCAACTCCACGTCATCGCCGTAAGAAATTGAAATTATCCATTCCACTCTTCGTTTATCAGCTTTTGTGAAATTGATGATGTTTCCATTCGCAGTTGGACCATTAGGTAGAATAATGATTTTATTATCCAAAGTGGATAAGTACGTATTGAAAATTTGAATTTCAGAAACCACACCCTGAACTCCTTGTGCATCAATAAAATCTCCAACTTTAAACGGTTTCAACACCAAAATCATAATTCCTCCTGCGAAATTGGATAAGGTTCCTGAAAAAGCCATACCAATCGCTAAACCTGCCGCTCCGAGCAAGGCAATAATGGAAGTCATTTGAATTCCGAGTTGAGTAATTCCGGTTACAACAACTAAAATTTTAGACGCCAAGGAGAAAAAACTGGTCAAAAAGGTAACTAACCCCGTATCTATGTCGCTCTTATTGAGCATTCTCCTAAGTCCTTTGGTTAACAGACTAGTGAACCAAAATCCTGCAACGAGTATGAGTGCTGCTATTAATAAATGTGTCCCAAATGACAGTAATATCTGATTGAATTCAGTGTAAGAAACACCGAAAATATCTTTAATCCAATTCATGTTTTTAGATTTTGTAAGAAAGTCCTGCTGACAATAGTGGACCTCCAACACCTACCTCAAGGTTAATACCTAAGTTGTAAGTAAAAAAATAGCGAAAACCATAACAGATTCGCATGGAAAATGGAAACAATACAGCATCATTTCCTTTAACTAATGACTCTAATGTGCCATTTTTTGAATTTCGTAACCAACGATTATTGGTTCCAATAGCAATACCAATATACTGATCCGCTTCAGGAATCAAGGTGGTAAAATGGAAATTCATCCTAGCTTGTAAGCGTAATCTTTTCTCATTTCGCTCCCCTGTTGATTGAATATATTGCCATTGTCCGTCTTGAAAAACAGTATCTGTTGTATAAAATGTTTGGTTACTAAAGTTATACATCATGTCAATACCAACACTAACATCGTCTCTTAACATGTAACTGTATCGCAAACCAGAAGGAGCCAGACCGCGATATTCAATTACTTCCACATTTTGTGTTAAATCCAAAAGACTAGGAAAATACCTTCCAAAGTTTGGAAAACCAACGTAAGGTTCAATTACGTGATTACCATATAAAGTACCCTGAGCATTCACATGCAAACAGGAAATAAACAATAGAATGCTCAGGAACTTTTTCATATTTTAGTTTTCCATTAATTTAATCAAATTCAATGCAGAACCAGCTTTAAACCACTCAATTTGTTGAGCATTATAAGTGTGATTTAAACTGATGGTATGTTTAGAACCGTCTGCATGGATAATCTCCAACGTCAATGGTTTTCCAGGTGCAAAATCTGCTAAATCAACAAAGTTGAACGTGTCGTCTTCTTGAATTAAATCGTAGTCTGCCTCGTTTGCGAAAGTAAGACCCAACATACCTTGCTTTTTCAAGTTGGTTTCGTGGATTCTTGCAAAAGATTTCACAATCACTGCTCTAACTCCCAAATGACGTGGTTCCATTGCAGCATGCTCACGAGATGAACCTTCACCATAGTTATGATCTCCAACAACGATAGTAGGAACTCCAGCTGCTTTGTATGCACGTTGAACCTGAGGAACTTCACCGTAGGCACCAGTCAATTGGTTTTTCACTTCATTCGCTTTTCCGTTGAATGCATTTTCAGCTCCGATTAACATATTGTTTGAAATGTTATCCAAGTGTCCCCTGTAACGCAACCAAGGACCCGCCATCGAAATGTGGTCAGTTGTACATTTACCTTTGGCTTTGATTAACAATTTCGCGTTTTCAATATTTTTTCCGTCCCAAGCTGGGAAGTTCTCTAACAATTGTAAACGAGAAGAATCTGGTGCAACAATAACTTCAACACCACTTCCGTCTTCCGCAGGTGCTTGGTATCCGTTGTCTTCCACAGCGAAACCTTTAGTTGGCAACTCGTCACCAACCGGAGGCATCAATTTAACTTGCGCACCTTTATCATTCGTCAATGTATCAGTAAGTGGATTAAAGCCCAAATCACCAGCAATTGCTAAAGCCGCCACCATTTCAGGAGAAGTTACAAAAGCGTGAGTGTTTGGATTACCATCTGCTCTTTTAGAGAAGTTTCTGTTGAACGAGTGAACAATGGTATTTTTTTCTTGTTTGTCAGCACCTTCACGATCCCACTGTCCGATACAAGGACCACAAGCGTTGGTAAAGATTTTTGTACCCATTTTTTCGAAATCAGCCAAAATTCCGTCTCTGTCTGCGGTGTAGCGAACTTGTTCAGAACCTGGGTTGATACCGAATTCAGCTTTTGGAGTAATACCGTGAGCAACCGCTTGTTTCACGATCGAAGCTGCACGCGATAAGTCCTCGTAAGAAGAGTTCGTACATGAACCAATCAATCCCCATTCAACTTTCATTGGCCAGCCGTTCGCTTCAGCATCCGCACGCATTTTAGAAACTGGCGTACCTCTATCAGGAGTAAATGGACCGTTGATATGTGGTTCCAATTCACTTAAATTTATTTCAATCAATTGATCGAAGTAGTCAGCAGGATTTGCATAAACCTCTGGGTCAGCTGTAAGGTGTTCAGCTATTGCATCCGCAGCCTTAACCACTTCCTCACGTCCTGTTGCGTTCAAATAACGACGCATAGATTCATCGTAACCGAAAGTAGATGTGGTAGCACCGATTTCAGCACCCATGTTACAAATAGTACCTTTACCTGTACATGAAAGTGAAATTGCACCGTCACCAAAATACTCAACAATAGCACCAGTTCCACCTTTAACAGTAAGAATGTCAGCAACTTTCAAGATTACGTCTTTCGCGGAGGTCCAACCGTTTAATTTTCCGGTAAGCTTAACACCAATCAATTTTGGAAATTTCAATTCCCAAGCCATTCCTGCCATAACGTCAACAGCATCAGCACCACCAACACCGATTGCCACCATTCCAAGTCCACCAGCATTTACCGTATGTGAATCTGTTCCGATCATCATTCCACCTGGGAAAGCGTAATTTTCTAAAACAACTTGGTGAATGATACCCGCTCCTGGTTTCCAAAAACCAATACCATATTTATTGGAAATGGATGAAAGAAAGTTGAAAACCTCGTTGTTTTGGTTTAACGACTCTTGTAAATCTTTACTTGCACCTAATTTGGCCTGGATAAGGTGGTCAGCGTGAACAGTTGAAGGAACAGCTACTTTTTTCTTTCCAGCTTGCATGAATTGCAACAAGGCCATTTGCGCAGTGGCATCTTGCATTGCTACTCTGTCCGGCGCAAAGTCCACATAGGATTTTCCACGAGAGTAAGCCTCGGTTGCGTTACCTTCCCAAAGGTGTGCGTAAAGAATTTTTTCAGACAAGGTAAGTGGTTTACCCACTACTTTTCTCGCTGCAGCAATACGCTCGGGGTAACGCGCGTACACTTGTTTAATCATGTCAAGATCGAAAACCTTCATACTGTTTTGTTAATGTGTTAATAATGCGTCGCGAATTTAGTTATTTAGAAAATTGAAAAAACCAAACAAGGCATTAATGTGGAAAATTGTGTTTTTTAACGTTTTACTGGATAGGTGAACTTAATTCTTTTTAAGGTACTTGGTTAAAATCACAATCATTTGCTCATTAATTTTTCCTTCAATTTGTTCTGGATTGTCGGCAACCAAACGGATTTTTTTGACTACTGTACCTTTGGATGCTGTAAAATTGGTTCCTTTTACATTGAGCGCTTGTATCAGAACTACATTGTCTCCGTTTTCGAGTGTATTTCCGAAGGCATCTATATGCTTTGTGTTTTGCTCAAAACATTTCATTGCCCAATTTATAATAGGCTCATCGATTTCAACCATACTCAATACCTCTTGAGACCAAGGTTTTTCTGCATGAATTTGTAAAATCCGATAGCTTAAGGCTTGAACGGAAGGTGTTGTAATCCAAATACTTCCTTCCACAATTCGCCAATAATCACTTGGTGTAATTGAGAGATTGCTGAGACATGTTTGGCAAAGTGCTACTTTGTTTGCGTCCTCGTCCGCTTTTGGTTCTACAAGATAAGCAGTTGTTGCTTCGTGTTGGTTACAGAGTTCGCATTTACCCTCGTTTCTGCTTAATAAAAATGGACTAATCGACATGTGTGTTTTTTATTGATTGAATCATAAATATAGTCTTTCTGAAAAGATGAAAGTAAATGCGATATGGTTTGTTTAAACGCAAAAAAATCTCTTTGTTCCCCTCGTTAAGAGTATTCAACGATAAATGTTAAATATGAATTGATTTTATGAAGGGACTGTATTTTAACCTATTTTTACAACTGTTAATTTAACCAATTATCAAACTACTACTTACTATTTTTCTCTTAAGTTCCTGTTATTATGGAGCTTATTTTGCGCAACAACCGTCTTCAAATGATGAAAACATTGAGGAGATTAAACGTCTTTTGCGCGAAAATCAGAACAATTTTGTTCCTGACGAAAATCTTAATTCCGCGCAGAACGACCTTCTAAAAAAGAAATTAAAATCTAAAATTGATGCCGAAATAAAGCTTTTATCATCCGATAAAATAATTGTCAGCGGTGAACTTTTTGATAAAATCAACCGAATCTTTATTGAAGTTCTGCGTGCGAATCCAAGTATTCCTCAGAGTAGTTTAATGGTATTGTATCGTTCCAACGACTTCAATGCCTTCACAATGGGCGACAACATTATTTTCATGCATATTGGTCTGTTTGACGCCATGCAAAATGAAGCACAAATAGCCTTGGTAATTTGTCACGAAATAGCTCATAATATGTTAAATCATGTGAGAAACTCACTCGTTGATGCTGTTATTCAAGAAACTGACAAAGAAATTAAAAAAGAGGTTTCAACCATTTTAAAGTCTGATTATGGTCAAGTGAGTGCTTTAAATGCATTATTAGTGCCACGTATTTTGGAGTCAAGGGAGAAATCTAGAAAAAATGAACTTGATGCAGATTCTTTGGGATTGGTATTACTGAGAAATACAAAGTATGATTCAAAATCAGCACTTTCCTTGTTTCACGCAATGGAAAAGCAAAAAATGAACGAATCGAACAACGTGAAATACTCGAACTATTTCCATTTGGATAAACTTCCAACCATTGCTGAAATTAATGCGGACTACACACGTGAGAGTTCTCTCGGTAGTTTCTCAAAAGATGAATCTAAATTGCCCTATCTTGCAACTCATCCTTACGAACGGCAAAGATTTTATCAGCTCGCTAATCAACTCAAAGTAGATACTACCTTCTCAAATTATACGCCAAAAAACGAAAGTGATTTAGCAGAATTAGAGTTGCTTGTTTCATTTGAAATGATTGAAAATTCTTGGAAAAATAGGAATCTTTCCGACGTTGTTTACCATTCAATCAAGTTACTTGAGTCGAATCCTGATTGTGTCGAGGCGAAGCAACATTTATCAGCCGCTTTCAACGTTTTAGGTTATTTAAAAAAGAAACGTTTAGCTGGAAAATACCTTCAACTTCAAAACCCAAAATACCCAGAGGATTACGATCGGGTTTGTGCATTGGTTTATGCCATTTCTCCTAATGACTGCGCGGAGCTTTATTCCCTGCATTCAAAGGATATCAATTTCACTATTGAACCGCTTAACGTTTTAGTTCTCCTTTACCAATATGCAGGCTCCGAGAATTTTGTTGATTTTGAAAATTTATGGAATGAAAACCAACAATTTATTCACAAATCTCATTACAGCTTCATGCTTAAAGAACTGGAAAATCACTTGTATTCAACCAAACGACTATTATTTTTAAAACTAAAGTAAATGATTAAAAACGTAAAAATGCTGATGTTCGCGCTCCTATTGGGATTGACCACAGTAAAAGCACAAGAGACAACTGTTGACAATGTATTAAATTTAAGGTCAGCAAAGCACTCAGGACAAATTATTGAAAACAACAAATTAGTTGGTTACTTCATTTTTTTTACCAAGGAGAAAGTTGATAAAGCGAATACGGCTTACGAAATTGAGGTGTTTGACGACAACTATAATTCAAGTTCAAAATTTGAAATCGTTCGACCAAAAAATTCACTTCTCCTTGAAATGGTTTACAATGGTTCCGTGTTCATGATGCACTTTTTTGATCAAAAATCAGGCTATGAATTTGTAACATTTGACAAAACAGGCGAAATGACGGGAAGTACAAAAATCCCGAAAGATGAGTTGAGTAATTGGGAGATACAGCGTGTTAGTGCCAATTTGAACTCCAACACGGAGAATGTTACCTTGTACCCAAATGGAAATAAAGGCTTTATACGATCCACTTTCGCCAAGTATAAAAAATTGGGTTATGAGATTGTAGCTTATGATAATGAGGCAAAAGAAATTTGGAGCATAAAATCCAATGAAGCTTCAAGCATGGTTGAGATGGTAGAAATCAACGACATTACCTCAAAGTACATGACAGCAACCGTAACAAAAAAGAAAAATGTCATGACAAGAGAAATGACGAATTACCTTTTGCTTGTTGATATTGAGGAGGGAAAAGTAATTTCCGAAACAAAACTGGGTGATGATGATTCAGGCTTGCGTTCACTTTTGAAGTCCTTTGTGGATGAAAAGAGAAACAACATTACAATTGTTGGTGAATTTTTTAAACCAAAGGACGACATAGTTAAAGACAGAAGTCAAGGTATCTACTTGCAAGAAATTTCTTTAGATGGTCAAAGCGGAGAAATTAGAACGTATGCATGGAAAGGTGAGTTAGCAGAATTTACCGCTTCACTCGAAGATGGAGACAAAAAGGAACGCCCTTTTTACATCTTTTTTCACGATGTAATAATTGGAAAAAATGGAAGTATTTTCCTAATAGGTGAACAATTCTTGAAGCAAGTGAGTGCGGGTGGTGTGGCGATGAATATTCTAGCTAGTGCCTCCCCTAATGTTTCAACCAATGCTTCAAATTTTGAAATATTAATCGGAAATATGCTAGTTTTTGAATTCAATGCGAAAAAGGACATTGTTAACATTGAAACTATTACTAAAAAAAGAACAAGAGTGATTTTACCTCAAGGTATGGGAGCTTACGGCTCTCAAACTTTAGGATACTACATCAAATCAATTGGTGGTTTTGATTACAGTTTCACTTCACGCAATAAAGAAAAAGACATGTACGACGTTGTGTACATCGATGCGAATAGAAAAGAAGATGATAAATCCGCATTAAGCGACGTAATGATTGGTGTAATCTCCATTAAACAAGGAAAGACAAACGCAAACCGTATCCCAATTAATTGTAAATCTAGCAATTGGTGGATTCAACCGGGAAAACCTGGATTTATTTCTGTTTCTGAATATTTCAGAAAAGAGAAGAAAATCAACATGAGACTTGAAAAGTTAACTTACTAGTATTTTAAATTCTGTAAAAAGGTTTCACTTCGGTGAGGCCTTTTTTTATTTGTTATGAGCACATTTTATCGAATTCTAATTTTAATTGCCCTTTTTTTCGAGCAAGATTCATTGTTTAAAGCTCAAAGTATTTGGTTTCAAAATTCCTTACAGCCCAATACAACATTTAAAGTTTCTCAGAGGAAAGAAACTAAAACAGAGCTGCTTTATATCATGCCAGAAGAAAATCTTAAATTATTTAAAGAGAAAGGAATCAGTAATCCGACTTTAAATTCTGTAAAAGAGGAAACCGAGATGATCCAAAGAATCGGTAATTATGTAAACAACGAACTTCATTTTGTAAGTACATTTACTAAAGTTGTTGGAGAAAAAGAGGTTTTTTCGCCAGGAGATCAAATTTTTTATACTTATTCGAATGATTATGGTGTAAAAGTTTCGGGAACATCAAAAGAAGCATTTCCAAACCAAAAAGAGGTGTTTGACCAACTTACTCAAGCATTGTCAAATTCGTTTTTCAAAGGAAAAAAAATGGCTTTAAATGATACACTTACTATCATTTCACCTATCCAATTGAATTTTGGCACCTTTGAAATGGACATGAAAATCAGAACCATTTATAAGCTCGTAAAAATTCAGAAAAATAAATGCACTTTCGCCGTTATCCAAAGTGTCTCAGCTACATTGTACATTGAGAATTTAGTCATTCAATTGTTGGGTAAAGGCAAAGGATGGGCAACATACAACCCTCAACTTGCGAGAATAACGTTTTTTGAAGACAATATGGAAATAACGTTTTCAGGCAATTTGGACAAAAACTCCAAACTTCGGGGCAAAATAACAACACATTCAATTGAAAAAAACAAACTTTTAAAGGAATAATTTCTTATCGCTTAAGACGGCAAGTTCATAACGACGCAATACATCGCCCCTAAATCTTAACTCATTCTTATCTTCGCACTCCATTTAAAAGTCTAATGAACAGAATTTCCATTCAACGCGAATTAACCAACCAATTTTCCGCCACTGCAATTGCGTTGAGTAAAAACCAAGACACCCTTTTTCCTTTAATAGAAAATTCTTTTTCGATTGAAGCATTTGGAAATCAAATAGAAAAGAAATCAAAAGTTTTTGGTCCTGAAAAACGAAAAATTCTGTTCGAAACTTTACTTAATCGATATTCGAAATACGGAATTGTTCCAACGGATGAAGTACAAGCCAACTTGGATTTACTACAAAACCAAACCACGTTCACTATAACTACGGGTCATCAATTGAATTTATTTACCGGACCTGTTTTTTTTGTGTATAAAATCCTTCATGTTGTAAAATTGTGTAAGGAATTGAAAGTAAGGTATCCGAATCACAATTTTGTGCCTGTGTATTGGATGGCATCTGAAGATCACGATTTTGAAGAAATTCGATCTACCAACATTTTTAACCAAAATTTGAAATGGGAAAGCCAGGGAAATGGTGCTGTAGGAAGATTTTCTTTGGATAATTTGAATGAGGTTAAATCTACTTTTCTACAGTTTTTTGAACGATTTCCCGAAAGTGAAATTTTCGAACTTTTCAGAAAATTAGAAGGAGCAACTTACGGTGAGGCTTTTTTCAAATTTGTACATGCCTTATTTCAGGATTTTGGCTTAGTCATTTTGGAAGGTGATGATAAGGCCTTTAAAAGTGAGTTTTCAGAAATTGTAAAAAAAGAGTTGTTTCAACCTTTCGTACACGAGGCAATTACAACTACCAATCAAATTTTAGAACAACAAAGAATTAAAGCACAAATTCACCCACGAGAGATTAATTTATTTCTTTTAAACGAGGACGGACGCAATCGAATAATTCCGGTCGAAGAAGGTTTTGAGGTTGCGCAAAAATCTTTCTCCAACCAAGAAATGTTAGAATTACTCGAAAGTTCTCCAGAAATGTTTTCACCAAATGTTGCACTTCGTCCCGTTTATCAGGAGTTTGTTTTACCGAATTTGTGTTATGTGGGTGGGGTTGGAGAATTGAATTATTGGTTACAATTAGGTAACGTTTTTCGTGGGGCAAATGTGCTTTACCCCTTGATTCAAGTGAGAAATAGCGCACTATGGTTGGATGAAGTATCGAAGAAAAAATGGCAAGATTTAAGATTTAGCCATATTGATTTGTTCTTGCCAATCCATGAGTTAAAACAAAAATACATTGCAGAACAGGCAGAAGATGATGTAGATTTTAGTGCTGTTCAATTTCATTTATCCAACCTAAAAAATGAACTTTCTTTAAAAACCGAAAAAATAGATCAAGGTTTAAAATCATGGATAGGCGCTGAAAATCAAAAATTAGACAAACAAATTGATGGAATTGAACAACGTTTGAATAAGGCCGTAAAGTCAAAATTTGAAAAAGGAATTAAAACCATCGAACAAGTGAAGGAGCGACTTTTTCCTCATGGAGAACTGCAAGAAAGGTCAGTTAACTTTTTTCAGTTTTGCGCGGACGGAAACGTTTCAGAAAAATTAAATACTGTTTATCAGTGTATTGAACCTTTGCAAAACGACTTTTTGATTTTTAATTATGACTAGGTTAATTTTAGTTGTTTTGACTTTATTGTTGTTTTCTTGCCAATTCGGAAAAGATAAGGCGACAATAGCGACGGTAGGGACTAATCAAATATTAACTTGTCCCTATTCCATTTTTATCACGGATTCGTTAGCTATTGGAGTTTATGAAGGTCCTGAATTTGTGGAAGGAAAAGATATTGCACACCAACTTTCAAATGCAATAGCAAATGAATTGGGTGCTTTCTTAAAACAATCTTTTCTACAAAAAAAGTACCTAAAAATTGACTTTAACAATGCCAAAGTATGGACTGAAACACCCTATGTTTTGGGCGAATTTCCAGATAGTTCTGTTCGATATTCGATTGTTTTTCCATTGATTAAAGTAGAAAATCCAAAACATTCTTTCACTGGTATCGAACATCGCGGTTCGTGGATTGGTAAAATCACGGAAAAAGATTTTAAACAATGGCAAAAAAGGATGCGTGAAAGTTTGATTAAAGGAAAAGACGAATGGCAATTATTTAAGACCAAAGAAGGTTTTGCAGAATATTGGTTACAATTCCAACACAAGGATTTTGAGCATAAATGACTTTTGATTTCCGTCCTTCGGCCCCCCTCACTTCTGCGCAGGCTTCAATTTCCTCCTACCCAACGGATCTCCATTCTAAACGCTTCATTTATTGACTTCGCTCCAATCTTGTATATTTGCCTTATGAAAGTTAATCCAAACTACAAAACCAAAGAAGCCTTATTGGCACTTTACAATAAACCTTTACTGGAATTGGTATTTGAAGCGGCAACCGTTCATCGTCAATTTCACAATCCTCGTGAGGTACAAATGTCTTCCTTGTTGAGCATCAAAACAGGTGGATGTCCTGAAGATTGTGGTTACTGTCCGCAGGCTGCTCGTTATCACACCGACGTTGAAGCGCACAAGTTAATGACCGTTGATTCAGTTGTTGAACAAGCAAAAAACGCAAAAGCCAACGGGTCTTCTCGTTTGTGTATGGGTGCTGCCTGGAGAGAAGTTCGCGACAACAAAGATTTCGACAATGTGATTGAAATGGTTCAAGCGGTAAACGACCTTGGAATGGAAGTTTGTTGTACGCTTGGAATGATGAATGAAGATCAAGCAAAACGTTTGAAAAACGCGGGACTGTTTGCTTACAATCACAATTTAGATACTTCAAAAGATTTTTACGGAGATGTCATTTCAACTCGCGAATACGAAGATCGCCTTCAAACAATCGACAACGCCAGAAAAGCTGGAATTTCTGTTTGTTCAGGTGGTATCATCGGAATGGGTGAAGCAATTGAAGATAGAGTGGGATTACTTTTGAGCTACATGGAAATGGAAAACCCACCGGAATCTATTCCAATTAATGCTTTGGTTGCCGTAGAAGGAACTCCTTTGGCAGAACAAAAACCGATCGAACAATGGGAACTTATTCGCATGGTTGCTACCACTCGAATTGCCTTCCCTGAGGCAGTTGTACGTTTATCGGCAGGTAGAACAAAAATGTCAATGGAAGCACAAGCTTTGTGTTTTTTAGCAGGTGCAGGTTCAATTTTCGCAGGAGACAAATTGTTGACCACACCCAATCCAGATTTCAACGAAGACAAAGAAATGTTTGAGATTTTAGGTTTGATTGCCAAAGAACCCTTCCAAGATGGCGAACAACCGGTTTCCAAGAAAGACCCTATTATTGAAGAACGTAAACGAAAAGAAGCCGAACGTCAAGCTGAATTGGAAGCAGCAAAAGCAGTAGCATTGGCAAACGGATTTCAACCGCGTAAAATAACTTCGGTAGGCACAAAGTAATGTCTGACTTTTTGGAGGAAAAACTGCGTCAACAAGCGGAAACAGGAACCCTGCGTACCTTACCTAAACCGCTTGAAGGAATCGATTTTTTTTCCAATGATTATCTTGGTTTTAGTCGCTTAAATTTTCTTGAAATTTCACAGAATTCGGGGTCAACAGGCAGTCGTTTGATGAGCGGAAATTATGCCCAAGCGGAAGTATGTGAGGATAAATTGGCGGAATATTTTGAAGCAGAAGCGGCATTAGTTTTTAATTCTGGTTATGCAGCAAATCTTGGCTTTTGGTCGTGTGTTCCGCAACGAGGCGATTTAATTCTTTACGATTCACATTGTCACGCAAGTATCATTGACGGAATTCGACTATCTTTTGCGGATAAACTGAAATTTCCACACAATGATTACAAAATCCTTGAAAAGGAATTAGAAAAACATCAAAATCGTCGTTGTTTTGTGGCCATAGAAGGAATTTATTCCATGCAAGGGGATTTTGCTGAATTAAAAACAATACTTGTTAAAGCAAATAAATCTGGTGCCTTGGTTGTAGTGGATGAGGCGCACAGTGCAGGCGTGGTCGGAAATTCAGGAAGAGGTTTTGTTCATGGGATTGAAGAACTGGAATTGTGTTTCACAAGAATAGTAACCTTCGGAAAAGCTTTTGGATTTCACGGTGCAGCAGTTCTTGGTTCCAAAGTTTTAAAAGAATACCTCATCAACTTTTGTCGTCCATTTATATACACAACTGCTTTACCTCCAAACGATTATTCACAAATAACCGCTCGTCTTAATCCAACTCTTGTTCGCGAAAAACAAATTCAGTTACATAATAACATCAAGAAATTCAGGGCATTAATCGGCGAAAATTCAAAACTTGGTGGTTCGCCCAATTCACCTATTCAAATCTGGAAAGACAAAATCGAGCACTTAGAGTTAATTGCTAAAAACCTGAAAAACAAAGGAATTTTCACCAAAATCATTCATTCACCTACCGTTCCGAAAGGGGAGGAATGTTTAAGGATTTGTTTACACGCATTTAACACTGCGGAGGAGATTGAGCTTTTGGCAAAAGAAATGAGAAGGTAGTCTGAGGAGAATCTTGTAATTGAATTTTCACCTACTGATTCAGTGTAAAAGTTTATCAATGAATTAATTTCATTTACTTTGTTTCAAAATAAAAACTATGAAACTCTCGCTAACTCTCCTCTCCTTCATGGCGTTTCTCTGTTTCTCAACTTTTGCTCAGAATTATTCTCGCGTTAAAGTTTTTGCCAACGAAGAACAATTATTAAAACTTTCCAACCTTGGTGTTACCGTTGATCACGGGGTACACAAGGAAGGTGTTTTCTTCATTTCAGATTTTTCGAAGGCTGAAATAGTAGTAATGAAACAATACGACTTCAATTATGAAATTTTGATTGATGATGTAGAAGCGTATTATATTGACCAACTTAAAAACGGCGGTACAACAGCGGTAACAAAAAATGTAGCTTGTCCAGAAAATTTTGGAACTGAAGCTTTCAATCCGCAAACGCCTTCCAATTTCAATTTGGGAACAATGGGTGGCTACCTCAAATACAACGAAATGTTGGCAGAATTGGATGATATGGTTGCACAATTCCCAAATCTAATAACAGTTAAGGCACCTATTTCCAACTTCTTAACCCACGGACAAAGACCAATTTATATGGTTAAAATTTCCGATAATCCTAATCAAGAAGAACAAGACGAACCAAAAACACTTTACACCGCAATTCACCACGCGAGAGAACCCATGAGTTTGATGTCAACCATCTTTTTTATGTGGTATTTATTGGAAAATTACGGAAGCAACGAAGAAATCACCTATTTAGTTAATCATACACAGCTCTACTTTGTACCATGCTTAAATCCTGATGGTTACTTGCACAATGAATCAACCAATCCGAATGGAGGTGGAATGTGGCGCAAGAACAGACGTAACAATGGCAATAATGTTTTCGGAGTTGATTTGAACAGAAATTATTCCTACGGTTGGGGTACAACTGGAACAAGCACCAATCCGAGTAATGATACTTATTGCGGAACAGCACCTTTCTCAGAACCTGAAACACAAGCAATAAGATGGTTGGTTCAAAACCATAATTTTGAAATGGCTTTCAATGCACACACTTATTCCCCAAGTATTCTTTTTCCCATTGGAACTACCTCAGCTGAATTTGCCGAGCATCACGATTATTTCCAAACCTACACCAATCACATGGTTGAGTTTAACGGCTATCCGGCAATGAAAAGTTCAGGTTTGTATCCTGCTTCAGGCGATTCGGATGATTACATGTATAAAATGGATTTAGGGGTAGGACAAAAAGATACCATATTCGCCCACACACCTGAAATTGGAACGGCTTTTTGGCAACCGTCCTCAGAAATCATTTCCACTTCTGCTGAAATGGTTTTTCCAAACTTGGTTTTAGCCCATTTAACGAGAAATTACAATTTAACCAAAGACACTGACCCTTCCGAAATTGGTCCAATGAGTGGAAATTTCAACCATTCTATCACCCGCTTAGGTCGTATGGGTGGACAAGTTACCGTTTCCATTGAACCATTATTGAACATTGCAACTATTGGTAATCCCGTTCAATACAACCTCAACCTTCAACAAACTCAAACGGGTTCAATTTCCTACACTTTAAATCCAACCATTCAATTTGGAGATTACATCCGCTATGTACTTAAAACGGACAACGGACTGTGGGTTAAACGCGATACGATCACTAAAACTTTTGGTGCAATCGCCTTGCAAATTAATGAAAACGCGACCTCATCAACGAATTGGACAGGAAACTGGAATACAACTACTTCAACTTTTGTTTCTTCGCCAAGAAGTTTTACTGATTCGCCAAGCGGAAATTACGCAAACAACGCCAATACAACTTACACTTACACACCGTCGATTGATCTTAGCAACGCAACAGCAGCGAAAGTGTCTTTTTATGCAAAATGGGATATTGAGGCCGATTATGATTTCGTTCAATTCCAAGTTTCAACCAACAATGGCTCTACATGGATTCCGCAGTGTGGGAAATACACCGTTCCGGGTCAAAGCGGAAACGGAAGCGTGCAACCAAGCGGACAACCCGTTTATGAAGGCGTTCAAACTTCATGGGTTCAGGAAGAAATTAGTTTGAGTGAGTATCTGGGACAAACCATAAAATTTCGTTTTCAATTGAGGTCAGACGGAGGAACGCGCAAAGATGGATTCTACTTCGATGATTTCAAAGTTTATTACAATCTTCAAGCGCCGCCTCAAGCGCCAGTAGCTTCTTTTCAAGTGAACAACCAAAATGTTTGTGTGGGTAGCACGGTTCAATTCACCGATTTTTCTTCAAATATCCCAACAACTTGGAATTGGAATTTCGGCGATGGAAACACTTCTTCAGTACAAAATCCAACACATACCTTCACATCACCAGGAACTTACACGGTACAATTAACCGTTTCAAATGCAGAAGGAAGCGACAATTTTTCACTTTCAATGAATGTGGAGGCTGCACCACAAGTGAGCTTAACTTCCAACGATGCAGACAATACCGTTTGCCAAAATGATGGATTAGTAACCCTTACAGCAAGCCCTTCAACTGCTACGATTTCAGGCCCAGGAGTAAATGGAAACAGTTTCAATCCAACTACTGCTGGAATTGGCACTCACCTTTTGACCGCAACTGCAACAAGTACAAACGGCTGTATTGGCACCAATCAAATTTCAATTGTAGTTGAAAACTGTGCAAACCTTGAAAGTTTGAATCCAAATCAACTGTCTTTGTTTCCAAATCCAAACGACGGAAATTTCACCCTTCGAAACGGAGAATTGGGTTCAACATTTATGATTTTCGGTACAGATGGGAAAATGGTATTTGAAAGCAAAATCAATCAGGTAAACCAAACCATTGATGTAAGCAATTTAAGTCAAGGAATGTACACTTTAAGAACCACCTCGGAAGGACAATTTA
>CAZWSY010000026.1:0-42430 GCA_964636775.1 uncultured Lishizhenia sp.
TCATTTTCAAATTCTCAAATCCGTTCATTTTCAAATTCTCAAATCCGTTCATTTTCAAATTTTCAAATCCGTTCATTTTCAAATTATTTCCTCGTTGTTCTCTGCTCAATCCTCTTTTCAAACTTTTCTCCTTTAAAAATTCGTTGTACGAAAATTCCTGGTGTGTGAATATGGTTCGGGTCTAATTCTCCAGCGGGAACTAATTCCTCTACCTCGGCGATCGTGATTTTACCTGCCATTGCCATCATGGGGTTAAAGTTGCGCGCTGTTGCTTTGAAAACTAAATTTCCTTCAGTGTCGCCTTTCCATGCTTTTACTATTGCAAAATCCGCGGTTAGGGCTTCTTCCAAAATATGCGGTTTACCGTTGTAGATACGCACTTCTTTGCCTTCTGCTACTTCGGTACCGTAACCAGCAGGTGTGAAAAAAGCAGGAATTCCAGCACCACCAGCGCGACATCTTTCTGCCAAACTTCCTTGCGGAATCAACTCCACCTCCAACTCACCTGACAACATCTGACGCTCGAATTCGTCGTTTTCACCTACGTAACTCGAGATCATTTTCTTGATTTGTTTCGTTTGCAATAACAAGCCTAAACCAAAATCGTCCACGCCAGCGTTGTTGCTGATACAGGTTAAATTCTTAGTTCCCATTTTCACTAACTGCGCAATGGAATTTTCAGGGATTCCGCACAATCCGAAACCGCCAATCATCAACGTCATTCCGTCTTCGATTCCTTTAAGGGCTTCTTCTACGTTTTTAACTTCTTTATTCATATCTATTAAAATTCAAATGCTTCACCGTCAAACAACTCAGGCACTGTTTCCCCAGTACAATTATATAAACTAGCATCATAATCTGCTGGAACTTTAAAATCCTCTGTTTTTGAAATGATGCCGTTTGCATACACTTTTTGCATATAATATCCGTAAATCGGTAGGGCCATTCTTGCACCTTGTCCCCAATTCATACTTCTAAAACGCACCACTCTATCCTCCGCACCGACCCAAACTCCAGTCACTAATTTTGGTGTAAGTCCCATAAACCATCCGTCGGAATTTTTTTGCGTTGTTCCTGTTTTTCCGGCCATTGGAGCAGTAATTCCACCCCAAGGTCTGCCACTACGGATACTTGCTGCCGTTCCGTAAGAAGTAGCACCACGCATCATTTTCAATGTTTCATAAGCCACTGTAGAACTAAGTGCTTGGTCGCGATACATGTTCACATCTGCACTGTAAATGACTTTTCCGTTTCTATCGGTAATTCGTTCAATGGTTGTTGGACGTGTATAATATCCTTGATTCACGAAAATACACTGACCTGCCACCATTTCATAAAGTGACAAATCCATAACCCCTAAACACATGGAAGGCACAACATCGGCAGGATTTAATTTGATTTCAACCTTTTTCAAAAACTTTTCGACTTCAAACGGTCCACCTTTTTTGAGATTGGAATTGAAATTTCCCATTCGTTGCATAACCGCTGCAGTTGTAGGGTTTGAAGAAAGCGCTAAACCATCCCGAACGGTTTTTGCGGCATCTCCTGAAGGACAATATCTGGAAACAACAGCGCCACTTGCATCTTCAGTATTAATACAAAATTCTTCCGGTGAAAAAGAGGTGCAGGGGTCTATTACTCTCATTGCCAGTGCCGTTGCGTAAACAAATGGTTTAATTGTAGAACCCACTTGTCTTTTTCCTAGACGCACGTGGTCGTAGGAGAAATGTTTGAAATTTACCCCACCCACCCAAGCTTTTACGAAACCAGTATGTGGGTCGATTGAAACTAATCCAGCATGAAGGAAACCTTTGTAATAGCGTATAGAATCGTTGGGTGACATGAGTGTGTCAATTTCACCTTTGTACGAGAAAACGCGCATTGGAACAGGTGTTTCGAAGTTCTTCTTAATTTCCTTAGCATCATAACCAGCAGCCACCAAACCACGATATCTGTCTGTGCTTCTTCTCGCGTTGTCCATGATTTTTTCAATCATTGAAGGTGCCACAGAATTGGTGAAAGGGTACGTTTTTGTTCCCTTATTATTCTGATCGAAAGCGGGTTGTAAGTCTTGTTTTAGGTGACGTTCCAATGCTTGTTCAGCGTACAATTGCAATCTTGGGTCAATGGTGGTGTGAATGCGCAAACCGTCTCGGTAAATATCATAAGGCAAACCATCTTCTCTCACAAATTTAAAGCTGCCATCTGTATTTTTAGAAAGAAGAATATTGGTTACTTCTTTTCTTAATTCTTCACGGAAGTACGGTGCCATACCTTCCTTGTGGTCGAGCGAACGATAGGTGGTTAGAACGGGAACTTTTTTCAGTTTGTCAAATTCTTCTCGCGTGATTTTAGTTTTAAGGGCTTCATTTCCAGATTCACTATTTTTTAACCATTGAAAAAGAACTTGATTTTTTCTATCCGCAGCACGAGTGGAATCCGCAGCACGTCTTTCATTAATTTCTCTTTGCGCAACAGCTCTCATTGGAATGCCTTTTTCCGAAGCGATGATTCTTCTGTAATTTCGAACTTGATACGTGTAAGGATTGTAAAGAGCAGGATTTTTACACATACCCACCAACATAGCCGCCTCAACTTTTGATAAATCTTTAGGTGCTTTGTTGAAGTAAACCCTCGAAGCATTTTCAATACCAACAGCGTTGTACAAGAAATCAAATTGGTTGAGATACATAGTAATGATCTCCTCTTTCGTAAACCTTTCCTCTAATCTTTTTGCAATTATATTTTCTTGAGCCTTTTCATTTAAGCGTTTAAACTTGCCAATAAATCCTGAACTACTTGCTTGTACCTCTTCGCCTTTAGCACGCGCAAGTTCCTCTTTTTGTCTTTTTTGAAGGGTAAAAAGCAATTTGGCCAGCTGCTGAGATATGGTGGAAGCTCCACCTGATCTTCCCAAACTAAATGCCGACCTTGCTAAGGCCCTGAAATCCACACCTGAATGATCCATGTAACGTTCATCCTCTGTTGCTATTAGGGCATCAAAAACATTGGAAGAAACTTGGCGATATTTCACACTTGTGCGGTTGACTTGCCAAAAACGACCAATAACGGTATCTTCCTTTTCACTTTTTTTTGCAAGAATTAAGGAAGCTTGAATTTCGGGAGGATTATCCAACCATTCAACGGGTGGAAGGTCGTCTTCTGATTGGAGCAGTAATAAACTTGAAACCAGTAAAAATGGCATGAGCGCCATTGACCAGAAAAGAATAGTAAAATTCTTAAAATCAGGAGTTTTATTTTCAATTACTCGTTTATTTTTTACTTTTTCAGCCATCTAAATAGTGGATTTACAAACAGGGTAAAATTAAAATTATTATCGTAATACATCTTTTCGTTGGCTATCGAGTTTCAACAAGATGAACATCATAATGGAAAAAGACATCATTGATGAACCTCCATAACTGAAAAAAGGAAGTGGGATGCCTATTACAGGAGCAAAACCTATATTCATTCCGATGTTTATTGCGAAGTGGTAAAATAGAATCATTGCTACACAATACGCATAAATCCTATTGAATACAGCTCTTTGTCTTTCAGCGATTTGAATAATTCGAATAAGCAAAAACAGGTACAAAGCAACCAAAACAAGAACCCCGAAAAAGCCCCATTCTTCCGCGTAAGGACAAAAAATAAAATCGGTTTCACTTTCAGGAACATGGTTGCTTTCCATACTCGAAACAGAGGCTTGTTTGTAGCCTTTTCCTTTTAAACCACCAGAACCCACAGCTGCCATTGCTCGATTTCGGTTGTAGTCCTTTCCATTTGGGTCTTCACGCATTCCAAGGAAAAGTTCAATTCTATCTTTTTGATGTGGAGCCAAACTACTAAATCCAACATTCACTCCCAACGATAAGCCTCCACTAAGAATTAAACCCAATAATATAACTACTCCAGCTCTTGAGCGATCTCTTTTTGAACCAAACTGACGGATAAAAAGAAAGGCCAAAATGGCTACTATGATTAGAGCGATAATTACTCCATAACTCCCCGAAACTGGTTTGCTAAGAAAGAATAGATTGATTTCCGTATTACTCAAGACAAGCGTAACCAAGCACAATAAAACGACAACAAACAAAATAGGTATAAAGTGACTTCCAACCCAGGTAGATTTGAATTTAACACCTGGAAAAGCATTAACAACTTTGAGTATTATGGGGTCAAAGGTCAAGCCTTCGCGGTAGAGAACAAACAGAAAAGAGGTGAAAACAACAAACGTACCCGCATCCGGTTGAAGTAAAATCAAAATCATGGGAATCAGTAAGATAACGCTTGCTGTGAGTACCGTAGAAATGGTTTGTTGCTTCACTTGTAACTCACTGATGTATTTTGAAAGGAGAATTGCACTTGAAATTTTTGCAAATTCGGCGGGTTGAATACCCATTGTTCCAATTCCTATCCAAGCTCTCGCACCATTTACGGCGGGCATAAACAATACTATAACCAACAGGGCAAGTGTTGCGCCATATATAGGGACCGCAAATTTTCTGTAGATGTCTGAATCAATCAGGAATACGACCAAACCTAAAAACATCGAAATTCCAATCCACATGAACTGTTTTCCATACTTAGTTTCAGGATCAAAGAAATAAGGATGTTCTTTGGTGTAAGCAACAGAATAAACGGTTAGAAAACCAAATAAAATGAGCGATAGAAACGTCGCTAACAACGGCCAATCAATATTGGAAAATAAACTATCGTTCTTTCTCATGGCTCCTCTTCCTTTTGATAGTTTGACAAAATTGCTTCCAATATACGTTGTTCTTTCGCTTTGTCTTTGATTTTCTTGGTAAGGTATTTTTCAATAATTAAACTTGCAATTGGGGCTGCCCAAGTACCTCCGAAACCTGAATTTTCAACAAAAACAGCTATTGCAATTTTTGGTTTATTCATCGGTGCAAAAGCAATAAAAACAGAATGGTCTTTCCCGTGTGGGTTTTGTACAGTTCCCGTTTTTCCACAAACGATAATGCTGTCCAAACGCGCCATTCGTGCTGTTCCACCAGCTTCGTTAACCACTCTGCGCATTCCTTCAATTACCGGGTCAAAGTGCATGGATTCCACCATGGTGTAATTTTTCTTTCTGAATTGTGGAAGAGGACCTTTTCGACCAATTGATTTAACAAAATGAGGCGTGAAAAACCAACCTCTATTAGCTATTATTGCCGCAATATTGGCCATTTGCAATGGGGTTAATTGAACTTCTCCTTGCCCAATAGAAATGGAACGAATGGTTGAAAATGCCCACGAATGGCGACCGTATCGCTTGTTGTAATAAGCAGAATTTGGAATGAGTCCAGCTCTTTGACCGGAAACATCGGTTTCGAGTTTTTGTCCCAAACCAAAACTATACATGTATTTGTACCATTTATCTAAACCAACTTCCGCATCTTGAAACAAATTCTTTTTTACCCCTTGCTGAATGATTCTGCGAACAACTGCATAATAATAAGGATTACACGAATATTGAACAGCTTGTTGAATGGTACCAGGGTAGGGGTGAGCATGACAACCAACCATACTTTTATCGCAAGGAAATCCAGAGTTCGGAGTAATGACACCCTCTTGCAAACCAACTAAAGATTGAATTAATTTGAAAATGGAGCCTGGAGGATACTCAGACTGGAGTGGTCGAGGAAAAAGTGGTTTGTTTGGGTCGAGTACAAGTTTGGGATAATTAGCAGAAATATTTTTTCGTCCAACCAACAAATTCGGATCGTAGGAAGGCGCCGAAACCATCGCAATAATTTCACCTGTAGCCGGCTCAATAGCAACAATACAACCTTTTTTGTTTTTCATTAATTGCTCCCCGTATTGCTGGATTTTTATGTCCATCCCCATTTTAAGTGAGGGCGCTTGTTTGGCAAGTGTGTCGTATTTCCCGCCTTGATACGATTCAATTGCGTTATTTAAAGCTGAGGTTACAACGTATTTTACACCTTTGGTTCCGCGAAGTTCCTTTTCGTAAAAACGTTCAATACCTGCACGACCGATATTATTTCCTGGTCGGTAAAATCGATCTTCGTTAATTTCTTCTCGTGTAACTTCTGAAAGATAACCTAATATATTCGCACCACTAGGAATCGGATAATTCCTCATGCTTGTTACTTCTTCGTGGAAACCTTTGAATTTGCCAAGATGAGGCGCAATTCTCGAAATGTCGTCTAATGAAATTTCTTTAAGGAAAGGGTAGGCTCTGATTTTTTGGTAATTCGGTGTTCTTTTTCCGGAAATTTTATTGTAATAAGTTCCTTCACCGCGCACAATCTCTTTGAAGCGTTCACGTACTTGTTCTTTTGTCCATCCAATTAATTTGGCAAAAGCAACTGTGTCTAAATCCTCAATTTTCGCCTCAACCATCATGAGGTTGTAAAAGGTTGTATTGGAGACGATTTTTCTACCGTTTCTGTCAAAGATAACAGCGCGGGGAGGGGTAATCTCCTTTCTTTTTTCAGCAATTTCTTGAGCCCTCAGTTTCCAGGTATCATCAATTACTTGCATGTAAAAAATACGCAAGGTGTAGGAAATCCCTACAATAATAATAAACACCAAAATCACGTATTTTCTGGCGTCGAGATTCATGCATTTTTGGATTTACGAATGAAAAATGTTTGTAATAACAAAGCCAAAATATAGGATAAAATTACACTTAAAATCGTTTTCTGTAAGATGAAAAAGAAGTCTGAAATTCGAAAAACTTCAATAAAAAAGTACCAAAAATGATGAATAAGAATTAGATAACCGTACACAAAGAAAAACCACCTTGCACCCATATCAAAAACCGATGGTTCCCTTAATGCGTCATATCCTTCACGAGGGGCGTAAAATTTGAAAAGAAGTGGTCTTGCGTAGGCAAAAAGAGTTAGTGAGGATGCATAAAGTCCGAAAGTGTTTGAATAGATATCAATGAAAAAGCCAGTTGCAAAAGCAATAATCATGGCGTATATAACATTTATTTCAAAAGGAAGTAGCATAATCAAAAGCGGGTGAACCATGACATGAATTCCAAGTCCAATCTCTACCTGATTCAAGATAAAAATCTGAATGAACAACAAGAAAATAAACCTTCCCACTATTTTTACTATATCACTCATCGTCGTCGTTTGGAATTGTACGTTCAATTTCTTCCAGTTCTTTTCTGAACAGGTTTTTGATTACATAAACTTGTTGAAGTGTACGAAAATTTTCAGCAAACAAAACTCTAACGTCCCACAAAGGTTCGCCTTCAATCGGTTCAACTCTAGCCACTTTTCCAACTGGTATGCCTTTTGGGAATATTCCACTTCCACCTCTTGTTACGACGGTTGACCATTTTTTGATGTTAATATCATTCGAAATACCGATTAGTGAGCCATATCTCGGACTTCTTCCATCCCACTTCAAAAGGCCAAACAGTCCAACGGGTTCGATAAGAATGTCGATATTGATGTCTTTTGTCAAAACCGATTTTACAATACTATAATGTTCACTAGATTGATGAATTACACCTACAACACCTTTGTCAGAAAAAACGCCTAAACCTTTATAAACGCCTTGCGCTTTTCCCACATCAATGGTGAAATAGTTGTTCATTCTAGAGACTGTGGAATTCAGAAGTGTGGCAGGAATGTAAGTATATTGTTGTTCGTAAGCAGTGTCGTTAATGCTTATTTTTCCCCTTTCGATTTTGTAGTTGCTTTGTAGAATTTGTCTTCTCAATTGAATATTTTCACGTTGAAGGGCAATATTGTTTTTTGGTAGATTGATATATTTAGTAAAGATTTTTTGTTTCTCTAGAATTGAGGCAGAAACCCCATTAGCAGTTGTAAGGTATTGACTTCTTGGGTATTGTAAGTAGGATATATAGGTGGAAAGTGCAATGATTTGCAGAACAAGAAAGAGTATAAAAATTCGGAAACGCTTAAAAAAAGCGATAAAATTTCGCATGTGCAAAGGTAAAAAAGCACACTGCTTAAAACAGTCCAACGTGAGAATAATATTAACAAAATGTTGAGTTTCCGAAAATGGCTCACCTCGATTTTTATTGTCAGAAAAGTTGTTAATCTCAGGTTAATGTTCAAGTGAATCTCTAAAATTGCGTACCTTTACCAAAAAATTGAACTATGAAAAAATTATTTTTAGCAGTTGCACTGACAACATTTGTTGGTTCAATGGCAACTTCAGCTTATGCTGCAACAAACGGAATTGAAGTTGTAAAACACGACGACAAGAAGAAAAAGAAAAAGAAAAAGGGATGTTGCGCTTCTCAAGCACAAGCTTCTTGCGCATCTAAAACAGCAGAGCAAAAATCTTGCTGTGCATCTAAAAAGGCAAATTAATTAATTGTTTATTGTTTAAAAAAGGGATGTCAATTTGGCATCCCTTTTTTGTTTGAGTTTTTTTTAAAGTAAATCTAGTCTTTTTGTGATTTTACTCGAAAGATCTCTAAGTCAAGTAGAACTTTTAAACGCTTTTGAACTGGTGAAATTTAGTTTTGTTTTTTATTCGCCGTTATTGAATAAACCATAGGGATTTTGTTTTCTAAATGTTCTATTCTGTACTTGTTGTCCTCAAATTTCACTGTTTTACGAAAACAATCGTAAGGTGAATAGTCGAATTCGTTCATCGATTTTATTTCAAGCCCGTTGTTTATCAGACTATTAATGACCTCACTCATACTGTGATTCCAAGAAACATCAGTTATCGTCAAGTCGGCTGTTTTGTCGGCGTATGTTCCTTCGTTTGTTTCCACAATTGCTCCTGAGTTAAAATAACGATATCCAATTTTCTCAAAATTATCGTCAAACATCCAAACAACGGGATGAAACTCAACAAAAACAAATTGCCCACCTGGTTTTAAAAACTGAGAGATAATTTTTGCCCATTTGTTTAAGTCTGGTAACCAACCTATTGTTCCGTAACTTGTAAAAACAATGTCAAATTTTTCGTTTAAATGGTTGGGTAAGTCATAAACATCACAGCAGATAAAATTGGCTTTCGATTGAATTTCTTGAGCTATTTGTTTTGCACTTTCAACAGCTTTGTCCGAAAAGTCGTTACCGGTAACGCTTGCACCCCGTCGCTCTAAGGAAATTGTGTCTTGTCCAAAATGACATTGTAAATGCAAAATAGATTTTCCGTTAACGTCTCCAAGCAAATTCAGCTCAATATCGTTTAAGGAACTTTTACCATTCTTAAAATTTTCAAGGTCATAAAAGCCAGATTTGAGATGCACTTCTGTTCGGTTGTTCCAAGCTTTTCGGTTTATTTCTAAATAATCTTGTTCAGGGTTCATTCTTCTTTGTTTTGTTTACTTTTTTTTGATGTGATTTTTTTCAAATCTACGATAATGTGGTTTATTTTCGTTCACCTTACTTCGGAGCTTATACAATTAAACCTTAAAGGTCGTAGCGGCCTTATTATATGTCAAAGTCGGTATTAAACTCAATCTTTAGATTTGGATTTTTGGAATTTTAAGTTAATTATTGATTTGGAATTTTGGATGAATTGTTTGGTTATTGATTTGGAATTTTGGAAAAAATTGTAAGTTATTGGTTTGTAATTTTGTAATTTTGGTTTTTAATAGAGGTAATTTATTAGTTCAAAACGATTTATGTACATAAGTAGAACCATTGATTTCGAATTAAGAAATTGGAAAAAATCGAAGAATAGAAAACCATTGATTATTCGTGGGGCAAGGCAAGTTGGTAAATCTTCCAGTATTCGACATTTGGGCGAAACATTCACTTATTTCGCGGAGGTGAATTTTGATGAAAACAGTGACTTTAAATTGCTCTTTGAAGCCAATAATACCATTGAACAATTGTGTGAAGAGCTTTCTTTGTTACTTCAAACGCCAATTGTTGCAGGCGAAACTTTATTATTCCTTGATGAAATTCAACTTTGTGAGGCTGCACTTAATCGTTTGCGTTATTTCTATGAAAAAATGCCTCATTTACACGTAATTGCCGCAGGTTCCTTGCTTGAATTTGCATTATCCGAAATTTCTTCATTTGCTGTTGGTCGTGTTCGTTCGATGTTCATGTACCCACTTTCGTTTCAAGAATTTTTGAACGCTTGTAGTGAGGAGAAGTTGGCAGATTATCTTATTACAAACGGACATAAAGCACTTTCTTTACCAATTCACCATAAGTTAAGCTCGATTTTCAAGAATTTTTTGGTCGTTGGAGGAATGCCGGAGGCAGTCAAAACTTTTTGTTTGACTAAAAGTTTTTTGGAAGTTCAAAGAGTTCTGGATGATTTAATTCTTTCCTTACAGAGTGATTTTTCCAAGTATAAAACAAGAATATCCACCTTGAATTTGTTGGAGGTATTTAATGCTTTAGCTTTACAAGTAGGGGAGAAGTTTACGTATTCTTATCCCAACGCTACCTTGAACAATAAGCAAATTAAGGCGGCAATAGAGTTGTTTAAATTAGCGGGCTTGGTTCATTCGGTAACCCACACGAGCGCGACTGGAATCCCACTTGGTGCAACAGCTAATCCGAAATTTACGAAGTATTTATTGTTTGACACAGGAATTTTTCAGCGTTTATTGGGTTTAGATTTATCGCAATTAATTCTTAAGTACGATTTTGATGCTGTAAATAAAGGTGACATGGCAGAGTTACACGTTGGTTTGGAATTGATTAAAAGTGATGATTGTTACCAAAGAAATCCAATTTATTATTGGCAACGTGAATCAAGAAATAGTCAAGCGGAAGTGGATTATGTGCTTCAAATTCAAGAGGAAATTGTTCCTATTGAGGTGAAAGCAGGAACGAAAGGAAGTATGCAATCCATGTATTTGTTTATGAAAGAAAAAGGAATTTCGAAAGGCATTCGAATTTCTATGGAGAACTTTTCAAACCTCGAAAAAATAGACATTTACCCCTTGTATGCCACACATCTGATTAGACGCACCAACAGCTAGATTCACCCGACCAGTTTATTTTTTATTGAAGTGCTTTTTTGTTGTTAATGCTGCTTTTTGCAATCTTTTGACAAGGGATAAACATGGAAAAAGGATGCCACTACTACCAAGGGCATGAAATACTATACAAATTCAAGTTTTTTAAGCCGTAAAACCATCACTAGGCTTACTATTTTTTATTCTTCGTTTTTCAGATTTTATTCCTCTTCCAAATTAAATTGGTCCAGAAGACCCAATCAAAACTTGGCACTGGTTTTAAAAAAAAATAAAAAACGCAGCGTAATAACGGCGGTAATTCGTATTATATGCTAGTGATTTTTTACGCTATAATTAGTCGAACTTTGATATTATCTGTCGCCTATTAAAACATTTTTTAGATTCCCATTTTCTCTAAATATCAACCAAAGTAAATAAGGAGAAAACAAAACTATACCCAGAACCATAGCAATTAATCCAAGAAGTATGGATTGGAGGCTGAATTTGTTTCTCCACATTATCCAAATTCCTGAAAGTGATAGGTAACAAAGGAAATCAAGATTAAATTGTCCAGACCAATTCACCGTCACGATGTTGTTTACAAATACACTAAACAAATCCGCCCCCTCTTTTTGAAAGGAAAAGAATGTATAGTTTAAAAGTCCGATTGTTTGAACGATGAGTAAGGTCTGGAAAAGAAATTTTCTATTCATTTTTACAATTTTCGACAAAAATAACCTTCCTTGTTCCTTTATTTTAGACGTTACCGTACAACTGGATTTTCAAAGTTTCGGGTTATTTTATTTAATTTTTCGAAATAAGCTATCAACCACTCTTGGGTTAAATTGTCTTGATTTATTTGAAGAAAAAAATTCTCAAGTGCCAATTCAAAGATGCTTTCAACTTGTTTGATTCCTAGGTTCAATTTAGCGTCTTTTAGCCAGAGTGCAACGAAATCGTTACCAATTATCCTATTCGATTGGTCGAGTGTTGACTTGAAAATTAATTTGTTCGAATGAATTCTAAGTTGTCTGTTAAACAGTAAATCGATTTTGTGTTCAATGAGAATCGTTATCAAATCAGGATTTATTGTCTTTGCTTTTCTTTCTTTGTCTGCAATTATAAAGGATTGGTTTAAGTGATGTAAAAGGATATTGTCAAGAAAAATAGCCATATCGGCAAAATGGTGATAGAACGATGATTTACTAATTCCGACCTCTTTAGCGAGTAGTTCTATTTTTAGTCCTTTTTCACCAGATAAAGCAAAAATTTCATAACCCCTAATAATCCATGTTTCTTTCGTTTCTCTCATTTGTGTTTAATCTTTAGAAGAAATAATTTTCAGCAGCCCCTAATCAACACTAATTGATTCAATAATTTTCTGTATAAATGTAGAAACTTCCATGGGTTCTTCTAAAGGACTCACATGTCCACCCTTTACTAACTTGTAATTTAAATAGTTGGACTGAGCAACATAATCCTCCATTCCCTTCAACGCAAATGCAGGAATTTTTAAAGATTGAATGAAGGTGGTAGCATCCTCCGCTTCTATAATTACCGATTGGTCAGTTTGAATAATTTCCTCAATTGTAAGTTGCCTCATGGATGAATTTAATGTGTCCAATAATTTCGGATTTTCAGCAAGACTTTCTTTACCAAATAGGGCTTTAGCAACTTGTTTAATGTAAAAAGTTCGCAATCCAAGCATCAAATGTTGAATCTTAAATTTTAGTTTAGTGCTGCTTTTTGCCTTATGAATCGGCATGTTGCACAATCCAATCGACTCAAAACGTTCTGGATTTTTAACTACTGATCTCAGGATAGTCATACTTCCCCAAGAATGACCAATCGCTATCACCTTATCAATTTTCAAATGTTCTAGAATTTCAAGCAGCATAACTGCACAATCGTCGAGCGACCAATCTTTTTTAGTGATTCTTTTACTCAATCCATGAAGTGGCATATCAATGGTGATGACTGTTCTATCCGATATTTGCTCTGCATGGTAGTTCCATAAGCTTTGATTAAAGTAAACGCCGTGTAAAAAAATAATTGGGACTGTACCTTTAATCGCCTTAATTCTAACCGCAATTTCTCCAATAGAGGTGGGTATCATTTTTGTTTCCATAAGTTAGAATTTCATTTCAAGAGGAATATTAAAAGATTTAAGCACAGCCTTTTGAAATATACGTTCGGGTAATAGAAAGCTGAGTAAAGTAAGTTGTTTGGTCATTTTGCCAATTTTGTATCTGAATTTTGGTTGTTTTGATTGGAGAATTATTTGGATTACCTTTTGAATTTCTGCAAGTGGAATGCCCTTAATAGATTCCATCTTCATCTTTTCGTGCATGTTTTTTCTATTTAAACTAAACAAAATGTGATCTTTTGAAGGTGTGATTATTGACCGTTCAATTGTTCCTGAATTAATGTAAGCAGCCTCCAGGTTGGATACGTAAATACCCAAAGGGAGAAGCTCAAGTCGTAAGGATTCTGTGTATCCCTCTAGTGCAAACTTACTTGCGTTATATGCACTTGTATAAGGCAAGGAAAGTAATCCGCCTAACGAACTCATATTGATTATTTTACCAGATTTTTGCTCTATAAAAATGGGGGTTACAGCTTTAATCATATTGATTGCCCCGTAAAAATTCAACTTCATTTGTTCGTCTATTTCAAGCAAGCTAGTTTCTTCGGATGCGCCTATCAAATGACTACCGGCATTATTGAAAAGTACATCCAAACGACCTTGTTCTGCTAGTATTTTTTCCGCTGCTCGGGTGCAAGATTCGGGATTCGTCACATCTAAAACAACTTGAAATGAGTCTTTTGGGTCTTTTTTTCTTGAGGACCCGTAAACAATTAACGAGGAGTCTTTGCGTAATTCATCTAAAACGTATTTTCCAATACCTCGAGATGTTCCAGTGATTAAAACAACTTTCTTTTCCATATCTTTTTTTTGGCAAAGTTGAGATATGAAAGTTCGATTACACTTACCAAATGATAAGTTCGTTATTTTCGATTCAGGCGGTATTTCCGTAATCTACTCAAAGATTCTGGTGTTATACCAATGTATGTGGCAATGTCTTTTTGTTGAAATTGCTGAAATACTTCGGGTTGATTTTCCTCCAGAAATTCATAACGTTCCAATGCGTCCATGTTTATAAGCATTCGCCTTCGGTTAAATTCAGCGGTAAACTGGTATTCAGCCATTTTTCTACCCACTCTTTCCAAAGTATGACTGTTATCGTACAATTCTTTTAAATGTGCATAAGGCAAAACTTCAAGCACCACATCTGACGTTGCTTCAATATTTAATTCAGATGGAACATCGTTAATTAAACTATTATAAACAGTAAACATAGATGGTGCGAGAAAAAAGTGAGTTGTCCAATTTTCGCCATTGAGATTTTCATAAAACCGAACGGCTCCCTCTTTCAAATACCAAATATTTTTACACTTTTGACCTTCTTGCAGCAATAGTTTTCCTTTTTGGGATTTTGAAAGTTGAGTTATTCCTATCAACATTTCCCAAACGGAATCTGTAAGTTTTTCACCGATAATATTTTCTATGTATGGTCTCATCAGGTCATTTAATGCCTTGATTTTTTTTTCCTTAATTTTTAGGTGAAAGTAGTTACTTCGAGAATAATATCCACTGCGAAAAATTTGATTTAGTGAATGAAACAACAATCAATTACAATTTTAGTGATTTGTTATGGAGTTGTTCTTACATGCTTAGAGACTCCAAAGTGATGTTTCAGAAATTGAGTCCAAACCTCAATGAACCTAGTGGAAATGGAGATTCGCCAACTTCTTTTGTTAGGGTATTGTCTTCGAAAATAGGCCAAGGATTGGATTTGTAAATCACACCTGCAACCCCAAATTGAGGTATGACATATAATTTTTTTCGGACAAACTCAAATTTATACCCAAAATATCCGGTAATCAACCAATCGAAACTGTGGTAGGTTTTCCCTGTTGTTACGTGGTTTTGAAGAACCCCAAGTCCTGTGGTCTGCGAAAACTCCACATGAAGACCTTTCCAAAAGTATTGTCTGTAACCACTTGCTAAACTGTAGTCTGCAAAACGTCCTTCCGTTTCACGATTTCTAGGGAAATCAATATTTAATCCAACATAAACGTCCCCTCTCAAATGTCCATTTTGCCAAAGGTTGGCTGTAAAATGAGTTCGAGTTGTACGAACCAAAAATGGCCATAAAATGTCCGTTTCGATGCCAAATTTGCTGTCTTTTTGCTCCGTCTGTGCTGTGATGGAATTCGTAAGCAATACTGCAATTCCGAGAATAAGAAGTGATTTTTTCATTGTCCTTAAAATTTGAATTTTGATAACAGGACAAAAGTATTGGCGCGAAATACCAAGATTCGTTGACAATAGTCAATAAGTGATAATGGGTGAAAAAAATTATTTTCTTGCCCTAATTCGACTTAGCGTTTCTGGTTTTACCCCAAGATAAGATGCAATCATATATTGCGGTATTTCTTGAATGAGTCTGGAATTTTTCTCAATCAAGTTTTTATATCGTTCTGCTGGTGTTTGAAATAAAAAGGAATCAAGACGGTTGGCCACTGATAAATACAAGTTTTCGGCGATCAGTCTGCCTAAGCGTTCCACATTTTTGTGTTTGTCGTAAAGCATTTTAAGCTCCTGTAAATTTATTTTGTAAACAAGTGCATCTTGCATCGCTTCAATGTAATGGTCTGATGGTTTTCCTGTTAAAAAACTTCTGTAATTCGATACAAAATCGCCTTGAAAGAAAAAGGCAGTTATTTTCACTTCTCCCTCTTTATCAAAATAAAATCGGAAACTTCCTTCTTGAATAAAGGCTATAAAGTTACAATGCTCACCTTGTTTTAATAATTGCTCGTTTTTAGCAATGTTTACTTTCAAAATACATTTCTCAAAGTCAGCCCATTCTTCATCATTTAGTTTAAAAAACTTATCAAAATATAGTCTTATAGTTTCCATTTGATTGATTTCTTTTCGTTTGTTTCTCTCCAATGATGAGTGCCAGAATTGCAGATTTATCAAATTGAGTAAAGACAAAATAGTGGATTACACTTGCTATTTAAACCGCCCCTAAAGTAAAATCCAATTTTACTATCCCAATTAAAGTATCCCACAAAATCAAGCATTGAATAGTATCATTCATGGATTGCAGTTTGACTCACTACATTAACTGTTAGTAAAGCATACAAGTAAATATTTTGAAAAGTAATATCGATTGAATAAGATTTCGACTCAGCAATTTTTCCAAGTTCAAAATATGCAAATGCTTAATTTAGAGTAAGAAATGGATTACCTAGAATATATGTGAAATTTTTGTCAAATCACATTCCTAAAACTCGAAGCTCTCCATGAATTTTGTAGTGAAATTTCCAGCCTGAAAATCTTCGTTTTCCATTAATTTTTGGTGGAAAGGAATAGTAGTTTTCACACCTTCAATAATGTATTCGTCCAAAGCGCGTTTCATTTTTCGAATTGCTTCTTCGCGAGTTTGAGCAACAACAATCAGTTTGGAAATCATGGAGTCATAATTCGGTGGGATTGTGTAACCCGAGTAAACATGTGAATCAATTCGTACACCGTGACCACCAGGACAATGATAATTTAGAATTTTTCCGGGAGAAGGTCTGAAATCCATAAAAGGATCCTCTGCATTAATTCTACACTGAATAGCGTGCATTTGTGGATAATAATTTTTACCTGAAATTTTGTGACCTGCAGCAAGAAGAATTTGTTCTTTGATGAGGTCATAATTGATTACTTCCTCTGTAATTGTATGTTCTACTTGAATTCTTGTATTCATTTCCATGAAGTAAAAATCACGGTTTTTGTCAACTAAGAACTCGACTGTCCCTACACCTTCATAATTTACGGCTTTAGCTGCCTTAATCGCTGCCTCCCCCATTTTTTCACGCAGTTCATCAGTCATAAATGGTGAAGGAGTTTCCTCCACTAATTTCTGATGGCGACGTTGTATAGAACAATCTCTTTCTGATAGGTGACACGCATTGCCGTACTGGTCGCCTGCAATTTGGATTTCGATATGACGAGGTTCTTCAATAAATTTCTCCATGTAAATACCATCATTTCCAAATGCTGCTCCAGCTTCTTGACGTGCAGAATCCCATGCTTTTTCAAGTTCTTCCTCTTTCCAAACAATACGCATACCTTTTCCTCCGCCACCAGCAGTTGCTTTTAAAATGATGGGGTATCTAACTTCGAGTGCCGTTTTTCTTGCGTCTTCTAAGTCTGCCAATAAACCTTTTGAACCCGGAATACAAGGTACACCTGCTGCAATCATTGTTGCTTTTGCTGTCGCCTTATCACCCATACCAGCAATTTGCTCTGGAGTTGCACCAATAAATTTTATGCCGTGTTCTTTGCAAACTCTTGAAAATTTTTCATTCTCAGACAAAAAACCATAACCTGGGTGTATCGCGTCTGCGTTTGTAATTTCAGCTGCGGCAATAATATTTGGAATTGATAAGTAAGATTGAGCACTCACTGGTGGTCCAATACAAACGGCTTCATCTGCAAAGCGAACAGGTAAACTTTCTTTATCTGCGGTAGAGTAAACAGCCACCGTTTTGATGCCCATTTCTTTGCAAGTACGAATCACACGCAAAGCAATTTCGCCTCGATTGGCTACGAGAATTTTCTTGAACATACTGTTTGGTTTTAATGAGAATTATGCTGGATCTACCAAGAATAATGGTTGGTCATAATCAACAGGTGTTGCATTATCCACCAAAACTTTAACAATCTTACCAGAAATTTCTGCTTCGATTTCGTTAAAAGTTTTCATGGCCTCTATAATACAAAGTTTGTCTCCTTTTTGTATGGTCGAACCAACATTTACAAACGGATCTTTATCCGGTCCAGAAGAACGGTAGAAGGTTCCAATCATGGGAGATTTGATGGTCACTAATTTTGACTCGTCGTCTGCTGGTTTTTCGACAGGTTTTTCAGCAACAGGAGCAGGTGCGGCAACCGGTGCAGCAGCCATTACTGGAGCGGCAACCATTGGTTGTGCGGGTGCTTGAACGATAATCGGTTGTTCTGATGCTCCATTTGAACCACCTTTAATGGTTAATTTAAAACCTTCTTGTTCGATATGTACTTTACCAATGCCAGTTTTTGAAACTAACTTGATTAATTCTTTAATTTCTTCAGTATTCATAATTGTGATTTTTATGAGTTTAAAATTATTTATTACCGTCGTATGCCCACTTTAAATAAACAGCCCCCCAAGTGAACCCTCCACCAAAAGCAGACAAAATAATATTATCTCCTTTTCTTAGTTGGTTTTCGTAATCCCACAAACAAAGCGGAAGTGTACCAGCGGTGGTATTTCCGTACTTTTCAATATTTATCATTACTTTTTCTCTTGGAAGACCCATTCTTTCAGCGGTGGCATCAATAATACGTAAATTAGCTTGATGAGGTACTAACCAATCGACATCCTCACTTTGTAAGTTGTTGTTTTCCATGATTTCCGCAGATACTTCCGCCATATTAGTTACCGCAAATTTGAAAACTTGCTTTCCTTCTTGTTTTACGTAATGCAAGCGCTTTTCAACAGATTCAATAGTTGGAGGCATTGCCGATCCACCAGCTGGTTGAACCAAAAATTCTCTTCCTGAACCATCACTTCTTAAAATGAAATCTTGAACACCATATCCATCGGTATTTGGTTCTAACAAAACTGCTCCAGCACCGTCTCCAAAAATCACACAAGTAGCTCTGTCTTCATAGTCGATAATTGAACTCATTTTGTCCACACCGACAACCAAAACTTTTTTATATCTCCCAGTTTCAATAAATTGAGATGCGGTGGAAAGCGCGTATATAAATCCTGAGCATGCGGCTTTTAAATCGAAACCCCATGCGTTTTTCATGCCGATTTTATCACACAAAACATTTGCTGTGCTTGGAAATAAATAGTCTGGAGTTACGGTTGCCAAAACAACCAATTCAATTTCCATTGGGTCAAGGTTCATTTTTTCAAGAAGACCTTTAACAGCACCATAAGCGATATCAGATGCTGCACCGTTTCGCATAATTCTACGCTCCTTAATTCCTGTGCGGGTGGTTATCCATTCATCAGTTGTATCCACCATTTTTGCTAAATCAGCGTTGCTCAGCACATCAGGAGGTAAATAACCGTAAACACCTGTAATCGCTGCTTGAATTTTTTGCATGGTAGTTATTAGTTTATGGCTTCGTTAATTTTTTGAGACAGATTAGAATTGGCAACATCCACGGTATGTAATAACATATTTTTTACTGCTATACCATTTGAAATTCCGTGACCAATTATCACATTTCCTCTAACCCCTAAGATTGGCGTTCCACCGTAATTTTCGTAATTAAAACGGTCGAAATATTCATCCTTTATTCCTCTCTTTCGCAACAGTGAGTAAAAACCCTCTGCTTGTTTCAAGACAACATTTCCTGTAAATCCATCGCAAACAATCACGTCTGCCACTCCGGAAAACAAATCGCGTCCTTCTACATTCCCAACGAAATTAACCTCTTCGGAATCAGCTAACATTTGATGAGCAGCAATAGTCAGTAGGTTTCCTTTGGATTTTTCCTCTCCAATATTTAAAAGACCAACTCTTGGGTTATCAATTCCGTAAATGTTTTTAGCGTAAACAGCACCTAGAACTGCGAATTGGTACAAAACGTCAACCTTACAGTCAGCATTGGATCCAACATCTAAAAGGACTGTTTTTGTTCCGTCAATTGCGGGGAGGGTAGAGGTAATACAAGGTCTAATTATACCTGGTATTGTACTTAATTTAAAAATAGAACCCACAAGCATAGCACCAGTGTTCCCTGTACTTGCAAAGGCATCTAGTTCTTTTTTAACCAATAAATCAAACCCAACAGCTATTGAACTGTTGGGTTTTCTCGGTATTGCCTTTGTGGGATGATCGTGAAAAGTAATTGTGTCAGGTGCATGAACAATATCAACGCGTTTTTCGTCGATATTTCTTTCTTTCAAACCTTGACGAATAATATCTTCTTGCCCAATTAAAACAAGACGAACATCACTCGGTAAATCATTAATTACCAGAGCAACACCATCAAGGTTAGCTTCGGGAGCAAAATCACCTCCAGATATGTCTAAGCCTATTCTCATGAAAGAGGTTGGCAGTAAATTATTCAGTAACTTCCGCTACTTCCTTCTCTGCAAGAACTCTTCCTTTGTAGTACAATTTTCCTTCGTGCCAATGTGCATGGTGGAATAGGTGTGGTTGTCCTGTTGTTGGACAAGTCGCTACATTGTTTGCAATTGCTTTTTTGTGAGTTCTTCTCTTATCTCTTCTCGTTGTTGAGATTCTGCGTTTAGGATGTGCCATAACAGTTTATTTTCAATTTAAGTTTTTCAATGCTGCCCACCTTGGGTCAATTTCTTCTTTATTTTCGCTTGGTTTAGCCTGAAGCTTCTCCAATATTTTTACCATTTCTTCGTCACATTCCCCTTCATCGTGTACTGTTCTGCTTGGTAATGAAACAGTTATCAATTCGTAGAAAGGGTGACTCACATCAATAAAATAGGCTTCCGGCGATAAAACAATCAGATTTTCATCTTCTTCCTCCTCTGTTCCAAATTTGTAGTAAATCGTAATCTCGCCTTCCAAATAATCTTCCATTTCTTCATTGCATCTAGCACAGTTGACGGTAACAAAGCCCTCCACAGAAAAATGAGCAATCATCATTGTTTCTTTTTTCTCCAGCATCATGACACCTATCAGCTCACCTTCTTCGATTAACGAATTTGGGAATTTTTCAAATAACGTTTTGTCCAATTCGAATTCAAACTCGTGAGTTCCCAATTTCAAACCAACAAAAGGAATTTCAAATGGATTCTTCACCTCAACTAAATTTTAAATTCAAAAATCGGACGGCAAATGTAGTAATTATAATTTAACTTGGTTTCTTTAATTTTTCCGACTTATTCGTTTACCAATTGCTCAATCAATTATCACGTTCGTTGTCACTTTCCACTTTTCTTATTGGAAGAGGGTTTTCATTCATCATCTTGTATTGCTTTCTTTTTCTGAAAACATCCACAGATAAATAAATAGCACTTCTGAAAGAAGCTTCTGATGCACTGTTCTTGCCAGCAATATCGAATGCTGTTCCGTGGTCGGGTGATGTTCGCACTATTGGAAGTCCTGCTGTGAAATTTACACCGTCCTCAAATGCAATCGCTTTGAATCCTGTCAAACCTTGGTCGTGGTACATTGACAAAACTCCATCGTACTTGGAACGCGCAGTTGAACCAAAGAATCCGTCAGATGGAAATGGGCCAAAAGCTAAAATTCCGTTGCTCTTTGCTTGATGGATTGCAGGTGCGATTATTTCCTGTTCTTCCGTACCGAGTTTTCCATTTTCACCTGCGTGAGGATTCAATCCTAGTACTGCGATTTTTGGTCGAATGATACCAAAATCCTTTTTGAGACTTGCAGCAAATGCTTCGATTTTTTCAATTATTTTCTCTTTCGTAAGGGTAGTTGGCACATCTTTAAGAGGAATATGTGTGGTTACTAATGCAACTCTCAATTCATTGGAAACAAGTATCATTAATGCTTCTTTAACTTGAGACTTGTCTGCAAGATATTCCGTGTGTCCAGGGAAATTCAATCCCGCTTTTTGAACCGTTTCTTTTGAGAATGGAGCAGTTACCAAAACATCAATTTCTCCTTCTGCCAAATCTTTTACTGCAGCTTCTAATGATTTTACTGCATAAGTTCCACCGGTTGAATTGGCGCTTCCTGGTTCAATTTTCACTTCCTCTGACCAAACGTTGATGACATTCACCTTTTTATTGACTACATCTTTACCGCTTCTACAACTTTGATAATTAAAATCGTGCATTCCAAGTCCTTTTTTGTAATACGAAAGCACTTTTGCCGAACCATAGATAACTGGAGTAATGTCAGTTAGAATCATATTGTCCCTAAGCGATTTCAAAATCACCTCAGGACCAATACCATTTATATCACCAACACTTATTCCAACACGAATATTTTCTTTCTCAAGGATTTCTTTTTCCATTATTTATAATGTGTTTTCAAAAATTGATACAATAGTCGCACACCAGCTCCTGTTCCTCCAAAACCTTTGTAGTTTTCTTTTGCGTCTAACCACGTCGGACCCGCAACATCAATATGAATGTATGGTGCTTTTACGAAATGTTCCAAGAATTTACCTGCGGATATCATTCCTGCGTTTGCTGAACCAATATTTTTTAAATCAGCGATTTTGGATTTCATGTGTTTTTTGTAGTCGTCCCAAAATGGAAAACGCACCACTCTTTCATGAACTTTATTTCCTGCTTTTTCCAAACTCTCGAAATAGGAATCTTTGGCATTCCCCATCATGATACTCGCCTCTGTACCGATTGCACGAACAGCAGCACCAGTCAACGTTGCAGCATCAATTACAATTTCTGGGTTGTATTTCGCGGAGTAGGCGAGGGCATCGGCAAGGATCATTCTGCCTTCTGCATCTGTATTTAATACCTCAACTGTCGTTCCGTCAAACATCGTAATTACATCGCCTGGAGTGTAAGCATTTTGTCCAGGACGATTATCAGTTGCCGGAATAAGGGCGATGATATGTACGTTTAATTGTTGAAGAGCAGCTAAATAAACTGCGCCTGCAACTGCAGCTGCACCAGCCATATCGCTTTTCATGCTATCCATTGAACCAGGAGTTGGCTTTAAACTCAATCCACCCGTATCATAAACAACTCCTTTTCCTACAAGAACAATTGGTTGCTTATTGACAGGCTTTTTAGGCTTGTATTCGGCGATTGTAAATGTGGGAGGGTCAATAGAGCCTTTGTTTACCGCTAACAAACCACCCATTTTTAGCGATTCAATTTGTGTTTTTTCGAGAATTTGTACGCTAAATCCAGCTTCTTTTCCAAGTTCTGCAATACTATCAGCCAATTGATTGGCATTGAGATAATTTACTGGAAGGTTTACAACATCTCTCGTCCAGAAAACAGATTTGATGGTGTTTTGCAATTCGTTTATTTTCTCAATGGAAACCTTTTCATCCAATTCAATTGAAGTTAGTTTGTGGTCTTTTGCGTCTTTTAAAAAACGATTGAATTGATAAGAAGAAAGTGCCATTCCTTCAGCAAAAGCCAAAACTGCATTTTCCTCACCATAAATTTGAACGTTCGAACATTCATTTTTAAGTTGTTCGAAAACATCATGTCCAGCAATACGTAAAACTTCTAAATCTGAATTTTCTTTAATGAGGTACAGATAACCTCTGGAGTTTTTAAGGAAATCTGTTTTTTTGTCCGTTTGGGAAATGAAATTTTCCGCAAAAGGCAATGCATCCTCGGCAAAATTCCACTTCTTTTTGATTGATTTGCCCACAATAAATATTCGAGTTGTGGACATTTCGGTTGTTATGTGTTGAATTTGTATCATAAATCTGTTTTGAACAAAGGTAGTGATGTCATTCTACTAAATCGTTTTTTGTGAGATTTCGGCTAAAATTTCATAGTGTTCCTCCAAAAATTTCTCAATTAATCTTGGGATTGGATAATTGGAGATTTCATTCAAGGTAACAAGATTGGTAGTTGATTCATTTTTGTTTGGTGATTTAGAAATGAAAAAGATGGATTGAATTCGCTGATGGGAAATAATGTGTGTGTATGTTTGTGAAACGTATTCAAAATGGGAAGAATTTGATTTAAGGAACTCGTTTTCGTTTTCAAGTTCCATTAAGTTGAATTCATAAAGTCCTTGCCAAATATCCTTGTTTATCCTTTGCTTAAATTCAAATTTCCCATCAACATCAAATTTTATATGGTAATGAAAAAATCTGTTTTTGACTTTTGTTTTCTTTGATTTGACAGGAAGTTCTTGAATTTTATTAAATCGGTAGGCTTCACAGGTTTCAATGAAAGGACAGTCTTGGCAATTGGGATTTTTAGGTACGCATTGCAAGGCACCAAATTCCATGATAGCTTGATTGTGAATATCGGGATTCAATTCGGGAATAAGTTCATCGGCAAGTTCTTGAAAATACTTTTTACCTAAAGTGCTATCAATGGGAATATCTACACCAAAATACCTACTCAAAACCCGATAAACATTTCCATCAACAACCGCTTTCTTTTCTTTGAATGCGAAAGAAGCAACCGCAGCAGCAGTGTAAGGCCCAATGCCCTTTAACTGGAGTAAATCAGTGTAATTCTCAGGAAAAGCACCTAAATCTGAAATTATTTTTGCTGTTTTGTGAAGATTTCTCGCTCTACTGTAATAACCTAATCCTTGCCAGTCGTTGAGAATCGATTGTTCACTAGCGTTTGCAAGGTCGTGAATAGTTGGGTAATTTTGTTTAAAACGTTGAAAATAAGGGAGTCCCTGTTCTACTCGTGTTTGTTGAAGAATCACCTCACTAAGCCAAATTTGGTATGGATTATTGGTGTTTCTCCATGGCAAATCGCGCTTATTTTTCTGATACCAAAGCGCCAAATAATTGGAAAAAAGCGACATTTCTAAGAAAAATTGTGAAAAAAAAACGCTGAATATAAGGTGGATTAGAAACGGAACAGTAATTTTGCGCCCGAATTCTTAGAATTATTAACTATTAATCTCATAATCAAAATGACAAAAGCTGATATCGTTGCAGGAATTGCAGAGGAAACAGGACTAGAAAAAACAGAAGCTTTAAGAGCAGTTGAAGCATTTATGAATGCCATTAAGGTGTCTATGGCAAACGGACAAAACGTTTATTTGCGTGGTTTCGGTAGCTTTATCGTAAAAGAGAGAGCACAAAAAACTGGTCGTAACATTTCGCAGAATACAACAATCATTATTCCTGCACACAATGTTCCGTCATTTAAGCCTTCTAAAACTTTCGTTGAAGAAGTAAAAAACAAAGTAGTAGCGAAATAATTGCTAGCAGTAGTTGCTATCAAAATATTTGTTAACTTCGCACTCCCTTTTTGGGAGTGCTTTTTTTTAGTAAGATATTCATTCATATTATAAAACGTTAAATTATGCCAAGCGGTAAAAAAAGAAAAAGACATAAGATGGCTACGCACAAGCGTAAAAAAAGACTTAGAAAAAATCGTCACAAGAAGAAGAAATAATCTTTTTCAGTCATTGCAAAGAGAGCTCAGTGATTTTTCATTGGGCTTTCATTGTTTAATCCTAAATTGAACTTTGTGAATCTCGAATTAGTTGTCGATACCCGTAATGGCGGTATATGGCTTGCCTTATTACGTGACGGAAAGTTGATTGAGTTGCATGAGGAGCGAGGTAATACCGATTTTGCTGTTGGTGATATTTATCTTGGTAGGGTTCGTAGAATTGTTCCAAGTTTGAATGCTGCCTTTGTGGATGTTGGTTATGAGAAAGATGCCTTTTTACACTACCTTGATCTTGGTGCTCAATTCAGCTCGCTCACGAAATTTGTCAAAGACACCGTAAACAAAAAACAAAATGTTGCCGATTTGATGTATTTCAAATTGGAAAAAGATATTGAAAAAGATGGTAAGATGGGAGACATTGTTTCATCATCTCAACCTATTTTGGTGCAAGTAGCGAAGGAACCGATTTCTAGTAAAGGTCCAAGATTGAGTTCGGAAATTACCTTGGCTGGACGTTTTCTGGTTCTTGTTCCTTTCTCCAATAAAATTTCTGTAAGTCAGAAAATAAAAGATGCCGACGAAAAAGTTCGATTGAAGGAACTGATGGAAAGCATCATTCCGAAAAACTTTGGCGTAATTATCCGCACAGTTGCAGAACATAAATCTACTTCAGAGTTAGAAGGTGATTTGAATGCCTTGCTTCAGAAGTGGAAAGTGATGCACAACGAGTTAAGAACGGCCACTCCTCCGCATCGTGTTTTGGGTGAACTAAATACCACCACTTCCATCCTTCGTGATATGTTGAACGGTGATTTCTCCAATATTCATGTGAATGACGATGCAATGATGGAAGAAATGAAATCTTACATTGCGAGTATAGCTCCAGGAAAGGAGAAAATCGTTAAACGCTACGATGGAAAAATTGAAATATTTGAGAAGTTTGGTGTAAACAAGCAAATTAAAACGCTTTTCGGTAAGAAAGTTCCGTTGGCTAGTGGAGGCTATTTGATTATTGAACACACGGAAGCTATGCACGTAATTGATGTGAATAGTGGGAATCGTAAAGGAGCTGACGGACAAGAATCGAATGCACTAGCAACCAACATTGAAGCTGCCGAAGAAATTGCAAGAGTATTGCAGCTGCGCGATATGGGTGGAATTATTTGTGTTGATTTCATTGACATGCACGACAGGGAAAACAATAAAATCCTTTATGAAAAATTGAAGGAATTTATGCGACCTGACCGAGCAAAGCACAATATTATTCCTCCTTCAAAATTTGGTGTGGTTGAGATTACTCGCCAGCGTGTAAGACCTGAAACGGACATCAATACCTCCGAGCTTTGTCCGACATGTAATGGAACCGGAGAAGTTCAAGCAAGTATTTTGTTCGCTGAAGAAATTGAGTCTAATCTTGACTTCTTGATTTTGGACAGAAAACTGAAAGGAGTTTCCTTGTTGGTACACCCTTATTTAGAAGCTTACTTTAAACGAGGTTTTCCGTCAAAACAAATCAAGTGGATGATGAAGTATAAACAGTGGGTTCCTGTCCGTGGAATTACGGCAAACCAATTGTTAGAATATTCATTCGTAAACAAAAACAACGAAGAAATTACCTTGTGATTTCCAACGACAACGACAATTATTCAAAGGCAAAAAGCAAAATTGAAGCTTACTGCGTTTTTCAAGATCGTTGTTTATCAGATATTTTAAAGAAATTGGAAGTATTTCAATTGTCAAAGGAGGATGAAAAAAGCCTCCTTTTGCATTTACAGAAATATGGTTTTTGGGATGAATTACGCTTTGCTGAAAGTTTTGTGAACGGTAAATTCAAAATCAAAAGTTGGGGAAAACAGAAAATCGTTCAAGCACTCAAAGCCAAAAAAGTTTCCCCTGAAATTATACAACAAGCAATTACACTGATTCCTGAAGCGGATAATTTAGAAACGATTAAAAAATTAGCTCAGAAAAAGTCCGAAAGCCTAAAAAAGGAAGTCAACGAATGGACAAAGCAGCAAAAAGTAATGCGCTATTTGCTTACCAAGGGCTTTAATTATACTGATATTGTGAAAGTGATTGGGGAAATAGAGAAAGGGGATTGATTTAGAATAAAGACGTTTAACTTTTGAAAGTATTTGAAACGGTTGTTTTTTAGCTGAATATGGCAATTTTCCCCTCCACCCTAAAGTAAGGGATTGGTTAAAGGATATTTATCGTTGTTGGTATTTTTTCAAATCCTAATGATAGTATAAACTTGTGAATCCTTTAATCATTGTGGTTCGCAAAGCATATTTTTCCACTAACTTAAAGTTGGATTGAATGGTTTCGTTAGTACGGTCTTTCAATGCCAATTCAATGGGATTGATATTTTGTTCTGGTTGCCAAATAGTTGATTTTAAACCTTTTTTCGACCATTCTTCCACAACGGGAAGATTTGAAAGAATAGGATGACAAGCAGCAGAAAGGGCCTCGAATAAACTCACAGCTGTTCCATCACTTTCAGGAATAGAGATGTAAAAAGTGGAAATAGCATAATACTGCTCGTTTGTGGCTTTATCCACCCAACCAATAAATTCAATTTTATCTTTTAAATTCAACTTGTTAGCTAGTTTTTTTAAAGTTTTAGTTTGACTTCCTGTTCCGGCCAGAACCATGCGCCAATCGGGAAACTTTTTGTTGAAATCGGCAAATATTCTCAAGATTTCATCAATTCTGTACAAGGGTTCATGTAGGCGATTGGTGTAGATTATTTTTTCTTTTTCTTTTGGTGTTATTGGGTCAATACCATATTGTAACAAGTGATATTTTCCCCTCGGATGAAGGGATTTCATTGCTTCAATCATATTTTCAGCGTCCGCTGTAATATGTGTAGATTTAAAAAGCGTTTGTTGAACAAGAAATTTGAAAAGTGTATTTTTCTTTGGTATTAATAAAACATCACTTCCCCAAGCTGTTGAAATAACTGGAATGTTTAATTTTTGAGCTGCTTTTGCAACAAAATAAGCTTGTCGATTGATTTGATGAAGGTGGATTATTTCAGGTCGTAATTCTTGTAAAAGATGAACTACTTTCCGGAAATTTCTGAAAAGTATAATTGGATTTAGCGAATGAAAATTGATTGGTGGTAAGGTTGCAACAAAAGGAAATTCGGTTGCATTCTCAGATAGGTAATGAATATCTAGACTTTTTTCTTGAGCTAAGGCTTTTAAAAATCGTTCTACATGTACCGAATTTGGACCGACTTGTAAAATTTTCATTTCGTCAAATTTTCAATCAAATTTATCAATTGTTTGACACCTTCTCTGCGATGTAATGAATTGACAAAATCTTCATTAGCAAAAGGTTGACAGTTATTGAGCCAATCTTGATAAGCGTTTTCCAATTGAAATGCTATGATTTCAGGCTCGTCGAATGGGCAAACATAGCCTGCTTTATTTTCTAGAATAAGTTTTGCTGCAACGTCTGCAGGATCTACACATGCGAAAACGGGGCGTTGAACAGAGATATAATCAAATAACTTTCCAGTGTAAACGCCTTTCTGTCCGTTTATTGGATGAATCAACAAGTTGATTTGCATTTCACTCATCTTTTGGATGGCTTGCTGATAGGGTAGGGGTGGATGAATTTGAATAAGATTTTGAAGGGGGCGAGGTATCTGAAAGTTTTGATGAGTTCCATAAAAATGGATTTTTACACGTCGTTCGGGATAAAATTCGCGCCATAAATCTAAACCATGCATCAAAAAATGTGGTTTTCGTGATCCGTAAAAAATCCCAAAATATCCAATATGAAATTCATCGTTTGATTTCTGAATATTCAAATCTCTTCGAAAATCGTGATTAAATCCGTTTCTAATTTCCAAGAAATTTTTTACGGAAGGCAAATCCTTTTTAAAATTCACAACTAATGGCAAACTTACACTTGTTATGGCGTCTGCGTAAATGTTGATTTCTTTCTCGATTTCACTTAACTGTACGCGTATTTTTTCATCAAAAAATGGATTGCTCGAACATTCGTCACGCATATCTGCAACCCAAGGAACTTCTTTTTGCAACTTCTTGAAATCCAGTGCGATTTGATGGGTTTCTATTGGGGCATAGGAACTGATTATCAAGTCGAAAGGTTGGATTTTATGGACTTCATTTAGTTTAGCAAAAGTGATTTTTTTCCATTTTTTTAAAGGTGAAGGAAGAAATCGATTTAAAACAACACGTGATCCAACTTTAGCTTTATGAAGTAAGGGATTATCTTGTGGTTTGTCGGAAAGCCATTCATGAAATTTATCACTTGAAGAATAATGAACATCAACATTTGGTAAATAATTTTCATGGGTATGAATGCGATTGTCCATACCAAAAACAGAAACTTTGTATTGTTCGCCAAGGTATTGTGCGAAAGCTACCATTCGATTGGTTGCCACACTTTGTTGAGGAGGAAACCACGTTGTTATCAACGCAATATGTTTTTTATTTGAGGAGTCCATGTAGTTGTTGAAGGTAATTATTCATCACTTTTTCACGGTTATGATTTTCGTTTGCGAAAGTGATATGTTCTTTGTTTGGATAGTACGCTCGTTTGTGAATCTTATCTAAAGAAGCCAGAAATGCGTCCATAATTTCATTATCATTCTTTACGCAAATTCCTCTTTCAAACGGCATTGTTGTCAAAACTTCGCAACCCGAGGCAAGCGCCTCCATCACCGAAACGGAATAACCGTCGTGTTCTGGAAGTCGAAGGAAGATTGCAGATTGTTCCAATTTTCTTTTGAATTCTTTTTCATCAATCCAACCCACAAGTTTTACGTTTTCAGGGATAATTCCAGGTAAATTATTCGCGCCCATCACGAAAAAAGGAATATCCGGAAAAGCAGTCGCTAACATCTGAACTGACTTCCAACCGTAAAATTCCGCCCTACTTTCAGGAATGTATGTAGCTATTTGAATGCGACCATAAGGCAAAATTTCTTTTCGGATTTCTGTCCATTTAAACGGAACTAAAATGGCATTTATACCGAGAAGCTCAAGTTCGTTTTTCATCCAAGGAGCATCAATAAAATGGGTGGCATTATCTAAGTATTTGGTGAATAAAGTATTATTTTTTGACCTTTCTTGTGCCAATAAAATATCGGTACCCATCCATTGCATTACAATTGGTTTTCCTGTTTTATAGGCCTTTTCTATACTCCCACTTTGGTCACTTACACCGTTCATGCTTAGGAATAGATCAGTAAAAGGCGCTTGTAAATAAAATTTTAGTTTATCGAATCTGTTGTAGTAGGTATTGTAGAACAGGAACTTATCTTTCGGTGAGAAATGTTGTAAATCTTTTGCTAATTTGTGGCCAAAGAGAGGGAGTCCGTTTAGGATAACGTGCATACATCAAAGATAGAAAGAGTTCTAATACTTTTTTACATTGGTGTTCTTTGCACCACAGGTTAAAGGTTCAACTACTCAAAAGTTGGTTGAAACTTTTGAAGTGCTTTTTGTGTCATTAAGTAAACATCTTGTGCAAGTAACACATCACCACCAACGGTTGTAAACGGTCCTATTTGTCGCCGAAAAGTTCTTATAGAATTAAAGTCTTTTTCCCTAACAGTTTTTTTGTAGTACGTTCGTTTTTCTGAATCTTGAGCATGAATACGAATTATTACCATAGGTCTTAAACGCGAAATAGTTCCTTCGAAAAAAGTAAAGTTTGAACCGCCACGAGCAACAAATTGAACATTCACTTTAACGTATAAATCGCGTTCAATATTTCGTATTGTCCAGCGAAGAGAACTATTCGGCATACCTCCAAGTTGATTATTGAGTGCTGAACTTGTAATCGGTTGCTCTCTGCGATTTAAACGATAAACACAAGATGAAGGCATATTAAGTTCTTTACTCACTTGTTGCTCAATAATAAAGATGAGGGAGTCACGCACACTTTTTGGGAAATTGAAATAAAACCAACTATTTTGATTTGGTGGTTGACCATTCGTTGGGACAGGAATTCCATTTCCATTGACCAACTCAGGCTCAATTCGGAAATCGATTTTATATATTCCTGCCTGTTGTCCGAAGACAAAATTGACAAGGAACAGAATAACGAAAAAATTTAAATTTTTCATTTCAATTCTAAATTTAGTGTGCAAGTCAAACATTAAAATTGCAGTAAAATTTACCAACTTCTATCAAAACCAGCATCAACCATACGCTCCTCATCATTAGTTCGAAGGGCAAAGTTGAAACCGTTGTAAACGGAATAAGCGCCAATTCGTCCTTTGGTATCCATCGCGAGAAAACAACATTGTAAGTTGGTCAAATCTTTGTTTTTTCGAATTATTCGCTGTACTGCTTCCTTGCATGCTTCCAAAGGAGAATAACCGTGACGCATCAATTCCACAACGGTATTGCTTCCAGCTATTCGAATTATCGCCTCTCCTAAACCTGAGGCAGTTGCTGCACCAACCTCACTATCAACGAACAAACCTGCGCCAATTATTGGAGAATCACCCAAACGTCCGTGCATTTTGTAAGCCCAACCACTTGTTGTACAAGCACCTGCAAATTGTCCTTTTGCATCGCGAGCTATCATTCCGATGGTGTCGTGGTTTTCATGATTTATTTCGGGTCTTTTAAAAACGTCTTTGTTTTCTTTTTTCCATTCTTTCCAGTCCTGTTTTACTTCTGGAATTGGAGTTTTGATGGTTGAAAATCCATAATCTAATGCGAATTTCTTTGCTCCTTCGCCAACCAACATGACGTGTTGTGTGCGTTCCATTACGGCTCTTGCTACTGAAATTGGATGAGCGATTCCTTCCAAAAAACCTACTGAGCCACATCTTCCGTCGTTATCCATGATGCAAGCGTCCAAGGTTACGTGTCCGTCGCGGTCGGGTCTTCCACCAATTCCTACACTTCGGTTGCTCAAATCCGATTCGGTTACGCGAACTCCTTTTTCAACAGCATCCAAGGCATTTCCACCTTTTGACAAAATATCCCAAGCTGCTTTGTTGGCATCCAAACCATGAATCCATGTGGATAAAACAACCGGTCCGTCCACGGTAAATTCATTTTCAGTTGTTAGAAATGAGGTTCCAGAAGCGGACTTTATCACAGAAAGTGCCCCCGCTGTCATGCCTAATTTAAAGAATGTACGACGTTTCATTTTTTCTTTTTCTTGAGTTCGTTTGCCAACCAACGTTGGTAATTGGCTGCGTTTCTGACATGAGCAACATCACTCGTTTCAAAATTGTGGCGGTAAGAATAATCTGGTTTTGCACACATAAACAAGTAATCAACAGCGGAAGGATAGAGTACAGCCTCCAACACTTGTTTTGAGGATAAACATATTGGACCAGGAGGTAAGCCGTTGTAAATGTATGTGTTGTAGGAACAATCTTGATTTCTGTGCTCGGCAGTTAACCTTTGAACGCCTTTTAAAGCTTCACCCCAACAAAACTTGAAGGTCGGATCGGACTGCAATTTCATTCCTTTTTTCAATCTATTAAGGTACAAAGCCGCGATTGTTGGCCATTCGTCTGAATGTCGAGATTGTTCGCTGTAAACGATACTCGCGAGTGTTGAAACTTGACTTGGTGAACTTAAACCAATGTTTATCAATTGATTTTTCCGATCAACTGTCCAAAATCGTTTGAATTCCTGCGCCATTGAATCGGTGAAAGCTTCAACATTTGTGTCGAAGTACATTTGATATTTACCTGAAAAAAACATAGCAGGAAATTGAGCAGAACTGAATCCGTACTTAGATAAAGTTGTCTCGTCTTCCAAATAGGTTACCAAGCTTGCACTGTCCACCATAATGCACTTTTCAACTTCCTTTGCCATCGTTCGCAAATCTCTTGTTGCATTGAAAACAACATTAACTTTTGCTTCTGCTTTTCCTTGTCCATTTTCCTGAATGGTGAAACCTTCACACAAATCCAAGTAGTTTGTTCCAGAAAGAATCACGTATTTCCCTAGTGCAAGTGTTTGATTGTCTAATCCGACTTCCTTTGCGATGGTTAAAAAAGATTTTTCTGAATCAATTATCTCTTTTTCAATCAAGAATTTAGCAAGTTGATTTGCAGTAAATTGTTCCCGAATAATAATGGACTTTTCTGTATTATTAATCGTTTGCTTTTTTCCAGCAAGAAACAAAAGGATTTTTGGTGCGGAAACAGCAATTGCAACAAGTACACCAACAATTAAAGTGATAATTAAACTGCGTTTAAACATTTTTGAAAAAGCATTTCATCGTAAAAAACTCCCTTAAATCTCAACCAATTTTTGCGTGTGCCTATATGTTCAAAACCACTTTTTTGAAACAAGTCCACACTCGCTAAATTGTCCCCGTGAATGGAACATTGAAGGTTTCTTAACTCCAGAATATCTCGTGCATACTCCATTATTAAATTCAGACTTTCGGTAGCGTAACCATTTCTTCGTTGTTTTTCCTCGGCGATTAAAATTCCTACTGAAGCGAAACCGTGTTTGAAATTAACATCGTACAAATCAATTGTTCCGACGGGAAAACCACTTTCTTTCTCACAAATAATGAAACGCAATTGACCACATTCCCTAAAATCTTTTTGACTGTCGATTAGTGCGTGAATTCCATGCATGGAAAACGGAACCTCTGTATTCGACACTTTCCAATTTTCAGGATTGTTTTCCCACAAATACAAAGTAGTTGCGTCGTTGGCTTCCACCACTCGTAAAAAAATCTTATCGCCTTGAAGCATGAAGCAAACTTATTCTTTTTTCTATTGCTGAGGGTGTGTAATGCAAAATTCCTTGTACGCCCTCTTGTAAATTGATGCCATAGACGAGGTCATAAAGTTGATTTTCCTTTAAAAAGTTCAATAAATCAACCAATTGCTGTGCTTCTTCGTTCATTTCTGGAAGCAGTTTGATAGGACTTAAACAAGATGTTTTTTGTCCTGTTGCTTTATCAAAAAGCTGATAAATTTTGTTGATTTCCTCTACTTTCCAATCCACATTCAAACGAAGAAAATACGAGGTGATCTTTTTGTCGTTTAATAATTTTAAAACCTTGTTTACGGAAACATTCAAGTCTTTCCCTTTTGCTTTTAAGCTGAAATACAATCCGTTACAAGAAACACCAATATGAGGAGGAATTTTATTAGCGTGTAGAATACACAACCAGTTTTGCGAAGTTAGAATGTTAGAATTGGGTAATTCAACAAGTTCTGTAAATACGAAATCAAATTGTACTTGTTCCACCGAAAACCTTTTGAGCAGGCCCTACAAGCCACACATTTTTAAAACCATTTCCATTCTTTTCAAAGCGAATATAAAGTTGTCCACCTTTCACTTTTACAGAAACTTCATTCAAATTTTCATCTGTAAGTGAAGCTATTAATAAAGCACAAGCAGTTGCACCCGTTCCACAAGAAAGGGTTTCATCTTCCACTCCGCGTTCGTAAGTGGAAATTGCAATTTTACCTGATTCGATTTGTTGAATGAGGTTAACATTTACCCCTTCTGCATTATAAGCATCGCTGTATCTGATTGTTTTCCCCCTTGTAAAAGTGTTTTGGTAACTCAAATCTGAGTCAAAAATCATGTAATGTGGTGAGCCTGTGTAGAGATAAAAGTCATTCCCAACTTTATTGGGAAGTTCACAATCCAGCATTTTTACGGCAAAATGTTCATTCGAAACGGTCGCTTCGTGTTCGCCATCGATTCCAAGAAAATGGTATTTATCTTTCACGATTCCAACTTCTTGTGCAAAAGCAACACTGCATCTAGCTCCATTTCCACAAAAACTTTTGGAGCCATCAGCGTTAAAATAATCCATTTCAAAATCGTAACCCTTCTTGGCGGAAAGTAAGATTAAACCGTCGGCACCAATTCCAAAACGTCTGTCGCAAAGTTGTTGAACTTGTTCTATGGACAAATCGTTATAACGTCCATCCAAGTTATTGACCATAATGAAATCGTTTCCAGTTCCTTGGTATTTGGAAAAATGTAAATCCATAGTACAAAGTTAGTAAGGTAGAAACAACAAGAGACCAATGTCATTGAATTACTCAAAATACAACGCACTAAAAATAAAATCTATTCAAACTCGATAGTTTTCTGAACTTTGCAAACGATTTTTTGTGAATTCTTTCTTTTCGAATAAACTTCACAATCATTTATCTTGTTTTATTAAACACAATAATTAAAATGACATATTCTAAAAATTTCATTCGCTTCAACTGGATTGCATTAGGCTTAATTTATTTGGTGGTTTTTGCAGGTAGTTTTGTGCGAATTACAGGCAGCGGGATGGGTTGCCCAGACTGGCCTAAGTGCTTCGGACAATGGGTTCCACCAACAGAAATAACCGAACTTCCAGCTGATTACCGTGAAATTTACCTTGCAAAACGCGAGAAAAAAGTTGAAAAGTTTTGTACGTTTTTGAATGCTATTGGTTTACCGAAAACTGCTGAAAAAATTAAAAATGACCCATCAGTATATGTAGAAGAAGCTTTTAATGCCCGAAAAACATGGACAGAATACATCAATCGCCTAGCTGGATTTTTAGCAGGAAATGCTTTGTTGTTGGCTTTCTTTTGGATGTTGTTTTTTTACCGTTCAAAACTGGTTTTACTTGCTGGAATCAACTTGATTATTCTGGCCATTGAAGCTTGGTTTGGTTCAATTGTTGTCGCTACAAATCTTGTTCCTTGGACCATCACCGTTCACCTTTTGCTAGCTCTGGTTATAATTGCTATTCAGCTATTTATCATACATCGTATAAGTCCAATATTCAGTTCACCGATTTTTACGTCCTCCACCTTCAAGTGGATTATTTTGGTGGTTTTTGCCATCTCTTTTTACCAAATGTTTTTGGGGACGCAAGTAAGAGAATACATTGACGAACTCACCAAACAAGGCTTTGGAAGGGAATCTTGGACAGAAAAATTGGGATTGTCCTTTTATATTCACCGCAGTTTTTCTTGGTTGGTTCTAGCCTTGATTGCTTGGCTAGCCTACAAAAATGAAAAGACAGAAAAACTTGCCCCCATTCGTTTCGTTTTTATAGTTCTTGCGATTGAGTTATTGTCTGGTGTATTGTTGGCGCACTTTGATATGCCTGGTTTAGTTCAAACAGCCCATTTGGTTTTTGCAAGTATTCTTTTTGGTGCACTTTGGATGATGGTTTTAAGGACAAAATCAGCGAGTTCGAATTAATTATCTTTTTGTATTTGAGTCATTTAATTTAGTTTAAAATCTTTCAAAAGTTGTTTGAATTTTTTTTTAAACAAATCAAATTGGATGAATTTTCAAGAAACATAGTGTAAAACAAACACAAAGTACCTAATTTCGATTAAAATTTCAATATATGTTCGACGACGAAGAAAGCCCTTACGAATTCGGAGATAATCTTAAAGAAGACCTCGAACAGTTTGAAGAACACCTGAAAGGAAAGTCCATCGGGTTTATTGATAGTGATAGAGTTGAAGCAATTATTGACCACTATCTCATTACCGCTCAATACCAAAAAGCAAAGAAAGCATCCGAATACGGCATGTACCAGTTTTCTTACAACCCACTTTTTAATTTGCGAAATGCTCAGTCGTTAAGTGGAATGGGGAAATTACATGAAGCTCTGCAACAAGTGAATGTTTTGGAAAAAACGATTCCCGATAATGCAGAGGTTATTTTGACCAAAGCCTCCTTGTTCAGTCAATTAAGAGATCACAAAAATGCGATTCGCTATTTCAAAATTGCAATGGAAATTTGCGAGCCTGAAGACCGCGACGAGATTTTTCTCGATATTTCCATGGAGCATCAAAATTTGAAGCAATTCAAAGAAGCAATTGAAGTATTGAAAGAAGCACTTTTGGCCAACCCTTCTAATGAAGGTGCTATGTACGAGTTGGCGTATTGTTACGACCAAACTGGAGCATACCAACAAGCAATCGACACGTATCAAGCCTTTATTGACGAGCATCCCTACTCCTTTACAGCGTGGTACAACCTCGGAAATGCTTACAGTAAAGTGGAAATGCACGAAAAGGCTTTGTGGGCCTATGACTATTCTTTACTGATAAACGAAGAATTTGGACCTGCTCACTTCAACATTGGAAATGCCTATTTACATTTAGAAAAATACCATCAAGCTATTGAACACTTTCATCGATGCATGGAGTTGGACGGTGATGACCCACTCGCACTTTGCTATATTGGTGAAGCACATGAGCAATTGGAAGAATACGATTTGGCAAAACATTTTTACCGACGAAGTATTGAACTTGCTCCAATGTTGCCCGAAGCATGGTTGGGACTTGGAATTGTAGAAGATTTATTGGATAACACTCGTGAGGCCATTGTGTTAATTAGAAAAGCACTTGAGTTTGATGAAAACAACCCTGGAATTTATCACGTTCTCGGAGGAGCTTATGAAAAACTAGGAGAATTTGAGGAAGCGTTAGACAATTTTGAAGAGTCTTTGGTTTTGGATATCAATAATGACGAATGTTTAGCAGATTATTATGAATGCCTCAATCATTTTCCGAATCTTTATTCCGTAAATCGTTTATTGGAGCTCGAACAAGTTGTGAGTGAAAAGTTTAATATCCTTTTAATTGAGGTGGCTGTGTTCAATAATTTGGGAAGGAAGGAACAGGCTTTAAACCTTTTTAGAGATTTAGTATTAGAAAATAAAAAACAAGCAAAAGTCATTTTTGAAATCAATCCGCTGTTATTGGACGATATTGATTTTGTTAATCTTGCAGAAATTTAAACATGAATTTTAACTTACCATTTATACCTGAACGTAGTGTTAAGCCGCGCCAAAAAGGTGTGACCATGATGATGGACAAAGGTTTAGGACTTCGAGAAGCGGAAAACTTTATTGAAGCTTCTGGACATTTAACAGACCTTGTAAAACTGGGATTCGGAACGAGTTACGTAACTCCGAATCTTCAAGAAAAAATTGACCTTTACAAAAGCGCAAATATTAAACCATATTTGGGAGGAACACTTTTTGAAGCTTTTTATGCCCGAGGAAAATTTGAAGATTACTTAAGAACATTAGATAAACTGAAATTGGAAGTTGCTGAAATTTCTGATGGTTCAATCATTATTCCACATGATGAGAAGTGTGAGTTAATCCGAAGGATGTCCAATGAAAGAACAGTACTTTCAGAGGTTGGATCAAAAGATTCTGGGATTATCGTTTCTCCAGCAAAGTGGGTGCGTTTGATGAAAGCAGAATTAGATGCCGGAAGTTGGAAAGTTATTGCAGAAGGTCGAGAAGCTGGAAATGTGGGAGTATTTAGACCGAATGGAACGGCACACACTCTTCTAATTAACCGTATCATTGCTAAAGTAAAACCAGAAGATATCCTTTGGGAAGCACCTCAGAAAAATCAACAAGTTTGGTTCATTAAATTATTTGGTGCAGAGGTGAATCTAGGAAATATAGGTCCAAACGATATGATTCCGTTGGAATGTTTAAGATTAGGTTTAAGAGGTGATACTTTCTTCGAATTTTTACCAAAGCACTATGCCGATAGATTAAAGCAGGTAAACGACGAAAACGATATCGACGATGAAGAGTCAAACGGCTAAAATCGTAACGCTCAGATTTTCCGTTAAAGAACACAAAGCATCCGTTTATGCGCTTTCGAGTGATGGACAGTATCTCTATTCTGGTTCAGGCGACAGATTTGTGACACGTTGGAATCTTGAAAATGGCACGCAAGATAAATTTGCCATTCGATTTGATCACGCCGTTTTTGCCTTATCTCTTTTTGACGATAACAACAAAATTGCTGTCGGATTGGAAAATGGACATCTTCATTTTTTTGATTTAGTCCTCAGAAAGGAACTGAAATTCTATGTTCAACATCTTTCGGGAATTTTTGCGATTACGGAAAATCAAAACAAAAATCACCTTTACACAAGTGATGCCGACGGAAATTTAGCGGTTTGGGATACAAAAACGAATGAACTTCTTCTTTTTCTTCCTTTCGCCTGTGGTAAAATTCGTTCTATTTCCTTAAACGAAACAGGCGATTTGCTTTATCTCAGTGGGCAAGACGGATATATTTATGTGCTTGAAACTAATTTTTTCAATGTCCTACATCGCTTTTATGCACACAAGGATGGAGTTACAGCCATACACCTTGTCGAAAACAAAATCATCTCAGGGGGAAAAGATGCTTGGCTGAGGGTTTGGAATTCAGAAAATTATTCTTTGGTTCATTCTGTTCCTGCCCACAATTTTGCTATTTACGACATAAAGTCTTTTGGAAAAAATCTAATTGTAACAGCAAGTCGCGATAAAACGGTAAAACTTTGGACTCTCGATAAACTAGAGGTATTACAAAGAATTTCCGTCAAAGAAGACGGACACACTCATTCAGTAAATAAGGTTTTTGTTCTTAATGAAAATGAATTTGCGACGTGCAGTGATGATAAATCGATAAAAGTTTTTTCGTTCAAAACAAAATAAAGCCAACAATAACACAATCATTTTTTTGGTTTTATTCATTTGTAATCACTGCTCTTAAACTTCACTTCAATACACTATTTCTATCTTTGTTGCCACATGGAAAAACAATCATTTACTGTAACCGCAGCTTTACCTTACGCAAACGGACCTTTACATCTTGGACACATTGCTGGTGTTTATTTACCTGCAGATATTTTTGTACGCTTTTTAAAAATGAACGGTCACGATGTTGCATTTATATGTGGATCTGACGAACACGGTGCGGCAATTACGTTAAGAGCTAAAAAAGAGGGAATTACTCCTCAAGAAATTGTGGACAAATACCATGAGGTAATCAAAAACTCTTTCAACGATTTTGATATTCAATTTGATATATTTCATCGAACCTCTGCACCACTTCATCATGAAACGTCTCAAGATTTTTTCAAAGTGCTACATGAAAAGGGGAAATTCATCGAAGAGAGTTCGGAGCAATTCTACGACGAAGAGTATCAGCAGTTTTTGGCTGACAGATACATAACGGGAGAATGTACTAAATGCCACAATCCTAATGCTTTTGGTGATCAGTGCGAGAAATGTGGAAGTGATTTAAGTCCAACAGATTTGATAAATCCAATTTCAACTTTGAGTCAAAAAGCACCAGTTTTAAAACCAACTTCACACTGGTATCTTCCGATGCAAAATCACGAGAATTGGTTAAGAGAATGGATAAAATCAGGGATTTTAGACGGAGAGCAACAACACAATCCAAAGGAATGGCGCAATCAAGTAATTGGACAATGTTTGTCATGGATTGATGGTGGATTGCGTCCAAGAGCAATGACCCGTGATTTGGATTGGGGAGTGAAAGTTCCTTTGGAAAATGCAGAAGGAAAAGTGTTGTATGTTTGGCTAGATGCACCGATTGGGTACATTTCCGCAACAAAAGAATGGGCGGCCCAAAACGGGAAAGACTGGAAAAAGTATTGGCTAAAATCAGAGGCGGGAAATCGGAAACTTGTACATTTTATTGGAAAAGACAATATTGTTTTTCACGCCATAATTTTCCCGATTTTATTGAAAGATCATGGAGATTTTATACTTCCAGATAATGTTCCTGCTTATGAGTTTTTAAACTTGGAAGGGGATAAATTTTCAACTTCACGAAATTGGGCAGTTTGGTTACATGAATATTTGGCAAGTTACCCTTCGAAAAAAGATGAATTGAAATATGTCTTGAGTTCGATTGCCCCTGAAAGTAAGGATTCTGAGTTTACTTGGAAGGAATTTCAAACTCGCGTCAACAGTGAATTGGCTGACATTCTTGGGAATTTTGTGAATAGAACGATTGTTTTAACACACAAATATTACAACGGAATCATTCCATCACCGAATGAATTAACTGCCGAAGATTTGATGGTTTTATCGTCATTGAAAGATGCGACTGACAATATTTCTAAATTAATTTATGCCTACAAACTACGTGAAGCACAAGCAGAAATGATGCAAATTGCACGTACAGGAAACAAATATTTGGCTGAACAAGAACCTTGGAAATTGTACAAAACTGATCAGGAAAGAGTAAAAACAATTATGTACGTGGCAATGCAAGTTACGGCCAATTTGTCAATTGCAATGCTTCCTTTTTTACCCGAATCAGCTCAAAAAATTCAACGTTTTCTCCAAATCGACATCAAAGATTGGACTTTGCTTGGTGAAGAAAACCTTATGGAAAGTGGAAAAGAAATCTTGCCAGGTGAAATTTTATTCCCTAAAATTGAGGATAGCCTGGTGGAGAACGAATTAAATAAATTGAATGCTTCAAAAATCGCAAATGAAACCGCTTTGGAAGTGAAAGTTTTCAATCCCGAAAAGCCCACAATTTCTTTTGACGATTTCTCAAAAATTGATTTGCGAATTGGAAAAATTTTGACAGCACAAAAGGTTCCTAAAGCAGATAAACTTCTACAGCTTACAGTAAGTACAGGAATTGATGAACGAACTATTCTTTCCGGAATAGCAGAACATTTTACACCCGAAGAAGTTGTAGGAAAAGAAGTTTTGGTTTTGATAAATTTAGCTCCTAGAAAAATTCGCGGAATAGAATCTCAAGGAATGATATTGTTGGCTGAGGATGAGAACGGTAAGCTCTGTTTTGTGAGTCCTGAAAGAGAGGGTTTAAGAGGGGCTGAGGTTCGATAAACCTACTCAAGTTCGTTTCATTAAGATATTTTAACATTACTTCATTGACAATCGAAATAGTTGTATTATCTTTGTAACCCGATTAACGAATCAAGTTTTTAAAAATATATCGCGGGGTGGAGCAGTTGGTAGCTCGTCGGGCTCATAACCCGAAGGCCACAGGTTCGAGTCCTGTCCCCGCTACAAGAGAAAGCTAGTCAGTAATGGCTAGCTTTTTTTTTTGTTCGTTCTCGACGTAATGAACCTTAGTCAAACGTAAATTTTTTTAAAGAGCTTTGCGTTATGCTTTTTGTTGTGGTACTCGAATTAAGATATGCCCGTTGTTTACTAGGTACAATCCTGTCCTCGCTGCAAGAGATTTGATGTGTTTTTTGATCTCTTTTCTCAAGATTTTGAGTTTGACCGATATAGAATTTGGCTGTTTGGTTGCTTTGAAGTCTGTAAACGTAATAATTCATTTCAAAGAAATAGAAAAAGGAACATGATTTTGTTCCATTTTTTTCTGTGTTATCACCAGGCTCGAATCCCATGAATTCGAAATTTTCAATTTCATGAATTCATGTGTACTAAAGAAAATCTAACAAATTGGAAATTTGAGGATTTTCGGAGCCATGCACCTCCGGATTAACACTTTTAAATAAAGAAAAGCCTCTTTTAAAGAGGCTTTAATTGTGGTCCCACCTGGGCTCGAACCAGGGACCACCTGATTATGAGTCAGGTGCTC
>CAZWSY010000027.1:0-5066 GCA_964636775.1 uncultured Lishizhenia sp.
TAATTGGAGATGGTTCGGGAGCATTGGGTACAGCGGCTGTTCCCTTCTCTATTAGAGAAGTAAATACAAGTTTAGGAACAGTAGCAGATTATACTAGTCAATTTACCGGTTCAAATTTACTTACTGCTCCTGGAACAACTTCCAACTTTGGCTTCATCTCTTCTCACAACGGATTTCTAGCTGTTGGAGGCTACAATGTGGCTGCTGGGACAGCAGGTGTACAGTCCAATAACAATAAAGTGGTTAACATTATTGATGGGAACACCAATGTGGTGAGTAGAACAACATGGCTCACTACAGGAACAATTCCTTTTAGTGGACAAAACATTTCATCAGTAATACCCACCTCAAGTAATACGTTTTACACATCTGGAAATGGGTCAGGAACTCCTAACACTGGGGGAATATGGTACTATGATGGCTCCTCTTTCTCACAGATTTGGGTTACACCAACAAACATTCGAAACGTAGAAATTTTTAATGATGGATTATTCTTTTCAACACAAAATGCTCCTCTTGGTGTGAATCAATTTAGCCCTATTCTTCCAACTACGAATACGGGTACTTCATCTACAGTATTATTAGGTGCAACTAATGTGTCAAATATTGCTAGTTGGTCTCCATCTGTTTATGGGTTCTCTCTCAGCCCGACTGGATGTGAACTTTATATTTCAGAAATCCTTACTGGTTCACAAAGAGGTATATCAAAATTTACAAGAAACAGTTCTGGAATTTGGAGCTTTGCATATCGATTTCAAACATACGGTTACGGAGTAGTTGTTGATTATTCTGGTTCTCAAAACATTATTTATGCCACTGTAAATCCATCTTCAACACCAATTTATCCAACTCAAATTGTTAAACTACTTGACAACGGATCTTCTCTTACCATATCTGGTTCAGCAGTTTCAGCAGCCACCAACACTCGTTTTTCAGGTATAGACTTCACGCCAAATTCATTTAAACCCATCACTATTTCCACGCAACCCGTTGCAACTTTAAACGCTTGTGCGGGAAGCAATCCAACGATAAGCGTTACTGCCACTTCAACGGTTGGGTTAACATATCAGTGGTTCAGTAATACAGCAAACACTTATTGTGGTGCAACTTTACTTACAGGTCAAACGAGCTCAACTTTAACTATCCCACACACATCCGGTACGCGTTTTTATTTCTGTAAAATCGTGGCGAGTTGTGCCTCTGTTAAAATGTCGGGTATTTCGGCAGTAACTATTGTTGAGCCACCAACTGCAACTTTAACTTATGGTACGTATTGTGTTTCAAGCACAACAACAGTCAATCCAACTTTGGGTGCGGGTAGCTTTACAGGTCCAACGGTTTCCTACAGCATTTCGCCAGCAAACGCAGGGTTCAATGCAAGCAACGGTTCTTTCACTCCACAAGGTTTAGGTGTGGGAGATTATGTGGTTACCTATACCATGAATAACGGCGCTTGTCCTGTGGCTACTACTACTGCTGTAATTAGTGTTATTAACCAACCTGTTGTAAGTTCCATTTCCTATTCTGCTCCTTTCTGTCAATCGACCGCAGGAAGTCAGCCTGTAACCTTGGTAGGTAATTCGGGTGGTACGTACACTTCTACCCCAGCAACGGGTCTTACACTTAACTCGCTTTCAGGTGCCATTACACCGAGCAGTAGTACGCCGGGTACTTACACGGTTACTTACACCATTCCAGCAGGGAACGGTTGTACTGCGGCATCTGCAAACGTACAAGTCACCATCACCCCTACCCCGCAAGGTACGTTCTCTTATTCGCCTTCTACTTATTGTGTGAGTAATACGTCCACCATCAACCCCAATATAAACAACTTAACGTCGGGTGGTACCTACAGTGCTTCTCCTTCAGGGCTTTCACTCAATACAAGCAACGGTAGTTTTGTGCCAAATACGAGTACGCCAAACACATATACTGTTACCTACACTTTAGCTGCGGCAGGTGGTTGTCCGGCTTATTCCACAACGGCAAATGTTACCGTTTATGCCTTGCCAAACGTTACGGCCAATGTGAGTGCGGGTAGTGCTTGTGCAGGCAGTACGGTATCGCTCACGGGTTCTCCTTCGGGTATGAACACCTACACTTGGTCGGGTCCAGCGGGTTCATCAATTGCTACGCCTTCACAACAAAATTCAGCGGTTACTTTAGGTTCAACAAGTGGTACATTTACCTTGGTTGCAACAGATGCCAATGGTTGTTCCAATAGTGCGCAAGCTTCCATTACGGTTAATCCTTCGCCAGTAGCAACAGCAGGCGCATCAGTAACAGCAGTTTGTGCCAATGGTTCGTTTAACCTTACGGCAAGTGGTGGTACAAGCTACGTGTGGTCGGGTCCGGCTGGTGCAACGTTCAGCACGTCTAATACGGTTCAAAATCCAACGGTAACGGTGGCAACAACGGGTGGTAATTTTACGGTTACGGTCACAAGTGGGTCGGGTTGTAGTTCAACTGCATCGGTGAATGTACAAGTGAATGAAAATCCAGTTGCAACGGCATCGTTTACGGGTTCGGCTACTTGTGCGGGAAGTACAATAACCTTGAGTGGTGGTGCATCGGGTATGAGTTCATACACTTGGTCGGGTCCTGCAGGAGCTACATTTAGTCCGAATGCTAACGTACAAAATCCAACAGTAACTTTAGGAACAACAGGAGGTCCTTTCTCCTTAACTATTGTTGATGCAAATGGCTGTCAGGCAACCGCAAGCACCGCGAATTTAACGGTGAATCCATTGCCGGTAGCTGGAGCAAGTTTGAGTGCGCCTGCTGTTTGTCAAGGTGGTTCAATATCCCTTTCTGCAACGCCAAATTCGATGGCAAGTTATACGTGGGCTGGTCCTTCAGGAAGCAATTTCTCACCAAACAATACTTCACAAAATCCAACGGTAACAGTCAGTACAAGTGGAACTTTCACTGTAACAGTCGTGGATGGAAACGGATGTCGTTCTACCGCAACAACGGCCGCATTAACGGTAAATCCTGGTCCTTCGGTAACGGCGACTGTTTCAACGGTAACGGCGTGTGCCAACGGAACAATCAACCTAACGGGTTCACCAAGTGGGATGACCAGTTATTTATGGACGGGTCCGTCGGGTTCAAACATCGCAACGCCAAACCAACAAAATTCAGCGGTCACCTTAGGAACAACGGGTGGAACATTCACGCTTGCTGTGGTGGATGGAAACGGTTGTTCGGGAACAGCACAAACAGCAGTAGTGAACGTCAATGCACTTCCAAATGTAACGGCAAGTTTCACCGGTTCGGCAGCTTGTGCAGGAAGTAGCATGCAATTATTTGGAAATCCTTCTGGAATGACAAGTTATGCTTGGTCGGGTCCTGCTGGAGTCACTTTTGCGCCAAACAACACCGTTCAAAATCCAACTGTAACTTTAGGAACAACAAGCGGAACATTCACTTTAACCGCAACCAATGCGCAAGGTTGTTCGGCAAGTGCATCAACAGCTAATTTAACCGTCAATCCGTTGCCTGTTGCTGGAGCAAGTTTGAGTGCGCCTGCTGTTTGTACGGGCGGTACAATTACGCTAACTGCATCGCCAAATGGCATGAATACCTACACATGGTCGGGTCCTTCGGGAACGAATTTTACCCCTAACAACACCACCCAAAACCCATCTGTTACGGTCACCAACGGCGGTACATTTACGGTAACAGTGGTGAATGGAAACGGTTGTTCGGCAACGGCAACAACTGCGGCTTTAACGGTGAATCCGGGTCCAACGGTAACGGCAACACTATCCGCGGCAGCAGTTTGTCAAAACGGAACTTTAACCTTAACCGGTTCACCCGCTGGAATGACTTCTTACACGTGGACAGGTCCGAGTGGGGCGAATATCGCAACGCCAAGTTCACAAAACTCCTCGGTAACAGTAACCGCAACAGGAGGAGTGTTCACCTTAAATGTGGTGGATGGAAACGGCTGTACGGGTAGTGCGCAAACAGAAAGTTTAAACATCAATCCACCGCCAGCAGTGAGTGCTTCGTTTACCGGTTCGGGTGTTTGTGAAGGTGGAACAACGAATTTATTGGGTAATCCTTCGGGAATGTCTAGTTACGCTTGGGTTGGTCCGTCGGGTGCTGTATTCACTCCAGGAAACAACGTGCAAAGTCCGTCCGTTACCTTGGGAACAACGAGTGGAACCTTTACTTTAACTGTAACGGACAACAACGGCTGTAGTAATTCAGCGAGTACGGCAATATTACCGGTAAATTCACCGCCTGTAGCCACAGCAACGGCAAGTGTTACGGCAGTATGTGCAAATGGATCCTTTGGATTAACCGCTGGTCCGAATGGAATGAGTAGTTACACGTGGTCGGGGCCTGTAGGTGCAACATTCTCCGCTTCAACTAATACACAAAACCCAACGGTAACGGTTTCCACAGCAGGAGGAGTTTACAGTTTGACGGTGGTGAGTAGTGCGGGATGTGTTGGAACAACAACGGTGAATATACCTGTGAATCCAAACCCAACGGTGAGTGTGAACACTTCGAGTATTTGTTTGGGTGACCAAGCCACCGTAACCGCCACACCAAATCCGGCAGGCACATATAGTTATACTTGGACCGTTCCGAATCCATTCCCGAATCCGGGTAATGTGAACAGTTTCCAGACCACAATTGCGGGCACGTATTCCGTAATTGCGACAGATGGCAACGGTTGTTTCTCCCCATCAGGTACTGGTACGGTAACGTATTTCCAACAGGGGGGAATCTTGCAGATTACGTCGCCGTAGAGATGTAGTTGTCTTCGGCTCCGCTCAGTATGTAAAAAGTTGCCTTCGGCTCCGCTCAGTCAACTTTTTGTATTCCAATGGCTTCAGCTCAGTCAACTTTTTGTATTCCAATGGCTTCAGCTGGCTGAGCGGAGTCGAAGGCAGCGATAATAAGTTGTCTTCGGCTCCGCTTAGTAAATAAAAAGTTGCCTTCGACTCCGCTCAGTCAACTTTTTGTATTCCAATGGCTCCGCTCAGTCAACTTTTTTGTATTCCACTGGCTCCGCTCAGTCAACTTTTTGTATTCCAATGGCTTCAGCT
>CAZWSY010000027.1:5166-38490 GCA_964636775.1 uncultured Lishizhenia sp.
TTTGTATTCCACTGGCTCCGCTCAGTCAACTTTTTGTATTCCAATGGCTTCAGCTGGCTGAGCGGAGTCGAAGGCAGCGATAATAAGTTGTCTTCGGCTCCGCTTAGTAAATAAAAAGTTGCCTTCGACTCCGCTCAGTCAACTTTTTGTATTCCAATGGCTCCGCTCAGTCAACTTTTTTGTATTCCACTGGCTCCGCTCAGTCAACTTTTTGTATTCCACTGGCATCGGCTGGCTGAGCGGAGTCGAAGCCAGTCGAAGCCAGCCGATGCCAGCGACTATTTATTTCGACAATGACTTTCATTCATACACTCCGCTAATTTTCTTAATTCATCCGTCATTCCTCTAATAAGAGCCTCTTTCTTTTTCCGACTCCAGCCCTGAACTTGCTTTTCTCTGTAAAAAGCCTCATGGACAAATGGATACTCTTCAAAATAAACAAGTTGAACAGGTAAACGCTTTTTGGTGTGATTTGCTCCTTCACCTGCTTGGTGTTGCTTCATTCGTAACTCCAAACTATTCGTGCTGCCGGTATAATAACTTCCGTCAGAACATTCTAAAATGTACATCCAGCCTTTCTTCATTTCAAAAATTTTAACCTTAAGTTAATGAAAATTATTCGATGTAATTCTGTAAAATGAAAGTTTAAAATGGATGAATATCACCCCAAAAGTCATTCACTAACCGTTCCTAAAAAGATAGTTGGTGTTGTTTTCTTGTGTTAAACCGTTAATGTTCGGACAAGCATAACAGGAAGGATGGCATGGAAAAGAAGGAAATTTGCATGCTAACATAAGTCAAGTTATAAACTTATAAATCTTCCTACCTTTGTAAAATGCGATTTCTTCTAACAGCACTCTTAACCACAACTCTCTATTTTTTACATTTTGCTCAAAAATCTAACACAGGGGAAGGTACAATTTTCGGTAAAATCGTTGATGAAAAAACAAATGACGCACTTGAATATGTGAGTGTTAGACTACTTCGTCCAAGCGATTCAAGTACGGTAGCTGGTGTTTTTACAGATAAGGATGGAGCATTTAGCTTTGAAAATGTGGCTTATGGTTCCTATTTGATTCGTGCAACATTTACCTCTTACCAAAATATTCTCTTGTCTTCAATAAAGGTTAGTGCGAACAGTAAAGTTTACAATACGGGTATTCTAAAAATGGGGCTTGACAAAACCATTGAATTACAAGAAGTTGTAGTAAAAGGGCAATTAGATGTTTTGAAAGCGGGAATTGATAAGAAAGTTTTTAATGTGGATGAAGATTTGTCGGTGAGAGGTGGAACAGCCAACGATGTTTTGACCCGCTTACCTTCTGTCGAACTTGATCAAGACGGTGGAATTACCTTACGCGGAGAGGGAAAAGTTACCATTTTAATTGACGGAAGACCGAGTTCGCTGTCAGGCGGAAACGGAAAAACCTTACTCGATGCCCTTCCTGCAGGTTCCATTGAAAGAATAGAAATCGTGACCAACCCATCCGCAAAATACGACCCAGACGGAACTTCAGGAATCATAAATATTGTACTTAAAAAGAACAAACTAAAAGGTTTCAATGGTCTTGTTTCTACCAATTTAGCTTCTGGAGATTTGAGAGGAGGAAACGTTGCGGAAGGTTCTGTTTCCTTAAGTTACCGCAACAAATGGTACAACATTTACGGTTCAGTAAACGGACGCTTTTTGGAAGGTTACCGCGACAATGTTTCTTACATTCGTCAGGATTTTGGAAATGATTCTATTTTCATCGTTGACCAAACTCGCCTGGGAACAGATTACAACGCTTCAACCACTTTCCGCACAGGAGCAGATTTTTACCTAAAAGCGAGAAATACGCTAGGATTTTCAGTGACTGGAAATGTTGGTCAACGCGACAGAACCGGAGATTTGTGGAACAATTTTTACAATGGCAACAATGAAAGAATCGACCTTTGGCAACGCACATCATTCGACCCGAGTCAACAAAAAAACTTTGACTTAAATGTGAATTACAAGTGGGATTTCAAGGAAGATAAAGGGAATTTGGTATTTGATTTTAATCAATCTCTTGGAAACGAGGCAACACAAGGATTTTATCAAAACAATTATTTCAACCCTGACTCTAGTGTGAGTAATATTCCCGCTTTAAAACAAGAACTTTACAACAAGGAAAAAAACAATATTTCTACTGCACAATTGGATTATACGCTTCTGATGCCAAAAATCAATGCACGAATGGAAGCTGGTGCCAAGACCATCATTCGCGTTCAAAATGTGGACACTTATTCGCAATCGTTTGATTACAATGCCAATCAATTCCTAGAGGATACTTTGGCCAATTTCCTGTACCGATACGATGAACAGATTTACAGTACCTATGCCATTTTTGGTCAACAATTGGGTAAATTCAAATATCAAGCAGGATTAAGGGCAGAACAATCGTATCAAATTCCTGATTTAATTTCGGATTCTAATCGAATTGTAAATGATTATTTCAATTTGTTTCCTTCCGCACACATCCGTTATTCGCTCGCAGAGAAATCTGAAATTTCGTTGAGTTACAGCAAAAGAATTAACCGTGCCTCAGCCGGTGATTTGAATCCATTCACGAGTTATGCCGACCCGTTTAACCTTCGTCGAGGAAACCCAAATTTGAAACCTGAATTCATCCATTCCTTTGATTTAGGCTACTCCTACGAAAAAAAGAAATTTAGTTTCACAGCGAGTTCCTACTACCGTTACTCAACTGGCGTGATAACCAGAGTTAAAGAATTTTATCCGGACAATACCTCTGCTGTGACTTTCCAAAATATTGCAGTGACACATAACCTAGGAGGCGAAATCATCATTGGCTATCGACCAATTCCAACTTTCAGGCATACGTTATCTTGGAACGGAAATTACATCTGGTGGATTACCAATTTGGAATCATTGCCCAACCGACAAGGAACCGTAATGAACGTGAAATACAACGTGTCCTATGAATTTTGGAAGAAAACAACAGTTCAATTAAGTGTTAATTATTTTGGTCCGCGCGTTACCGTTCAAGGAATCGCCCAACGACGTGGTGCAACAGACATTGCAGTTGAAAAAAGATTGGGTGAGAAATGGACTGTTGGAGCAAGGGTATCCGATATTTTCAACCGACAAGGATTTTATCTTCGCGTTGACCGTCCCGGCGTGTATCAAGAATCAGATTTTAAGTGGTTAACCCGTCGATTTTACATTTCTGCGAGCTATAAATTCGGAAAATTAGAAATCTCAAAACCTAAGTCAGGAGGTGGAGGCGGCGGTGATGATATGTGATTAATTTGTAAGTATTACCACTCAAACGCCTTATCGCTCATCCAATTTCCTTGAACACGAAGGGTTTGTTCGATAACGTCACGAACACAAGTTTTACCTCCATCATAAGGCGAATGGTAATCAACAACATTTTTCACGTCGATAGCTGCGTCTTGCGGACAAGTCGAAACACCTACACGCTGCAAAACAGGAATATCAGGAATATCGTCGCCCATGTAAAGCACTTGTTCGTCGGAAAGTTGGTGAAGTTTTAAAATATCCTCGTAGGTTGAAAGTTTGTGATGACAGGATAAATGAACTTCGGTAACACCTAAATTCTCTAGCCGCTGTTTGACTTCTTGCGAACTTCCACCCGTGATAATGAAGGTTTTATACCCCATTTTCGAGGCGTATTGCAGCGCATATCCATCTTTGGAATGTAGAGCACGAACGATTTCATCTTGCATCAAATACACTCTTCCATCGGTCAAAACGCCGTCAACATCAAACATAAATGCTTTTATAGCAGGTAATTTCTCTTTATAACTCTTCATTCCAATAGGTTTTACGGATACTTTCAGTCAACACGGAGTAAACCGCTTTGTTCATTTCTTCCAGTTGATTGAGGTGTTTCTCGATTACGTTTATGTCATTGCGTCGCGCAGGTCCGGTTTGGTTTTCAAGAAATTCTTTTTGCTCCCATTTTGCAGCGGTTTCTTTTAAAAGCGGTTCAAACATTTGCCAATCAAGATTAAATTTTGTGGCTAAATCGGATGAGATTTGTATCAAATGGTGTGTGAAATTATTCAGAAAAACAGCTGACAAATGCACTTTCTGACGTGCTGTACTATCGCAGTAGTAACTTTCAAAACCGACTTGTTTGGCTATTTCTTGAAGAAGATCACAAATTCCTTTCGATTTGGTTTCCAGTAGGATGGGAATTGCTTCAACTGTTAAATTCCTGTTTTTTGAAAAGGTTTGTAGTGGATAAAATACTGCAACGTTTTCTTCATGAAAATTTTTAAGTTCGATACTTCCTGCGGTATAGGCAACTAAGGATGTTTGATGGCTAATGGATTTCACAACTTCCTCCACTTGCTTATCTTTTACGCAAACGAACACCAAGTCCGCTTGAATTTCAGAAAGAGAGGAAGTAAATGGAATTTGATTCTCAAAAGCTAATTTTTGCCCTGTTTCAATATTGCGAGAGTGAAGTCCAGAAATAAGAAATCCCGCCTTTTTGAAAAGCGGGATAAAATGATGTGCTACATTTCCAGAACCAACAAAGGCTACTGAAAAATCAGCATTTATCTTTTTCGGATTGTCATTTCCCATGACATTGTTTGTACTTTTTACCACTTCCACAAGGACAAGGATCGTTTCTTCCCGTTTTTGGTTCGGCGATTACAGGCTGCTGTTTCTCCATTTGTGGAATGGAATTTTGAATAGCTTGTTGGTAAGCTGAACGGTCGAATTGTGGTGCTGGCGTTGAACTTTGGTTTCCTGAATTATTTGTTCTCGATTGCTCGTAATGATTTTGGCGGTCTTCCTTGTTGGTGTTTTCAAACTCCAATTCATAAGGTAAATCCATAGTCATTAATAGTTCAACAGCACCTTCGTTCAAACGATTCAGCATAGAACGGAACAATTCATAAGACTCCAATTTATAAATCACCAGCGGATCTTTTTGTTCATAGGTTGCATTGTTCACCGCCGAACGTAAATCATCCATTTCGCGAAGGTGTTCTTTCCATTCGTCGTCAATTTTGGAAAGGATAACGTTTTTCTCAAAAGTTGTAATGATGCTTTTTCCCTCAGACTCAACAGCTTCCTGAATACCAACCACCAATTCCATTTGTCTTCTTCCATCGGTTAAAGGGAAAACAATATTCTTGAATCTTTCGCCGTGAAGTTCGTGTACCTCCTTGATTTTTGGAAGCGTTTTAGAAATGATTTTGTCTGATTTTCTATTGTACTGTTCAAGCATAGCTTGGTAAACCTTTTCAGTCAAATCCTTCTTATTAATCCCATTGAATTCTGCTTCGTCAACTGGAGAATTGATACTTACAAATCGAATCAACTCTGTTTCAAACTCTTGGAAAGACGCATTCGCATAGCGTTGAACCGCAAGATCACACAATTCATAGAACATATTGTCCACGTCGATATCCAATCGATCTCCATAAAGTGCATTTCGGCGTTTTTTGTAAATGGCTTTACGTTGAGCGTTCATTACGTCATCGTATTCCAACAACCGTTTACGCATCCCGAAATTGTTTTCCTCCACTTTTTTCTGAGCGCGTTCGATAGAAGAGGAAACCATTCCCGCAGTAATCACTTCACCTTCCTTCAATCCCATTCTATCCATCAATTTCGCGATTCGCTCCGAACCAAACTTACGCATCAAATCATCTTCCAAGGAAACGAAAAATCTTGACGAACCCGGATCTCCTTGACGACCTGAACGACCGCGTAACTGTCTGTCCACACGACGAGAGTCATGGCGTTCTGTACCAATAATTGCCAAACCACCCGCTTCTTTCACCCCTTCGCCGAGTTTAATGTCTGTTCCACGACCCGCCATGTTCGTTGCAATGGTCACTGCTCCTGGTAAACCTGCATTGGCAACAATTTCCGCTTCTTTTTGGTGGTATTTAGCATTCAAAACTTGATGTTGAATTTTCTTCATTTGCAACATTCTGCTCAATAACTCTGAAATTTCAACGGTAGTTGTACCTACCAATACCGGACGACCAGCAGCGACTAACTGCTCTACCTCCATAATCACAGCATTGTATTTTTCGCGCGCTGTTTTGTAAACGAAATCATCTAAATCTTTACGCACCACCGGACGATTGGTTGGAATAACCACCACATCCAGTTTATAAATATCCCAGAATTCTTTAGCTTCCGTTTCCGCAGTACCGGTCATTCCTGCTAGTTTGTGGTACATTCTGAAATAATTCTGCAAAGTAACAGTCGCGTAAGTTTGAGTAGCTGCTTCCACATCTACATTTTCTTTCGCCTCAATCGCTTGGTGTAAACCGTCAGAATACCTTCTACCTTCCAAAATACGTCCTGTTGACTCATCAACGATTTTCACTTTTCCGTCCAGAATCACATATTCCACCTCTTTTTCAAAAAGCGTGTAAGCCTTAAGTAATTGACTTACTGAGTGAATACGTTCAGATTTCACAGAATAATCGCGAACGAGGACATCTTTTTTCTCGAGAAAAGCTTCTTTATCCAAGTTTTCTTTTTGAAGCCTTGCTATTTCTGCACCAATATCGGGCATCACAAAGAAATTTCTATCCTCAGCGCCAGAAATCAAATCAATTCCTTTGTCCGTTAATTCAATGGTATTATTCTTTTCGTCGATTACAAAGAACAAGTCTGCATCAATTTTCTTCATGTGCTTACCTTGCTCCTGCATGTAATAATTTTCAGTTTTCTGAAGATGAACACGAATTCCAGGTTCGGAGAGAAACTTAATTAAGGCGCGGTTTTTAGGCAATCCTCTGTGAGCACGTAAGAGAGCAATGCCACCTTCTTCCAACATTCGTTTGTTTTCGTTCTTATCTTCGTGAGGCGTGTTGATGACAGCAAGTAATTTCTTAGCATCATTCAAGCATTGCTGAACAAACTGTTTTTGGGCAGCAACAACACGTTCAACACGCGGTTTTAATTCGTAAAATTCATGTTGGTCACCTTTAGGGGTTGGGCCTGAAATAATCAAAGGTGTACGTGCGTCATCAATCAAAACGGAATCGACCTCATCGACAATAGCGTAGTGATGCTTGCGTTGCACCAAGTCATCCACATTTCCTGCCATGTTATCACGGAGGTAATCAAAACCAAATTCGTTGTTTGTTCCAAACGTAATGTCCGCCAAATAAGCATCTCTACGTTCCTTTGAATTCGGACGATGTTTGTCAATACAATCTACTGAAAGTCCGTGAAATTGGTAAAGAGGACCCATCCATTCAGAGTCACGTTTTGCAAGGTAGTCGTTAACAGTCACCACATGCACACCTTTACCTGCAAGCGCGTTTAGGTAAACCGGAAGTGTTGCCACCAAGGTTTTACCTTCCCCCGTTTGCATTTCAGAAATATTTCCTTTGTGAAGCACAGTTCCGCCCATCAACTGAACATCGTAGTGCACCATGTTCCATTTAATCTTTGCTCCTGCAGCAGACCATTCGTTGTGCCAAATAGCCTTCTCACCATCGATTGTAATTCCGTCTTTTTTTGCAGCCAGGTTACGGTCAAAATCTTGTGCTGAAACCGTTAACTGTCCATTGTTTGCCCAACGGAACGCCGTTTCTTTGACCACAGCGAAGGCCTCAGGAAGTAATTCTTCCAAGGTTTTTTCGATTTGTTCGTCGATAGTTTTCTCGAGCTTATCAATTTTTTCAAAAAGAACTTCTTTGTCGTTTATAGAAGTATTTCGGTCGTTGGCTTTCTTTTTAAGCTCCACCAATTCGTCCTCTAATCCTTGTTTTTCGGATCTAATCTTAGCTTGAAATTCACGCGTTTTGGCACGCAATTGATCATCAGAAAGTGCTTTTATTTTTGTTTCAACGGCACGGGTTGCATCAACAAATGGCCAGTAAATTTTCTTGTCTTTGGAAGTTTTGTCGCCAAAAATTTTCTTTAGTATGTCTCCAATCATGAGGGGTTCAAATTTTGCAAGCGTCAAAGTTAGTCAAAAATTGAGAAGAGGCAGATTGAAAGGAATTGTAAAAAAAGATAAATCAACACAATAATTCGCAATAATTGGATGCTTTAGGATTATTGAATTTTATCCAGCTTAACCTTGACCTAAGTCAATACAAATTACAATCAAGTTGAATAGTTTTACATCAAAATTTAGAACATGGAAAACGGAGTTAAGCGCAGAAGTTTTTTGGAAAGAATGGCTTTGGGAGTTTCATCTCTAACCCTACTTCCATTTTTAGGAAACGCCAATCATCAAAAAGAAACTATGAACAATAAATCAGCAATAAAAAAGATAAAACCCCTTGGTTTTCAATGGGAAACAAGTGATCCATTTTTATTTTGTGTTCACCACGAAGACGACTTTCCGAAAGGAAATGCACAATGTGGACCCGACCCTGAATATTTTAAAGGTCGCCATATAGGGCAAGACTTTATCATAAAAGACGGATTCAGAATGTATCACGGTGAAACTGTACCGGGTTTTCCTGGACACCCACACCGAGGATTTGAGACAATAACCGTGGTACGTAAAGGACTTGTTGACCATGCCGATTCTACGGGCGCCGCGGGTCGTTATGGTGATGGCGATGTGCAGTGGATGACGGCAGGGAAAGGTGTGTTGCACAGTGAAATGTTTCCACTTTTAAAAGAAAACGAAAAAAATCCGATGGAACTTTTCCAGATTTGGCTAAATCTTCCGAAGAAAAGTAAAATGGTTAAACCTCACTTCAAAATGATTTGGTCGGATGAAGTTCCTCGTTTTTCCGTAAAAAACAACAATGGAAATGCAATCAATATTGAGGTTTTGGTGGGACAATTAGGCGCGTACACAGCATCAGCAGCACCACCCGATTCTTGGGCAGCAAACCCCAACAATCATGTAGCCATTTATAACATTGAAATGGAACCAAATACTGAATGGAATCTTCCTGCAACTGCGGAAGGCGTAAATAGAACCATTTTTTATTACGAAGGAAATAACCTACAAATTGACGGGAAGACCATTCCAAACTATCATGGTGTTGAAGTTGAACCAACTGCGGAACTCAAGCTATTGAATTCCAATGAGAGAAGTAAAATTCTTATTCTTCAAGGCCGTCCAATAAATGAACCAGTTGTTCAACACGGACCTTTTGTGATGAACAGCAGAGAAGAAATTTACAAAGCCTTTGAAGATTATCAAAAAACCCAATTTGGTGGATGGCCGTGGCCGAAATATGACCAAGTACACGACCGAAAATTAGGTCGATTTGCACGTCATTCTGACGGAAAAGAAGAATACAAAGGCTAATCAACCGAAAATTTGAGACTGATAAAGAGAGTTCTAGGTCTGTTTGGACCATAGATGTATGCTGCGTCGCGTTGAAAACCAAAATCTAAATCTTTTTGGAACGAATTGAAAATATTTTGAATTCCAGTACTAGCGTTCATTTTGAGATTTTTACCAACATTGTGCGTGAAGCTTATCTTGACATTCTGTTCAAAAAAATGAGGCGTTTGGGAAATTTGAATTTCCTCGGTGTTAACATCTATCGTTCTGAAAATAAACATTTTGCCAGTGTAAACACTCGACAAATTCAAATTCCAATTCGGATGAATGAACCATTGAAAAGTAAGGAATCCATATTGATTTGGCGTTCGCAAAATGTGTTGCGTTGAAACCGTAATTTCTTGACCATTCAAATTTTCCCCTTGCCACAACACTTCGCGTTCGTTGTACTTTGCAACTTGCTGTGTAAAGCCTGATTGAACAACTAATTTTTGAGCGATTGAGAGATTAAGTTCCAAATTACCTCCAGCTACATAAGCTCCGTTTCCGTTGCGTTTTGTTTGCACAGCCACACCATTAGGAAGTTCAACCGCATCGGATAAAATAAAAGGATTTTGCAATTGCGTATAAAAACCCTCTACCACAGCATTCAACTGAATTTTCGCGATAGATTTTGTAAAATTCAAAGAACCCGAAAAACTATTAGAGCGTTCCGTTTTCAAATCATTTGAAAGTTGAATAAATCGAGCTGCCCCACCAACAGTCTCAATGTGTAGGTCTTCATTAAAAGCTTGCGGCGCTCTATAACCTTGTGCAAAAGAAAATCGCAACTTAAGCCCTTTATTCAATTCTTGCATCCAAGAAATTCGCGGAACAAAAACAGGTTGAAATAAATCCGTTGCCATCAATGAATCTGAAAGCAAATACTCCCCGTTTATTCCAACAAAATCCATTCGTCCACCCAATAAAAAAGTTGATGATTTCCATGGTTTTAGCTGCAATTGGCTGTAAACCCCCAAATTGTTTACCACTTGATTTACCGACCTTTTGTAACCAACCATTTCATCAACAACCCGATTATGTTGTCCTTCAGTCCCTGCAATTAACAGGTATTTTTCATTAGGCTCGAAAGTGTATTGTGCACCAACAGCAGCACTTCTATCATTTGATCTACCGTAAGCATTTAATGCCAGAAAATCAGACCCGGACAAAGTATCTCCTGGCTGAGCCGTAACACTTCCAGCACCGTAGTAACTATCCCTGTTTACCGACTGAAAAGCACCGTAAAACGCGTATTTATGTTTCAGATTTTCAGAGTATGATTCCCAAGAAACCTGTCCGCCAAGAATATTGTGCTTCAATTCTTCCGCAACACTAGCGAGGTGTGGTGGCAGTTCAAACCTATCCCCTCCCCTTCTGTATTCTTGAATAGCATTAAAATTCAACTTTAATTTTCCGCGATTGGTTGGTTTATAAAAAAAATCACCACCAAACGAATGATTATTTAAGCGAGTCATTTCAGAAAAACCGTCGCCGTTTGCATCCCACTCACGTCTGTTGCGCTTATAACCATAGAAATTCATACCTGTTTTTCCATCCTCAGCAATCACAGCACCATTAAAAAACAGCGAACGATCAGGCCTTTTCAAATCAGTGAAAGCCTCATTCCACCCCACCTCAAAAGTATTTTTAACCGGTTCTTTCGTAATGATATTCACCGTTCCAGCGATTGCATTTCCACCAAACAAAACCGAACCACCACCCCGTACAATTTCAACCCGTTCAATCATTGATGCCGGAATCATTTCCAAACCATAAACACCAGCCAAAGCAGAAAAAACAGGACGAGAATTAATCAAAATCTGACTGTACGGACCTTCCAAACCATTCATTCGGAGTTGTGTAAACCCACAATTTTGACAATTATTTTCCATTCTTAACCCTGGAGAAAACGATAAACCCTCCGCTAGAGTCAACGATTGAGTTGCCTCAAAAGAACGTTTACCCAAAGTCCTTAGTAAAACCGCTGTTTCATACTTTGGAACCTCAGAACGCGTACCAGAAACCACTACCATATCAAGAGACAACAAATCCTCCTCCAATTCAACCTTTAACGGAATACTCAAATTCAAACCATCCAAAAACAACTCCTTAGAACGAAATCCAGAAATAGAAAACAATAAAACCAATTCACCTTCATCCTTTTTCACAAGCAACCGAAAACCACCTTCACTATCCGTATAAACCCCATTTGATGTGTTTTTTTGAAGCACTTTCACCCCTGATAGAGGCTTATTTAGATGCGAAACAAGCCCTTGAACAACCAATTCTTGTGAATACAAATTATTCAATAACAAACAAATAGCAACGACCAATCCGAACTTAAAAATACAATGTTTCATAGCTCAAAGATAGTTTATTAGACTAATCTAACATTTAAGATAGAATAATTTTTACATATTTATGACATAGCGAAAAACATTCGAGAGCGTAAAATTATACCTCATAAAGTATAAATATTGAAAAAATGACCTTTTTATGCTATTTAAGGTATATTTTTGCTGGAAAATCAAATTTTATACCTTAAGAGATATAAAATTGATTAAATTGTCCTTTTTATACCTTTATTGGTATAAATTTACTGGAAAAATGTTAAAATATATTCTATGTGGTATAAATTCTTAAGAAAATCGTATATTTGTAGTCATTAAGGTATAAAAATGAAAGAAAATCTAAGTGAACTTAGCCGTCACATCAAAATGAAACGCAAACAAAACAACCTTACCCAAGAAGGATTGGCACTAAAAGCTGGAGTGGGCATACGATTCATCCGTGACCTAGAACAAGGGAAAACAACCCTAATAATGGATAAAGTCAACACCGTTTTATCCTTATTTGGCGAAATATTGGGACCAGTACCACTGGACAGAGAAAAACTAATGAAATAAAAAAATGAACCGAGCAGGAAAAGTATATTACAAAAATCAATATTGCGGATTAATAAGCGAGGATGAAGAAGGATACTACTTTCAATACAACCAAGAATACCTCAAAACTTCAAACGCAGAAGCAATAAGCCTAACATTGCCTCTACAAGAAAAAACATATCAAAACAAAACCTTATTCGCGTTTTTTGATGGATTAATACCCGAAGGTTGGCTACTTGATCTTGCCGAAAAAAACTGGAAAATCAATTACCGCGATAGAATGGGCCTACTCTTAATGTGTTGCAAAGATTGTATCGGCGCAGTAAGTGTAGTCAATGTAAATGACAGTCCAGAAAATTAATTAATTACCTCATTAACGTGCGAATTAGTTGCACCTTAACAAATGAAAAACTATAAAAAACAATATTACAGTCGAAGCAATTACAACGATTCAAACCAAGTAAACGAAGAAATGAGTTTCTATGGAAAACGTTGCTTGCATTGCTATGAACCACTGTTTGGGCAAGACAAAACACTTCACCAAGCTTGTAATAAACGTTTTTATGGACAACTCAATACGCCCGTTCTCAGTTACAGCCTAGAAAACCTCACCGAACTAGCAACACAAGTAATACAAAGTCAAATGGCTGTTACAGGCGTACAAGCCAAAGTATCCTTGAGTCTTTACCGAAAAGCAGATAAAAACCTGACCAAAAAACTCACAATAGTAGGGCTTTACGGTGACTACATACTAAAACCGCCCTCCAGTTTTTTTCCTGAACTACCCGAATTAGAATCCGTTACCATGCATTTGGCTGAAACATGTGGGCTAAAAGTTGTTCCACATAGCTTAATCTATTTGGAAGACAAAACACTATGCTACATAACCAAACGAGTTGACCGCACTCGAAAAGGAAAATTACGCATGGAAGATATGTGCCAACTTAGTGAAAGACTCACAGAAGACAAATACAAAGGAAGTCACGAACAAGTAGCAAAGCTAATACTGAAATACTCAGCGAGTCCACTACTTGACGTAAGTAACTTTTTCGAGTACGTGCTTTTTAGTTTTTTTACTGGAAATGCTGATATGCATCTCAAAAACTTCTCGCTTTTGGAAAAAGAAGGACAAGGTATGTTTTTGAGTCCTGCATACGATTTAGTTCCCTCTGCACTGCTGATGGAAAGCGATACCGAAGAATTGGCACTCAATCTCAATGGAAAAAAACGCAAATTGAAATACCAAGATTTTTTAGCTGCTTACGAAACATGTGGGCTAAACAAAAAAGTGCTGGACAATACCTTGGAATTATTCAAATATTGCAAACCCGTTATGTTGGAAGTGTTGAAAAAAAGCTTTGTTAGCGAAAAAATGAGGTTGGAATATGAAAAACTGATAAACAGCCGATTCAAACAATTGGGAGTTTAAAATAGAAATCAAAAGCTTGAAAAAACAAAATGTCAAGCCTTGAGGATAGGACTTTTTAGAGAACCAAGAATTGAATTAAAATTGAAAAAAGAACAAACGCAAACACAGCAAAGCAAAATCTCTGAAAAAGAAAAATTTCTTTTAAAACTATGGCACGATAATCGCAACTTTGTACGACCAAAACAAAAATTATGAAACTTAATCTACTCGCAATTGCACTTTTGTTCGCAATCAATCTAATCGGGCAACAATCCTTACCTGTTCACCTAAAAATCACTTACAAAGGAAACCCTTTGTGTAATTGGGAGGTAACAATGAAGAACGGTGGTATGACCTTAGCATCAGGAAAAACAGATGACAAAGGAGAAGTTCAGTTTGGAAATATCAACGTTGTTTCTAAATCGGTGGACTTGTATGGTTTCAAAAAAATTCCAAACGGCGATAAAAAATGGGAAGTGAAAGGCTATGTCCAACTGAAAGAATCAGGAATTACAACCTTTGAATTCAAACCACTTGTTGATGAAATGGGAATGCCAGCAATGATCGAAAGTGCATGGGGCTTGACATTAAATGATTGTGTAGGAAATACAAAAACAACCAGCCAGCCATCAAAAGAACAACCTGAAACCAAAAATCCTGTAAGTTCAACTCCAAACGAACCCGCATCTGAACCAGCAAAAACCTCCGAACTTCCCGACCCAAGAACCAGCCTTGAAAATCAAAAAGTTGGCCTACAAAACAAAGTGAATAATCTCGACACTAAAATCAAGAAAAAAGAGAGTGAAATCGCTAAGCAAAAAGAAGGAACAAAAGAGTGGAGTGCACTTGCCTACGATATTGAGGACATGAAACTTGAAAAAGAAATTACTCAAATCAAAGCGGAAAGGATTGATGCACAATTGGCAAAAGGCGGAACATTTATGCTTTCCAAATCCGAAAAAGAACCCTTCGATGCGCGTTCAAACCCATTGGAACAGCGCCAAAAAGAACTCAAAGCGAATGAGAAAAAGGGCATCATTTTCGGACAAACATCAACGACTCCAACCTCTACTGTTAAACCAACAGAAACTCCTCAACAAAAAACCGAGGAACCTCGTCCACTAGATAGTCCAAAAAGTGAAACAAAATCAAATGAAAATAAATCGGAAGAGGAAATAAAAATCTATAACTCGAATGATTTGAGCAATATGAGTGTTGCTACATTACGTAAGCACAAACTCGATTGCAACACCTACGCTGGAAGAATGAAATTGAGTTTAAAATCCAAAGGTTCATTTTTAACCCCAGCCCAAAAAGAGGAATATCAACGTAAAATTGACCTTGCAACTCAACAAGTAGAACTTGTGGATGCAGAATTGAGCAAACGTAATGAGAAGAATTAGAGTGTAAGTAGTTAGATTCGCAATTCAAAATCTAATGCAATGCCCTTTTTCTCCCAAGATTACCTGCTTTTCTTCCAAGAATTAGCTGCCAATAATCATAAAGATTGGTTTGACCTCAATCGAACACGCTATGAAAAATCAGTCAAAAAACCTTTTCAAGAGTTCACTCAACACATTATAAATCTAGTTGCAGCAAAGGACGAAGCCTTTAAAGACCTTCTCGCCAAAGATTGTATTTTCAGAATCAATAGAGACATTCGTTTCTCGAAAGACAAGACACCCTACAAATTACATTGTTCGGCTGTTGTGGCTGAAGGAGGGAAAAAATCAAAGGCAATCAATGGGATATATTTTGAATTTACGCCTGAACACGTTCGCGTTTACGGTGGAATTTATGAAATAGAAAAAGACGATTTGGAAGAAGTTCGTGAAGGAATTGCCGCACAAATTGATACTTTCCAGTCCTTGTACAATGCGCCACAATTCAGGAAAGTATATGGTGAAATTTTAGGTGAACGAAACAAAATATTACCTCAACACCTTAGAGAAGCCGCAGAAATCGAACCTTTAATTTTCAACAAGCAGTGGTATTTTTACGCTGAATTTCCGGCTGAAACCATTCTCTCTGACGAACTTGACACCCTACTTCTGAACTGTTATGAAGCAGGTCGCCCAATCGAAAAATTCTTTAATCAATTCATTCAAAGACCATGAAACTAATTTTTTTAAGCCTTTTTTTACTACCCTTATTTCTAACTGCACAACTCAAGGAACTCAGCCTTAAAGACGCAGTAATGTTACAAGGAAGGAGTTTTGCACCCGATAGAATTACTGGTTTTCAATGGCTTCCTGCAAGCAACAATTATTCATTTCTAAGTAAAAACTGGCAATCGCTTTTTCTTTCCGACCCAAAAGCTAAAACGGATACTGAAATTGCAAATATTCAAGACGTAAACACAGCTTGTGGTGTTCAATTTCAAGGTTTTATCGGTTTGAAATGGCTAAACGACAAGGAATTTTTACTGGATAATGGTAGCCAAATTATTTCTTACAACTACTCCACTAAAGCTGGAAAATTGCTTCAAACTTTACCTGAAAAAGGCGAGAACCCTAAATTCCATGAAAAATCTAACGTGTTGGCTTACACCTTGGAAAACAACTTGTTTATTCGCATGCCAAACGGGAAAGAAATTCCAATTACGCTTAACAAAGACCCAAATATTGTAACAGGACAATCGGTTTCCCGAAATGAATTTGGAATTTCAGAAGGAATTTTCTGGTCACCGAGTGGGCAATTATTGGCTTTTTACCAAAAAGATGAAACAGCGGTACATGATTATCCTTTACTCGACATCAATGAAACACCAGGTAAATTGAAAAGTATAAAATATCCAATGGCCGGCCAAGCTTCCGAACAAGTGAAATTGGGAGTTTACAACCTTGAAACGCAAGTAACTTACTTTATCAAACCTGTTGGCGGAAAAGAAGATTACCTGACGAATATTGCTTTCACTCCTGACAATCAGTTCATAATTCTTGCAGAAGTTAACCGCGACCAAAATAAATGTACTGTTTGGTTATACAATGCCAACAACGGAGAACGCGTGAGAAAACTGTTTGAAGAAACAAGCGATAAATGGGTTGAACCCGAACATCCAGCGTTTTTTCCGTCCAAAACGTCCAACAATTTCATTTGGATTTCAGAAAGAAATGGATTCAATAATTTGTACTACTACGACTTGAATGGAAAACTCCTGAACCAATTGACCAACCATAATTTTGTGGTAAAAGAAATAATCTCATCCTCCACCGACGGAAATCTCATTTACTACAAAGCTACGGGCGAAAAAGGAATTAACACACTGATTTACAGTTATGATTTCAAAAAGAACAAAAGCACTTTACTCACGCCTGTGGAAGGGACACACCATTTCTCCACGTCTTTCGACGGACAATTTTTCTACGATGCTTACAGCAACTCAACCACAGCTCATCTTGCTCAAATTCTGAATGTTAACGGAAAACAAGCGAAATTAATGGTAAATAATCCCGACAAATTGAATGAATATAAAATCGGTAAAAATGAAATTGGTACGCTAAAAGCCAACGATGGAACGGAATTGTTTTACCGTATGATTCGCCCGAGTGATTTTGATGAAAAGAAAAAATATCCTGTGTTGGTTTATGTTTACGGTGGTCCACATGCGCAAATGGTTACTAACTCTTGGTTGAATGGAGCTTCTTTGTGGATGCATTGGATGGCGGAGCAAGGCTACATTGTATTTACCCTCGACAATCGCGGCTCGGCTGAAAGAGGATTTGCATTTGAATCGGTAATTCACCGTCAATTGGGGACGGCAGAAATGGAAGATCAAATGACGGGCGTAAAATTCTTGAAATCTTTACCTTTTATAGATTCTACACGTTTGGCTGTTCATGGTTGGTCTTTTGGTGGATTCATGACGACTTCGTTAATGTTGCGTCAACCGGGTACATTTAAAGTGGGGGTTGCCGGCGGACCTGTGACGGATTGGAAATATTACGAAATCATGTATGGTGAACGCTACATGGACAAACCGGAGGAAAACAAAGAGGGATATGAACAATCGTCCTTACTGAATTACGCTAAAAATTTAAAAGGTGATTTACTATTAATTCACGGAACAATCGACGATGTAGTGGTGATGCAACACAACTATGCTTTGGTTAAAAAATTCGTTGACCTAGGCATCCAAATGGACTTCTTCCCCTACCCTATGCACAAGCACAATGTTTCAGGAAAGGACAGAGTTCATTTGATGGAGAAAATTTTGGGGTATGTGCTAGAGAAGAACAAGTAGCTTTTTTACTCTTTATTTAACCATCGAACCACTCAAAAACCCTACTATTTGCGAATATATTCGAAAATATAGTACTATTTTTGCGAATACATCCGAAATATTTAGGTAAATGGAGATCATAAGACAAATTTCTACGAGTATTGAGAACGATTTCTTCAAAGGAAAAGTAATTGTATTACTTGGTGCCCGTCAAGTCGGAAAAAGTACGCTAATTCAAATGTTACCTATTTGTAAAACGTACAAAACCTTGTGGTTAGATGGTGAAAATGCCGATGTCATACAATTACTTTCAAACGTAAACAGTGAACGACTAAAGCAAATAGTTGGGAATCATAAAATAGTAGTAATTGACGAAGCGCAAAAAATTGAGGGTATCGGCTCGATACTAAAGTTGTTTGCCGATTACATTAAAGAAATACAGGTTATTGCGAGTGGGTCAAGTGCTTTTGAATTGCGAAACTCACTTAACGAACCACTCACGGGAAGAAAATTTGAGTTTAGCCTTTTTCCCCTTTCCCTCGAAGAAATGGTGAGTCACACAAATTTACTGGAGGAAATTAGACAACTACCTCAGCGGTTGGTTTTTGGATACTATCCTGAAGTGGTAACAAATCCCTTAGAAGCTGAAAGAAGACTGCGTTTTTTATCGGAAAGTTATTTGTACAAGGATATTTTTCTTTTTAAAGGACTGAAAAGATCCGAAAAAATGTTAGAACTTTTAAAACTGCTAGCTTGGCAAATCGGTTCAGAAGTCAACTACAATGAGTTGTCAAAAAATCTAAATATTGATAATCAAACTGTTGAAAGTTACATTGACATGTTGGTTCAAACATTTGTTGTTTATAAGCTCCCAGTCTATCACACCAACCATCGTACTGAACTTAAAAAGGCGAAAAAGATTTATTTTAATGATTTAGGTATTCGAAATGCCTTAATCAATGACTTTCGTCCAATTGAAATAAGAAACGATGCAGGATATTTATTTGAAAATTTCATAATCAATGAGTTAAGAAAACAAAACGAATACAAACAAATTCATGCCAACTTCTACTTTTGGAGAAACAAAGAGCAACGTGAAATTGACTTAGTGTTGGAGAAAAATGGCACTTTAAAAACGTTAGAAATCAAATGGAACATCAACAAAACGCCGCGTTTGACCAAGAGTTTCACCAACATTTATGGTGAAAAATCTTTTACTTTCATTAATAAGAATAACTTCTTTGAAGAAATTAATAAATTCAATGTGAACTTTTAACTTCACTTTATACTCCTCCAACTATAGCTGAATTAATTGCCATTTTAAACATATATTTCATAGAACAAGTAGCATTTTGCTTATTCTTAAACCATCCAAAAAACCTACTATTTGCGAATACATTCGAAAATATAGTACTATTATTGCGAATAGAACCGAAAATTATAGGTAAACGAGGGTTTTAAGCTCTATCGAACAAATACCCATTCCTTCCCTTTCGACAAATTGTCATCGTAGGAATACCCATCAACATTGTAAAGTTTCAATTCTTCTATACTGGAAAGTTCGTTTTCAATAAGATACCTTGCCATTGCTCCACGTGCGTGTTTAGCGTACATCATCACTATTGAAAACTTACCATTTTTAAATTCTTTGAAAACAGGAGTTATGATTGTGTTCTGAATCAGTTTCGTTTGAATTACCTTGAAATATTCATTGGAAGCAAGATTCACAACAACCTCCTCCTTACCAGTCTCTTTCAATATCGCTTTTGTCACTTTGGCATCCCAAAATTGATAAAGGTTGCGTTGATTTTCTAAGGGAGAAAAAGACGTTCCCATTTCCAATCGATAGGGAAAAATTAAATCGGAAGGCTTTAAAACACCATATAAACCCGACAAAATACGAATTTTTTCGTCTGCTTTCAGTTGTTGTTCTTCTGTTAAACCTGAAAATTGTAATCCACGATAAACTTCTCCTGTAAACGCCAATGCTGCTGCGATAAAGGTTTCATCATTCACATCTACCTTACGCCAATTTTTGAAGCGACTCACATTTAATTCCGCCAAATCAGCTGAAATATCCATTAATTCCTGAAGATCTGTTGATTTCATTTTTTTCAAGGACCTCACCAATTGTGCAGCTTCTTTTTCAAATTTAGGTGCATTCGACCAAGATAATTTACCAGCATTTTCTTGGATACTTTTTGCGGGGGAAAGTAGTATTTTCATTTTCGTCACTTGTGAAGATGTTTTAGGAAAAACAAGTTTTATTAAAAAATGTTATTTCTGTTATTTAGTTGTCATTTTTAAAAACGCTAAATTTAGCCACTAAACTCTTAAACTAAATCGATGAAACATTTATTCACCACACTCGGTGTCTTTGCTTTCACAGCAGTTTTCGCGCAAGAATCTCAATTCATGGGTTACTTTTCTCCAGTAAAAGCTGAATTGGTTCCAGCGAGCAAAGATCAAATTTTGCCGAAAAACGAGGTCATTAAACCAAATTTTAAAGGCAGGGAATTAATCGAAGTTGACCAAGCTCCCCATCACAATTTAGATTGGGTTTGGCAACAACATGAAAACACTCAAAAAAATGCATCCGCACAAATTTTATGGCAGGTACAAGGAGTTGGCGCAAATGTTTCTCCTCCCGATCCATCAGGTGCTACCGATAGTTTGTTCTACGTTCAAGGTACAAACTCAAATGGCGGTGCTTCTATCCGAATTTTAAATAAGGCAACCGGTGCCAATGTGGGGAGTGTTTTTGCTCTTTCATCCAAAGGTTCACCAGCCATCACAGGAGCCGGAGACCCAATTATTCTTTATCACAAACCTTCAAGACGTTGGTTTTTAACTGAATTTTCAAGTTCAGGGAATCGTCTTTTGGTTTATGTTTCTCAAACTTCAAATCCTCAAGGTGCTTACAACAGGTATTCCTTCACTTGTCCTAACTTTCCAGACTATCCAAAATGGAGTTTCTCTACTTCGTCAGATGCTTTATTGGTTTCTACAAACGAAGGTGGGCCGCCAACAGTTTACGCTATGCGCTTAAGTAGTTTGTTGGCAGGTACGGCTTCCCCATTTATCAGAGTTCCTATTGGCTATGCTCTAAACGGTTTTGGTTTCCAATCCATTACACCTGTTGATTTGGAAGGTGATAATCCTGCGCCTGAGGGCATGAAGCCTTTGTTTGTTCGTCACCGAGACGATGAACGACATTCAAACGGTTCGCCAGATAGCAATACCAACGACTGGATTGAAATGTGGGAAATGACCATCAACTGGACCAACAATACGGCAACGGTAGCAAAAGTTCAGGACGTCGCAATTGCTGAAATTGACTCCCATCTTTGTGGATTAACGAGTTTCCAATGTTTTCAACAACCAAATACCAATACACGTTTAGACCCTCTTCGTGAGGCGGTTATGTTCAAAGCACCTATGCGTGTTTTTGATACGCACCAAGCGATGGTTTTGGCTTTAACAACAGATGTAAACGGTCAAGACCGCGGTGGAATTCGTTGGATTGAACTTCGTCGTCCTACGGGTTCGTTGGGCAATTGGTCACTTCACCAAGAGGGAACTTACGCGCCAGGAACAACCAACCGTTGGATGCCGGGTATCAACATGGACAAAGACGGAAATATTTTAATGGCTTACAGCACCTCGAGTTCAGCGGCTGGCGATTTTCCTTCACTCAGAATGACAGGTCGTCGCGCTTGTGACCCAATCGGACAAATGACAATCCCTGAAACGACAATTAAAGCCGGACTTTCTTCAAGAACTTCAAATACACGTTGGGGAGATTATCACCACATGGATATTGATCAATTTGATGGTAAAACGTTCTACTTCACTGGAGTTTACATGGAAGCTCAAAACGCAATCCGCACAAGTGTAAGTGCCATGCGTATTGACCCTTATGTAACGGATGCGGCCGTTGCCAATGTGTTTGCCACAAATCCAAACGGAATTTGCGGTGCAAGTGCAGAGATAGCGGTGGTTATTTCAAATCAAGGTACATCGGCAATATCTAATGGATCGCTAACTTGGCAAATTGGAAACGGAACACCAACAACTGTAAACTTTACTTCAAATGATTTAGGTGCCAATGGTAACGCAGACACTGTACTATTTTTAGTTACCGGATTAACCGCAGGAACAAATAACATTACGGTAAATCTTACAGCAATAAACGGTTCAACACCAGACGAAAACGCTTGTAATGACCAAAAGACAATAGTTTTAGAAACAACTGGCGCTGCGGGATTCACAACGAATATCGTGGTTGATGTCGTTCCAAACTGCGGAACTCAAAACGGACAAGTAAGCCTAAACGTAACTGGTGGACAAGCTCCTTTCACTTATGTTTTAGGCGAAACATCTCAGTCGTCCCCAACGTTCAATAATATTGGTTCAGGTTCTTACAACTATTCAATCACAGATGATCAAGGGTGTACCACTTCGGGTGTGTACAATTTAGTGGCTGATGTTGTTGTTGAATTAACCCCTGCACCGCAAAATGCGACGTGTTTTGGTTCACAAAATGGAAGTGTAAGTTTAACTGCTAGTGGCGGAACTGCTCCTTATCTTTATTCGGCAAATGGAACGGATTTCGTTTCTTCCAACAATTTCTCTAATCTAGGAGCAGGTTTGTATAATTTCTTCACACAAGATGCAAATGGCTGTCAAGGTTCTGTTGCTGTGAATATTACCCAACCGAACGCATTAACTTTAAACGCTATTCCAACCATGATTTCTTGTAATGGCGGTTCAGATGGAAGTATTACCGCAGCTGCTCAAGGCGGTACAAGTCCTTACACCTACAGTGTGGATGGAAACAACTTTGGAACGTCTGCTGTGTTCTCTAATCTTGGTGTTGGGACTTACACGGTTACGACAAAAGATGCTAACAACTGTTCACAAACCTTCCAAACCTCCATTACTCAACCCGCTGCAATTGTATTTAACGCATTTTCAACAGCTTCAACAGGAAACGATGGTACAATCAGTATGAGTGCATCAGGAGGTTCAACACCTTACACGTTCAGCATCAACGGTATTAATTACTTTGGTGGTTCTTTCTTCAGTGGTCTTGCGCCTGGTGAATATACTTGTTACGTGAGAGACAACAAAGGGTGTATTCAAACAACAACAATCACCGTTGAAGAAACGGCAAATTTGAGCGATTTGACCATCGAACTACATGAAGTAATTCTTTATCCTAACCCGAATAACGGAATTTTCGAATTGGAGGTTAAAGGTGTTAAAGGAGCGAGTGTAGAATGTCGTTTATTCAATGTTAATGGCATTGAAGTATCGCAATTTACTTTAAGCGCAACCAACGGACAAATTAAAAAGACAATGGAATTGAGCCCTAAATTAGCAGCAGGAAGTTATTTCCTTGGTGTCTATAATGGCGAAAAAGCGGTTGTGAAACAATTCGTTAAACAATAAAACACGAAATCATTTTTGAAAAAGGCGGTTGATTCAATCGCCTTTTTTATTGACTATTTCTCCGTTTTTCCAAAAACAAAGTTCCAATAAGCACCAAATTCAATGCGTTGCCAAGCTCTTCCCATGCGATGGCGTTCAACTTTCGCAATTTTGTTGTTTTCAGTGATTAGGCGAAACCCCATTACAGGATCCGTTGACTGACGCTTGGTCATTTCGTAAGCAGTTCCGAAACGCAAGTCACTGAAAAGCCAATTTTCGCCCTCCTTTTTTAAAAGAAAATAGTCATTTGAAATGAAGCGCAATTTCGGGCTATAATTCACTCCCTGCCAATTTAAACCATTCATTTCCCGAACGTTTTTTGGGAATTGTTGCAATGAATTGGTATCCAAGGGTGCGAAAATAGACTTGGAAAGCATGAAATATTGATTGTCTTTTTCTGTAAGAATCATCCAATAAAAACTTGTTAAGGGCATAGGAGTCACCATAGTACGACCTGATTTTACGCCTGCTTCTTCAAAATATTTATCACTTTCTGACAATACGAATAGCTTCACTCCTACTCCCCAAACCAAGTACAAAGTGGAAAAAATCAAACCGAAATTATTGACACGTCGTCTTAAATACGGTTGTTTTTTAAGAAAAAGAACGATTAAAACACACAATCCAAAGGGCAAGGTATAGAGCGGATCAATAACAAAAACAGTATTAAATGTTATTCGATAATCAAAAGGCCAAAGAAATTGAGTTCCATAGTTGGTAAACATATCCAACATCGGATGAGTAACTATCGACAAAAAGAATAAGTTCCACCAGTCGTTGAATGCGAATTTCCGTTTATAAAGCCGAAAACAAAGCCAGGCAAAAACAGGACTAAACAGCAGAGCAAACAAAAGCGAGTGAGAAAAACCGCGATGCACCAACATAGCATCAACGGGATGAAAAAAGGATTGCAAAAAAACATCGAGGTCGGGAATAGTTCCACCAATTGCACCCCACAAAAGCGCCTTATTACCGAAACGTTTACCAACAGCAGCCTCCCCAACTGCTGCTCCAAGAATGATTTGAGTGAGTGAATCCATGTTGCAAAGGAAAAGAGAAATTAGTTAGGGTTAGATTTCAATTCTATCAAAGGTTGAGAATACATCTGAAATGGATAATTTCTAAGCATTTTAAAAACAAAAAAATGATTTCCCCCTACAACGAGACATTTAATGATGTAAAATCAAAAATTCTCCATTACATTCGAAGCGAAAACCACGACCAAAAAAAAATTATGGCTCATCAACTAAAAATCGAAATTCTCGACACCAATCCTAATGTTTACAGAACCGTTGTCGTTCCAGAGAACTTTACTTTCGAACAACTGCACAATGTCATTCAATGTGCGTTCAATTGGGAAAATGTACACTTGTATGAGTTTTACTTGGGTAGATTTTTTGGTAGCGAACGCATTATGCCATCCGATGAATTTGAAATGGATGAAGGTTCAACCAAATACCGTAAATATGACGCTAGCCAAACAACGCTTAACGATGCCATTAGAAAGGGATTTACCTCGGTTAATTACATTTACGACTTTGGCGATTCATGGCATCATTCCATCAAATTCATGAAAAAACCAGACCATGAAGTTCAACATCCAATCTGTCTCAATGGCGAAAACACTGCTCCAATAGACGATTGTGGTGGAATTCCAGGTTTTTATGACCTTTTACAAACCTTAGCAGACCCCAACGACACCGATGAAAAAGAAGAACTACTCGACTGGTTAGGTTTAGACAAAAGCACAGATTTCGAGAAAGTATACGGCTTCAATATTGATAAGATTAATCAAAAATTGAGATCATAAACCCCTTGATGAAAAATTTCCCTGCTACGACCTTATTGTTGCAACAACGCAAAAGGTTTTTGAGAGAATTGCCTAGTGATTGAAAAAAAGGAAAGGAAAAAGCCTTCATTGAAGTTCATCAATCTAAACTTTTTCACTAAATTAATGTGAAAATTCAACACAATGACCGTTTTCAATCCTGCAATACATCACCGTAGATCCATTCGTTTAAAAGGTTATGATTATGCACAAGAAGGTTTATATTTCATCACAATTTGTTGTCAAAATAGGGCACAGTTATTCGGTGAAATTATAAATGGGGAAATGATTTTAAATAAATGTGGGGAAATTGCACAAAAATGTTGGCAAGAAATTCCTGAACATTTTCCAAATGTGGAATTACATGATTTTGTAATAATGCCAAATCATGTACACGGAATTATCGAAATAAAATTCAAATCAATAATACCAATTGTTCCGACCGAACCGACCGTTGTTCCGACCGTTGTTCCGACCGTTGTGGTGTCCGTAGGGGCGAATCATTATTCGCCCCTACGGACACCACGGTCGCCATCAAAAACCATCGGTTCAATTGTTCGGGGATTTAAAATTGGGGTTACAAAATGGATGCGTCAAAACACAAACACATACGACGTTTGGCAACGAAATTATTACGACAACATCATTCGCAACGACCAATCCTATTACCGCATTTCCAATTACATCCGAAACAATCCCAAAAATTGGAAGGAAGATAAATTTTACAAATTCCAATAGGATAGATTTCAGCAAAATGCGACTGCGGAATTGCCTAAAGACCATTCTTGAATTTGCTGTGACCAGACATTTATTGACAACTTTTCATTACGCATTTTGCGTAATGAAAACCTATTCTTTACAATTGTTGTAAGAAATTATAAAAACAATTAAGCCCTGAAAATTTAAAATTTGTTGGAATATCAATAAAAGTTTAGGGCAAAAAAAATGCCTCGAAGATAGTCGAGGCGCTAAATGTGTTCACGTCTAAAACCAATTGAACTAAATGCCGATCAACAAATTGTTGAAAATTTAAAAATTAGAAATTGAAAAGTATAAAACTGAATCTTCAAATTATCAGAAAAATACGTTTTTAAATAACATCTTTAACCGCTACCTACAAAAATACTTGAAGGGAGTTTTATTGTTTGTAACTATATTTTATATTTGCATTTGGTAAATATATATCAAAAATATGTCCACTTTCACGAGTTCTCTTCCAGACGATTTGTTACAATTATTGGCGGATAAAGCCAAAGAATTATCTGTTCCTAAAAATATGCTTATCGAAAAAGCTTTGCGCATCTATTTGGAGCAATTGAACCGCGCTGCGTATGTCAAATCCTACAAGCAAATGGCGGCAGACACAGACACCCTAATGTTAGCTGAAGAAGGAATGGCGGAGTATTTATCGCAATTGGACGAGGAATGAATCAGGGCGAAATTTGGTACACCAACCTCAACCCGACCGAGGTTAGCGAACAAACAGGGTTTCATCCAGTGGTAATTATAAGCGGAAATCTTTTGAATAATTATGCTAACGTTGTCGTATGCTGTCCTTTGACCACTAAACTTAAAAACTACCACGGCAACCTAATCCTTACCCCAACTCCTCAAAATGGCTTAACGAAAACATCCGAAGTTTTAACCTTACATGTGCGCACCTTGTCTAAATCACGTTTAAAAGAACACATCGGCACGCTCTCCAAATCCGAAATTGCCAAAATCCAAAAATGCTTGAACGAAATTTTGACGTACTGAAGTACGATTAATTTCATTACGCATTTTGCGTAACGCAAACCTATTATTTACAATTGTTGTAAGAAATTATAAAAACAATTAAGCCCTGAAAATTTAAAATTTGTTGGAATATCAATAAAAGTTTAGGGCAAAAAAATGCCCCGAAGATAGTCGAGGCGCTAAATGTTTTCACAACGGAATAATCCTTATTGTGATTTGCTTCAGTTGGACAAATGTAGAATTAAATCTTAAAGTGTACAAAAACTGCAAAAAAAAAGTTGAAAAAAAGTTTCGCACAACGTACATAGATTACGTTCATGTAGTTTTAGCTTTACGCGTGATATTTTTAACTATTTTAGAAATCTAAAAACCTATTACTATGAGTGAAAAGAAAACAATTTTGGGCTTGGATTTGGGGACGACAAGCATTGGATGGGCACATGTTATTGAAGGTGAAACACCTGAACAATCGGAAATTAAACAAATTGGAGTTCGAGTTAACCCCTTATCTGTAGATGAACAAACAAATTTTGAAAAAGGAAAACCTCTAACTACAAACGCTGATAGAACTTTAAAACGTGGTGCAAGAAGGTCTTTAGACAGATATCAAGATCGAAGAAAAAATCTAATTGAAATTCTCACAAAAGCAGGAATAATTTCATCCACTGATAAACTTGCAGAGGATGGACCAAACACAACTTTTCAGACATGGGAATTGAGATCAAAAGCTGTTTCTGAAAAAATAGAAAAACATGAATTAGCGAGAGTTCTACTTGCCATCAACAAGAAAAGAGGATACAAAAGCAGTCGAAAAGCGAAAAATGAAGATGAAGGAACAGCGATAGACGGAATGGAAATTGCCTTGAGATTGTACAATGAAAATCTTACTCCAGGGCAACTCTCATTTCAATTATTGTTAGAGAATAAGAAATCAATTCCTGAATTCTATCGTTCAGATTTACAAGCTGAATTTAATAAAGTATGGGATTTTCAAAAAAAATATCATCCTGAAATATTAACTGATGAATTCTATCATGAACTACATGGAAAAGGTCAAAGAGCATCTTCGACTTTATTCTGGTCAAAGTATGGTTTCAATACCGCTGATATCAAAGATTTAGAAAAAAGTTTGATTAACGAGAGGACAATCAAATTAAGCAATAGAGATAAAAAAAGACTTCAAGCATATAAATGGCGGTCAGAATCAATTAGTCAAGAACTAGAAAAGGAACAACTAGCCTATGTTTTAGTGGAAATAAACAACAACATAAACAGTACATCAGGTTATTTAGGAGCTATTTCAGATAGGAGTAAAGAATTAATTTTTAACAAACTAACGGTCGGTCAGTACCTTTTCAATCAACTAAAAAAGAATCCACATTCACGTTTAAAGAATCAAGTTTTCTACAGAAAAGATTACATGGACGAATTCGAAAGAATTTGGACAAAACAATCTGAATTCTATTCAGAACTTACCCCAGAATTGAAAAGTGAAATTAGAGATGTTATAATTTTTTACCAAAGAAAACTCAAGTCTCAAAAAGGTCTAATTTCTCTTTGCGAATTGGAAAGTAAAATCAAAACTATTGATGGCAAAGAAAAGTTAATTGGACCTAAAGTAGCCCCAAAATCGTCACCATTATTCCAAGAATTCAAGATTTGGCAAAGGCTAAACGACGTAATTATTAGAAGGGATGGAGTAAGAAAAAGGAAAGTCGAAAATTCAAACCAGATGAGTCTTTTCGAAGATAGCGAGGATGCTTTTTATTTAAATCTAGAGCAAAAAGAATTGCTTTTTGAGGAATTAAATTTGAAAGGAGATTTGACGTCAACCAAAGTTTTAGAATTGCTCGGTTATTCAAAAGGATTTAATTTAAACTTCCCAAGTATTGATGGAAATCGTACGAATAAGGAACTTTATGGGGCTTACCTGAAAATACTTGATTTAGAAGGATATGATGTTAAGCATATATTGAAAGTTAAATCTAATAAAGATGAAGTAGAATTAAATGATTTGAATGTTGAGTCCTCCGAAATTAAAAATATGGTTAAATCCATATTTAACACGATCAACATCGACACAAGAATCTTGGAATTTGACCCATACCTTGAAGGAAAAGAGTTTGAACAACAACCTTCGTATCAATTATGGCATCTACTCTATTCCTATGAAGGTGACGATTCTTTAAGTGGGAATGAAAAACTTTATGATTTACTGCAAAGAAAATTTGGCTTTAAAAGAGAACACGCTCAAATTCTAGCAAATGTTCCGCTGCAAGATGATTATGGAAACTTGTCCTCCAAAGCCATTCGAAAAATTATTCTTCATCTTAGAGAAAATGATTATTCGTCTGCATGTGAATTGGCTGGATATCGACATTCAAAAAATTCCTTAACAAAAGAGGAATTGGAGAATAGACCATTAAAAGATACATTACAACTGATCAAAAAGAATAGTCTGAGAAACCCTGTGGTTGAGAAAATCTTAAATCAAATGGTTAATGTCGTTAATGCCTTGATAATTAAAAACAGTAAAAAGGATGATAAAGGTAAAATTATTGAATATTTCAAGTTTGACGAAATTAGAATTGAACTCGCCAGAGAATTAAAGAAAAATGCCGAGGAACGCAAAGAATTAGACACACGAGTACGGGAGGGAAAATCTACCAACGAGAAAGTTGCTAAAATTCTTCAGACAGAATTTGGCATTAAAAACCCAACGAAAAATGACATTATTCGCTACCGATTATACGAGGAATTAAAAAATGTAGGCTACCATGATTTATACAGAGGAAAATATATTCCAAAAGAAAAACTTTTTTCAAAAGAAATTGACATTGAACACATTATCCCTCAATCAAGATTGTTCGACGACAGTTTTTCGAACAAAACAATTGTTTATCGAGAAGATAACTTAAAGAAAGGAAATAGAACGGCGTATGATTATATTAAAAACGACTTTGGTGATGAGAAGTTATTAGAATTTCAATCAAGAGTCGAGCAATTGTTTGAACTAGGAAAAAAGAATAAAGAGGAGGGTATTTCAAAGGCTAAACTTAAAAAGCTTTTTATGTCTGAAAGTGAAATTGGAGAAGGATTTATTGAAAGGGATTTAAGAGAGTCACAATACATTGCCAAAAAAGCAAAAGACATGCTTTTTGAAATAACGAGAAGTATTGTTTCAACCTCTGGATCAATAACAGAAAGACTTCGAGACGACTGGGGATTAGTGAACATAATGAAAGAAATTAACTTGCCTAAATATCGTGCTCTTGGAATGACAGAAATTCAACAAAGGAGACACGGTAACGAGGTTGAAGTAATTAAAGATTGGACAAAAAGAAACGACCATCGACACCATGCAATGGATGCTTTGACTGTTGCATTTACGAAAAGAAATTACATTCAATACCTTAACAATTTAAATGCGAGAAGAACGGAAGTAAAACAAGATAGCATTTCAAATTCACGAAGAAAAAATGCAATCGGAATATCCTCTCTCAAAATTTCATCATACGATGTTTTAGGTATTGAAGAAAGAGAATTGCATCGAGACGACGAGGGAAAATTACGATTTAACCTTCCAATTCCTAATTTCCGACAAATAGCCAAAGAACACCTAGAAAGTGTAATTATTTCACATAAGGCGAAAAATAAAGTTGTTACAAAAAATAAAAATTTAATAAAGGGTAAAACAAAACCTCAAATTACTTTAACACCTCGTGGTCAGCTACATAAGGAGACCGTTTACGGAGAATATAAATTCTACTATACAAAAGAGGAGAAAATCGGACCAAAATTCGACGCAGAATTAATAGCTCAGGTAAACAAACCGCTTTACCGTAAACTCTTACTTGAAAGACTAAATGAAAACGAAGGAGATCCTAAAAAAGCTTTTGGAGAAAAAAATGCATTGACAAAGAATCCCATTTATTTGAACAAAGAAAAGACTGAGACACTTCCTGAAAAAGTTAAGCTTGTTCGATTTGATAAAGAATATTCTATTCGAAAAGATGTGTCACCTGAAAATTTCAAAGATTTAAAATCCATCGACAAAATAATAGATGTAGGTGTAAAAACAATTATCAAAAATCGTTTCATTGAAAGCGGAAGTGACCCGAAAAAAGCATTTTCAGACCTCGAAAAAAATCCAATTTGGTTGAACAAAGAAAAAGGAATTGAAATAAAGAGAGTTACAATTAGCGGTGTAAGTAATGCTGTCTCACTTCACAATAAAAAAGATCACTTTGGAAAAGAAATACTTGATGAAAATGGCAACCCAATTCCTGTTGATTTTGTAAGTACTGGAAATAATCATCATGTGGCAATTTATAAGGATGAACAGGGAAATCTTCAAGAAGAAGTTGTGTCTTTAATGGAGGCGGTTACAAGAAAAAATCAAGGACTCCCTATAGTGAATAAAAATCATGAAAAAGGCTGGGAATTTCTCTTTACCATGAAGCAAAATGAACTTTTCGTTTTTCCAAATGAAAAAACTGGATTTGATCCCAATGAAATTGATTTATTAGATAAGAGCAATCTAAAATTAATCAGTCCAAATTTATTTAGAGTTCAGAAAGTTGCGACTAAAAATTATTTCTTTCGGCACCATCTTGAAACTTTATTAGATGATAGAAAAGAGCTAAAAGATGTGACATTCAAACCTCAACTTGGGTTAAATGCCATTAAAGATGTTATTAAAGTAAGGCTAAACAATATCGGGGAAATCGTACACGTAGGAGAATAGTAAAACACACCCTCCCCACAAATCCCATGTGGGGAGTTTTTTTTCACAACAATCCTCTATTTTTGAAAATCCCGAAATAATTCACTTTCACAAATTCTCTTCCAATAGATTTATTGCAATTATTGGCAGATAAAGTCAAGGAATTGTCCGTTCCTGAAAATACACTTATCGAAAAAGGATTGCGCATCTATTTGGAGCAATTGAACCGCGCTGCGTATGTCAAATCCTACAAACAAATGGCGGAAGATAGAGATACCATCCTCGTTGCAGAAGAAGGCATGGCGGATTATTTATCGCAATTTGTTGAAGATAGAGAACCAAGATAAAAAGTCCAATATTGCCAAATCCAAAAATGCTTGAACAAAATTCTGACCTACTGAAAACGATTAATGTCGACGATGACATATAATGTCGTAATGTAAAATCGTTGAATGTCATGTCGGCATAACACCATAGAGAATTTATTAAACGAAAATTTGTTTAGTATTTGGTAAAATTTCATTACGCAAAATGCGTTACGCATTTTGCGTAACGCATTTTGCGTAATAGATTCAAAAAAAAACGTAATTTCGTTGCATGAAAAAACATGAAAATCCTTTTTTACTTATTGGTTATCAAGGCGATGAATATTTTTGTGATCGAACTACAGAAACTCAACTACTCAAAAACTATCTTCAACACGGTCAACATATCACACTTTTTGCACTAAGAAGATTGGGGAAAACGGGCTTAATTCATCATGTTTTTCAACATTTAGAGAAAGAAAATATACGTTGTATTTACATAGATATACTTGCAACAACCCATCTTGAGGACTTAATTAATCAATTGGCAAGTGTAATTTACCAGCAATTTCCACCAGAAAAAACAACCGGAAAAAAGATTTGGGAAGCCTTAAAATCATTCCGTCCTGTGTTGCGTTTTGACGAATTAAATGGTACACCTGAACTAAGTATAAATGTAGAAAATCCAACACAACAACAAAAAACACTAGCGCAATTGTTTCAATTATTGGATGAGCAAAAAACCAAATTTGTTATTGCTTTCGATGAATTTCAACAGATTTTGAGTTATCCAGAAAAAAATATTGAAGCACTTTTGAGGACTATTATTCAAAATTTGAACCATACCACCATGCTCTATTGTGGAAGTAATCAATCCTTGATGCACGAACTTTTTAACTCTGCTAAACGCCCTTTTTTTGCTAGTTGCGTCAATATGCATTTGGGATTTATCGACCGCTCCATTTACCATGAATTCATCGCTACACATTTTAATAACGGTAAACAAAAAATAGAACCCGAAGCCATTGACTACATTTTAGATTGGACTTTCGTCCACACCTATTACACCCAATATTTCTGCCACTTTATTTATTCTAAACAACGCTCTACCATCACATTAAACGACGTCAAAAAATTGGCACTTGAATTATTATCCTTGCAAGAAAACACTTTTTTTCAATACCGAAACTTACTACCTCCCGCTCAATGGAAATTACTTATTGCCATAGCAAAAGAGGAAACAGTTACTCAAATCCTTTCCAGCACCTTCATAAAACAACACAACCTAAACAGCGCCTCAAGTGTACAACGTAGCCTTAGCGCTCTACTGGAAAAAGAATTAATTTATTTCAATAGCTCCGAAGAAAAACCCTACTACCAAGTCTATGACAAATTCTTACTTCGCTGGATGCAACATTTTA
>CAZWSY010000027.1:38590-40599 GCA_964636775.1 uncultured Lishizhenia sp.
ACGTACACAACCCCAGCCTAATACTATTAGAATGGTCAAACGTACCGTACACTTTAGCAATCCCGCGCATTTATCGACCTCCAAAAAACAATTAGTTGTTGAGTTGAAAGACGAAAAACGCACCCAACACACCCTACCCATCGAAGACCTTGGACTTATAGTGTTGGAGCATCCTCAAATCACCTTTACCATGTCGCTTTTGGATGAACTTTTGGAAAACAAAGTATCAGTCGTTACGTGTAATGCGAAATACATGCCCAACGGATTATTGTTGCCCTTGGAAGGAAATACCGAGCAAACCGAACGCATGCACAAACAAATCGCTGCGAGTGTCCCTCTGAAAAAACAACTTTGGCAACAAACCATTAAAGCAAAAATTCATAACCAAATGAAAGTGTTGGAAGGTTTGGGTGGAATTTCAAAAAGATTGGAAAATTTACGTGATAAGGTTGCAAGCGGTGATTCTGGAAATTGCGAGGCACAAGCCGCATCTCATTATTGGGGACAGCTCTACGGCGGTGATTTTGTACGCTCACGCGAACGCGACACACCCAATGCACAATTGAATTACGGTTATGCCATTTTGAGATCCGTTGTGGCAAGATCATTGACAGCGAGTGGCTTACTTCCCACTTTTGGGATACATCATAAAAACAAATACAACGCCTATTGTTTAGCCGACGACATTATGGAACCCTACCGACCTTATGTGGACTGGATGGTATTGCACCTTTCGGGTATCAAGGAAAATGATGAAGGATTGACGAGGGAACACAAAATCGAATTATTGAAATTGCCACAATTGGACGTGGTGATTAATGATTTCAAGCGACCCCTTTTTCATGCGGTGAGTATGACAACTGCAAGCTTGTACAAATGTCTTGATGGTGAAATGCGAAAGATTCACTATCCTGAATTTCACTTTACTAACAACGATTGATAATGGATTTTACACGTTTTAACGCTTACAGAAATATGTGGATAATGGTATTATTTGACTTGCCAACCGAGACCAAAAAGGAGCGCAAGGATGCGGCGAAGTTCCGCAAAGAATTATTGGAAGACGGTTTCAATATGTTCCAATTTTCGATTTACACGCGCTTTTGTCAAAGCTCGGAAAATGTGGAAGTGCACACGCGACGGATAAAAAGTCGTTTACCCGAAAAAGGTCACGTAGGGATTTTTGCGATAACCGATAAACAGTTTGGGAGAATGGAGATTTTTTACGGAGCCAAGGCACAGCCCTCCAAAGGGGACCCGCAACAATTGACTCTATTTTAACTTAAAAAAACGTGTATCCATTCGAAATACTACCAACTAGAATGGAGAAAATCATTTTGAACCAAAATTAAGAGGGGAAAAATTGGGTAAATTTTTAATTCTAACAATTCGCTGAAACCCTTATTACATCAGTGGATAAGCGCACCTAGTTGTGTCTTATCCACAAATGTAAAAGAACTGATAGCAAATCACAACATACAAAGAAGTACTTGAAAGATCTTACGGGTTGTGTCTTATCCACAAATGTAAAAGAACTGATAGCAAATCACAACTAGCGCTTGATAATCATCAGGAGCATAACCGTTGTGTCTTATCCACAAATGTAAAAGAACTGATAGCAAATCACAACTTGCACGAACTGACAAAGTTTTTGATAAAAGTTGTGTCTTATCCACAAATGTAAAAGAACTGATAGCAAATCACAACAATTCGTCCCATCCTTGTTTTAGCATTCCAGTTGTGTCTTATCCACAAATGTAAAAGAACTGATAGCAAATCACAACGCTTGAATGTATGCAGTGTTTGTGTCAGTAGTTGTGTCTTATCCACAAATGTAAAAGAACTGATAGCAAATCACAACACACTGGCTTTTCGGAATCCAATGTTCTTTGTTGTGTCTTATCCACAAATGTAAAAGAACTGATAGCAAATCACAACTACGCTAAGACATTCATGTGCTACAATGCTGTTGTGTCTTATCCACAAATGTAAAAGAACTGATAGCAAAT
>CAZWSY010000028.1:0-39675 GCA_964636775.1 uncultured Lishizhenia sp.
CCTGGCTCAGGAGAGATTGAAACCATAAAAAAACTTGACTACTATAAATCAATTGAATCTGTAAATATTGGAGCATTTCCATTAAGACCAAACGACAATTCAAACAGAACTTTATTAGAAGACCATCTGAGAACAATAATTGGACTTGATACTGAGTCAATTTTGAATGATGTTTCGCCACAAAAATTAACTTCTTATGAAAAGCATAACCCTGAAGTTCTTATTGGTATTGTAAATAAAGGTAAACAAACTAGCTACTTTGAAACGGAAGACGAACTTATTTATCATACCGGAAAAGTAAAACCATCCAAATTGAAAGATGAAGATTCAGGATATGTCAAAATCAAATCTGATATTAAATACTTTGCCCCATACTATTCAGGAAAGGGTATTAAAGAATACTTTGAAATACTTGATTTCAGAATAATACCTAGAAATGAAGTTTTTCCAAAAGATCATTCATTAGCCAAGCCAGATGACAAAAGCGACAGACTTATAATTTCGCTTGGAAAGAGATTTGTCCTTGATGACAATAAATATTTCACTTGCCCAATAACAGTTTATAGATATACGACTCTAAAAAACATAAGGAAACCATTCAATGGGAAAATTGAAGTAATTAATTTAAAGAAAGATAATGCTTAAAGGCCGCGGCGGACGCTACTGACTTTTTCAGCAGACCCTAAACAACGAGCAATTCACTCCCAATCATCCAAAAACTTGTCCAATTCTCTTCGGTCGCGTTTGGTGGGTTTTCCGTCTGTTTCACGATACACGCGTTGAGCGGCTTGGTAGGTTTTGAACTTTTCAATTTCTTCGGGAGGGGTAATATCTGTTAGGTAATCCGCAACTAGAGGTGCACCAACTCTTTTGTCGAGTAGTCCAATTATTTTGTAGCTTAATGTAGCACTGTTCCGTTGTACATTGATTTGATCACCAATTTTAACCTCTCGTGCAGGTTTCACGGCTTCTCCATTTAATTTGAATCTTCCTTTGGAAACAGCCTCTGTTGCAAGTGAACGGGTTTTTGATAAACGAACACACCACAAGTATTTATCCAATCTGCATTTCATCTCTCACTTTTTTCGGAAGTTTGTCAACTACCAACTGATACGATTTATCAATAAATTCCATCAGAGTGGGATCATCCACGTCGTTATTCACTCGAACGGTATTCCAATGTTTTTTGTTCATGTGATAACCCGGCTGTACAGCAGAGAATTGTTCCCTAAGAGAAATAGCTTCTTCGGGGTCGCACTTTAAATTAATGGAAGTAAAGGCATCAACATCGGTAGCAGCAAACATTTTTCCTGCAACTTTCATAACAAGGGTTTGTTCGTCAAATGGAAATTCTGCACATACCGCTGGTTTTGCCAAACAATAATCGTAGAAAGTCGAAAAGTCCATGATTTAGTGGAGCGCTGGCGCCATATCGTAGTTACCAAGTTGGTAAAGCATTTTTGTATGTTCTTTTAATGCTTTTCCAAAAGTGCTGTATGAATGATAAGGGAGATTGAATTCTTTTGCTGTTTGCTCTACAATTTTGGAAAGTTTGCTGTAGTGAATGTGACAAATTTGAGGAAATAAATGGTGCTCTACTTGATAATTCAAACCGCCAACATACCATGAAAATAATTTCGATTTCGGAGCAAAATTTGCAGTGTTCAATAATTGACTAACAGCCCAATCCGCCTCAATATTTCCACTTTCATCAGGCATCGGGTAATCCGAGGTAGGAACCACGTGTGCAGGTTGAAAAATAGCGGCTAAAATCAATCCAGCCATAAATTGCATCACCAAATATCCGATGAGTGTAACATACCAACTTGCAGGACTTAACCAAAAAGGAAGCACGATAAAAATGGATGCGTAGATGATTTTACCTACAATAATTGCCGCAAGGTGGGAACCAAAAGATAAACCTTGACTTTTCACTAAGCCCATTTTTTGATAACGCGCAGCTTGTTTGTAATCTTTGCTAACAAACCAAAGCATGGTCATTAAACCGTAAAAAAACCAAGCATAAAGATGTTGGTATTTGTGAATTTTATTTCTTTTCAAGTGCGGAGAAAAACGTAAAAACACAGTAGGCGCGTCGATGTCCTCGTCCATGTGAGTTACGTTGGTGTAGGTATGATGCAATACGTTGTGTTGAATCCTCCAATTGGTATCATTTCCTCCAACGATGTAAAGCACTTTTCCAATAATATTGTTAACGAGTTTGTTTTGGGAATAAGCACCATGATTTGCATCGTGCATTACACCTAAACCAATTCCTGCCATACCAAACCCCATTATGACCCAGCAAAGGAAATACAGCCAATTACTCAACCCTGGAACAAACAAGATTGAAAAAGGCACTAAATACATCAACAACATCACGATAGTTTTGAAAACCATCGCGCCATTGGCATACTTTGAAATGTTGTTGTTTTTGAAATACTGATTGACTCTTTCGCGGAGTACTTTGTAAAATTCAGGGTTGTGATTTTTTGAGAAGTGAACTGAACTTAAAGACATAAAAAATTAAAAATTAAAATCGAAACTAGGTATTTATTCAACACGAAGTACTGTTTCGGCGAAATTTAACGTTTGATTTTTGACAAAAAGTGTGGGACTTTTGGTTAGGACGCATTCGGCAAAAAAATTCTTAACCTGATTTCAATTTTAATAATCGAAATCAGGTTCCTACGTTTGGTAGGCTGACCATAAAGTATTTATCCTTGATTACGGGGGTATCCCACTTTTCTATTTGTAGGAGGATAAAAACGACAAAAAAAAACCCATTCCGAATTAGGATTGAATGACCAAAATTCGAAATGGGCAATTTGAATCTTAAAATTCAATAAAGACCTAGGTTCAATTACAATACTCGTCGTAAGCAGCAGCAAGATTTTGAGCAACCAAAGCTGCACTTGCGCCTTCTATGTGATGTCTTTCAACAAAATGAACAAGTTTCCCATCCTTGAACAAAGCTATGGAAGGAGAAGATGGAGGGTAAGGCAAAAAGTATTTTCTCGCTTGAGCAACAGCTTCTGAATCTACACCAGCGAATACTGTTGCCAGATTATCCGGTTTTTTATCGTGTTGCAGAGACAACTTTACACCCGGACGCATATTTCCCGCTGCACAACCACAAACGGAATTTACAACTACTAATAAAGAACCTTTGCTATTTTGAATTACGTTATCAACTTCTTGAGCCGAAGTTAAGCCTTGAAAACCTGCATTCGTAAGGTCTTCTTTCATCGGTTGAACTATTTCTAATGGGTACATAAACTTTACTATTTAAATCGGTTCAAAATTACTCAAACAAATAGAGAGTGTTATCCGGTAATGAAATTCTTGACAACAATTAACTAAGTTATGTAGAACGAATAAAAATAAGCTCTTGATTTTGATAACTTTACTTTTTCTTCTGATTATCCAATTTATAGGACAACCCAACACCTAGCACTGATTTGAATTGCGTTCTCGGCCCGACATTTCCATTGATATCACGTATTTTCACATCGTCGTCGTAAATTAAATTCCATTGTAAAGATGTTGATATTAACGAGTTGACGCGCATCAAAATCATCAATTCCGCATTGATATCAATGTTTTGTGGGTTGTTCAAATAATTGCTAAAGAATTCCCAAAGCGAACGCAATTCAATGTTTTTCGCCAATTTTTGGTTGTAACGTATTTTGATGTAAGACCCAAATTCATTCCTTACTTTTTCACCAGGAGAAACCCCAAAAGCACCCACATTGGACAGCGAATCGTCGAGTACATAAGTTGTTTTGGAGGATAAGGGAGAAACTAAAACCTTGAAATTGTCATTTTTAGCGTATTCTATTCCCAGCGCAAAGTTCATATAACCAGGCGCCATAAAAGAAGAAACTTTTACTGAATCATTCGGATACACAAAACCAGGTGCCATTTGCGTTTTGAGTCCGCCAACAAATGTCAAGAATAATTTTTTCTGAAATTCGTATCCAAATGAACTTAAAAAGTCAAATCTGTCGTCTGTTTTTTGTTCACGAAGCGCTGCTTTTTTATCCAAATATCGAATCCCTCCAAAGGCAATTGTTAAATCATTGTTCCATTTTAATCGATTCTTGTTGTAATTCGCATTCGCATTAACCGACCCCAACAAAGCAATATTATTTCTACCTCCTGCATTCCAATTGACAAAAGAATTTTGTGTTCCCGTCAACGTATAAAGCGAACTCAATTTCCAAGGTTTTATGGAATCTTTTAAAGTTTGTGAAAACACTATTTGACTTATCAGTAAGCCCGCTAATAAAAACTTAATTTTACCCACCTATTTTTTTTCGGGCAAAACTATGAAGCTCAATATTTCGATTTTTTCAGTATTTATTTTTCTTTCCACATTTTATTGTGATTCGCAAGTAACGGACTATAGTAAATTGGATGCTTGGGCAGTTACACCAAACAATTCTCCAGCTGTTCTGAACGACTACATCAAAGATTCGACACTTATTCGAAATGTGGATGTTTTTTATGTTTATCCAACCTTATTCCTCGATAAAAATGATCAACGTTGGAACATTCCACTTTCGGACGAAGAACAAAGGAAAAAAGTGGTCGAAAATGCGGTTCGCTTTCAATCTTCTGCGTGGGCAGAAGCGGGAAGGTTGTTTGTTCCTTTTTACCAACAAGCCCACATTCGTTCGTACAGATTAATAGATGAAGGTGGAAGAGATGCTCTATTGAAAGCATACACCGACGTTCGAACTGCCTTCGAATATTATCTGAAACACCACAACAATGGAAGACCAATTATTTTAGCAGGACACAGTCAAGGAGCAACGCATTTAACCCTTTTGTTGAAAGATTATTTTGACAACAAACCATTACAAAAACAGTTAGTCGCAGCATATCTGCCAGGAATTGGAATTACTGAAGAAGACTTTGAAAATTTGTGTTTGATGACAAAAGCAAATGAAACCGGTGGATTTGTGTGTTGGAATACGTTCAAAAAGAAAATCAATCACGAAAAGTACGATAAATGGTACAAGGGAAAAGCAGTCGTCAATCCTGTAACATGGGATTTATCACAAAAAGCACCACGCACAAAGCACAAAGGATTTCTCTTTTCGAATAATAAAGTGTACAAATCTTCTTTCAATACCCATTTAATTGATGGGGCAATTTGGATAAGCACGCCTCATTTTCCTTATCGCTCAATGGCTTGGACAATGGATGATTATCATATTGGTGATGTGAATTTATTTTGGGAAGATATTCGTGAAAACGCCAAACTTCGGGCTAAAACATACATTAAAAACAATGGCAAATAAGCACAATTTCCCTTTTGAAATCAAAGGTTTAGAAAGTACAAAAAGTAAATTCTATCGACACGGATTTAATGTTTTTCCTTCCTTTAGAAGAAGCGGAGGACGCGTTCAGTTTATTTCGTCTGATTGGCGTGAAATGGTTGTTTCCCTTCAATTGAAATGGTCAACTCGAAATATTGTGGGAACCGTTTTTGGAGGTAGTATCTATGCATCTGTTGACCCGATTTTCATGTTTCAACTCATGCAATTGTACGGCAAAAACTATGTGGTTTGGGATAAAGCCGCTTCAATCCGATTTCTAAAACCCATCAAGAAAAAAGTGTTTTGTCGTTTTTTAATTACAGATGAAAACCTTGCTGATATCGAAAATCAGTTGAACAAGGAAAAACGTGCAAACTTGGATTTGATTTGCAAATTTGAAGACCATGACGGAAATGTTTATGCTGAAATCACCAAAACTTTATACGTCGCAGAAAAGGATTTTTACAAACAACGACTTCTGGAGAAACAGAAAAGTTAAGGGCGTATTTCTTAAAATGCAACGACATATTCACTGAAATACCCTTTCCTCACCAATTTTTAAGATATTTTTGTTTCCGATATGGCACAAGACAAAAACCAAGATTTACTAGACAGAAGAGAAACCTCCAAATTAGGTGGCGGAATCGAAAGAATTAACAAACAACACCAACAAGGTAAACTCTCAGCAAGAGAACGTGTTACGGTTTTACTGGACGAAAACTCCTTTCAGGAAATTGGTGCATTCGTTGAACATCGCGCAACTGCTTTTGGACTGGACAAACAACGCTTCCCGGGTGATGGCGTAATTACTGGCTTTGGAACAATTCATGGTCGTTTGGTGTATGTGTTTTCTCAAGACTTCACGGTTTTAGGAGGTTCACTTTCCGAAACACACGCCGCTAAAATCTGTCGAATCATGGATTTAGCAATGAAAAATGGCGCTCCTGTAATTGGACTTAACGATTCAGGTGGTGCACGAATTCAAGAAGGTGTTGTTTCTTTGGCGGGTTATGCCGATATTTTTTTCCGCAATACACGAGCTTCTGGTGTGATTCCGCAAATATCAGTAATTATGGGGCCTTGTGCTGGTGGAGCGGTTTACTCTCCCGCTTTAACCGACTTCATTTTCATGGTGGAGGAAACTTCTTACATGTTCGTAACAGGTCCAAATGTGGTGAAGACCGTTACCCACGAGGAGGTGACCTCAGAAGATTTGGGTGGCGCAAAGGCGCATGCAGAGAAATCAGGAGTCAATCATTTTATCGCAGGAAATGACGTTGAGGCTTTGAAAAAAGTACGTGATTTATTGACTTTCCTGCCCCAAAACGCTTACGAACAAGCACCATTAACAACCGTATTTGATTTCAACCCTTCCAAATTGGATCAAATTGGAAAAATTCTTCCTGACAACGTAAACATCCCTTACGACATTCGAAAAGTGGTAGAATGTGTGGTAGATGATTCTTCGTTCCGCGAAGTACAGGAGGATTTTGCAAAAAATATCGTTGTCGGATTTGCACGCATTGAAGGTCGTTCAATCGGAATTGTTGCCAATCAACCTGCGGCTTTGGCTGGTGTTTTAGATATAGATTCTTCGCGAAAAGGAGCGCGATTTGTTCGTTTCTGTGATTCGTTTAATATTCCACTTTTGGTGTTTGAAGACGTACCTGGGTTTTTACCGGGTACCGATCAAGAATGGCGCGGCATCATTACGCACGGCGCGAAATTGTTGTACGCTTTTTCAGAGGCGACTGTTCCTAGAATTACAGTAATTACGAGAAAAGCTTACGGTGGCGCATTCGACGTGATGAATTCCAAAAGTATCGGTGCCGACTTAAATTTTGCATGGCCAACAGCCGAAATTGCGGTAATGGGCGCTAAAGGTGCTGCGGAAATTATCTTCAAACGCGAAATTGCAAGTGCGGAAGATCCACAAGCGAAATGGTTGGAGAAAGAAGCGGAATATGCGGAAATGTTTGCCAATCCTTACCGTGCGGCAGAAAGAGGAATCGTTGATGATGTGATTTTACCGGCTGAAACCCGAGCAAAAGTTATCGCGGGATTCAAAATGTTGGAGAAAAAGGCAGAAACTTTACCTCAGAAAAAGCACGGGAACATTCCTCTTTAATAGCGCAAATGGAAGCCAAAATTACCATATTCGACTTTTCTCCGCATCTGTTTTGGGACGTGGACAAAAGCAAGTTGGATTTTGAGAAAAACAAAGAACAAATTGTTTATCAAGTAGTTGAATATGGCTTAATGCACGACTGGCTACTACTGCAAAAAGTTTATCCTCCCGAAAAATTAAAAGCAATAGCCACAAGTTTACGTGCTCTGGATAAAAAAACCTTATCTTATTTAGCACATCACTTTAATGTTGAAAAAACGGAATTTAGATGTTATACCGAAAGTCAGTCTCCGCAGAACTTTTGGAACTCCTAAACTTCGTTATGGAACAAGAAGAGTTCGCAGGCTTTAATTTAGTAGGCGGAACATCTCTTGCGCTTCAAATTGGCCATCGAGTATCAATTGATATTGATTTGTTTGGAAAATCAGAAATAGATGAATACACTTTTTTAGAAGTATTAAAATCATTCGGTACCGTTCAAGTATTAAAGAAATCCAAGAATATTTTGATTTGTTCCGTTAATGGAGTGAAAATTGATTTTGTCAATTACAATTATTCATTACTTCAACCCATTCAATATATTGAAAGAATCCGACTTGTTTCTTTACGTGATATTGCGGCAATGAAATTAAATGCAATTGCTGGCGGAGGAAGTAAAAAGGATTTTATCGACTTATTTTTTCTGTTAAAACATTTTTCACTTTCTGAAATGTTAGGGTTCTACAATGAAAAATATAAAGACGGCTCTGAATTCATGGTTCGAAAAAGTATTGGTTATTTTGAAGATGCTGACAGAGAAGAAACACCAATAATTAACGATGACACTAATTGGGAGGAAATAAAGAAATTCATTACCCAGCAAAGGTTTTAGTACGATTTAAAAAAACTGAAATTCACAATCTTGAACGCATAAATACTTCTTTCGATTATGTAAGTTTCATCTTAGATACCCAAAAGTTGCTTTTATCAAAAATCTTTTGTTCGTTTTACTAAATGTCTAACTGACACGCTCGAAACAATTTAGCTAATTTTACCCTTCTAATTTTTTAAAACGCATGAAGCATCTACCCAGACTATCATTGCTGCTGTTTATCAGTGTTTTACAATTTCACGCACAAAACCTTCTCAACAACGGAACATTTGAATTTGGTGGTTCAGGAGTCGGTTTTGTAATCGATGGAAATGGATACAACCTCCTTTCTCCTCCTTATTCAGGATCTTCTTCAGCGGGAAATTATGCTTTTGTCAACAATCCTCAAACCATCAACACCCAGTTTTTTCAGTCCTTCGGTGACCACACTTCAGGCTCGGGATTGATGATGGTGATTGACGGTACAACTACCGGAGGTCAACAACGTTTTTGGAAAGCAGGAAACAACGGTGGAGGCGTTTGTAATCTCGTGGTTGGACAAACCTACACGTTCAGTTATTGGATTCGTACAGCGAGTAATAGCGTTTCTGGTGCTGGAGAATTGGCAAATATTGGTGTTCAATTCAATAATGCGTCCAACGTTACACTTACCTTTGGTTCTGCAACAGCTCCGATTCCCAATTTAGGTTGGCAACAAGTGCGTTACTCCTTTACCCCTACCAATGCTTGTGTGAATATTGAATTGTTCAACAACAATACAAATGCTGTTGGAAACGATTTCGCAATTGATGATATGGCCTTGAATCCACCACCGAAACCATTGGATTTTACTTACTCCATTACCCAACCAAATTGTTCTAATCCTAATTCCGGCTTGATAACACTTTATCCGCGTGGAGGACAAGCACCCTACATTTTTCAATTGCAAGGTGCAGGGCCAATTCCAACTACAAATGACACCGGTGTTTTTGACAATCTGCCAGCGGGCTCTTACACCATTGGTTTACAAGATGCGAATGGAACAATAGTGAGCGAAAGTAATGTGGTTGTCAATTCTATTTCTCCCTTGGTCATTACGCCAGGAGACACTGTTGTTTGTCCGAATGCAAGCTTAACTTTTACTGCCAGCGGTGGAGGAAACAGTTACACTTGGAGTAGTTCGCCTCTCGACTTGGATTTAAGTGTAACCAATCAACCTACCATTAATGTTTCGCCGAATAATTCAACTACTTACACCGTAACGTCTAATGTGAATGTCACTAACATGATTTACAACGGTGATTTTGAATTGGGAAATGAAGGTTTTGCCACACAATATGAATACCTCAACCCAACGAATCCAACAGGAGCACAAAGGACTTACGGAATTGTAACCAATTCAAACGCCTGGTACAACCAATTTGCGAACTGTATCGACCACACTTTAGGTGACGGAACCGGAAAAATGATGGTGGTGGACGGTTCAACTTTCAACCTCGGAAATGATAAATTGTGGTGTCAAAAAGTTGCTGTTGAACCGAATAAAGACTACTTGTTTTCCTACCGAATTATGACCGTTTCTCTGACCAATAACGCCAAAATTCGAGTTGAAATTAACGGACAATCACTCGGTGTACAAAATGCCTTGAACATCAATTGTGCTTGGAATGAAGTGAATTATGTTTGGAATTCAGGTAACAATTTGTTTGCTGATATATGCTTAATTAATCAAGAAACTTCGGCAGCAGGAAATGATTTTGCTTTAGACGATATTTCCTTCAAAACCAACAGTAATTGTACAGCAGATGTACTTGTCACAATGGCGACTATTGACCCTTATTTCGGATTTTCGTATCCTTTGAACATTTGTCCGAACGAAGCGCCAGTTGCACCTACTTTAGAACCGACTTTTCAAACCGGTGGAATTTTTAGTGCCGACCCACAAGGCCTAAATATTAATCCAATCACCGGAGTCATAACCCCTCAAGGTACAACACCAGGAACCTATAACGTGAAATATACCGCACAAATTTGTGGTCAAAATGCTACGGAAACACAAGTTGTGGTTATTCGTCCTTTACCAGGTTTATTGCAATTAACAGGTGGAGATTTTTATTGCGAAGGTCAAGCCTTCAATCCGCTGGAATTGGTTGTTACAGGAACGCCGAATTATACCATTTACTACAACATTGATGGTGTACCCCAGGTTCTCACCGATGTTTCTTCTTCTCCGATTATAATTAACATAGGCAACCAATATGGCGTTTACGATTTGGATTCTATCACGGATGCTTATTGCTCAAATAGCATGGTTGGTTCACAAACAATCGCCATGAACGAAGCGCCGGTTACACCAATTTTAGGTGGTGATACACTACATTGTAAAGACGGAAACGTTGGCGAAATTTTCCCAACCAACGTTACCAACGGCGAAATCAGGTGGTACGGAAACGCACAACTCACAGATTACCTTGGAAGCAATCAAACATTCTTACCGAACAATCAGACAACGACCACTTATTATGCAACAAACTACTTGAATGGTTGCGAAAGTCCTGCTGGTTCGATAACGATTTATATCGAAGAATGTCCGTTCATTATCCCAACAGCATTTACACCAAATGGCGATGGAACAAACGATTACTGGAATATAATTGGATTGGATGAAAAATATCCTTTGAACCGTGTAACCGTTTACAATCGCTGGGGTGAAGCCGTTTACGAGTCACTTCCGGGAGGCTATAATCAAAAACCATTTGATGGGAAATTTAAAGGTGCAATGTTGCCTTCATCTTCCTACTATTATGTGATAAAATTGTCGAACGAAGCGTCTGTTGAACCACTTAATGGAACAGTTTCAATTATCTTGAAAAAATGAGAGCAGTAATATTTTTAGCAACATGGTGCTTGGTTGGAGCTGCATTTTCCCAACAATTACCACAATACACACAAGCCGCATTGAATCGAACCTTGTATAATCCAGCTTTTATAGGCGACGAACAAAAAATGGAGGCTAGTGCAGGCGGACGTTGGCAAATGATTGGTTTTGGTAACGAACCTCGAACAGCTTTCTTAACGTTCGAAAAAGGAATAAACGTGAAAAAGAAACCTGTTTACAATCCTGCATTCCGAATTAGCCGTGAAATTCCGAATGAAAATAATTTCCAAAAAAGAAAGTTTTCTCATGGTTGGGGGACTCAATTGATCGCAGATAATTTCGGTGCGTTTCGTTCCTTCCAATTAGCTGGATTGTATGGCGCACATTACGAAATTAGTCGTGATTTGAAAGTTTCCGGAGGTTTGCGTTTGAGTTTCAATAACAATGGCTTCGACGCGGGAAAAGCTGTTGTACTCAATCCAAGCACACCAACTGAAGAATACGCCGGAGGTGACGCAGAATATGACGCCTACACGGATGGAAGACCAAATACCAACTTCATTCATTTAGGAGCAGGTTTTAACGTACAATACCAAAAATTCTTTATTGGTGCATCGGTTAATCAGTTGACGAAAGACGCCATACGCTTCGGTGCAACAGGAGTAAATTTTGACCCTACGATGCACTTCTTTGTGATGACCGGTTACACCTTTGAATTCAACTCTGAATTTTCATTGCGTACCATAGCAACGGTGAAAAAAATGCGACCAGCACCTACCTCTTTTGAATTGGCAGCTATAGCAAATATAGGCGAAAGTTTGTGGGCAGGAATCAATTACCATCATCAATCTTCAGTTGGTTTCATCGTTGGATTTAATGTGACCAATAATTTCAAAGTGGGTTATGCTTTAGATGTTCCAACGACTTCACTCAACAAATTCAGCTTTGGCGGACACGAACTTGTTTTAAACTATCGATTCTAAGACCATGAAAAACTTAATATTTCCAATTTTTCTATTGATTTCTGCGATTTCTTTTGGTCAATTCTGGGATTTTACAGAACCTAAGCGCTTAGAAGGAACCGTAAATTCCTCCGCTGAAGAAAGTATGCCTGTGTTTTCTCCCAACGGACGCGAACTCTATTTTCTCCGCACCTTTGACGAAGCGAATATGGCTGGGCCAAATGATCAAGATGTTTGGGCGAGTATGAAAAACGCAAAAGGAACATGGCAAGAAGCAGAGAATATACAAGAGCTAAATTCACGTTTCCACAATGGAGTGGTGGCGCTTCGCAATAACGGAAATCGCGCTTACATTCTTTATTCCGATGGAATCACGAATAACAATAAAAGTTTGGCAATTGTGGAACGTACGCCTGAGGAAAAATGGCAAACACCAAAAAAAGTCAATATTCCAGGATTAAATTTCAAGGGACAATTTGTTGGATTTGCTGTTTCGGAGGATGAAAAAACGATTATCGTTTCCATTAATGGCGAGAAATCAAAAGGGCAAGAAGATTTGTATTACACCACCATCACCAACGGAACTTGGTCACCACTCAAACACATGGGCGATGAAATCAATTCAAGCGGATACGAAATTTCTCCTTTCCTGAATTTTGATGGCGATACTTTGTATTTTGCAAGTAACGGTTTCGGTGGAGAAGGAGGAAGCGACATTTTTTACACTGTGAAAAAAGGGGCTTGGGATCAGTGGTCAAAACCAGTTAATATGGGACCGAAAATCAATTCTCCTAAGTTTGATGCGTACATGGTTTTGAAGGAAGGAAAGTTTTATTGGTCGTCCACACGTGCAACAGAAGATGCAGATTTTTATTGGGCAGAGCCACTATATCCTGCGAAATTGTTGATTCAAGAAACACACAATCATGTTACCGCTTTCAGTGGAGCTGACGGGTCGATTGATGTAACCGTTACCTCAGGAGTTGCACCTTACACTTACAAATGGAACAATGGCTTTCAAACAGAGGATTTATCCAACCTTAAACGTGGAATTTATTCCATTACTGTGACAGACGCGATTAAACAAACCGCTACATTGACCATTGAAATTACTGAGCCTCAACCAGTTGTTCAAAAAGTGTTGCGTTTACCAGAAGTGAGATATGCAGTAAATTCATGGGTTTTTGTTAATGACACCACCATTCAATCCAAAGACTCCTTGGATCGTGTGGCACAATTGCTACAAGAATATCCCGGAATGATGTTGGAATTGATTTCTCACACCGACTCGCGTGGTGATGACAAGAAAAACCTTCAACTTTCAATTAATCGTGCGAAAGCGGTTTACAAATATTTGGTGGAAGAACGCGGAATAGATGCGCGTCGTTTGATTCCTGTTGGAAAAGGGGAAACCGAACCTTCGCGCATATTTGATGAAACCACAAACGCATTTATTGAATTGACAGAAACTTACATTAACCAATTTAAAACCACCGATAAACCAAAATTTGAGCAATTACATCAAATTAATCGTCGAACAGAAGGTAAGATTATTGGTTTAAATTTCGATCCTGCAACAGCACCGGAAGCACCAAAGGAATATTTGCAGTTTAAAGTAAAATAATGGAACTACTCAACCTCATTTTTCGCTTAGGCGTACTTTTCGCAATCTACAGTTTTTTGTGGTTTTTCTTCGAATTAGGACTATCCTTGTTTCGAGCTGGAAGACCAAAAACTATTGTAGAGAATTACTTAATCACCTCGGTGAAATATCTATTTCTTGTAAACGTAACTTTTCTGTTTTGTTTGGATTTGAATGATGCTGTAGACTTGGCAAAAAGCCTTCCTACTATCATCATTCTTGTGGTTTATTTCATCGGAAAATTTCAAACCCGTCAACGAATGGCGAATGTTTTTAGTCAAATGGAAAACCGACTTGGAAATGAAACTTTTAATACAAAAACCGAACTCGCATTGATTGCAATTGCCACAGCGGTATTTATTTCCTTGTTTTTCTTTCCTCAATATGCCGAAAACAATATCGCGCTTTGGTTCAAAAACAGCATCGAAGATTTAGAAACAACGGTGTTAATCGGATTCGTTTTCAAAGTGGTGGGATTTTTCTTTTTGGTTAGCATGATCATGAAAATGTTGAATGCGATTAATTACATCATTTCAGGAAAACCTTTGGTTGACATTCAAACCAGTTTTAGAGGTTCAAGCAAAAAGAAAGACGACGATTTTGATGACTACGAAGAAATAAAAAACTAGACTATGGACGAAAAAGAATTAATGCAACAATCCGAGGAAATAGTGATGGCTTTGACCAAATTGGTTTTAGGTGAAAAGCCTGGTTTTCTTTCGAACGCAGCATTTAAAAAATTGGCCACACATCACAATCTTCCTGCCATGAAAGCTGCTTATATTGATTTGATTCAGGAGTTTAATGGAACTTATAACAATGCGCAAGAACTCAAAAAATTGACCGATTTCCGTTACCGAATCATTGAGTTGTACAATCATTAAGACTTGTGTCTTTGACAATTCTGGCAATGGATAACCAACTGCAAATCATCCCTTCAAACTTACTTTTCAACTATTGCAAAAGTTTTCCTGAAGACTTAAAACTTAGTTTTGATAGTCTCAAGGATGCTGACTTATCCAGTGAAAATTTTGACTTTTATATTTCTGTTTCATCGGTTTTCAGCAGTAAGATTGAAGGAGAGCAAATAGAACTGGACAGTTACGTGAAGCACAAAAAATTCGGAGTTGAATTTTCACCAGACTACACTAAAAAAATTGATGATTTATACAATGCCTACGTTTTTGCAAAAGAAAATGAAATCAATTTAGAAAATCTTTCAAAAGCACATCAATTGTTATCCAAACATTTAGTAGCGGATAATTGGCATGGGAAATACCGCAAACAAAATATGTATGTCACCACTCAAGATGGAAAAATTGAGTATGTAGCGGCTTTACCAAATCAAGTAGATGATGAAATGACAAAACTTTTTGGCGACATTGAATTCCTTATAAAAAGTCAACTCACTTTTCAAGAAGTATTCTATTTCGCTTCTTTCATTCACTTGGTTTTTGTAAAAATTCATCCTTGGAATGATGGAAATGGAAGGACTGCTCGATTGTTAGAAAAGTGGTTTTTAGCACAAAAATTAGGTCAAAATGCATGGTTTATTCAAAGTGAGAAACTGTATTACCAAAACTATGACCTTTACTATAATAACATCCGCTTGCTGGGTCTGGAATATGCTGAGTTAGCTTATTCAAAATCCTTGAAATTTCTCTTAATGCTTCCCTCAGCTTTAACTACCTTCTAAAAATCGTTTAAAAGACTAATCAATTACAAACCAAACCTTCAAAGAAATGACCCTGCAACCTTCTTCATCTACAATTGCTAACTTTACCCAAAGAAAAGCGCGTTGATGGATTTTAAATTCGGTAAAGAATATAAACTGTGTAGCAAGAAAAACATTGACACACTTTTCGCTGAGGGTAGAAAATTGCGACAATTTCCATTTTCAATGGTGGTTAATTCAGCCGAACACGATTCACCTGCTTTCAAGATTTTGATTGTTGTTCCTAAAAAAAATATCAGGAAAGCACACGATAGGAACTACCTGAAACGTTGTATGCGTGAAAGTATTCGAAAAAACAAACACATTTTGGAAAGTGCTTTGAACGAAATGAATAAGAAAATTAACTTCGCCTTTATTTACACCCAACGTGAAATCAGCGATTTTCATCAATTGGAAAAATCTACGGAAAAGGCACTTAAAAAACTAATCTTAGAATTACATGAGAATGAATAAAATACTCCTAAGCTTCTTTTTATCGACATTATTTGTTTTTCAAAGCTCACTCGTAAAAGCGCAATCGAATGGTTTTGAGGTGATTAAAAACCTTGAAATCATGAATCAAATTTTCGAGCAGCTTGATTTGTATTTCGTCGATGAACCGCAAAATGGTAGAATGTCCAAAACGGCCATTGATGCGATGTTGAAGGAATTAGATCCTTACACGGTTTACTACCACGAATCAAATATTGAGGATTATCGCTTGATGACTACTGGACAATACGGTGGAATTGGTGCTTTGATTCGAAAAATTGATGATTATTCCTACATCGCAGAGCCTTACGAAGGAAATCCAGCTGATAAAACAGGTTTAAAAGCGGGTGATAAAATTTTATCTATTGATGGAAAATCAATGCACAAAAAAACTTCGGATGAGGTTTCAACTGCGCTTAAAGGACCTAAAGGAACTTCTTTTAAATTGGAAATTGAACGTCCGGGAGAAGGAAAAAAGACTTTTACCATTACGCGAGATGAGATTAAAATTCCAGATGTTCCTTATTCAGGAATTATTGACAAGCAAAATAAAATTGGCTACGTAAAATTGAATTCCTTTACCCAAACCGCAGCTTCAGATGTCAAGTCTGCGATTGAAAAAATGAAAGGTGAAGGAATGGAAAAATTGGTGCTTGATTTGCGTGGAAATGGTGGTGGTTTATTGATTGAGGCGGTGAAAATTGTGAATTTCTTTGTTCCAAAAAATCAAGTTGTTGTAACAACAAAAGCACGTGTAAAAGAAGAAAATCGCATTTATCAAACGCTTGATGAACCTATTGCGCAAGATATGCCTTTAATCGTGCTTATCGATGAAGGTTCGGCGTCTGCGAGTGAAATTGTGGCGGGAAGTTTACAAGATTTGGATAGAGCGGTCGTAATCGGTCAAACGAGTTTTGGAAAAGGTTTGGTTCAACGCACCTACGATTTAAAGTACGGAAGCAAAGTAAAACTCACGATTGCAAAATATTATACGCCTTCTGGTCGTTGTGTGCAGCGCTTGGAATATTATGACAAAGAGAAAGGTGCAAAACCAAAAGAAGTTCCTGATTCGCTAATCAAAACGTTTAAGACAAGAAATGGAAGAACGGTAATTGACGGACGCGGAATTGAGCCGGATGTCAAAGTTGAAACGGAAGAACTTAGTCGTTTGTCCATTTCTCTTTTAAATGGAAATCACGTTTTCAACTATGCAACTGAATTCGCTAGAAACAATACTAGCATTCCTGAAGCTGGAACTTTTGTTTTTGGTGAGAAAGAATACAACGATTTTAAAAATTACCTCAAAGACAAAGAGTTGAAATACTCAACCGCATCTGAAGACAACCTAAAAAAATGGAAGGAGACCGCTGAAAAAGAAGGTTATTTCCAATACGTTAAAGAGGATTATGATAAGATGATGGAAAAAGTTACCCCTTCAAAAGAACGCGACTTAGAAAAATTCCGTGGGGAAATAAGCGAAATGTTGGAGAATGAAATCGTTTCTCGTTACTATTACCAAAAAGGACGAATCCTTGATGCTTTCCGCAATGATAAAACCTTCCAGAAAGCTTTGGAATTATTCAAAAATCAAGCGGAATTTGATAAAATTTTGAAGTGATGTTCTGAAAATTCTCTTGGTAATTTTGCCAATTAAAAATCAACAAGATTTTACAATAGCCTTAAAATCCATGTTTTGGATTAATGCCATATAGTTCCATCTTTTCCGTCCTTAACAACGATTCCGGCCGCTGCAAGTCCATCTCGAATTTGGTCAGAAGTTGTCCAATCTTTGTTTGAACGCGCTTTTTGACGTAAATCCAAAATCAATTCCATCACTTTTGGAAGACGAGTTTCACCCTCATTGTTTTCCCTCTTTACCCCCAAAACATCAAAAAGGAAGGCTTCCATTGCTGTTTTCAAAAGGTCTAAATCACTTTGAGAAATTTGGGCTTTACCATCATTCACAAGGTTGATTTGCTTGGCAGCTTCAAACAACTGAGCGATAAGAATCGGAGCATTAAAATCGTCATTCATCGCGTTGTAAAAACTATCCACCAAGGCACCAACATCAAAAGTCGAACTTGAACTTGTTGATAAACGCTCTAACTTTTTCCATGCTTCAATCAAACGTTGGAAACCTTTTTCACTTGCATCCAAAGCCTCTTCTGTTATATCCAAGGTGCTACGATAATGCGCTTGCATCATGGCAAAACGCAACACATTAGGTTGGTAAGGCTTGCTGAAAAGATTGGTTGTGCCCTCAACGATTTCTTTTGGCAAAAAGTAATTCCCGAATGATTTACTCATTTTTTGTCCGTTGACATTCAACATGTTAGCATGCATCCAATATTTTGCTGGATTACAACCAAAAGACCCACAACTCTGTGCAATTTCATCTTCGTGGTGTGGAAATTTCAAATCCATTCCACCTCCATGAATGTCAAAGTGTTTACCCAAATACTTGGTGCTCATTGCCGTACATTCAATGTGCCAACCTGGATTTCCATCTCCCCACGGTGAACGCCAAATTTGCATGTCCTCTGGGTTTGCTTTTTTCCAAAGGGCGAAATCGGCAAAAAATCTTTTTTCGTCTTGCGCGTTAAGATTACGCGTTTCATTTTCCAATTCATCTACTTTTCTTCCACTTAAAATCCCGTAGTTGAATTGTGTCATGTATTTTTTGGTGTCGAAATAAACGGAACCATTCACAACATAAGCAAAGCCGTTTTCGATAATTTTTTCAATGATTTCAATTTGTTCTTGAATGTGTCCTGTTGCGGTTGGTTCAATACTCGGTGGAAGAAGGTTGTAAATACGTTGAAGTTCTTGAAACTTGACGTTGTACTTGTAAACAATTTCCAAGGATTGCATTTGTTCAAGTCGAGCTGCTTGACCAATTGAATCCACTTCTTGACCTGCACTATTGGTAATGTGTCCTGCGTCAGTAATGTTGCGAACGTATTTCACGCGAAAGCCTAGATGCAGTAAATAACGGTAAATCAAATCGAAATTGATGAAGGTGCGCATATTTCCCATGTGTGGCTCCGAATACAGCGTTGGACCGCACACATACATTCCCACCATTTCCTTGTGAATAGGCTCAAATTTTTCCTTTTTACCGCTTAAACTATTATAAAGATGTAGGTTTCGCTTGTTTTCTGTCATTTTCAAAAATTGAAGAGCAAAAATAAGGTTTAAGAAGCGATTTCAGTGTAGGATACTTATTGACTTGGTGACATTACGACCAATATTGTGCAAACAATTCAGGGTCCTTGCTTGGAAAACGAAATCGATTCAAATGCTTCCTACCCCTCACTCAAATAAGTCAAAATCGCGATTTCGTCTTCTGTGAGTGCTAAACCACGGCGATTCATCATATTATTGGCGTACTCGATGGCTTTGTCCAAACGGAATTTTTCAAAACCTGTGCTGCCTCCCCACGAAAAAGATGGGATGTATTTTGGTGGAAAATCTCCGCCCCAAATGTTGCTCGAAACACCTATCACTGTGGCTGTGTTGAACATTGTATTTATTCCACACTTCGAATGATCGCCCATGGCAACCCCCATAAATTGAACGTCGGTTTTGATTTCTTTTCCAGCTTCATAACTGTAAGTTCCAACCATTCCGTAGTTGTTTTTCAAGTTTGAGGAATTAGTGTCTGCTCCCAAATTACACCACTCGCCAATCAACGCATTTCCTAAAAAACCATCGTGTCCTTTATTGGAAAACGCCTGAAAAATAACGTTGTTGACCTCTCCTCCCACCTTACAATGCGGACCTAATGTTGTCGGGCCATAGATTTTTGTGCTCAATTTTAACGCGCTGTGCTCACACATTCCCAATCCTCCACGAACAACCGAACCTTCCATGATTTCGGCATCCTTTCCCACGTAAATTGAACCAGTGTTGGTGTTCAACATACTTGCTTCAACAATTGCTCCTTCTTCTAAGAAAATGCGTTTTACATCTCCGATTAAGGTGTTTGATTTTGAAAGTTTTTGGGAAGTTCTTCCTGCCGTCAAAAGGTCGAAATCTTGTTCCAACACTTTGCCGTTCAGGGTGTAAAGGTGCCAGCGTTGCGATAAGATTACGGGTGCATCTCCCACGTATTCCACTTTTTCGCCGTCTCGTTTCCCGGCCAACCATAAATCATTTGCGAACAAACCTTGATTTTCATTTAAATTAAAAACCGTTGCTACAAAATCTTCATTCGGAATAACGCAGGCATTTACCGCAATTCCACCTTCAACCGAGGGGAATTTTCGGGACAAATATTTTTCGGTTTCAAATCCAATTTCCGCGTCTGGAATAAATTTTTTCCATCTTTCATCATTGGTGAGTATTCCCATTCTCAAATTGCCAATTGGTCGCATCAAAGTCAATGGCGCGAATCTTAAGTTTAGTCCGTTGTCGCTAAGATTAATTTTCATTTTGTAGGATTTGTGGTTTGCTAAAAAGGTACAAAAATAGAAAGGTTAAGGCTCCGTTTATGATGAGCATTTCAAAACCGAATTGGTAGCCGTTGAACCATGTTGGCGCGTTTTTATCCAAATAATAACAAAGAAAAGGCACCGAAATAGTAACAACAGGAACCATCCAATTGATGGGCATTCGCTTGGTGAATAAACCAAAGGAAAACAGTCCAATTAAAGGTCCATACGTGTAGCCCGCAACGGTTAATATGAGGGAAATTATATCTGTTTTTGGATTGCTATCAACGTACCATTTCGTACCGAGAATGATGAGAAGGAAAAGTACAGAAAAACCTATGTGAACAATAAATTTCAAACGTTGTCGGGAAGCTTCGTCGCGCTTTTCGAAATTCAGGAAATCAATACAAAAACCCGTCGTGAGAGCAGCCAAAGCACTATCCGCAGAAGCGTAAGAAGAGGCAGTAATTCCGAGTAAGAAGAAGATTCCTGCCAATTTTCCAAAATGAGATAAGGCTAAAGTTGGGAATACGTGGTCGGACTTTTCAGGAAGTGCAATTCCTTTTTCCGCAGCAAAAACGTACAGAGCACCACCAACGAGCAAGAAAAGAAAATTAGTTACAACAAGCACTCCAGTGAAAGAGTACATGTTCTTTTGTGCTTCGTTTATGTTTTTACAAGTTAAATTCTTTTGCATTAAATCTTGGTCAAGCCCAGTCATGGCGATGGTTAGGAACATTCCACCGAAGAAATGCTTGAAAAAATAATTCTTTGCCAAAGGGTCTTCCAATTGAAAAATCCGAGTCATTGAAAATCCGGTTGTTGTTGGTTGGGAAGAAACGCGATTGTACAAGTCAAACCAACTGATTCCAAGCTCGCCAGCGATGAAGATGCTGCAAATTACAACCGAACTCACCAAGAAAAATGTTTGAAAAGTATCGGTGTAAACAATGGTTTTTATTCCGCCCTTAAAGGTGTAAATCCAAATGAGTAAAATGGTCAAAATGGCTGTTGCCCAATATGGCACATTCCAATCGTTGAAAAGAAAAATTTGAAGAACGAGTGTGGCTAAATACAATCGAATTGCAGAACCTAAGGTACGTGAAAGTACAAAAAAACCTGCACCAACCTTGTAGCTTACTGTTCCTAGACGCTGTTCCAAGTATTGATAAATCGACGTGACATTCAATCGGTAATACAAGGGCATCAACAGTTTGGCGATGACGAGATAACCTAAAGTGTAGCCCATCACCACTTGAAAATACTGAAAACCATCCGATGCTACTTTCCCTGGCACGGAAATAAAAGTCACGCCTGAAAGCGATGCTCCAATCATTCCAAAGGCGACCAAGTACCACGGACTTTGTTTGTCACCGGTGAAAAATGTGTTCGAGTCTGCGTTCCTTGAGGTGAAGTAAGAAATCAACAATAAAACCGCAAAATAAGCGACAAGAATGGTAACAATCAGTTCTTTTGACATGAACGCGAAGGTAATTAAATGTTCACGCTAAATTGAATAATTGCCACATTCCAGAGAATCTAGACGGTCAGGCTTACTTTAAAACATGAACAAATCCTGTTTTCTCTACATTTTTCTGTTGTCCACCTGAATAGTATTGAAGTTTGTAAAAGTAAACCCCGTCAGGAAGGGCGCTTCCAGAGCTTGTTTTACCAGAAAATGGAGTTTCACCGCGTCGGTGAGTCATGATTAAATTTCCCCAACGGTTGAAGTAAGTGATCGTGTAGTCGTCACATGTTTTCAAAAAACCATCTAAATCCAAGGTTTCATTGATATTGTCATTGTTTACTGTAATCACGTTTGGCAACACAAAATCATCGAATGAATAGTTTTCTGTAACAGTCAAAACCAAGTTTGATTCAGGTGAGATACAACCGTTTGCATCTACAATTCTCGCTGTGTAAATACCTAAAACCGAGGTAGAGGAAACTAAAGAAAAAGAACCTTGACTGGATTCAAAAGCATTCGGGCCTTCCCAAAAAATCTGCGCACCACTCGGAATATTGCTCGAAAAAGCAACCTCATCACCAATACAAATCAACTCTGTAACTGAAAGAGCAGGAGCATTTGGTTGTGGATGTGCAGTTACCGTTGCGGATGTGTTACCCACACACCCATTTCCGTCGGTTGCCACAACAGTGTAAGTTCCTTGTTGGACTTGTACAGAAGCATTTGAACCTATTGTTGCACTTCCTGCATTTAACCATTGATAGGAAACACCACCACTCGCTGTTAAAGTTGTATTTACACCCGGACAATGCACTAAAATTCCAGAAATTGTTGGTGTTGGTTCAGGAAGTTGTGATTGTATGGTTAAAGCGGTTGATAAAGAAGAAGAACAACTTCCATCGTTTGAAATAGCAGTGTAGGAAGTATTTGGAGATAAACCTGTAATCACTCCACCCATTCCAACTGTTGGGCCTGCTGGCGTAAAAGTATAGGTATTGGAAGACAGATAATTACTGATTACCGCACTACCATCAGCAGTACAAGATGGAGGAACTATGGTAAAGGTTGGAGCGGGTGGGGGAGGAGCAACACTAACATTACTGAAAACATTACTCGGTTGAGAATCACAAGTTCCATCATTTGCAATTACAGTGTAATCGGTATCTAAAGTCATTCCTGAAATGGCACCATTCGCACCAACAGTAGGTCCTGATGGAGTGAAAATATAAGTGTGGTTTGAATTGTAATTGCTGATTGAACTACTTCCTGGAGTCAAGCATGTTGCAGATACAGAGGCAATTGTTGGCGAATTGGGCAAAGTTAATGCTGCGTTGATACTGAAAGAAATGCTTGCTTGTGAAGTACAACTTCCGTCGTCGGCTATAACAGTATAATTTGCTCCTATTTGCATATCGAGAATATTACCCGAAGCGTCAACTGTTGGGCCTGTTGGTGAAAATTGGTAGGTATAGGTAGCATTAAAATTTGAAATCGAACAAGTTCCTGCTGAGGTACAAGTAGGAGGCTGATTGGAAATTGTTGGATTCGCTGGCGGACTTGATAAACCACTGTTACTAAAAGCAGCACTAGCCAAGGACTCACAACCTGCAACTGAAGCAACAACGGTGTAACTTGTACCTATCGTCATTCCGGAAATTGCTCCTCCCGCGGCAACCGTTGGACCAGTCGGGGTGAAAATATAGTTTGCCGAAGCATCAAAATTTGAAATGGAACTCGATCCAGCAACTAAGCATGTTGCGGCCGTTGAAGCTATTGTCGGTGTAGGAGGTAGAGTTACTGCTGAGTTGTAAGTTATTCTAATCCCACCTGCTGCACCTCTTCCGCCTTGAGAATCACCGCCACCAGCACCACCACCACCAAGTGCAGTTCCGGCAGCAGCTGTTGTTGCACCACCCGCACCACCCGAAGGACCCGCGCCATTCCCACCGCTTCCACCTGTTCCTCCACTACCATTACTACCTGCGCCACCTGATGTATTCGTTGTGCCACCGCTCGCCATTCCACCTGTTCCTCCCGAACCTGTACTTCCATTGGAACCCGAACCACCAGTACCTCTAACTCCGCCATTCGCGACAAGATTTATGTTTCCTCCACCAGCGTCGGAACCTGTGAAAGTTGTATTTCCTCCGTTTGTTCCATTTCCACCACTACTTCCATCACCGCCATTACTTCCGCCACATCCTCCAGCACCAATAGAATAATTAAACACACTTCCAGGGGTAACATTTAAGGTTATGCTTGTGTAACCACCACCGCCACCACCACCGCCACCGCGTGTGTTGAATAAACCCCCATTACTTCCACCACCACCACCACCAGCACCACCGCCACCACCATACACCTCTAAAATAATAGAAGTCACGCCGCAAGGTACTGTCCATGTTCCAGTTGTTGCTGCTCCGTTACAAGCTGTTGGTCCATTGAGTGAAACATCTTGCGCAAAGAATCCGAATACATTGATTAGTAGGCTAAAAAGAAGTATTAAAAACTGCTTCATTGTTTTCTGTCTTAGACGGTTAATAGTTGTTAAAGCTAAAAATTATTTATTGCACAGATTGTACGAACAATTGAATTTTATGAAGAATAAAAAGTGGAGCATACAAAAAAGGCGCAATTTCTCACGCCTTTTAAATGAATAATATTCTGTTTTTAATTTTGAGTATAATCAGTTCTCAATTTTTAGGAACTCAGTAAACGGCAAAATAATTGGTTGTTGAATTTTCGATTTAGTAAGTTGTTTTGAAGCTGCTGGAAATTGATTTTTACTGATTTCCTCAAATTTCGATTTAAAGGCCTCGAATTGTTTTTTAAGCATAGCCATATTTTCAAGTTGTGTTGAAGAAGGAGCTCCGTAATATCCAACAATATTACTATAAACATCGCCCAATTTTTCCCGCAATTTGGGTTCTCCTGCTCCAACATAATTATCTCCTTTCGTAATTACCAACTCGTTTCGAAGAGCATCAAGTTCCTTATCCAAATCCATCATAATCTTGTTTGGCGCAGAATTTTGATTCAAAAACAAATCAACTGCCGCGTCCCATTGATCTATGCGATAAACCAAATAAGCTAACTCTTGCGTGAAATCAAAGAGTTGTTGAACCGCCTCTTGTTGTTTCGCACGTTCCTCCAAAGAAAACGGTGATTTTGGATCGTAAGTCACTTCTATTTCTTGTTCAAAAACATCTGTACCTTTCGTTATTTTCACAACATATTTTCCCGCTTTAACTCTAGGTGGAACTCCAGCTTGAAATGCTAAGGTTTTTCCTTTCGCCACTTTCGGAGCTTGTCCGTTGAAACCCCATTCCACAATGTTGATTCCTTTTAGCTTACCAGGTTGAAGCGTAGCCACTAAAGCACCCGACTTATCTATTATTTCCATGGACATTTTACCGAAAGTATGGCGCTTTGGAAGGATGTACTTGATTTGAAAGTTGGACGATGGATTATCTCCAACAAACTGCACTTCTGAACTTGTTCCACCAAAAGAACTTTTCTCAGTCATTGTTTTTGGCGTCGATGGGATGAAGTGCAGCGTTGTACTCAAAATGTCAGCTTTCAATTCTCGAAGGGGCGAAATATCATCGATAATAATAATTCCACGTCCATGAGTGCCCGCAATTAAGTCACTAGTAACAGGATGCATTTCTAAATAATGTACTGCAACCGACGGAAAGTTATTTTCAAACTTTGACCAGTTTTGTCCACCGTTTAAGGTAACGTAAAGTCCGATTTCAGAACCTAAAAACAATAACTCAGGATTCTTAAAATCTTCTTGCAAACTTCTAACGAACACTGGAATTTCCTTTGTCACGATTGATTTCCACGTTTGTCCAAAATCGCTTGTTTTGAAAACATAAGGTTGGTAATCATTTTTTGTGTGACCATCAAAAACGGCGTAAGCAATTCCTTCACCATGAACGCTTGCCTCAATGTGATAACACCATGTATTCTTTGGAAGTCCTGGGATATTTGCAGTCACATTTGCCCAAGTTTTTCCACCATCTTTGGTTAGTTGAACGTTTCCGTCATCGGTACCAATCCAAATTACTTTTTCGTTCTTAGGTGATTCTGCAATTGTGAATATAGTACAGTGATTTTCAGCTCCTGAATTATCCGTGGACAAGCCTCCCGAATTGGAAGCGTCTTGTTTACTCGGGTCGTTGGTAGTTAAATCAGGGGAAATCTTTGTCCAAGAATCACCCATATCATTGGAAAGATGAAGAAATTGACTTCCAACATATAATCTATCAGGATTGAATTTACTTGTTGTGAACGGTGCGTTCCAATTGAAGCGCAACTTTGGGTCATTGGCAACGGGATAAGGCTTAATCACCTTTAATTGTTGATCTTGTGTGTTGTAGCGCCAAATAGCGTCTGCACCTTGCATTTCAGAATAAACGATATGTGGTTTTGTTGGGTGAGGATAAACGCGAAAACCGTCCCCTGCACCAACTAATTCCCAATCTCTTGCTTCAATTCCTCCCGGCGAAGATGAAGGACCAAACCAAGAGTTATTGTCTTGCAAACCACCGTAAACGTAATAAGGTTCTCTGTTGTCAATACTTATATGATAAAACTGGCTCAAGGGTAAATTTTCAATAATTTCCATTGTTGTTCCACCGTTTAAAGAGCGATACAAACCACCATCTGTTGCAACAAACATTTTATCAGAATCTTTTGGGTCGAAGGCAATGTCGTGAATATCAGCATGCATGGCTCCCAAATTTTTAAATGTTTTTCCGCCATCTTTACTTATTGAACCAAACAATCCAGCTTTCACCACTACCTCGGAATTTTTCGGGTCAACCACAATTCTTGAAAAGTAGAAAGGACGAACTGTTAAACCAAAGTCACCACAAAGAAACTGCCAAGAGTTTCCATTATCATCCGAACGATAAAGTCCTTTTTCTTCTGCTTTTTCCGCCTCCACTACTGCATAAAGTACGTTAGTCTTATTTGGGGAAATTGCTAATGCGATGCGTCCCAATTGTCCGTTTGGAATGCCGTTGTGGATTTTGTTCCAGGTAGCACCTCCGTCGGTAGATTTGTAAATCGCAGAATTGTTTCCACCTGAACTGAAAGAAAAAGCCGTTCGTCGAAATTCCCAGAAAGTGGCATAAAGCGTGTTTGGATTACTTGGATCGATGATTAAATCAGAACAACCTGTTTTTGCATTTACAAACAATATTTTCGACCAAGTTTTTCCTCCGTCTGTGGTTTTATAAATTCCTCGGTCTTCGCTATCGCCCCAAAGTGAACCCAAAACACCAACGTAAACAACATCAGAATTTTCAGGGTGAATTTCAATGGATGAAATACGGTCAGATTTTTCTAACCCCATATTTTTCCAAGATTTTCCGCCGTCGTTAGACTTGTAAATCCCATCTCCTATAGAAACAGAATTTCTTGTCCATGTTTCACCTGTACCTACCCAAATCGTATTGTCAGGGTCACGAGAATCAACTTTTACAACGCCAATTGATTGACAGTATTTATCGAAAATAGGATTAAAACGTACTCCACCATCAACAGATTTCCAAACTCCACCACCAGCAGTTCCGATGTAAACGATCCTAGAATTTGTTGGGTGCATTTCAATGTCCGAAACCCGACCACTCATTAATGCAGGGCCAATATGACGTGCTTTTAGGTCGCCGAAATAATCTCCCGCAACCAATTGATTTTGAGCTTGAAAGGAGAAAGTCAAAAACAAAAAAAGACTTGAAACTAAGAATAAACGATTCATAACCTTTTACTTAGGGAACTTTAAAAGATTCAAGTCGATTTGTTGATTCAACTCAACTTTATTGAAAGTGATTGTTTGACTTGCTCCATCTTTCACACCAGAAATCATAGAATAAGCAATAAATACACCTCCTACCTCTTGATAATCACTGTATTTTGTTTGGGCAATTTGTCCTTTTGCTTCTCCGGTTGAAATCTCAGCTTCGGTCATGATTAGGGCATAAGAATCTTTATCTACATAATGATATTCAATATTTGGTTCCTCTTTACCGTCCACCAAATGTGTTTTTTTCGTTAGTTTGATTTTAAAACAATCAACCCCGTCCACTTTTTCTTCACCTTGCAATTCAGCTTTGTATCCCAACTTCGCAGCTGCAAATAATGCATTAGGAAATTCTTTTGCTGCACGTTTCATGTTCTCGGTAGCATCTTTTTCCGCTTTTTCTGCTGTCATTGTCATGAAATTTGTACCCCAAAGCACTTTCCCGTCAAATACATTTTGAAACAAACTATTTCCTTGAAGGTCGATTTTTGTATAGGTTCTTCCATCATTCATGGAAACAAACTCAACGGGTAATTTCATTCCTCCACCTGCTTCAATACTCGCAGACATTTTCATGTTTTTTACGGCATTCCATTTGTCGCCACCGCTTACTTGATATGCTTTTTTGATGATTTCATCAACAGTTTGAGCATAAGAAAATGCACTCGTCAACAATAGAGCACACGCAATAAATAGATTTTTCATGTTTTTGGGTTTTAGAAATTCGAAATTAAGTCAAAGCTAATCTACAAATCACGAAAAATGAGTTAGTTGAACTTGGCATGTTTGAGTGGTGAATTTTAATGATGAGTTCCATTCAATAAATTACCTTTGAACATGCAACTATTTCTAAATTCCAATCAATTTATTGAAACCAATGAACCTTTGGACATTTCACTGCCATTGGTCAATTCACTTGAAAATGTTCGTGCTTGGTATGTAGAACCACCTGAATTTAAGGTTGTTCGTGCTAATGGTTTTGTTGGTTCTATTGCCGAAGGAGGCTCAACGAATTTCAGGGATGTGTACTTTAATCCACACGGACATGGCACCCACACGGAATGTTGCGGGCACATTACACCCGAAATTCACTCCATTAATCAACGTTTAAAAACCTATTTTTTCAAAGCACGTTTGATTTCCGTTGAACCTCAAACCCTGGAAAATGGTGATCGTGTCATTTTTGCTGAACAACTTGAAAGCGTGTTGTTAGAATTTAAAGGTGAAGCGCTTGTTATTCGAACTTTACCGAATTCTTTAGAAAAGAAACACTTGAACTATTCCTCCACCAATCCACCATATTTGGACTTGTCATTGATTCCATTGATTGAAAATTTGGGAATTAATCATTTGTTGGTGGATACGCCAAGTGTTGACCGAGAATCAGACGAAGGCAAGTTGCTCTTTCATCACGCATTTTGGAATGTTCCGGAAAATCCAAACTTCAAAACTATCACGGAACTAGTTTTTGTGAAAGATGAAATTCCCGATGGCGACTACATACTTGAAATGCAATTTGCCCCTTTTGAGAACGACGCGAGTCCAAGTAGGCCGGTTTTGTACGAATTGAAGGAGGTGTAGGTAAAAATCAAAACATCAAGAAGGTGATTTTTCTTGATTCAATTATTTTTTTTTGGAGCATTAATTGAATTTGTTAAGGTGATTACATACTTATCTGAACACTGCCCGATATTGCTTTTAGTCTTAAACCAAATTCCACGGACGATGTCATATTTTAAATTCCTTCCGCCACGTCTGAGGTGTAATGCCTTCGACTCACTGGAATGACATTCGGCCATTTTCCAATCCGTCGCGGTGGAAGCACAACAATAATTGAGTTAATCACCACATTTTTTAAAAAACTAGCCGATGAAATCAATTTTTGGTGTAAATTCAAGTAAATTTTAATTCAAATATGGAAATTAATCAGCCCGCTGCACTCGTCGAACGATTCATTCATGAAACCAACCAATCTATATTTTTAACAGGAAAAGCAGGAACAGGAAAAACCACATTACTTCACAAAATTGTTTCTTCAACCCACAAAAGCCGTGTAATTGTTGCCCCAACGGGTATTGCTGCACTCAACGCCGGTGGTGTCACGATTCATTCCTTCTTTCAACTGCCTTTCGGTGCGTTTATTCCGGACTTCAATTTTCCTCAAAATGCCACACATTTAAAAGTGGAGAACAAAACCACACTCAACCGTCACTTTAAATGGAACAAAAAACGCATTGAGTTGGTACGTCGCTTGGAACTTTTGATCATTGATGAGGTGAGTATGTTACGCGCTGACCTCCTTGATGCAATTGATTGGACTTTGCGCACCGTGAGAAGGATTAATTTACCTTTTGGCGGCGTTCAAGTACTTTTTATTGGAGATTTGTTTCAGTTGCCACCCGTTGTAAAACAAGATGAATGGGAGGTTTTGAGAAATTATTATGCGTCCTCTTTTTTCTTTGCGGCTAATGTTTTCAAGGAATTGTTCTTAATGCAGGTTGAGTTGACACACATTTATCGTCAAAGTGATGCAGATTTTATTCGCATCTTAAATAACCTTAGAAACAATCGACTAAACCAAGATGATATTGCGCGAATCAATCAACAATTTATTCCCTTTAAATCTGAAAAGGAAAAGGATGGATACATTACTTTGACCACCCACAACTACAAAGCCGACCAAATCAATTTTGGTGAACTCAAATCCCTGAAAGAAAAATCGTGGCATTACACAGCTGAAATTACAGGCGATTTTCCAGAACATCTTTATCCTCTTGTTTATGATATGGAATTGAAAGTGGGCGCACAGGTTATGTTTGTAAAAAATGACCCCTCCTTCGATAAACTGTTTTACAACGGAAAAATGGGAGTGATAACAGGTTTATCGGCTTATGAAATCAATGTTCATTTTCCTGATGAAAACAAAACTATTTCGATAGAAAAATACGAATGGAACAACATTCGCTACACCACAAATCCTAATACACAAGAAATTACAGAGGAAGTCATTGGAAGTTTTGTTCATTATCCAATCAAATTAGCGTGGGCAATTACTGTCCACAAAAGTCAAGGTTTAACGTTCGACAAGGCTATTTTGGATGTTTCGGATGCTTTTGCAGCGGGACAAGCTTATGTTGCTTTTTCGCGTTTGAGAAGTTTGGATGGATTAAGACTTAGTTCGATTTTTCAGCCGAATTCCATTAACAACGATAGTCAAGTCCTTTCTTTTTCGGAGCGCAAAGTAGAGCCCGACTACATGAAACAGCAGTTGGAAAATGAACGCCGACAATACCTTGCCCAACAAATTGCGAAATGTTACGATTGGTTGGAATGGCAAACTGCCTGGAGCAATTTTGTAACTTCTTGCCAACTTTCAACGCCAAAATCCGAAAAACGAAACTTGTTGGAATGGTCGCAGAGAATTGCAGAAAAAGTAAATGACACAATGGAACCTGCGTCGAAATTTAGAAAGCACGTTGAGAAATGGCTGGCTGAACCTACACTGAGAACGGAATTTATCGAAGAACGCTTGTCAACTGCAAAATCATATTTCGAAGATCAACTTAGTCCTTTAATTGATCAAATTCTATCCAAGTGGATGGAAGTAAAAACGGGTAAGAAAGTCCGTCAACTGAGTGAGGAGATGGAAGATTTGGTGAATGATTTAATTGCGATTGTGGTTGATTTGCGAAAAAACGAACGTTGGGTAAAGGCCATTTTGAACGGACAAACTATTGATAGATTTTTGTTTCAGCACCCTGATATTGAGAATTATAAAGTCATGAAAATGGCAAAAATCACTAATCAAATTCGGGAAACTAAACTTTTTGAGATAGGAGGCAGTGATGAACGAAAAGACACTGTAATTAAGGTGTTTGGAAAAAAAGAACGCGGACAAAAACCCAAAAAAGGTTCGACCTATGAAATTACACTGGAAATGTTTCAAGGCGGAAAGGCAGTGGAGGAAATTGCTAAGGAGCGACAATTATCAGAAACAACGATTTATTCTCATCTTGCGCAATTGGTAAAAGAAGAAAAGGTTGATATTCTTGATGTGCTTGACGCAAAACGATTGAACGAACTGGATGAATTACTCGGCGAACGTGAATTAACTACTTTGTCTGCAGTAAAAGAAGAATTAGGCGATAAAGTTTCTTGGTCGGAATTGAGATTGATTCAGGCTTCAAGGTTGTTGTAATTGATTGCTAAACTTTAAAAGAAAAATTTTACGTATTCATGGATAGATTCTCCAATCTTTTTTCCATGAAATTCTGCTGTATCACTCACATGAATAAAGTATTTTTACCAAATGCAAGGTCTTGTTTTAAAATCAACAGGTAGATGGTATAATTTGCTGCTGGACAACAATGAAATCGTAACAGCTGCTATTCGCGGTAAAATTAGGATGGAGGGATTAAAAACTACCAATCCGATTGCAGCAGGAGATCGTGTTGAAGTTTCCGTTGATAAGAATCAAGGTGATGAAATCCATTATTGGATTGAAAAAGTATTACCAAGAGTAAATTATATCGTTCGGAAATCAACCAATCTTAGTAAGCAAATGCAAATTTTAGCAGCTAATATTGATAGGGCTTATCTTTTGGTAACATTACAATCTCCTGTGACTCAGCCGGCTTTTGTTGATCGTTTTCTAGTTGCAGCAGAATCTTTTAGAATACCGACAACTATTTTGTTTAACAAGGTGGATATATACGACGATTTTGGTTTGGCTTCTCTTGAATATTGGATGAATATTTACCAAAAAATTGGTTATCAGTGCCATTCGATTTCAGCAGAAAAACCTGAAACAGTTGCGTTCTTGAAGGATGAAATAAACGGAAAACAAGTAATGATTTCTGGTAACAGTGGTGTGGGAAAAACAACCTTGGTAAATAGTTTAGACAATTCACTTGAACTTCGTACCGGTGAAATTTCTGTTGCACACGAACAAGGTAAACACACCACAACTTTTGCAGAAATGCACGCTTTAAAAACAGGTGGTTTCATTATTGATACACCCGGTATCCGTGCTTTTGGTCTGGTAGATTTAGACAAAGAACATTATGCGCACTATTTTCCAGAGATGCGCGCAAGACTAGGAGAATGTAAATTTCATAATTGCAAGCATTTGAACGAACCTCATTGTGCGGTTAAGAAAGCTGTTGAATCTGGAGAAATTGATGGTGAGCGTTACTTGCATTATTGTCAATTAATGGAAGAAGACGCAAATGAAACTTACCGTAAAAATGAAAGGGTATGAGGATTGTTGTACAAAGAGTTGCAGAGGCAAAGGTTTTTGTTTCAGGAGAAATTGTTGGTCAAATCGAAAAAGGTTTTTTGGTTTTACTAGGAATTGAAGTTGAAGATTCTTTCGAAGATGTGGAATATTTGACCAATAAACTGGTTAATATGAGGGTATTTAATGACAACGACGGAAAAATGAACTCCTCCATTTTAGATGTTTCAGGAGAAATTTTAGTCGTGAGCCAGTTTACATTACACGCATCAACCAAAAAAGGAAATCGACCTAGTTTCATCCGTGCCGCTCGACCTGAGCAGGCAATTCCACTTTATGACTTGTTCATTGAAACCATTTCTCGTCTTATTCCTCAAAAAGTGGAAAAAGGGGTTTTCGGTGCTAATATGCAAGTTACATTAACGAATGACGGCCCTGTTACCATCTTAATGGACAGTAAAGAGAAGGAATAATACCTACGATAATTCAATATGTTTCCCTCTTGGCTGTAGGAAGATAACAACAAGCATTTCTATAAACTTAAAACCTTGATAAGTCAACTGTTTCTGCGCTGATTTCTCCACCCAAAAAATGTGCTGCCTTTTGTGCAAAAACGTGTTTGTTTTCGGAGGAGAAATAATTACAAGTTCCATTTTGGGTTAAGCGAGTTTCCATTTCTGGATGTTGAACTAAATAATGCCCTAATTTTTCAGCAACTATTGGACCTTGGGCGACCACACGAATTTTTTCACCTACAAGTTGTTGGATATAAGGTTGAAGAATAGGATAATGTGTACAAGCCAATACAATTGTATCAATCTTTGGATTTGCATTTAATAAATGATTGACATCTTCTTCAATAATCATTTTTCCAGCGGGTTTATCGTAATAGTGGTTTTCTATTAGCGGAACCCACATCGGACAAGCGTGTTGGTGAACTAAAATTTCAGGGTAAAATTTAGAAAGTTCGATAACGTAGGATTCTGATGAAACCGTTCCTTGTGTTGCCAAAACACCTACTTCTTTTGTGTTTGTTAATGCACCAATTTCTTCTGTAGATGGACGTATAACACCCAAAACCCTGTTGTTTGGTTCTAAAATCGGGAGATCTTTCTGTTGAATGGTACGAAGTGCTTTTGCTGATGCAGTATTGCAAGCAATAATTACCAAGGGACAGCCTTGTTTAAATAAAAATTTAACCGCTTCCAGCGTGAATTCATAAATTACGTCAAATGATCGACCACCATAAGGCGCACGAGCATTATCCCCCAAATACAAATAATCGTACTGTGGCAAACGTTCTCTTATCGAGGACAGTATTGTTAATCCGCCATACCCGGAATCAAAAACACCAATAGGAGCACTAGTCATGAATCAAAGCTACAATTTATCTCAAGAACCAAAAACGTTATCAATAAAAAAGGCAAACCTTTCAGCTTGCCTTTCTATAAAATTTGTCCAAGAAATTATTTCTTTGCTTCTGCGTCTAACTTCAATAATTCGGTCATAACTTCAGGAGTGCAATCAATCCCGCCTTTGAAGTAAAGCGTAACACTTTCGTCAATGACATAATTTAATTTTTTTCTGTCCGAAACAATTTCAACTGCTTTTTGAACTCTTTCTAGAATAGGTTTGTTCAATTCTTCACTGTAAACTTGAAGTTGTTGTTCTAATTCTTCTTGACGATCCTCAATCGCTTGTTGCTTTTTCATCAATTTCTCTTGTTCCATTTGCAACATAACAGGTGATAAATCCTTTTCCTTTTCACGGAATTTAGCCACTTGTGCTTCAAAACCTTTCTGCATTTCTTGCAATTCTTTGAAACCTTCTTGACGGAAAGCATCTAATTTTTTAATCGCTTCTTTTCTAGACGGTAAGGTATCCAATAATTTTTGGGTGTTTACGTGTCCAATTTTTGTTTGTGCAAATACACTTGCTCCTACGAATACAAACAATACAAATAATAATTGTCTCATTTTGGTTTTTATTTACTGTTAAAAATTTACTTATTAATTCCCATCGCCTCTAAAACTTCATTGCTGATATCAGCATCTTTTTCAGCATAGATGAGGTTGCTCTGATTGGCTTTATCAAATATCATGGTGTATTTACCACGTTTTGCAACTTTCTTCACAGCCGTCATGATACGGTCTTGAATAGGTTTTACCAACTCTTGTCTTTTCTGGAAATACTCACCATTTTGGCTAAAATATTTGGTTTGTAATTCCATTGCTTCTTGTTCTAATTTTTCAATTTCTGCCTTTCGTTTTGCTTTTTCTTCGGCAGGTAATAAAACTTCTTCGCGTTCGAAGTTGTTTCTTTTGGTTTTGATCGTAGCGTAGCGATCTTCTATTTCTTTTGTCCACCGCTCCGCCATTTTATCTAATTTTTCTTTAGCTTCAACATACTCAGGAACATTTTTCATGATGTAGTCTGAATCGATGAAAGCCATCTCCTGTGCATTGGCAATTCGTATGCCAAAAAGTAAAAACAACAAAAACAAAAATCTATACATATCAAAAGTTGTTGCTCAAAAACGGCGAATTTAGTTATTTATTACCCTATAATTCTCCAAGATTCATACCAATTGTAAATGTAAGCTTCGGATAAAATCCTTTTTGCTGAACAGATTTATCTGATGCTCCACCAAATCCACTTGACCAATTGTCTAATCTATCGAATCCGAAACCATAATCTAGACCCAACATTCCAAACATCGGTAAGAAAACACGAATACCTACACCAGCTGTTCTTTTTACGTTGAAAGGATTGAATTTTTCGAATGACGGATAAGTATTTCCTGCCTCTAAGAAAGTGTGCGCATAGAAAGTAGCTTGTGGATTCAAGGAAATCGGATATCGAAGTTCCAAGGTGTATTTCGCTACAATTGGATCTCCTCCGTTTGCAGAAATTGTACGGTCATCAAAGCCTCTCAAAGCAATGATTTCTTGTCCACCAATTTGTCCGACACCAGTTAAGCCACTTCCTCCCATCACAAAACGGTCAAAAGGAGTTAAGCCTTTTGCTTTGTTGTAAGCACCGATATAACCAAAACCAATACGTGGCATTAAAATCAATTTTTTGTCGGCGGTGAGTGGTAAGTACCATTCCGCGGTGAATTTCATTCTGAAATATTCCAAATATTTGTATCGGTCTTGTTGTGACATTTTACTGTAGTCAACATCTTTATTGAACAAAGAATAAGGTGCTGTTGCTTTTGCAGTAAATGTAAAGTTTGAACCTCCTTGAGGATAAATTGGTGCGCTCACGGATGAACGTTGCAATACATATTTAAATGCTATGTCGTTTGCGAAACCTTTTTGAAACAATGGGAAACGGAAGTCATTGACTACATCATAATATTGGTAGCTCAATTCGTAATAAGCGGTAAAATAGTCATCAGGCCATTTTTTACGGCGCCCCATTCCAATACCAGCACCGGTAATAGAAATACCATTATAGTTTGGATTTGATTTGATTAAACCATTCGCAGAGAGTGCAGTATGGTTAATCCAAGTTGAAAGGGAATTTGGTTTTTTACCACCCAACCAAGGTTCAGTAAAAGAAAAATTATAACCTTGATAAAACCTTCCATTCGATTGAGCACGAACAGATAAACGCTGTCCATCTCCACCAGGAAGTGGTGTCCAAGCACCTTTTTTAAAGAAATTTTTGGTTGAGAAATTGTTAAAAGTTAAACCCAATGTACCAATTACACGTCCAGCCATATTTGGTCCTGCACCGCCGTAACCACCTGACAATTCTAGTTGGTCGGATGATTTTTCTTCGACCACATATTCAATATCCACCGTTCCCTTTGCTGGATTTGGAAGTGGGTTCACTTTAAAACCTTGTTCATTGAAAAATCCTAATTGCGCCAATTCTCGTTGGGTACGCATAATATCACCTTTGTTAAACAAATCCCCTGGTTTTGTGCGAATTTCCCGGAGAATTACGTAATCGTTGGTTTTCGTGTTCCCTTTGATTGTGATTGTTCCAATTCTTGCTTCTTTTCCTTCAATAATTCTGATTTGATGGTTGATGTGGTTGTTCTCAACATTAGTTTCAACAGGAATTACTTGGAAAAACAAATAACCTCTGTCCATATAAAGCGAGCTAATGTCGCGTCCGTCACCCGTTCCGAAAAGACGTTGATCGAATAAACTTTTGTTATACAAGTCTCCTTGTTTTATTCCTAAAACAGAATCTAAAAATGAGGTTCTATATTTAGAATTTCCAATCCACTCCATCTCACCGAAATAATATTTATCCCCTTCATCTATATGGATTTCAATTTTCAAATTCTTTTCGTCTAATTGGTAAACCGTGTCGCGAATAATTGCTGCATCACGCAAACCGACAGCATTAAACTTACCTAGTAGCGCCAATTTATCTTTTTCGTAACTACTCTCCGTAAATTTGGAACGCTTGAATATTCGAAGAATACCTTTTTTCTTGGTGTCCTTCATTGCCATCATCAATTTCCATTTTGGCACTTCCGTATTTCCAATAATTTCAATGTCCTTTATTCCAATCCGTTGACCTTTATTGATGTCAATTAAGAAAATTTCAGAGTCATTGATTAAGGTGTCTCTTACTCTACTAATATTGACTTTAGTGTTGTAAAAACCTTTCTCACGGAAGTACCCGCGAATTTTGGAATTTGTTTGAAATACAAGGTTTTCAGTTATGGTTTTTCCAGCGTATAATTTGATTTCCTCACGAATTTTATCGGCTTCACGTTTATTAATTCCTTTAAACTTAAATTTCGACAACTTAGGTCGAGGAGAAAGTTCGATAACCAAATAAACTACTCCGGCTATTTCTTTTTCCGCATAAATTGAAATGTCAGAAAACAAACCTTCATTCCATAGGTTTTTAATTGCCTTGCTCACTTGTTCACCAGGAAGAGTAATTTTTTGACCTTGACGCAAACCAGCAATGAGTTTAATTGCTTGGTGGTCGTAATTTTCAGCACCCAAAACACGAATAGGACCAATTTCATATTCGCGAGGAGTACGATAACTGAAATCTATTTCTCCCAAAGAACTTGGACCTATTTGAGCGTAAGAAGCAATTACGCCTAAACACATCCAAAAAATCAATATTAATTGCTTCATTTATTATTTATTTGTTCAGACACCATTCCAAACCTCCGTTCGCGTCCTTGGTAAGCTAAAATGGCGTGTATGAATTCATCTCGACGAAAGTCGGGCCAGTGTGTTTCTGTAAAGTAGAATTCAGCATAAGCCAATTGCCACAACAGAAAATTGGAGATTCTATGTTCTCCACTTGTCCGAATCATTAATTCTGGATCCGGAAAATTTTTTGTACTCAAATGTGAACTGACCAATTCATCGGTTATTGAATCAGTATTTAAGTCTCCTTTTTTAACAGCATCAGCGATTTCACTTATTGCCTTTTTTATTTCCCATTTCGCACTGTAATTGAGTGCAAGAATTAGATTGACCTTTTCATTTTTCGAAGTTCTGACTATAGCATCTTTCAGACTATTTGAACATCGCTCAGGAAGCCCGTCAATGTCACCGATTGTGTGGATTCGTACTCCGTTCGCGTGCATTTCATCGATTTCATTCATGAGTGAATCCACCAACAAGTCCATTAATCCGTCCACTTCTTCTTTAGGTCGATTCCAATTTTCGGTAGAAAAAGCGTAAAGAGTTAAGTATTTGACACCAATTTCCGTGGCAGCTTTAAGTATGTCACGAACAGAATCAACACCGTTTAAATGACCAAAAAGACGTTCTTGTCCATGTTTTTTAGCCCATCTTCCGTTGCCGTCCATTATGATTGCAACATGACTAGGGATATTATTAAAGTCCAAATTTTCTTTTAAATCACTCATTTTGTCCAAATAAGAACGGAACTATTTCAAAAATCTTGTTTTACTTAATTAATTTCTCAACACAAAAAAAGGGACTTGGAAAACCGCATCCCTTTTAGAATAGTTGAAATGTATCTTATTCGGCTAAAACAATTAACTTGTTATTCATCAATTCTGCTACACCGCCTTTGATAGGAATGAACAAGGTATTGCGTTCAACACGAATTTTATTGTTTAATTTTTCTTGGTCAATTTGACCCACCACTTCCACTTTTACTTCGCCTTTTGAAAGACTTGAAATAATCGGAGCGTGGTTGTTTAGAATCTGAAACAAACCATCCAAACCAGGAAGGGTAACAGCGTTTGCCTCTCCGTTGAAAATTTTTGTTTCAGGTGTGATGATTTCTAATTTCATGTTTGAATCAATTAAGCGTCAGCCAACATTTTGTCACCAGCAGCGATAACGTCTTCAATTCCTCCTTTAAGGTTGAAAGCTGCTTCAGGGTATTTGTCGTATTTTCCGTCCAAAATATCGTTGAATGCTTTGATTGTATCTTGAATATCAACCAACACACCAGGGATTCCTGTAAATTGCTCCGCAACGTGGAAAGGTTGAGATAAGAAACGTTGAACGCGACGTGCTCTGTGAACCACTAATTTATCTTCTTCGGATAATTCATCCATACCAAGGATAGCGATGATATCTTGTAGTTCTTTGTATCGCTGAAGCGTATTTTTAACACGTTGAGCGCAGTTGTAATGTTCTTCACCAACAATTTCAGGAGTCAAAATACGTGAAGTTGAATCCAATGGATCAACCGCAGGATAAATTCCTAACTCGGCAATTTTACGCGATAATACTGTTGTGGCATCCAAGTGAGCAAAGGT